>NZ_MEDO01000014.1 GCF_001724815.1 Arenimonas sp. SCN 70-307 | reverse complement strand
TCGTGCTTTCGAGCACTGCGCAACAGCGGCGTCCCGCACCCCGCTCTCACCCCAAACCCTAGGGCAAAAGCCAGACACAAGCGCCTTCAGGCGCGAATCCCTTCTTTGCCAAAGGCGAAGTCAAAAGATTCGCGCCTGAAGGCGCTCCTACGGGACTGGGTTACATGTTCAACGCGCGCCCGCCATCCACACGCACCACCTGCCCGGTGGTGTAGCGGGCATCGAGCAGCAACCACCGCACCGCCTCGGCCACGTCGCCGGCCTCGCCGGCGCGCTTGAGCGCGGTGCTGGCCAGCATCGCGGCCTTTTCGTGCTCGGGCTTGCCTTCCTCGGGCCACATCACCGCGCCGGGCGCGACGGCATTGACCCGCACCTCGGGGCCCAGCTCCTTGGCCAGCGACTGCGTCATCATCAGCAGCGCCGCCTTGGCCATGCAGTACACCGGATGCCGCGCCAGCGGGCGCTCGCCGTAGATGTCGCCGAGGTTGACGATGGCGCCGCCGGCCGCGCGCAGCGCCGGTGCCGCGGCCTGCGAGAGGAAAAAGGGCGCCCGCGCGTTCGAGGCGAACAGCTCGTCCCAGTCGGCCTGCGTTGCCGCGCCCACGGGCGTGGGCCGGAAGGCGCTGGCGTTGTTCACCAGCGCATCGAGCCGGCCGAAGCGGGCGAGGGTGGCCTGCACCAGGGCCTCGGGTGCGGCGGGGTCGGACAGCTCGGCCTGCAGCACCAGCACGCTGCCCGGGCGCGCGGCCTCGAGCGCGGCGGCCAGCGTCGCCATCTCGGCGCCGGAGCGGCGGTGGTGCAGGGCCAGGTCGTAGCCGGCGGCGTGCAGGCGACGGGCGATTTCGGCGCCGACGCGCTTGGCGGCGCCGGTGACCAGGGCGACGGGACGATCGGTGGGCATTCAGGCGCTCCGGGGCTTTGCCGTTATCCTGCGCGTTGGCAGATGAAGATTCCAACATGAGCGCACCCCTTCCGGCCCCTTCGGCCGAAGCCCTGGCCCACAGCGGGCGCCTGCAGGCCCATATCCGCGACCAGGTCCGCGCCGCAGGCGGCGCCATCCCGTTCTCGCGCTACATGGAGCTGGCGCTGTACGCGCCCGGCCTGGGCTACTACAGCGCCGGCGCGCGCAAGTTCGGCGCCGAGGGTGATTTCGTCACCGCGCCCGAGCTCGGCCCGGTGTTCGCCGAGTGCGTGGCGGGCGCGGCGATGGAGGTGTTCGCGCAGCTCGGCGGCCGCTTCGATTTCATCGAGCTCGGCGGCGGCAGCGGCGCCTTCGCCGAGGCCGCGCTGCGCTTCCTGCACGCCCGCGACGCGCTGCCGGCCCACTACCGCATCCTCGAACCCAGCGCCGACCTGCGCGAGCGCCAGATGGAGCGCCTGCGCGAGGCGCTGCCGCCGGCGGTGTTCAACCGCGTGGGCTGGCTCGACGGCCCGCCCGAGCGCGGCTGGCGCGGCTTCCTGTTCGCCAACGAGGTGATCGACGCGCTGCCGACGCCGCGCTTCGCCATCCGCGGCGGCGAGGTGTACGAGCAGCACGTGGCCCTGGCCGCCGACGGCGGTTTCGCCCTGGTCGAGCAGCCGGCCGATGCGCTGCTGCACGCGGCCGTGCGCCACGTCGAGCGCCACGTCGGCGCGCCTTTCCCGGACGGCTACCGCTCCGAGCTGCTGGTGCAGCTGCCGTACTGGATCCAGGCCGTGGGCGGCCTGCTGCGCGAGGGCGCGATGCTGTTCGTGGACTACGGCTACCCGCGCGCCGAGTACTACCTGCCGGAGCGCCGCGAGGGAACGCTGGTCTGCCACCGCCAGCATCGCGCGCACGACGATCCCTTCGACCTGCCGGGCCTGACCGACATCACCGCCTTCGTCGACTTCACCGCCCTGGCCGAGGCCGGCGTGGGCGCCGGCTTCGACCTGGCCGGTTACGCCTCGCAGTCGGCCTTCCTGATGGCCAGCGGCCTGGCCGAACGGCTGCAGGCGATCGCGGAAATCAGCGATCCGGTCGAACAGCACCGGCGCACCAACGAGGTCAAGCGGCTGATGCTGCCGGGCGAGATGGGCGAGCGTTTCCAGGCCATGGCCTTCCAGCGCGCGGTGGACATCCGCGCGCTGTTCGCGGCGGGCGACCGGAGCCACCGGCTGTGAGGCTGCGCGCGTTTTCCCGGCCCGCGCTGTGGCTCGGGGTGTGGGTCTTCGGCTGGGCGCTGTGCATCGTGCTCTCGCTGGTGCCGGCGATCGGGCTGCCGGGGCCGGCGAACTCCGACAAGATCGGCCATTTCCTGGCCTATTTCACGCTCACCGCCTGGGCCGTGTGCATCTTCCGCAGTCGCCGTGCGCACCTGCTGGCGGCGCTGGCGCTGGTGGGCCTCGGCGTGGCGATGGAGTTCGCCCAGGCACAGCTGACCACGGTGCGCCTGGGCGACGTGCGCGACGCGCTGGCCAATACCCTGGGCGTCGCCGCCGGGCTGGTGCTGTCGTTCACCCCGCTGGCGCGGGCCCTGGAGTGGCTCGATGCGCGGCTGTTTGGCGGCAAGGCGTCGCCGCTGTAGGAGCGCCTTCAGGCGCGAATCCTTTTTTTGCCGAAGGCAAAGTCAAAGGCAAAAGCAAAAGATTCGCGCCTGAAGGCGCTCCTACAGGGAGGCGCGTGCGGCGCGGATGGCGTCGATGCGGGCTTCGCGTAGCCAGTCGCCCACCGCGGGGCCGCTCAGGCCCTTGGCCACGGCGTGGCCGGCGGAGACCGCCGCTGCGGCATCGTGCAGGGCCAGCAGCCGTCGCGCCGGCGGGTAATCGTCCTCCTCGCGGCCCAGGCGGCCGCGGGCATCGGCTTCGCAGGCCAGCGCCAGCTGTTTCACCCGCTGCGGTTTGCGGAAGGCGTCGCAGCGCGAAAGCAGTTCGTGCACGGTATCGGGGCGAAGCTCGTCGATGCGGTGCACGTTGAGGTGCTCGCGGCAGACGATTTCGGCCACCGCGGCGAACTCCGCTGGCACCTTGTAGCGCGCGCAGACCGCGCGCAGCGGCCGCACGCCGCTGTGCTCGTGGCCGATGTGGCGCGGCAGCTTGTCCTTCGGCGTCAGCGCCTTGCCCAGGTCGTGCACCAGGGCGCAAAAGCCCACCAGCGCGTCGCCCGGCGCCAGTCGCGCCGCCATGTCCAGCACCATCTGCACGTGCACGCCCGTGTCCACCTCGGGGTGGTACTCGGGGCGCTGCGGCACGCCGTAGAGCGCGTCCACTTCGGGCAGCAGCTTCGCCAGCGCGCCACACGCGCGCAGCAGCGCGATGGCGGCCGAGGGGCGCGGCATCTCAAGCGCCTTCTTCAGCTCCTGCCACACGCGTTCGGGCACCAGGTGGTCGACTTCGCCCGCGGCGACCATGTCGCGCATCAAGGCCAGCGTTTCCGGCGCGATGGTGAAACCCAGCGGCGCGAAGCGCGCCAGGAAGCGCGCCGCACGCAGGATGCGCACGGGATCCTCGGCAAAGGCCGGCGACACGTGGCGCAGCACCCGCGCCCCGAGGTCGCGCGCGCCGCCGAACGGATCGACCAGCGTGCCGTCTTCGGCCTCGGCGATGGCGTTGATGGTGAAGTCGCGCCGCGCCAGGTCCTGCTCGAGCGTCACGTCGGGTGCGGCGTGGAAGACGAAGCCGTGGTAGCCGGGCGCGGTCTTGCGCTCGGTGCGCGCCAGCGCGTGCTCTTCCTTGGTCTGCGCGTGCAGGAAGACCGGGAAATCCTTGCCTACCGGCAGGTAGCCCGCCAGCACCATTTCGGCGGGCGTGCTGCCCACCACCACCCAGTCGCGGTCGCCGCCCGGCAGGCCGAGCAGCCGGTCACGCACCGCGCCGCCGACCAGGTAGCGACGCATGGCTCAGCGCGCCGCGCGGTAGCGCGCGTAGCGGGCCTGGCGGTCGGCCACGTGGCCCAGGATCTCGGGCAGCTTCGTGGCCACGCGCGTGGGCGTGATGCCCAGGCGGTGCAGGCCGTCGATGCCGCCGACCGAATCGGTCTTGAGCGAGCGGAAGTTGTCCGACGAGAACGGCTTGCCCGGCACGAAATCGAACACGAAGCCCTGCAGGCGGCCCAGCGCGTCCGGCAGCGGCACCACCAGGCGGCGCAGGCCCAGCTGGCGCGCGGTCATCTTCACGATCTGCGCCATCGTGAACACGTCCGGCCCGTAGAGTTCGTAAACCTCGCCGTGGGTGCGGCGGTCGCGCAGCGCACGCACCATCGCCTCGACCACGTCGCCCACGTGCACCGGCGCGAACTTCGCGCCCGCGCGCGCCAGCGGCAGCACCGGCGCCAGCTTGAGCAGGGCGGCGAAGCGGCAGAACAGGCCATCGCCCTGGCCGAAGATCACCGAGGGCTCGAAGATCGTCCAGTCCAGGCCCGAGGCCTTCACCGCCGCCTCGGCTTCGCCGCGCGACTTGAGGTAGTGGCTGTGGCCGCGGCCGGCGTTGAGCGAGCTCATCTGCAGCAGGCGGCGCACGCCGGCCAGCTGCATCGCCGCCAGCACCAGCTTGGTCAGCTCGACGTGGGCGCGGCGGAAGCCGCGGCCGTTGTCGCGCTTCTCGTTGAGGATGCCCACCAGGTTCACCACCGCATCGGCGCCGGTGAAGGCCTCGCGCAGCACGCCCGGGTCGTACACGTCCACCTCGCGCAGCGCCACGCCCGGCGGCAGCAGGCGGTCCGGGTGCGGGCCGAGGTTGCGGCTGAGCAGGGTGATGGCGTGGCCGTCGGCGGCCAGGCGCGACAACAGGTGCCTGCCGACGAAGCCGGTGCCGCCGAGGACGACGATGTTGAGCGGGGTCATGGGGTGTTTCCTGGAGCGTTCGGGGTGGGGCAGGTGAACTGACGGCGCGCGGCGGCCGGCACGGTGCGGCCCAGCAGGCGCTCGCTGACCGGCACCGCGCTGCGCTCGAGCCGCCAGTCGTAGATGACGCTGAAGGCCAGCACGCGCGCGACGTATTCGCGGGTTTCCCGGTAGGTGACGGTCTCGATCCAGAAGTCCGGGTCGAAGCCGGGACGGTCGCGGTTCCAGCGCATCACCGGCGCAGGCCCGGCATTGTAGGCCGCGATCGCCTGGTAGGCGATGCCGCCGTGTCCGTCGAGCTCGTGGCGCAGGTGGGCGATGCCCAGCTCGAGGTTGAGCTCGGGCCGGTACAGGCTCTCGGCGCCGGTCCAGGGCAGGCCCAGCCGGCGCGCGGTGCGTTCGGCGGTGGAGGGCAGAAGCTGCATCAGGCCGCGGGCATCGGCGTGCGAGCGCGCGCGCGGCATGAAGGCGCTTTCGGCCCGGGTCTGCGCCGCCACCCAGGCCGGGTCGAGGTCCTGTCGCTTCGACTCGCGCCGCAGCACGGCCTCGTGGTGCAGCGGGAAGCGCAGCGAGTAGTGGCGCAGGTCCTCGGGCGTGTTGCCGATGGTGAACACGGCGCGGTCGTACCAGTGCGCGTCGCGCGCGAACTCGATGGCCACCTTGCGCTCCTCCGGCGACAACACCTGCAGCAGCGCCGTCCACTCGCGCGTGGCCAGGCCGATGCGCTCGATGGCGAACAGCTCCAGCGCCCGCACCACGCCCGGGTGCCGCGCCACGCGCGCGCGCAGCGCCGGGTCGCTGGAGGGCTCGATCGGGCACAGTGCGTAGGGCTGCGCCAGCCGGTCGGCGGCGAGGAAGCCGTGGAAGGTGGCGGTGTCGGCGGCGCGGGCGTAGAGGGCGCGCGCGGCGTCGGACTGGCCCAGGCGCTCGCGCAGGCGCGCCTCGAAGTATTGCCAGCGTGGGTCTTCGCGCTGCGCGGTGGGCATGAACTCGATCGCGGCCAGCGCGCCGGCGTCGTCGCGGCGGTTCATGGCCTCGCGCACGCGCCATTCGTACAGGCGCTCGTCGTAGGCCGCGCGCGGCACCGCCTCGAGCCGCTCGCGCGAGCCAGGCAGGTAGGAGGCCACCGTCCACAGCGCGATTTCATAAAGCACCTTGCCGCGCGCCGCTTCGTCCAGGCCCAGGGCCGGGCCCAGCGTGGCCAGCTGCGCCTCGGCGGCATCGGGCGAACGTCGCGCCAGCCGCGCCAGGCCTTCGGCGGCCACCGCCCGGCTGCGCGCGTCCTTGGGCCAGCCGCTGGCGCGGGCATGCGGCGAATCGATGAAATCGGCGTAGTCATTCGCCAGTTTCGCGTCACCGGCCGGCAGGTCGCGGGCGAGGAAGCGGGCCAGGCCGCCCTGGCCGGCCAGCAGGGCCAGCTCGATGCGCTGCCAGCGCGCGGCGGCATCGATGTGGCCCAGGGCCTGCAGCGAGGCGAAGGGCGTGTTGCAGGCCTCGGGCAGCGACTCGCCGCGTTGCCACAGGGCCTTGCCGTCGGCGATCCACTGCGCGTCGGTGGCGCCCGTGGCCAGGCGCGCCGCGAGGTGGGCGCAGCGCATCTCGAGCGTGTCGATCGGCCGCCAGTCGGCCAGGAAGTCGGCCCAGCGGCGGTTGGTGGCCAGGTGCTGCAGCCAGGCGGCGCGCAGCCAGTCGCCGCTGGCCTGCCCGTCCTGGCGGCGCAGGGCCGCGCGCACGTCGGCGTCGGGTGCCGAGCCCAGGCGCCGGCGCAGGTGGCTGGCCTCCACCCACGGGGCCAGCGGGTGGTCCTTCACGCGGGCCAGGTCGGTTAGGCTCAGCTGCCCGCGCTCGGCCAGCCGGAAGGCCTCGAGGATGGCGGGGCGCTCGAGCGTCAGGTCTTCCGGCCGGTCCTGCGCCGCCGCGCCGGTGGCCAGCAAGGACAGGAAAACACCGAGGATGAGGAATTTGCGCGACATGGCCATGAGTCTAGCCCAAGCCCCCGGAAACGCCGCCCCCGGCCGGGGCGCCGCGTGAGCGCGGCCTGGCTGCTCTACCTGGCCCTGGGCGCGGTGGCGGGCGTGCTGGCCGGCTTGCTGGGCATCGGCGGCGGCCTGGTGCTGGTGGCGGCGCTGGTGTGGCTGCTGCCCACCCAGGGCGTGCCGCTGGAGCATGCCGTGCACGTGGCGCTGGCCACGGCCCTGGCAAGCATCGTGCTCACCGGCCTGAGCTCGGCCCGCAGCCACCATCGACGCGGCAGCGTGCTCTGGCCCACCGTGGCCTGGCTGGTGCCGGGCCTGCTGCTGGGCGGCTGGCTGGGCAGCGGCCTGGCGGTGCGGCTCGAGGGCGACTGGCTGCGCTGGCTCATCGCGGGCTACTGCGGACTGGCCGCGCTGCAGATGGCGCTGGACTGGCCGCGTTCGCGCCACGAGCGCGCCGATGCACCGCGCGGGCCTGGCTACACCGCGGCCGGCGGCGGCATCGGCGCGATGTCTGCGCTGGTGGGCATCGGCGGCGGTTCGATGACGGTGCCGCTGCTGGTCTGGCGCGGCGTGCGGCCGGTGCGCGCGGTGGGTACGTCCAGCGCCTGCGGCGTGGCCATCGCCATCGCCAGCGCGGCGGGTTATGCGCTGCAGGGTGCGCCGACCGGCCTGCCCGCGGGCAGCTGGGGTTACGTCTACCTGCCGGCCGCCGCGGGCATCGCCGTGGCGTCGATGCTGTGCGCGCCGCTGGGCACGCGCCTCGCCCACGCCATCAGCGGTCCGGCGCTGCGCAAGGTGTTCGCGGCCTTCCTGGCCGTGGTCGGCGTGAGTGTTTTTTTCTCACCCTGAACGAAACCGGGGCGCGGCGTTCGTTTGTGCTAACCGCGTGAGTGTTAGCGATTCTTGTCGCTTCTTGACGCTTTCCTTACAACCGGAGTCGTCGGCGCATTGGGGGGCAAGGCGCCGGCCATCCAACCTGAGGGAAGCCAATGAAGACCATCCGCAACTCCCGCCTGGCGCAGGCGGTCCGCGGCGCATTGCTGCTCGCGATGCTGCCCGCCGTGGCCCTGGCGCAGGACGAGGCCGCCGACGACCTCAAGACCCTCGACCGCGTCGAGGTCACCGGCACGCGCCTGAAAACCGCCGAAGCCGAGGGCCTGGTGCCGGTGCAGCGCATCACCCGCGCCGACATCGACCGCAGCGGCCTCACTTCCGTGGCCGACATCATCCAGTCGCTCACCGGCTCGGGCTCGGCGCTCAACACCAAGTTCAACTCCAGCGGCAACTTCGGCTTCCCGCCGGACGGCAGTGGCGTCGGCGCGGGCTCCGCGCAGGCCGACCTGCGCCACCTGGGCTCCAAGCGCGTGCTGGTGCTGGTGGACGGCATCCGCTGGGTGAACGAGGCCTCGGCCTCGGGCGTGGGCGCGGCCACCGACCTCAACACCATCCCGCTGGCCATCATCGACCGCATCGAGGTGCTCGAGGACGGCGCGTCCTCGCTCTACGGCTCGGATGCCATCGCCGGCGTGATCAACATCATCACCCGCAGGGATTTCGACGGGCTGGCCATCAATGCCCAGCTCGGCCAGTACGGCGAGGGCGACGGCACCACCAAGTCGATCGACTTCGCCTGGGGCACGAGCACCGAGCGCGCCAATTTTTTCCTGGGCCTGAGCTACACCGACCAGGACGTGGTCTTCTCGCGCGACCGCGCGCAGTCGAGCTTCCCGGTGCCCGGCACCGGCGTGGCCTTCGGCAGCTCGGCCACGCCGACGGGCCGCTTCATCTTCATCGATCCGAACACCAGCGAGGTGTTCGACATCACGCCCAACGACGGCGCCAATAACCCGTTCTTCGACCCGGCGCAGACCGGCTGCACGCGCACCGACGACTACCACTGCTTCACCAGCGCCGACCGCTTCAACTTCTCGCAGTTCAACCTGCTGCTCACGCCGTCCGAGCGCGTGGGCGCCTTCGGCCAGGCCCGCTTCGAGTTCAGCGACTCGGTGGGCGGCTACGCCAAGCTGCTCTGGAACCGCCGCCAGTCCACCAACCAGGCCGCGCCCGAGCCGCTGTTCCTGGGCCCCGAGGCCGGCACCGGCAACCCGCTGGCCGACAACATCTTCATCTCGGCGCTCAACCCCTTCAATCCGTTTGGTTTCGACCTGGACTCGGCCACCAACCTGATCCTGATCGGCCGCCGCCCGGTCGAAGGCGGGCCGCGCGTGTTCGAGCAGGAGGTCGACACCTGGTACGTGGGTGCGGGGCTGGAGGGCGTGTTCGACGCCGGCCAGCGCACGCTGTACTGGGACGTCAACCTGGCCTTCAGCGAGAACAAGGCCGAGCAGACCAACTTCGGCAGCTACAACATCCGCAACATCGCGCTCGCGCTGGGCGACCCGGCGGCCTGCGCCGCGGTGGCCGGCTGCACGCCGCTGAACATCTTCGGCGGCCCGGGCACGATCACGCCGCAGATGCTGGCCTGGATCCAGCCGATCGTGCGCGACCGCAGCCAGAACGACCTGGCCCTGGTCACGGCCAACCTCTCGGGCAGCCTGTTCGAGCTGCCGGCCGGTTCGGTGGACTTCGCCACCGGCCTCGAGCACCGCCGCCTGGAAGGCTGGTACCGCCCCGACGCGCTGACCATCGCCGGCGACTACAACGGCGTGCCCTCGCTGCCGACCTCGGGCAAGTACGACGTGAGCGAACTGGTCGTCGAGCTCAACTTCCCGCTGTGGAACAACGACGAGATCGGCCAGAAGCTCGACCTCACCGTGGCCGGCCGTTATTCCGACTACTCCACGGGCATTTCGGAAGTGACGCCCAAGTACGGCCTGCGCTTCCAGCTGGTGGAGGAGCTGGTGTTCCGCGCCAGTTATGCCGAGGGCTTCCGCGCGCCTTCGATCGGCGAGCTGTTCGGTTCGGCCAGCCGCTTCGACGCCCAGCTCGACGACCCGTGCTCGACGCCGCTGCTCAATCCCTCGCTGGCGGGCAACTGCGCCGCGCTGGGCGTGCCCTCGAACTACCAGCAGCCCAATCCGCAGATCTCGATCACCACCGGCGGCAACGACCAGCTCGACCCGGAGTCGTCCAGGAGCTTCGCGGCGGGCTTCGTCTGGAGCCCCTCGTTCCTGGAGAACTCGTCGGCGGCGGAGCGCGTGGACGTGGAGGTCACCTATTACCGCCACGACATCGAGGGCGCCATCCAGGCCATCGACGCCCAGACCCAGCTCGACCTGTGCGTGCAGACGCTCGACGCGCTCTACTGCGACGGCATCACCCGCGCGCCCACCGGCGGCATCAACGGCTTCAACAACCGCCTGACCAACCTGGGCACCATCGAGACCGACGGCTGGGACCTCGACCTGGTGTGGGTGTTCCCGGTCACCGACATCGGCCAGTTCAAGGCCGCCTGGCGCAACACCCTGGTGGGCGACTACCGCGCCGTCGGCGCCGCCGGCCAGGTGCAGCCGCAGGGCCCGGGCATCGAGGTGGTCGACAGCGCCATCCCGGAGTGGACCTCGAACTTCAGCCTCGACTGGTCGCGCGGCAACTGGAGCGCCGGCTGGACCCTGCGCCACATCAGCGAGCTGCGCGAACAGTGCGGCCGGGCCATCAGCTTCCCGGTCTGCTCCGACCCGGCCAACAACACCAACGTGCTCGAGGCCACCACCTACCACGACCTGCAGGTGGCCTACCGCTTCAAGGACTTCAACGACCTGGGCCTGGCCTTCGGCGTGAACAACGCCTTCGACAAGGACCCGCCGATCTGCCTGTCGTGCTCGCTCAACGGTTACGACGCCTCCACCTATGACATCCCGGGTGGGCGGTTCTTCTACGTGCGCGCCGACATCAAGTTCTGAGGAAAGAACTCACGGGTGCCGCGGAGCAATCCGCGGCCCCTTTCCGTCCGTACGCTTCAGGATCTGGCAGCGGCTTCGACCTTCCCCATGCCAATATCGGCAGCCCGGCGAAAAGCGGGTGCGACCCGGTCGCATTCTTGCGCCGGTACGCCAAGTGACTCGAAGGCGTTCCTCCAAGGGCGCGCAGCCGTAACGACCGAGTCTATGATCGCGGCGGCTTCCGGCTTTGACAGGCCGAACTGCTCGCACTGGCTGAGCGCATTGTCCAATGTCGCGAGGCGTCCCTGTGCGCCGACTCCTATCGCCAAGTAACGGTCCGTGCCCAGCATCGGGCGCGGCACCACGTCGTAAAGCGGACTCAGTCGCCAGCCACCACCAGTCGCGTCGTAAAGGAAGGCATGGTTGCGCAGGTGGTCGTCGTCGTTGGTGACCAAGATGTTGAAGACCATTCGACGGTAGAGTTCCGTCCGGTCTGCCTGGACATGGCCACTCACGCCGAACTGCTCGATGACCCGGCATAGGTCGGCATAACCGGCGCTCCGGTCGTGTTCATGCAAACCCAGCATGGTCAGGGCGCTTACCATGTGTGTCCTCGGGTATCCCGCAGCTTCTTCGCCGCGGTCGAAGCGTTCTATCAGCATCACGTCACGGCCGTCGCCGAGCCGGATGTGGCGCGTGCGCGGCACCTGGATTCCGGCCTGTCGCGCTAGTTCCAAGCTCGCCCGTTCGATCATGGGGACATTGAAGCCGTCCTGTCGGGCAGGGAATTTCGCCACCCACTGGCGACCGTCATCCCGTAGCGCTGCCTTGGGCCGCGCACCGCCCAAGCCCGGGGCGCCGAGGAAGATCATTTCCAGATGTGTGGGTACCGGCTCGCCTTCGGCGATGCGGTCGGCGGCTTGCACCAGATGCTCAAGGTCGAAGCTGCCGGGCAAGACCCCGGGCGCAGAGGGTGAATCGCGTGCCACTCGAACATCAAGCGCACCGGCTCGGTTGTCCCCGGCATGATCGAGGTATACCGACTCGGGGAGGCTGTCCGGGGGCGCCCTGAGTTTGTTTTCGATGACTCGCCGGCCCCACAAGTCTGGTGTTGCGTCTCGTAGCGCTCCGAACAGCGCCAATCCGTTCGCCGGCGTGATTTCCGCACGCCGAGCGTTGGAATCGAGGGCAAGCGACTTGGGATCGACCGGGATGCGGCCGTGTCGGGTCAAGTAGTTGCGCCCGTAGACGAACCGTGAGGCTAGCGTCTCGCGGCCCTCCTCGGTCAAGGTCAGAACACCAGCTGGCACTGCCTCTTGTTCGCCGGGAAGGTGCACGAAGACGTAGCGCAGGACATCAGCCATTCTCAAAAGTCCAAGTCCGGGATACGCGAGCTGCCAGCTCTCTTGGGGGCTGCTTCTGCCGCCAGGGCCTCGGTCAGCGGGTCGCGCAGTGACTCAATCAGCTCCAATTGGCCGAGCGCTTCCATGGCGTTCAGCCACACCCATAGAGCAACGCCGGGCTCGGCGCGCTCCAGTCTGTGGATGCTGCCGGGGCTGACTCGCGCACGCTCTGCCAGGTCCGCCTGGGTCATGTTGCGGACCAATCGCGCCCGCTGGATCAAACCCGCCAGATGCCGGGTCGTACGCTGTCCGCGGGACGTAATCGTGCTGGTTCCCTTGCTCTTCATTCGCATATATATACATGCAAAGCATTATAAAATGCAAATTTATGCAAATAGACGCGCCTGGTGGCTTCGTCTGGGCCAGCTGGCACGGATCGTTGTCGAAGGAGCGGTTGACGCTGGCGGGGGTGAAACCCAGGCTTGGCCGGCCAAACCGCCCGGAGCCCGCCATGCGCCGCACCCTGCTTGCCCTTGCCTGCCTCGCCGCCGTGCCGGCCCTCGCCCAAGTGGCGCCACCGCCGGCTGAAAAGCCCGAGCTGCACCAGATCGCCACCGCGCCCTCCGCCGCGCGCATCGAGGCCGACATCCGCCAGCTGGTGTCCTACGGCACCCGCCACACGCTGTCGAGCCAGACCGACCCGAAGCGCGGCGTCGGCGCCGCCACCCGCTGGATCCACGCCGAGTTCGAGCGCATCTCGCGCGCCTGCGGCGGCTGCCTCGAGGTGCGCTACGTGAAAGGCACCGTGCAGGGCGAGCCGCGCATCCCCGGCCCGGTGGAGGTGGTGAGCGTGATCGCCATCCAGCGCGGCAGCGCCGACCCCAACCGCTACGTGATCATGAGCGGCGACATCGATTCGCGCGCCACCGACGTGATGGACGCCGTGTCCGATGCCCCCGGCGCCAACGACAACGCCTCGGGCGTGGCCGGCACGCTTGAAGCGGCGCGCGTGCTGACGAAGTACACCTTCCCCGGTTCGATCGTCTACGCCGCGCTCTCGGGCGAAGAGCAGGGGCTGTTCGGCGGCCGGTTCCTGGCCGAACAGGCGCAGCGCGAGGGCTGGCGCATCACCGGTGTGCTCAACAACGACATGATCGGCAACAGCGCCGGCATCAACGGCATCGTCGACAACACCACCGCCCGCGTCTTCGCCGAAGGCACGCGCGCCACCGAAACCGCCGAGGAGGCCCGCCTGCGCCGCTTCACCGGCGGCGAAGTGGACTCGCCCACCCGCAACCTGGCGCGCTACATCGACCGCATGGCGGCCTACGTGCCCAACCTCGACGTGATGATGGTCTACCGCCTCGACCGCTTCGCCCGCGGCGGCCACCACCGCCCGTTCAACGACCTGGGCTATCCGGCCGTGCGCGTGATGGAAACCAACGAACACTACGACCGCCAGCACCAGGACCTGCGCACCGAAAACGGCCGCGTTTACGGCGACACGATCGACGGCGTGGACTTCGACTACGCCGCCAAGCTCACCGCGCTCAACGCCGTCAGCCTGGCCGGCCTGGCCTGGGCCCCGCCGCCGCCGGCCAACGTGAGCATCGAGGGCGCCGTCACCGCCGACACCACGCTCAAGTGGACCCGCGCCCCGGCCGCGCAGGCGCCCAACCTGGCCGGCTACAAGGTCTATTGGCGCCTCACCACCGAGCCGCAGTGGACCCACAGCCGCTGGGTCGGCGACGTCGAGGCCTTCACCCTCAGGAACGTCGTCATCGACAACTACTTCTTCGGCGTCTCCGCCGTCGCGAAAGACGGCACCGAAAGCCCCGTCGTCTTCCCCGGCGCCGCCGGCAGCTTCGGCGGCTATTGAAGAAACGGGGTCAGGTTCACTTCCGCCGCAGGAAGTGAACCTGACCCCCTTTCTATTTGGGCGCGAGCTCCACGCCCACCGCCATGTGGTCGGAGCCGGCGGCGGGCACGGCCTTGTAGTCGAGCACCTGGAAGCCGCCGGTGAGTACGTGGTCGAGGCCGCGCTGCGGGGCCCAGCTGGGGAAGGTGGACACGCGTTCGGGCGGTGGCTCGAGCGAGGTCTGGCGGTAGAGCGGGCGCATCTCGGGCGCGTCGAAGTCGCAGTTGAAGTCGCCCATCAGCACCAGGCGCGGCGCATCCGACAACAACTCGGCCAGGAAGCCGAGCTGGAGCTGGCGCGACTTCGCGCCCAGCGAGAGGTGGGTGATGGCCAGCTGCCAGGCGTCCTTGCCCTGGCCGAACTTCGCCAGCAGCACGCCGCGGCCGGCGATGCGGCCGGGCAGGGCGTAGTCGAGCATCTCGGCGGGTTCGAGCCGGCTCAGCAGCGCATTGCCGCTGCCGGCGATGCGCGAGATGCGCCGGTTCGGCTGGTGGCTCCAGTAGGGGAAGTGCGCGCGCTCGGCCAGGTAGTCGGCCTGGTTGGTGAAGCCCGAGCGCAGGCTGCCCGGGTCGGACTCCTGCAGGCCCACCAGGTCGTAGTTGCTGGCCAGCTCGGCCAGGCTGTCGAGGTTGATGCGCTTGCCGTTGGGCAGCACGTGCGACCAGCTGCGGGTGACGTAGTCGCGGTAGGCGCGCGTGCTCGAGCCCGCCTGGATGTTGGCGCTGAGCAAGCGCAGCCGGTCGGGTTTCTTTTCGGCCATTCGTCCATGGTGCGTCCGCCGCGCGGCGGGGACAAGACCGCCAAAGCAAACGGGCCGCTTTCGCGGCCCGTTGCGTTCAGCCTGGCGGTGGCGCCGCTCAGGGCATCGGCTTGCCGGCGCGCTCGTGCGCGACGATCCAGTCGATGCTGTCGAGCAGGCCTTCCATGCCGCGGTCGGCGGTGGCGGTGACGCGGTACTTGCCGGCGATGATCATGGTCGGGGTCGAATCGACGCCGCCGCGCAGCGAGAACTGGCGGGCGCGGTTGATCTTGGTGGTCACCGCGAAGCTCTGCATGGTCGACAGGAAGGTCTCGCGGTTGGCGCCCTGGCTGGCGTACCAGTCGGCCACTTCCTCCGGCGAGCCGGTCTGGAACTTGCGCTCGATCAGCACGGCCTTGAACAGCTCGTCGTGGGTCTTGTCCACCAGGCCCATGGCCTCGGCGGCGTAGAAGCCGCGGGCGAAGTTGTCGCTGGCGCCGCCGAACACGCCCGGCACGTAGACCAGCTTCACGTCGGCCGGCTGCTTGGTCTTCCAGGTGTTGAGCAGCGGCTGCAGGTTGGCGCAGTGGATGCACATGTACGAGAAGACTTCGGCCACCTCGATGCCACCCTGGGTGATGGTCGGCTGCGGCTCGGCCAGCAGCTCGTAGTCCACGCCCTTGCGCGGGGCCTTGGCCGGATCCAGCGGCGGCAGCTCGGCCGGCGCGGCCGGGGTGGCCTGGGCGGCCTCGGTGGCCGGCGCGGCAGGTTCTTCGGTGGCTTCGGCCGGCGCGGTGGCGTCGGTGGCAGCCTCGTCGGCGGCCGGGGCCAGGTCCTCGTCGGTCACCGAGGTGTCGGGGGCCGGGCCGGCCGGATCAACGACCGGGGCAGGCGCCGGGCCGGCCACGCCGGTGGATTGTTCGGCGGCCTTCTCGCCACAGGCGGCAAGGGCGAGGACGAGCAGCAGGGGCAGAACGTGCTTCATGGGGCAGGCACTCCGGAAGGTGTCGCCTACCTGACCACGGCCGGCAGGCAAGGTTCAAAAGCGGCGGCCCGGGGGCCGCCGCGCAGGGCTCAGCCTTCCGCGTTCGCGGCGGCAGCCAGGGCCTCGGCCGAGGGGGCGTCGGCGGCGTTGTGCAGGCCTTCGATGTAGGTCGCCAGGGCCTGGATTTCCTCGTCGGTGAGGCTGCCGGCCACGCCCGCCATGATGGCGTTGGCGTTGTTGCCCTTGCCCCAGACGGTGCCGTTGCGGAAGGCGGTCAGCGCGTTGGCGGTGTAACCGGCGTGCTGGCCGGCCAGGTTCGGCCAGGCCGAACCCGGGTTGCCGGCGCCGGCGGGGCCGTGGCAGGCCGCGCAGGACGGCACCGAACCGTCGGCCTTGCCGAAGCGGTAGAGGCGCTCGCCGAGCTGGTAGAACTTCATGCCGGCGTTCGGGCCTTCGGCGATCACGCTGTCGTCGGCCACGCCGGCCACGACCTTCTGGCTGGCGAAGTAGGCGCCCAGGTCGCGCATGTCCTGCGCGCTCAGGGTGGCGGCGAAGCCGAGCATGATGGCGTTGTCGCGCTCCATCGACTTGTACAGCGCCAGCTGGCGGGCGATGTAGCGCTCGTGCTGGCCGGCCAGCTTCGGGTACTGCGGGTCGGCGGAGTTGCCGTCCATGCCGTGGCAGGCCGCGCAGACCGCCGCCTTGCCGGCACCGGCCTGGGCGTCGCCGCGATGGGCGACGGCGTTGTCGGCTTCCAGGGTTTCGGTGGGGGCCGGGGCCGCCTCGGGGGCCGCCGTGACGGTGGCCGGCTCCGTGGCGGGCTCCTGGGCCACGGCCACGGCCGCGGCCAGGGCGGCGGCGACACCAAGGATGCGCGTGAACTTCATGGGCTGCTCCGGAACGCTTGATTCGGTGGGAAAGGGGCCTTGCGCGACGGGCGCGCAGGAAGGCGCGGATTATCCCAGCCGCTGGCGCAGGCGGTCAATTCAGCGGCTCCGGAAGGGCTTCCGGGCTGGTCAGCGGGGGCCGTACGGGCCATGCTGGGCGCCTTCCAACGCCCCGGCCGACCCGATGTCCAACCCCCTGGCCCGCGCCAAATACTTCAATTCCGTGCACTCCCTGCGCCAGCTGCCGCCCGACGACGGCCGCGAGGTGGTGTTCGCCGGCCGCTCGAACGCGGGCAAGTCCAGCGCGCTCAACGCCCTCACGAACCAGAACGGCCTGGCCCGCGTCTCCAAGACCCCGGGCCGCACCCAGGCGCTGAATTACTTCGAGGTCGACCCGGGCCGCTACCTGGTGGACCTGCCCGGCTACGGCTACGCCAAGGTGCCCGAGGCGATGCGCGAGGCCTGGAAGGGCACGATCAACCGCTACTTCCAGGAGCGCGGTTCGCTGGCGGGGCTGGTGGTGGTGATGGACATCCGCCATCCGCTGCGCGAGTACGACCTGCAGATGCTCGACTACGCGGTCGCCCGCGGCCTGCCGGCGCATTGCCTGCTGACCAAGGCCGACAAGTTCGGCCGCGGCGAGCAGTCCAGGGTGCTGGCCGCCGTGCGCAAGGAACTCGGCGACCGCGCCAGCGCCCAGGTCTTCTCCGCCGACGCCAAACTCGGCCTCGACGAAGCCCGCACCGTCATCTCCGGCTGGCTGGAGATCTAGGCGTCCCGCAGCCGCGGATCGAGCCAGGTGCGCAGGGCGTCGACGAGGGCGTTGATGAGGACGATGGCGGCGCCGATGGCGAGCACGACGCCGAGCACGAGGGTGTAGTCGCGGTTGAGGGCGCCCTGCACGAAGTAGCGGCCCACGCCCGGGATGCCGAACACCTGCTCGACCACCGCCGAGCCGCTGACCACGTTGATCAGCGCCGGGCTCAGCCAGGCCACCACCGGCAGCAGGCCCGGGCGCAGCGCGTGCACCAGCAGCAGGCGCGCGCCCGACAGGCCGCGGCCGCGGGCCGCGCGCAGGTAGTCGGCGCCCAGCACCTCGAGCAGCGAGGCGCGGGTGAGTCGCGCGCAGTACGCGAGGTTCGGCAGCGCCAGCGCCACCACCGGTAAAACCATGCTGCGCCAGGTGCCGTCCCAGCCGCCGGCCGGCAGCCACTGCAAGGTCACGGCGAAAAGCAGCACCAGCAGGGGCGCCGCCACGAACTTGGGCACGCTCAGGCCCAGGCCCGCGCCGAACATCAGCAGGCGGTCGGTCCAGCGTCCTGCGCGCAGCGCCGCCCACACGCCCAGCGGGATGCCGATGGCCAGCGCCAGCAGCAGGGCCAGGCCGCCGTTGAGCAGCGAGATCGGCAGGCTCGCCGCCAGCAGCTCGTTGACCGTGTAGTCGGGGTACTGGAACGAAGGCCCGAGGTCGCCGCGCGCCACGTCGGCCAGCCAGTGGCCGTACTGCGCCGGCAGCGACTGGTCGAGCCGGTACTGCGCCGCGAGCGCCGCCTCGACTTCCGGCGGCGCGGCCTTCTCGGCGTCGAAGGGGCCGCCCGGCGCCGCGCGCAGCAGCACGAAGCACAGCGTGGCCAGCAGCCAGAGCGTCAGCAGCGCTTCGAAGGCGCGCCCGGCGAAGCGCTTCATGGCGCCTCCGCGAAGCGCAGGAAGCGGCTGGGGTGGCGGTCGAGCGGATTGGCTTCGAAGCCCAGCACGTCGCGGTGCACCAGGTGGCGCGAGGTGTAGAAGTACAGCGGCACGACCGCGTGCGTTGCCTGCAGCCTGTGCTCCGCCTGCCGCAGCAGCGACTGCCGGCGTTCGAGCGTGGGCGCGGCGTCGGCGGCGGCGAGCAGCGCGTCGTACTCGCGGTCGTCCAGGCCGCTCCAGTTCGCCGGGCTCTGGCTGTGGAAGGTGCCCAGGAAATTGCGCGCATCGTCGATGTCGGCGATCCAGCCGCCGCGGAAGACCTCGGTGATGGCGCGCTGGCGCCGCGTGCCGACGAAGACCTTCCACTCCTCGTTGCGAAGCGTCGTGCGCACGCCCAGGGTTTCGCGCCACATCGCCGCCACCGCCAGCGCCATGCGCCGGTGTGGCGTGGAGGTGTTGTAGCGCAGCTCGATCTGCAGCGGCCGCTCGCGCGAATAGCCGGCCTGCGCGTACAGCGCCCGCGCCCGCGCCTCGCGCTGGCGCTGCGTCAGCGAGGCCACCGCCGGCACCGGCGGCGTGTAACCGGCCGTGCCCGGCGGCACCACGCCCCAGGCCGGCGCTTCGCCCAGGCCGGTGACGTGGCGGGTGAGGATGTCGCGGTCCACCGCCAGCACCAGCGCCTCGCGCAGCGCCGGCGAATCCTTGAACGGCGGTCGGGTGAGGTTGAAGCCCAGCCAGAAGCTGCCCAGGTAGGGGCTGATGCGCAGCTGCTCGCCGAAGCGCGCCCGCAGGTGTTCCAGCGGCTGCGGCGGCAGGGTTTCGGTGATGTGCAGGCCGCCGGCCTCGAAGCGGCGCAGCTCGGCCGCGGCGTCCTCGGTGACGTGGAAGCGCACGCGTTCGATCGGCGCCGGCTCGCGGAAGTGCGGGTTGCGCTCCACCACCAGGTGCGCCTGCGGCAGCCACTCGGCCAGCTGGTAGGCGCCGTTGGACACCAGCCGTCCCGGGCGGGTGAAGCGCGCGCCATGCTCGGCCAGGCTGGGCAGGTGCACGGGGTAGGCGATGGGCAGGGTGAGCAGGCGCGGCAGGTCGGCGCTGCGGCTCAGCCGGAACACCAGCGTGCGCGCATCCGGCGCACTGACGCCCAGCGCGGCCGGCGGGCGCTCGCCGCGCTGCACCGCGGCGGCATGTTCGATCGCGTCCAGGTGCGCGGCGAAGGGCGCGGCCGTGGCCGGCTCGAAGGCGCGGCGCAGGCTGGCCAGCACCTGGCCGGCGTCCAGCGGCTCGCCGTTGGACCAGCGCAGGCCCTCGCGCAGGTGGAAGGTCCAGCTACGGCCGTCCTCCGACACGTCCCAGCGCTCGGCCAGGCCGGGGATGAGGTTCCCGGCGCCGTCCTCGGCCACCAGGCCTTCGAACAGGTCGCGCAGCACGTTGGCGCAGGCCACTTCCGGGCAGCGGTGCGGGTCGAGCGTGGAGGGCTCGGGACCGTTGCCGCGCTCGAGGCTGCGGGCCGCGGCCGGCGCGGGACAGAGAATCCCGGCCAGCAGGACGCCAAGCACGACGGCGCGGGTTAGGATTCGCATCCCGCGATTGTAGGCCACCGGCCTGCGTTCGCCCCCCACCCCCGCAAGGCCGCCGACGTGTCCGGACCCAGCAACGCCAAGGATGATCCCCTGACCGACCGCCGCGTGCTGGTCGAGTACCTGGCCTCGGGCGGCAAGCCGCCGGCCGACTGGCGCATCGGCACCGAGCACGAGAAGTTCGGCTTCCGCCTCGACGACCTGCGCCCGCCCACCTGGGACGGCCCGCGCGGCATCGAGGCCCTGCTGCGCGGCCTGACGCGCTTTGGCTGGGAGCCCTACGAGGAAAACGGCAAGCTCATCGCCCTGTCCAAGGCCGGCGCCTCGGTCACGCTCGAGCCGGCCGGCCAGCTCGAACTCTCGGGCGCCATGCTCGAGAACATCCACCAGACCTGCTGCGAGACCATGTCGCACCTGCGCGAGGTCAAGACGGTGGGCGACGAGCTCGGCATCGGTTTCCTGGGCATGGGCTTCCAGCCCAAGTGGCGCCGCGACGAGATGCCGTGGATGCCCAAGGGCCGCTACAAGATCATGCGCGAGTACATGCCCAAGCGCGGCAACCTCGGCCTGGACATGATGACCCGCACCTGCACCGTGCAGGTGAACCTCGACTTCCTCGACGAAGCCGACATGGTCAAGAAGTTCCGCGTCTCGCTGGCGCTGCAGCCCATCGCCACCGCGCTGTTCGCCGACTCGCCCTTCACCGACGGCCAGCCCAACGGCTACCTGAGCTACCGCTCGCACATCTGGACCGACACCGACCCCGACCGCACGGGCATGCTCGATTTCGTGTTCGAGGACGGCTTCGGCTTCGAGCGCTACGTCGACTACCTGCTCGACGTGCCGATGTACTTCAGCTACCGCGACGGCCAGTACCTGGACCTGAGCGGCCGCAGCTTCCGCAAGTTCCTGCGCGGCGAGCTCGAGGAGCTGCCCGGCCAGCTGCCGACGATGCGCGACTGGGCCGACCACATGACCACCGCCTTCCCGGAAGTGCGGCTGAAGAAATACCTGGAGATGCGCGGCGCCGACGGCGGCCCCTGGAACCGCCTGTGCGCGCTGCCGGCGTTCTGGACCGGCCTGCTCTACGACGACGCGGCGCTCGACGCCGCCTGGGACCTGGTGAAGGATTTCAGCACCGAGGAGCGCCACGCGCTGCGCGATGGCGTGCCCAAACACGCGCTCAAGCTGCCCTTCCGCGGCCGCACGGTGCGCGAGCTGGCCATCGAGGCGCTGAAGATTTCCGGCCAGGGCCTGGCCCGCCGCAACCGGCTCAACGCCGGCGGCGCCAGCGAGGCGGTGTTCCTCGAGCCGCTGCTGGAGTTCGCCATGGCCAACGAGACCCCGGCCGAGCGCAAGCTGGCGCTGTTCCACGGCGCCTGGGGCGGCAGCGTCGATCCCGTGTTCCGCGAGTTCGCGTACTGACATGGCCAGCGTTGACGCCAAGCGCTTCACCCACGACGACCCGCGCCTGGGCCAGCTCGAGGAACTGCTCGAGCAGCGGGCGGTGCCTTTCGGTGGCTTCGGGCTCGAGGCCCTGGACGGCTACCTGACCGCGCTGGTGCTCAGCCGCGACACGGTCATGCCCAGCGAGTGGATGCCCGCGGTCTGGGGCAAGACACCGCCGCGCTGGGAGACGATGGAGGAGGCCGCACAAGTTTACGGGCTGCTGATGTCGGCCTGGAACACCGTTGCCCACCGCGTCCGGCTGGGCGGCGACGACCTGTCGCCCGAGGCGCTGCCGCTGTGGTGGCTCCCCGATGACCTCGACGCCGAACACGGCGACGACGTCGACATCGGCACCGAGTGGGCCGCCGGCTTCATGCACGGCATGGACCTGCGCGGCGACGACTGGGATGCGTGGATCGCCGAAGAGCCCTGGATCGCCGACATCGAGGCCTACATCGAGGCCCTGGCGATCGGCAGCTACCCGCCGGAGGAAGAGGGCGGCGCGCCGGAGCCGCTGAGCTACCGCGAGCGGCTGGAGATCTTCTTCAGCCTGCCGGACATGATGCTCGACCTGCACACCCAGCGCATTGAGTCCCTGACCCCGCGCGAGCCCGTGCGCCGCGCCGCCGCCCCCGAGCGCAACGACCCGTGCCCCTGCGGCAGCGGCAAGAAATACAAGAAGTGCTGCGGCGCCTGAGCCAGGCCCGGGGTCGGAGGTAATTTCCCGGAAGGGAAATTACCTCCGACCCCGTTTTGTCTTTAGGCTTGGGGCATGAGCGAAGCCACCGAACCCCTGCGCGAAGCCGACCTGCCGCCCACCGACCTGCTGCTGCGCGACGATGTGCGACGGCTTGGCACGCTGGTGGGCGAGATCCTCGCCGAGCAGGTCTCGCCGGCTTTCCTGGCCGAGGTCGAGGCGTTGCGCGTGGCTTCGATCCGCCGTCGCGAGGCCGGGGCGCCGATGAAGGACGTGGCCGACCGCCTGCGCGGCCTGCCGCTGGACCGCGCCGAGCTGCTGGTGCGCGCCTTCCACAGCTATTTCCAGGCCGTGAACCTGGCCGAGCGCGTGCACCGCATCCGCCGCCGGCGCGACTACCAGCGCCTGGGCGAAGGCCCGCAGCCGGGTGGCCTCGAGGACAGCCTGCGCAAGCTGCGCGACGAGGGCGTGCCGGCCGCCGACGTGGCCGCGCTGCTGCCGCGCCTGCGCATCGAGCCGGTGTTCACCGCGCATCCCACCGAGGCCGTGCGGCGCGCGCTGCTCGAGAAGGAGAGCGAGGTGGTGCGTTGCCTGGTCGAGGACATCGACCGCGGCCTGACCCCGCAGGAGCGCCGCGCCGACCTCGAGCGCATGCGCCTGGCGCTCAGCGCCGCCTGGCAGACCGACGAAACGCCCCCCGAGAAGCCCACCGTCGCCGATGAGTTCGAGCACGTGGCCTTCTACCTCTCCGACGTGCTCTACCGCGTGCTGCCGGTGTTCCACGAGGTGTTCCTCGACGCCCTGGCCAGCGTCTACGGCAGCGCGCCCGACGAACTGCCGCCGCTGCTGGGCTTCGGCTCCTGGGTGGGCGGCGACATGGACGGCAACCCGAACGTGGGCGCGCACACCATCGCCGCCACGCTCGCCGGCCAGCGCGCCATCGTGCTCGGCCGCTACCGGCGCGAGCTGGAGAAGCTGGCCGACCTGCTGAGCCAGACCGATGGCCGGGTCGGCATTTCGCCCGCGCTGCTGCGACGCGCCGACGACTACGCGCAGCGCTTCCCGGCGGCCGCCGACGCGCTCAAGGCCCGCCACGCCGACATGCCCTACCGCCGGTTCCTGAGCCTGGTGGCGGCGCGCATCTCCGCGACCGAGCAGGATGGCGCGCAGGCTTATGCCGGCCCCGACGAGCTGCTGGCCGACCTGCGCCTGGTCGAAGGCAGCCTGTCGGCGAACCGCGGCGAACACGCCGGCGGCTTCGCGGTGCGCCGCCTGCTGCGGCGCGTGCAGGCCTTCGGCTTCCACCTGGCCACGCTCGACCTGCGCCAGGAAAGTTCGCAGCACGATGCCGCGCTGTCGGCCCTGCTGGCGGATCCGGGATTCGGCGCGCGCCCCTGGACCGAGCGCGCGCACCGCCTGCGCGAGCTGATCACCGGCACCGACCCGGCGAAAGCGCCCGGCGCCGCCGACGCGGTCGCGGTGCTGGAGGTCTTCCGCACCGTCGCCGCCGCGCTGCCGCGCTACGGCGCCCGCGCGATCGGGCCCTACATCATCTCGATGAGCCGCAGCGCCGCCGATGCACTCGCCGTGCTGGCGCTGGCGCGGCTGGGCGGCTGCGTCGACGGCAATGGCGCGGTGCCGCTGGACGTGGCGCCGCTGTTCGAAACCGTAGACGACCTCGACAACGCCGCCGCCACCCTGCGCTCGCTGTTCGCCGACCCGGTGTACCGCGAGCACCTGCGCGAGCGCGGCGACCGCCAGGTGGTGATGCTGGGCTATTCGGACAGCGCCAAGGACGGCGGCCTGGTCGCCTCGCGCTGGGCCCTGCAGCAGACCCAGGTGGCGCTGACCGCGCTGGCCGCCGAGGCGGGCGTGCGCATCGCCTTCTTCCACGGCCGCGGCGGTTCGCTCTCGCGCGGCGGCGGCAAGACCGGCCGCGCCGTCATCGCCGCGCCGCGCGGTTCGGTCGATGGTTTCCTGCGCCTGACCGAGCAGGGCGAGGTGATCCACCGCAAGTACGGCATCCGCGCGCTGGCGCTGCGCAACCTCGAGCAGGCCACCGGCGCCGTGCTGCGCGCCACGCTGCGGCCACGTTCGCCCGAGCCGCGCGAGGCGTCGTGGCGCCAGATGGCGGCCGCGGCCGCGGTGTCCGCGCGCGCGCACTATCGCGGCCTGGTGTACGAGGACGACGGCTTCGTGCCGTATTTCCGCGAAGCCACGCCGATCGACGTGATCGAGCGCCTGCGCATCGGCTCGCGGCCGAGCAAACGCGGCAATGCCGGCGGGGTGTCCTCGCTGCGCGCCATCCCGTGGGTGTTCGCCTGGTCGCAGAACCGCTGCGGCCTGACCGCCTGGCTGGGCGTGGGCACCGGCCTGGCCCGCATCGTCGACGAGTTCGGCCGCGAGGCGGTGGCCGAGATGGCGCGCGACTGGCCCTTTTTCGCCACGCTCGTGGACGACGTGGAGATGGTGCTGGCCAAGTCCGACCTCGATATCTTCGAGCGCTATTCGCAGCTGGCCGGCGAGCCCGCGCATGCGCGCTACTTCCCGCGCATCGCCGCCGAGTTCGCGCTCACCCGCGACACCATCCTCGCGCTCAAGGGCCGCGAGCGCCTGCTCGACGGCGACTACCGGCTGCGCGAATCCATCCGGCTGCGCAACCCGTACGTGGACCCGATCAGCCTTCTGCAGGTGGACCTGCTGGCGCGCTGGCGCGCGGCGGGCCGGCCCGAGGACGATCCGCTGTTCCATGCGCTGGTGACGACGGTGAACGGCATCGCCGCGGGCGTGCAGAACACCGGCTGAAGGCAAGGGGTCGGAGGTAATTTCGCGAAGCGAAATTACCTCCGACCCCAGGCATCGGGGACAGGTGCAATTTTCCTTTGGAAAATTGCACCTGTCCCCATCCGGCTAGGCCGAGCGCACGTCCGCCAGCTCCCAGTTCGCCCCCGCCAGTAGCCGCAGCCGGTGCTTGAACACCGCGCCGGGCAGGGAGGTGGTGGCCTCGAGCGCGATGTGCAGGTCTTCCTGTCGCCCGGTCACCACCGCGTCCGGGTCGACCACGCCCAGGCTCTCCTCGACTTCGTCGGGCTCGTCCTGCATCGCCCGCCAGCGCTCGAACAGCCCGCGCCCGCGCAGCGCCGCCTGCAGCTCCTCGGCGAAGCCCTCGGCGCCCTCCGACCGGAACGCCAGCGCCGGCTCGCTGCCGCGCGCCTTCTCCGGCTCCGGCAACCGCAGCAAATACCTCACGGCCATCGCCCGCCCTCCAACCTTGGGGTCAGGGAACATTATCGTTTGCGGCGCCGGTTTGCCCAGCGCCGGCCGCGCTACCATCGACCCACATCCACCGAGGCTGCCCCTGATGACGCCCAAGACCGCCTGCCTGGCCACCGCGCTGCTGCTGGCCCTGTCCCCCGCCGCGATGGCGGCCAAGCTCGCCCTCGTGGGCGGCACGCTGGTGGACGGCACCCTGCGCGAGCCGATCCGCAACAGCGTCATCCTGGTCGACGGCGAGCGCATCGTCGCGGTCGGCACCGTCGACACGCTGCCGGTGCCTGCCGACGCCGAGGTGGTCTCGACCGAGGGCATGACGGTGCTGCCCGGGCTCTGGGACATGCACGTGCACCTGATGATCAACGGCCACGCCGACTACGCCTACTGGGACAAGACCTACCTGCCCAAGCTGCGCGACGTGATCATGCCGGCCTCGGCCGAGCAGCTGCTGATGGCGGGCATCACCAGCGCCCGCGACCTCGGTGCGCCGCTGGAGGACTCGATCTCGGTGCGCGACGCGATAAACGCCGGCAAGATCCCGGGGCCCACGATGTACATGTCCGGGCCCTTCATCCAGAAGAAGCCCTACCCGGGCACCGAGGCCTTCCGCTGGGGCGTGGACTCGCCCGCCGATGCCCGCGCCAAGGTGCGCCGGCTGGCCGAGGCCGGCGTCGACGTGATCAAGCTGATCGACCAGGACCAGATGAGCGAAGCCGAGGTGGCCGCCATCGTCGACGAGGCGCACAAGCACGACCTGCCGGTGATCGCCCACGCGCACCGCCCCGAGGAAGTGCGGCGCGGCCTGCGCCACGGCGTCGATGGCTTCGAGCACACCGGTTTCGCCGCGGCGCCCGAGTTCCCCAAGGACGTGATGGACGCGCTGGCCGAACGCACCGCCAACATGGCCGCGGGCCCGCTGTTCTGGACGCCCACCATCGAGGGGCTCTACAACTTCCCGTACACGGTGCGCAACCACGAGTTCATCGATTCCGATTCCTGGCACCGCGGCCTGCCGGCCGACATCGTCGCCGACATCCGCCGCTCGCTCGAGCACCCCGAGCGCATCAGCTACTTCCAGCAGACCCCGCAGCGCACGCCGACCCTGCGCCGCAAGTTCGAGCAGCTGCGGCAGGCCGGCGTGGTGCTGCTGGTGGGCACCGACTCGGGCATCCCGATGAAGTTCCACAGCCAGAGCACCTGGAACGAGCTGGACGTGTGGGTGAACCAGTTCGGCGTGCCGCCCGTGGACGCCATTCGCGCGGCGACCTACTGGCCCGCGGTGGCCATGGGCGTGGACGCCGAGTACGGCACGGTCACCGAAGGCAAGTACGCCGACATCGTGGCCGTGCAGGGCGACGCGCTCAGGCAGGTGGCCCTGCTGCAGCGCGTGGACATCGTGGTCAAGCACGGCAAGCGGGTGAAGTAGCCAGCGGCTGGCCCGGGTGCCGGCGGATTGCCCCGGCCCTGCCCGGAAAATGCCACAAGCCGGGTCCAGCATCGGGCGCCAGGTCCTGACGGAGGAAGTGGGTATGGGCACGTTGATCGAAGGAAGCTCGCTGCGCGGCGGCTGGATGCGCCGGGCGGTCTGGGGCGGGGCGCTGGCGCTGCTGCTCACGCCGCTGGTGGCGATGCAGTTCACCGACGAGGTGCAGTGGACCGGCGCGGATTTCGCCGTGTTCGGCGCCATGCTGCTCATCGCCTGCAGCCTCTACGAGCTGGCCGCCTGGCTGGCGCGCGACAACGCCTACATGGTGGCCGCCGGCCTGGCCGTCGGCGCCGGTTTCCTTACGGTCTGGGCGAACCTGGCCGTGGGCATCCTCGGAAGCGAGAACAACCCGGTCAACGACTGGTTCTTCGCCGTGCCCCTGCTGGCGCTGGTGGCCGCCGCCGCGGTGCGCTTCCGGCCGAAGGGCCTGGCGTGGGCGATGCGCCTGGTGGCGGCCGCCCAGCTGGCGCTGGCGATCTGGCTGGCGCTCGCCGGCCACGGCCACGTCTGGGTGTTCACCGCCGTGATGTGCGCGGCCTGGCTGGGCTCGGCCGAACTCTTTTCGCGCGCCCGCCAACGCTGAGGCCCCGAAAAGAAACGGGGCCAGGGACCCTTGGCGTTCCGGACGCCAAGGCCCCCTGGCCCCCTTTGCTGCTCAGTGGCGGTGCGGGGCCGACTTCGGGCAGTGGCAGGGCGCCGTCGGACCGTATTCGACGCCGGTGGGCACGGCCACGCCGTCGCGCTGCCAGAAGAAGGTCGGGGCCGGGCGCTGCAGGCCGCCGATCTCGCTCATGTCGTCGGCCTTGAACAGGCGGCCGTTGACCATCACCAGCGCGGTGTCGTCGGAAGCGCGGATGTCCTGCAGCGGGTTGCCGTCCACCACCACCAGGTCGGCGCGCTTGCCGGCCTCGATCGAGCCGATCTCCCTGGCCAGGCCCAGGTAGTTCGCGCCGTCGATGGTGGCCGCGCGCAGCGCCTCGAAGGGCGTGAAGCCGCCCTGCACCAGCGACCAGATCTCCCAGTGCGGCGCCTGGCCCTGCATCTGGCCGTGGCCGCCGACCAGGATGGGCACGCCGGCGTCGCGCAGCACCTTGGCCGCCTTGGCCACTTCCACGTGGTAGTAGTCCCACTCCGGGCCGGTCTCGCGGCGGATGGTGCGGTCGTCGAGCGCGCCCTTGGGGAAGAAGCGATTCAGGCGCGCGTTCTCCCACAGGTTGTCCTTGGCGTACCAGTAGTACTCGGCGTTGAGGCCGCCGTAGTTCACCACCAGGGTCGGCGTGTTCGACACCTCGGTCTGGCGCCACAGCTCCACCACGTCGCGGTAGAGCGGCGCCACCGGGATGTTGTGCTCCACGCCGGTCACGCCGTCGACGATCATCGTCATGTTGTGCTGGAAGGTGCTGCCGCCTTCCTCCACCACCAGCATGCCCAGCTCGTGCGCGGCCTGGTTGATCTGCTGGCGCTGGTCGCGGCGCGGCTGGTTGTAGCTCTTCACCGAGAAGGCGCCGTTGGCCTTCATGCGGCGCAGGTGCGAGCGGGCGTCGTCGATCGAGTTCACCACCGCCTTGAAGTCGCCGTCGGCGCCGTAAAGGATGGTGCCGGTGGAGAACACGCGCGGACCGACCATGCGGCCGGCCTTGACCAGCTCCGACTGCGAGAACACGAACTCGGTGGTCGCCGACGGGTCGTGCATGGTGGTGATGCCGAAGGCCAGGTTGGCGGCGTAGGCCCAGTTGTTCTGCGGCACCACGCCCTGGCCGAAGTGCGCAGCGTGCGCGTGCACGTCGACGATGCCCGGGAACACGGTCTTGCCGGCCACGTCCACTTCGCGGGCGCCGGCCGGGATGGCCACTTCGCCGCGCTTGCCCACGGCCACGATGCGCTCGCCGCGCACCACCACCACGCCGTCCTCGATCACTTCCTGCGAGCCCTCGGCGTCGCGCATGGTCACCACGCGGCCGCCCACCAGGGCGAAGGTGTCGGACGGGCGGTCGGTGTCCACGCGCAGGCCCACCGGCACGCCGGCGTCGGCCTTGGCCGCGCCCAGCGCGCGGCTGTGGTAGCGGTCGCCCACCAGCCAGTGCAGCGACTTCGAATCGGCCGACCAGTGCAGGTAGCTGCCCATGTCGGTGCCCAGCGCCGTCACCGGGATGGCCTTGGTGTCCTTGTTGAGTTCGATGCTGCCGCCGGTGGCCGGCAGCGGCGCCACGTAGCCGTTGAACAGCTCGGTGAAGGCCACCGACTTGCCGTCGGGGCTGATCGCCACGTGGTCGACGTACTTGAGGTTGAACACCTCGCGCGGCTGCTCGCCGTTCAGGCCCACGCTCATCAGCTTCTTCTCCAGGCCGCCGCCGGTGAGGAAGTACACGCGCTGGCCGTCGGCCGAGAAGTGCGGGTCGGCGCCGTTCTTGGACACCTGCACCGCCGCGCCGCCCGCGGCCGCCATCACGAACACGCCGCGCACGCCGCTCCACAGGCTGCCGGTGAGGCCGCCGCCGCCCGAGCGCGAATAGACGATGCGCGCGCCGTCGTTGGAATAGCGCGGGCCGTAGTAGAAGCCCGGCTCGCTTGTGAGCTTGCGCGACTGGCCGCTGGCCAGGTCGAGCTCGTGGATCGCGCCCATCTGCGCGTCCGACCAGGTGGTGTAGAGCAGCTTGCGGCCGTCGGCGCTGAAGCTGGGCTGGTATTCGAAGCGCGAATCGTCGCGGGTGAGGCGGCGCGGCTCGCCGTTCGGCAGGGCCTTGGTCCACAGCTGGCCGACCGCGTGGAAGACCAGGGTCTTGCCGTCGGGGCTGGTGGCCGCGTCGCGGATCATCTTCGGCGTGAAGCTGGCGCCCTCGATCTGCTGCGCGTAGCGCTGCGCCGGCAGCACGCTCTGCTCGACCTCGGCGGTGAAAGGGATGTTGGCCGGCGCGCCGCTGGCGGCGTCCACGCGCCAGAGCTTGCCCTGGGCCCAGACCACCAGCGCCTGGCCGTCGGGCGTCCAGTCGAAGTTGGGGTAGGGGCCGAAGATCGCCCAGGCTTCCTGCTGGTCGTGCGAGAGGCCGTCCCAGAGCGGGCGCACCTGGCCCGAGGCGAGGTCGAGCACGTGCAGCACCGACTTGTCGCGCACGCGCTTGACGAAGGCCAGCGACTTGCCGTCCGGCGAGGGCTGCGGGCGCACCGCGCCGCCCGGGCCGGCGGCCACGGTGTCGGTTTCGCCGGTTTCGCGGTCCAGGCGCTTGATGGCGTAGATCACGCCGTGCACGTTGCGGTTGTACTGGAACGCGCCGCCCGGGCTCACGTCCTCGGAGTAGTAGATGTAGCGGCCGTCGGGCGACACGGCCGGCTCGCCCAGGTCCTGCTGGTCGTTCTTGCGCTTGGTCAGCTGCAGGCCGGCGCCGCCGTCGCGGTGGTAGAGCCACAGCTCGCCCGCGCCCAGGGAGCGCTGCGAGGTGAAGTGCTTGCGGCCGACGAGGAACTGGCCGTCCGGCGTCCAGGCCGGGTTGTTGAGCAGGCGGAAGTCTTCCTTGGTCACCGCGGTGGCGCCGCTGCCGTCGGCGCGCATGCGCCAGAGGTTGTTGCCGCCGCCGCGGTCGGAGGTGAAGGCGATTTCCTTGCCGTCGGGCGAGAAGCGCGGCTGGATGTCCCAGGCGGGGCCGCGGGTCAGGCGGCGCGCCTGGCCGCCCTCGACCGGCAGCGCGTAGATGTCGCCGAGCATAGAGAACACGATGGTGCGGCCGTCGGGGCTGAGGTCGAGGTCGAGCCAGGTGCCCTCGTCGGTGCTGAAGCGAACCGTCTTGCCCTTGGCGTGCGCCGCCGTGATGTCCCACTTGGGTTCGGCCGCCTGCGCGGTGGTGCCGAGGGCGAGGCTGAGGGCGAGGGCAAGGGCGAACGGGCGAGGCGACATCGGCGGCTCCGGAGGCAGGCGTAAACGACCGATGCTAGGGCAAGCGGTCATCGGGCAGGTAGGCCGGAGGTCATGGTCGGGTGAAAGCGTGAGCGGGGTCCCGTCTTCGCCATGCCGAGGCTTTTTCGACTTGTGCCGGCCCCCCGGCTGCCGGACAGTAGGGCCATGGACGCCTCCCCACGCCGCCGCAAGTCCCTGTGGCTCCCGGCCATTCCCTGGCTGGTGGGCGGCCTCGGCCTGCCCGCGGTGGCCGCCGCGGCGTCGCCCGGCGGGCAGGCCGGCGCCTGGACGCTGGTGGGCCTGGCCCTGGGCCTGGCCGCGGCCATGGCCATGTGCTGGAGCGTGATGCGCGAGCGGCTGTCGCCGCACGAGGGCTGGGGCTACCTGGCCCTGGCCGCGCTGGCGGTGGCGGTGCTGGGCGTGTTCGGCGCCGGACGCTGGCCGTGGCTGGTGGCGCTGCTGGCGCTGTCGGTGGTGGCCTGGGGCCTGGTGATGGTGCGCACGCTGTCGGGGCGGATGCGCGGCCTGCTGCTCGAGCGCGACCACGCCCGCGCCGAGGCCAGCCGCGTGAAGGCCGACTCCGAGCGCGACCCGCTCACCGGCGTGCTCAACCGAGGCGCCTGGCGCGCCCGGCTCGAGCGCATCGGCGAGGACACCCGCCAGGACCAGCGGCCGATGTCGGTGCTGTTCTTCGACATCGACCTGTTCAAGCTCATCAACGACAGCCTCGGCCACCAGGTCGGCGACGACTGCCTCAAGGCCGTGGCCGACACCGTGGCCCACGAGCTGCGCGGCGGCGACATCCTCGGTCGCCTCGGCGGCGAAGAGTTCGCGGTGGCCCTGCCGGGTGCGCGCCGCATCCACGCCATCGCCGTCGGCGAGCGCATCCGCCAGGCCGTGCAGAAGCACTGCCAGGTGGTGGGCGAGGAGGTCGTGGAACTCACCGTCAGCGTCGGCGCCGCCGAATACCTGGGTGAAGACGAAAGCTACGACGCCCTGATGGACCGCGCCGACCGCGCCATGTACACGGCCAAGGGCTCGGGCCGGAACATGGTGGTGGCCGACGCCACCGTGCCGCAGGGGCCGGCGGCCCCCTGATTCCCCGTTCCCCTGCAGGTGGACGCGTTTGCCCGCGAGGCGGAGTAGACTGGTCCGGCGCAGGACGAGTACTGGGGGGTTCCGCGTGCGCAGTGTGATCCAGGTCGGGGACAGGATCGGCCCGTTCACCATCGTCGCCCGGCTCGGGCGCGGCGGCATGTCGACGGTCTACAACGCCTACGAGGCCGGACTCGACCGCGAGGTCGCGCTGAAGGTGCTGCCCATCGAGCTGCTCGAGGAGCCCGGCTTCGCCGACCGCTTCGAGCGCGAGGCGCGCCTGATCGCCAAGCTCGAGCACCCGCACATCGTGCCGCTCTATGCCTACGGCATCGACGAGGGCGTGCCGTGGATGGCCCTGCGCCTGGTGCGCGGTGGCCACCTGGGCGACCGCTTCAACCGCGAAGTGGTCGGCCGCGACACCGGCCTGGCCTGGTTCACCATGGTGGCCGACGCGCTCGACCACGCCCACAGCCTGGGCGTGGTACACCGCGACCTCAAGCCGCAGAACGTGCTGCTGGGCGAACACGGCGAGATCTACCTGGCCGACTTCGGCATCTCGCGCCTGCTCCAGGGCCGCACCACCATCACCAGCACCGGCGCGGTGCTGGGCACACCGCAGTACATGTCGCCCGAGCAGGCGCAGGACTCGCAGGTCGGCCCGGCCACCGACATCTACGCGCTCGGCGTGATGGTCTACCAGTGGCTCACCGGCCTGCTGCCCTTCGATGCCGACACGCCGTACGCGGTGATGTACAAGCACGTCAATTCGCCGCTGCAGCTCGAGCCGCTCGCGCCCTTCCCCGAGGAGGCGCGGCAGGTGCTGGCGCGTGCGCTGGCCAAGCAGTCCGACCAGCGCTGGCCCACCGCCGGCCGTTTCATCGAGGAGCTGGCCTCGGCGCTGGGCGCGCAGGAGGTGCCTGGGCAGGTGCTGTCGCTGGGCCGCTTGCCCTCCGGCGTGGCCGCGGCCATTTCAGCGCGCAAGCTGGGGAAGGTGGCTTCCGCGCCGGAAGGCCACGCCACGCCGACGCCGCCGGGGTCGCCGCCGGTGTCACCCACCGTGGTGCATACGCCCTCGCGGCCGATGACGCCGCCGTCCACTCCGCCCGTGACGCCCCCCGGCACCCGGCCCGTTACCCCGGCGGGCAGCCCGCCGGTGCCGCCCGATCCGCCCACGGTGGCGGGCAAGGCGCTGTCCGCGGGAGGCGGCCCGATCGAGCCGGCGGCCCTGCAGTTCCGTTCGCGCACGCCGGCACCGCCGCCGGCCGGGCCCGACAAGCGCCTGCTGGGCGCCGGCGCCGCGGCCCTGCTGCTGTTGCTGGCGCTGGCCTGGTGGGCCTTCGGCGGCAGCGACGGGGGCGAGCCCGTGCCGGCCGAGGCCACCGCCGCACCGGCCGAACCGGTGGCTGCGCCCGAAGCCGAACCCGAAGCGGCCGCGCCGCCGCCGCTGCCCGCGGGCGAGGCCCGCCTGCTGGTGGAGTCGGACCTCGCCTGCGAGCTGTCCATCAACGGCGTCAAGCGCTTCGACCTGGTGGCCAATACGCCGCTGCGGCTCGAGCTTGCACCGGGCCGTTATCCGCTGGTGTGCGTTTCGCCGGCGCATCCCGACGTGGTTTCGCGCAAGGTCGCCACCGCCACCCGCGACGAGCCGACGGTGGTGCTGTTCGAGCTCGCCTACGAGATCGGCCGCATCGAGCGCGAACGCGAGGCCGCCGCGCGCCAGGCGCGCGAGCAGGCCGAGGCCGATGCACGCGCCCGCCAGCGCCAGGAAGACGCCGAGGCCGCCGAGGCCCGGCGCCTGGTGGAGGAAGCCAAGCGCCGCGAAGAAGCGCGCTTGGCGGAGGAAGAGCGCAAGCTGCAGGAAGCCCGCCAGGCCGCCGAACGTCGCCGCCGCGAAGAAGCGCTCAAGCTCGACGAGGCGCGCCGCGCCGCCGAAGCCCGGCGCACGGGCGTGGCGCCGGCGCCTTCGCCGGCGCCTGCCGACCCCGCCCGCGTCGAGCGCGAGCGCCGCGAGGCCGAGGCCCGCCGCCAGGCCGAAGCGCGGCGCCAGGCCGAAGCCGCCGAGGCGGCCCGCGTGGCGGCCGAGCAGCAGGCCGCCGCCGAAGCCGCCGCCGCTGCCGCGGCGGCCGCCGCCGCGGCACCGCCCAAGCGCACGACGCCGGTGGGCATCCGCACGCCGCAGCCGGACTATCCGCCGGATGCGCTGCGCAGCGGCATCACGGGCGAGGTGCAGGTGCGCATCACCATCGCCCGCGATGGTTCGGTCAGGAACATCGAGGTGCTGCAGTCGAAGCCGCGCGGCACCTTCGACCGCGCGGTGCTCAACACCGTGCGCGGCTGGCGCTTCGAGCCGCTGGACGAGGAAGTGCAGATCAACCGCAGCTTCGTGTTCCGCTGAAGCCGGCGCTCAGGGCGCCGGCCACAGCGCCAGCACGAGGCCGATCAGGGTGAACTGCAGCGTGTGGTAGCCGCCGTTGATGGCGAAGAGCGCGAAGGGTTTGCGCTCGAACAGGTAGTTGATGCCGAAGCTCGCGGCCACCCAGCACAGGCCCGCCGAGAAGCCCGCGCCGAGACCGAGCTGCAGCGAAGGGCGCGGGCCCAGGAACATGGCGAACACGACGCTGGCCACCAGGCACAGCACGAAGGCGCCGCCGAAGATCAGCGCCATGTTGCCGCCGGCCAGCGTTTCGTCGCTCAGGCCGGTCAGGCGCTGCCAGGCCTTGCCGAACAGCAGCGGCGAATACCACAGGCCGCCCAGCACGAAGCCGCTGATGGCGGCGACGAGCACCGCCCAAAGATTGATCCCTTCCATGACCGTCTCCCCACGGTGGGCGCGCTTGCAAGCGCGCCCACGGGGGGCAGTCAGCGGCCGGTGTAGGCGCGCGGCAGGTTGCCCTTGGGCGCGAGGTAGCGGTCGCGCAGCTCGGTCTGGCGCGAGCGCATCGAGGCCGGCACGCCGCCGAACCAGACCTGCTCGGCCACGGTGTTCACCTCGAGCGGGTCGCCGGTCCAGAGCACCAGGTCGGCCGCCTGGCCCACGGCGATGCGGCCGCGCTGGCCGCCCACGCCGAAGGCATCGGCCGGCACCGAGGTCAGGCCGGCCAGGCCGGCTTCCCAGGGCAGGCCGTTGGCCACGGCGTTGCCGGCCAGCTGGCGCACCTTGCGGGCGTTGTGGGTGGCGTCGCCGCGCTGGGTGAAGCCCACGCGCACGCCGGCGCGGTGCAGGCGCGTGGCGTTTTCGAGGCTCGACGCGAGCGAATCGAAATTCGCCGGCAGGTTGGCCAGCGAATCGAGCAGCACCACCGCGTCGGCGGCCTTGAGCTCGGCGGCCACGCGCCAGGCTTCGTTGCCGCCGGCGATGACCGGGCGCATGCCGTTCTTCCTGGCGAAGGCCAGCACCTGGCGGATGTCGGCGGCGCGGTCGACGTGGAAGACCACGCGGCCGCCGGCCAGGTAGCGCGCCAGCGCGGCGCGGCCGGCGCGGGTGAGCAGGCCGTCGCCGCCGCCGCTGCGCGCTTCGGCCACGGCCTGCTCGAGCAGCATCCACTGGCCGGCGCGGCTGCCGCCGGACAGGCCCGAGGCATCGCTGCCCAGGTCGATGAACAGGCTGCGGCTGCCGGCCAGCGCCGCGTCGTAGCGGCCGTCGAGCAGCACGGCGCTGCCCTGGCCGGCCACGAAGCTGCCGCCCGGCAGGGCCGAGGGCGCGAGCACGGTGAAGGTGACACCCTCGACGCGGTTCACGCCGATGGCCGAGGAGTGCGGGTTGAAGGCGACGTCCACGTCGAACTCCGGGCGCCAGGACGAACCCTCGTGCGCCGGCACCATCGCGCCCAGCGCCAGGCCACCGTCGACGGTGGACGGCTCGCCCGAGACTTCCTCGATGCCCAGGCCCGTGAGGCCGCCGAACAGGCCCGGCGTCAGCGGCTTGCCCTTGGCATCGACCACGGTGACGCCGGCCGGCGCGGCCAGGCCGGGGCCGATGGCGCGCACCACGCCGCCCTGCACCAGCACGTCGTGGTCCTTGAGCGTGCCGGCGGGGCCGGCGGTGTGCACGGTGGCGTCGCGGATCAGCAGGTCCTGGGCGGCGGCGGGCAGCGCGGCGGCCAGCAGGACGGAAAGGAACAGGCGCTTCACGGCGACACCTCCTGGCCCAGCATGAAGTCGGAGACCGGGCGGCGCGCCGGGTCGTTGAGGTCGTGCAGCAGGGCGCCGTCGACGTACACCTTTTCGGCCTTGGCGTAGACCGAGAACGGGTTGCCGTTCCACAGCACCACGTCGGCCATCTTGCCCTCGTCGAGCGTGCCGACCTGGTCGGCGATGCCGATGGCCTTGGCGGCGTTGGCGGTGAGCCAGCGGATGGCGTGTTCGGGCGGCAGCGTCAATCCGGCGCGCTCGCCGCGCACCATCACCTTGGCCGCTTCCTGGTTCAGGCGCTGGATGCCCTCGCTCGAATCCGAGTGCACCACCGCGCAGCCGTTGGCCGGGCGGTCGACCAGGGCGATGTTTTCCTGGATGCCGTCGTAGGCCTCCATCTTGAAGCCCCACCAGTCGGCCCACAGCGCGCCGCAGATGCCTTCGGCGGCCAGTTCGTCGGCCAGCTTGTAGGCCTCGACGCCGTGGTGGAAGGCGTGGATCTTGAAGTCGAACTCCTTGGCCAGGTCCATCATCAGCGCCATTTCGTCGGCGCGGTAGCAGTGGATCTGCACGGTGATCTCGCCGCGCAGCACTTCGGCCAGGGTCTCCATGCGCAGGTCGCGCGCCGGCGGCTGGCCGGGGCCGGCGTCGCCCTTGCGGCGCTTGCCCTCGTTGCGGCTGGCGGCTTCGTGCTTGTCCCAGGCCTCGCGGTAGCGCTGCGCCTCGATGAAGGCGGCGCGGTAGCCGGCGATGTTGCCCATGCGGGTCATCGGCGCCTGGCCGCGGCCGCCGTACACGCGCTTGGGGTTCTCGCCGCAGGCCATCTTCACGCCGTGCGGGGCGCCGGGGAACTTCATCGCCTGCATGGTTTCGGCCGGCACGTTCTTGAGCACCACGCCGCGGCCGCCGATGAGGTTGGCCGAGCCGGGCAGGATCATCAGCGAGGTGACGCCGCCGGCCAGGGCCGCGGCGAATCCCGGGTCCTGCGGCCACACGCCGTGTTCGGCCCAGACCTGCGAAGTGACCGGGCTGGTCATTTCATTGCCGTCGCTGTGCGCGTTCGCGCCGGGGCTGGGGTAGACGCCCAGGTGCGAGTGCACGTCGATGATGCCGGGGGTGACCCACTTGCCGCGACCGTCGACGACGGTGGCGCCGGCCGGATCGAGGTCGGTGCCGACGGCGGCGATCTTGCCGTCGCGCATCAGCACGTCGGTGTTCTCGAGGCGCTTGCCGTCGCCGGTGAGCACGGTGGCGTCGGTGATCAGCACCGGGCCGGCGCCGACCGGCGCGTAGGTGCTGGCGAAGGGTGCCTCGGCCGCCGGCGCCAGGGCCGGCAGGGCGAGCAAAGCGGTGGCCAGCAGGCTGGCCCGGAATGGGTGGTGCATTGGTTTCTCCCCCGGTGGACGGGCAACCCTAGCCAGCGTGGGCCGGGTTTGCCAAGTGCAGGAAGCCGGCATTCACGGCGCGCGTGGCACAATGGGCAGGCTGTACGGATAAAAAGAACAACAAAAAAGGGATAACGAAGACATGAAGGACAAGAACGAAATCGTCAGCAACTGGCTGCCGCGCTACACGGGCGTGCCCCTGGAAGCCTTCGGCGAGCACATCCTGCTGACCAACTTCGGCGGCTACCTCAACACCTTCTCGCGCCTCACCGGCGCCGAGGTGGTGGGCCTGGACCGGCCGATGCCCAGCGCCACCGCCGACGGCATCACCCTGATCAACTTCGGCATGGGCAGCGCCAACGCCGCCACCGTGATGGACCTGCTCAGCGCCATCGGCCCCAAGGCCTGCCTGTTCCTGGGCAAGTGCGGCGGGCTCAAGCGCAAGAACCAGCTGGGCGACCTGGTGCTGCCGATCGCCGCCATCCGCGGCGAGGGCACCTCCAACGACTACCTGCCGCCGGAAGTGCCGGCGCTGCCGGCCTTCGCGCTGCAGCGCGCGGTCTCGACCATGATCCGCGACCTTGGCCACGACTACTGGACCGGCACGGTGTTCACCACCAACCGCCGCGTCTGGGAGCACGACGAGGCCTTCAAGGAATACCTGCGCAAGCTGCGCTGCATGGCCATCGACATGGAGACGGCCACGGTGTTCGCCGCGGGCTTCGCCAACTCGATTCCCTCGGGCGCGCTGCTGCTGGTCTCGGACCAGCCGATGGTGCCGGAGGGCGTGAAGACGGAAGCCTCCGACAAGAAGGTGACCGAGCACTTCGTCGAGCGGCACATCCAGATCGGCATCGAGGCCTTGCGCCTGATCCGCCGCCACGGCAAGTCCGTCAAGCACCTGCGCTTCGACTAACCAGAAAGGGGGTCAGGTTCACTTCCCGCGCCAGCGCAGGAAGTGAACCTGACCCCCTTTCTTCACCAGTTGAAGACGAAGCCGACGACGTCGGGCTGTGGCTTGGCGTCGGTGAAGCGCACCGTGCACTCGACTACCTGCTTGACCTCGGAGGTCAGGCCCGGCTCGATGGTGATGGGTGCGGTGAGGAATTTTTCGCCATTGGGCGCGTCGCGCATGCTCGCCGCGAGCGCCTTGAGGTCCATGTCGTAGAGCTTGCCGTCGAGCCGGGACTCGGTGGCAACCTTGCAGGCCTGCGCGGCGAGGTCGCCGCGGCTGCCGCCCGCCCCGGCCTCATCCCCACCGCAAGCCGCGAGGACAAGGGCCGCCGGGGCCATTACCAGCCAATTGCGCATTTCGTGCCTCCTGGGTGCTACCGCGCCCTTGCCTTGGGGGGATGACCCGGTTGGGCGGGTTTGGTCGCCTGACCAAGTTAGCGCAATTGCTCTAGAGCCGCCAGAAGGGGGCTGCCGGCGGCCTGCAGGGCGTTTCAGTACCGGGGCACGGACGGGTCGATCCGCACCGACCAGGCGTCGATGCCGCCCTCGACGTTGTAGATGTCGTGGAAGCCCAGCTGGCGGAAGTACTCGGCGGCCTGGCGGCTGGAATTGCCGTGGTGGCACAGGAAGGCCAGCGGCACGTCCTTGGGCAGGGCCTCGAGGCGCTCGCGGCTGTCCTCGTCGAGCACTTCGTGCGGATGCGGGAAGGGGGCGATGGCGCGGGCGTGGGCCGGGCGCACGTCGATCACGTCGATGGTGCCGGCGATGATGTGGTCGTGCAGCTGCTGCACGTCCATCGACTTCACCGCCGGCGGCGCGTTCGGGTTGTGGATGGCCAGGCCGGCGCCACGCGCATCCTCCACCCAGTCGATGCGCAGGCCGCGGGCGCGCGGCACGCTGGCCAGGTCCAGGTGCAGGCGCAGGCCGGCGGCTTCGGCCACGACCTCGTGGCCCGAGGCCGGCTTGAGCTCGAAGCGGGCGTTGAAGCGCGGATCCACCGTCAGGTGCAGCACCACGCCCTCGTCGGCGTTGGCCAGCGCGCGGCCGATGGCCTCGGCGGCCGGCGGGGTGATCTCGATGGCCGGCGGCGTGCGGTCGGGCGCGGGCAGGCCCAGCACCTGGTGCAGCTCGCCGCTGTTGAGCATCTGCTCGATGATGTCGCTGCCGCCCAACAGCTCGCCGCCGACGTACAGCTGCGGAATGGTCGGCCACTGGCCGAACACCTTGATGCCCTCGCGGATGGCCGGGTCGGCCAGTACGTCCACGTGGCCGAAGCCCGGCACCAGGCCCTTGAGGATGCCGGCCGCCTTGGCCGAGAAGCCGCACTGCGGCGCGTCCGGGTTGCCCTTCATGAAGAGCACGACGTGGTGCGCCCCGAGGATCTGCTCGATGCGCGCGCGGGTTTCAGGCGAAAGGGACATGGCTGGCTCCGTGGGTAGGCCGCCATTCTACCGCCCCTCGTCGAACCCACCCTGACGCACGTCAGTCGGGGACAGGTGCATTCAAGAAAGGGGGTCAGGTTCACTTCCCAGAAGTGAACCTGACCCCCTTTCTTGGAGCAGGGATTGGGCGGTGGGGAGGGCGAGGGCGGTCCAGTCGGCATAGGCCAGGGCCGAGGGATGCAGGCCGTCGTCGGCGATGCGGTCGGGCTGGTTGCCCGGCGAGCGGCTGGCCGGGGTGATGTCGACGAAGGCCACGCCGCGGGCGGCGCATTCGGCGGCGGCGGCGGCGTTGTAGGCGTCGAGTTCGGCGGCGATGCGCGCGGTGTCGCGGCCGCTGCCCTGGCCGAAGGGGGTGACGCCCCAGTCCGGGATCGACAGCACCAGCACCCGGTCCGGGCGACCGCCGGCAAGCGCGATCGCGCGCGCCAGCAAGGCCGTGAACTCGACGCGGTATTCGTCCACCGCGCGCCCGCGGTACTGGTTGTTCACGCCGATCAGCAGCGAGACGAAATCCCACTGGCCCAGCGGCTCGGCCGCGTCCATCGCCGCCGACAGCTCGTCGGTGGTCCAGCCGGTGGTGGCGATGATGCGGGGCGTGGCCAGCGGCACGCCGCGCGCGCGCAGCGCCGCCGCCAGCTGCACCGGCCAGCGGCCGTCCTCGGGCACCGATTCGCCGATGGTGTAGGAATCGCCCAGCGCGAGGTAATGCAGGCCGTCCGCGCCCATCGCCGGCCCCGCCTCAGGCCACGTGGCGCTTGCCCGCGACGTCGGCGCGGCGCGCCAGCACGCGGTCGATGCGGGTGAACACCTCGCGCACCTGCGCCGCCTCCGGCAGCAGGGTGATGCGGAAGTGGCGCGAGCCCGGCACGTTGAAGCCGCTGCCCGGCACCACCAGCACGTCCTCGGTTTCCAGCAGCTCGAGCGCGAAGGCCTGGTCGTCGAAGCCCTCGGCCGCCGGCCCCACCACCTGCGGGAAGGCGTAGAGCGCGCCCTGCGGCACCACCAGCGACAGGTGCTCGCTGGCCGCGCAGCCCGCCACCACCGCTTCGCGCGAGGCGTGCAGGCGGCCACCCGGCGCGGTCAGCGCGCGGATGGTCTCCGGGCCTTCCAGCGCCGCCGGCACCGCGAACTGCGCCGGCACGTTGGCGCAGAGGCGCATCGCCGAGAGCAGGTCCATCGCGTGGTGCAGGTCACCCACGCGCAGCGGGTCGCCCGACAGCACCGCCCAGCCCACGCGCCAGCCGCAGGCGCGCCACACCTTCGACAAGCCGCCGAAGCTCAGGCAGGGCGTATCGCCGGCCAGGGGCGCGAGCGGGGTGAATTGCGCGTCGTCGTACAGGATGCCGTCGTAGATCTCGTCGGCCATCAGCAGCAGGCCGTGGCGCGCGGCGATGTCGGCCAGCCGCGCCAGCAGCGCCGGCGGGTAGTTCGCGCCCGTGGGATTGTTCGGGTTGATCACCACCAGCGCGCGCGTGCGCGTCGTCACCAGCCGCTCGATTTCGTCCGGGTCGGGCAGGAAGCCGTTCTCCGGCGCGCAGCGGTAGTACACCGGCCGGCCCTGGTTGAGGATGGTGGCGGCGCTCCAGAGCGGGTAGTCGGGCGAGGGCAGCAGCACCTCGTCGCCGGGGTTGAGCAGGGCGCGCAGCGAGATGTCGATCAGCTCGCTCACGCCGTTGCCGATGAATACGCGCTCGGCGCTGGCATTGGGCGTGCCGCGGCCGCGGTGCAGGGCGGCCACGGCCTCGCGGGCCAGGGGCAGGCCCTGCTGGTGGGTGTAGGGGTCTGACTCGGCCACGTGGGCCGTCAAAGCGGCCTGCAGGTGCTCCGGGGCCCGGAACCCGAAGGCGCCGGGGTTGCCGATGTTCAGGCGGATCAGCTGCCGGCCCTGTCCCTCGAGTTCACGGGCGCGGCGGGACAGCTCGCCGCGGATGTCGTAGCGGACCTCGCGCAGGCTCTCGCGGGTCGGCAGGGGGCTGTGGGGCATGGAACGTCGGGCTCGGGACGGGTGTTGCCCCCGAGATTAACGGAATCTTGACGTGCTTTCAGCCCGCCGCGCGGCCCCGCCACAGCGCCAGCGCCGAGGCGGCGGCGAAGCCCAGCTCCCAGGCCAGGGCGTAGGTGAAGAAGGGGATGTACTCGCCGGTCTGGGCGATGCCCAGCAGGCGCACCGCGGCGATGCCGCCGTTGACGCCCAGCACCAGCCACAGACCGGGCCGGCGCCAGGCCGGGCACCAGGCGCAGGCGAGCAGGAAGGCGCCCAGGCCCAACTCGAGCCCGCCGTAGAAGGCCTGCAGCTCGACCACGCCGGCCGGCGTGCCGCTGATGCCCACCGGCGCCAGCACCCCGGCCGGGTCGAGCGTGATGGCGATGCCGAAGCCCAGGAAACCCAGGCCGGCGAGGGCAAGTACGGTGGCGGCGAATCGTCCCATGGGCACAGCCTCGCCCGCGCGCGGTGAGCGCGGCGTGTTCGCCGGCGTATCATCCGGGGCAATGCACGCCGAACCTGATGACCTCGCCCGCCTTCGCGCCCTCGGCTGGCCCGACGACGAGACCGCGCGCGAGGCCCTGGCCGCGGCGCCCGGCGCCCGCCTGGCCCGCGTGGCCAGCCAGCACCGCACCGCCTACGACATCGCCCTGGGCGCCGAGGACATCCGGCGCGTGCAGCCGCCGGTGCCCTGGACCCGCCCGCGCTTCCCGCCCGACGAACGCGCCGCGGTCGGCGACTGGGTGACGCTCGACGAAGCCGGCAAGACCATCGCCGGCCTGCTGCCGCGCCGTTCGGTGCTCAAGCGCGGCGCCGCCGGCGAGCACCACCGCCAGCAGCTGATCGCCGCGAACGTCGACCACGTGCTGGTGGTGGTCGGGCTCGACCAGGACTTCAACCCGCGCCGCATCGAGCGCTACCTGGTGCTCATCCGCGCCTCGGGCGCCTCGCCGGTGCTGGTGCTGACCAAGGCCGACGAGTGCGAAATCGTCGAGGACTGCATCGATCTGCTGCTGGAGGTGTCCGAGTCGGGCGTGCCCATCCACGCCGTCAACGCCAAGGACCCGGCCTCCACCGCCGTGCTGCACCCCTACCTCGGCCCCGGCCGCACGGTGGTGCTGGTGGGCAGCTCGGGCGCGGGCAAGTCCACGCTCACCAACACCCTGCTCGGCCGGCAGAAGATGAAGACCAATGCCGTGCGCGCCAACGACTCGCGCGGCCGCCACACCACCACCGCGCGCGTGCTGATGCCGCTGCCGCAGGGCGGCTGCCTGATCGACACGCCGGGCATGCGCGAGGTCAAGCTCAGCGGCGACGAGGACGTGGTCGAAAGCTTCGACGACATCGAGCGCCTGGCCGCCGACTGCCGCTTCCGCGACTGCGCCCACCTCGGCGAGCCGGGCTGCGCGGTGCGCGCCGCCATCGAGGACGGCAGCCTGGACGAGGCGCGCTTCGCCAACTTCGCCAAGCTGCGCGACGAACTCGAGGCCGCGGCCACCTCGCAGGCCGAACGCAAGGCCGAGGCGCGCGCGCTGAGCAAGACCATCACCGGCCGCCTCAAGGACAAGTACGGCCGCCGCTGATGGAAGCCGACCCGCGCTCGCTGGCCCACCACGCCGCGCTTGATGCGCGCCTGGTGGCGGCGGCGCGCGGCATCCGCCTGCTCGAGGCGGTGAGCTGGCCCGAAAGCGAGCAGGCCCTGTTCCTCGGTGCCTGGCGCGTGGGCCGCATCCACCTGCCCGACCACCAGTACCCGCGCGGCGACCACGCCGAGCGCCGGCGCGAGCTGCAGGCGGTGTTCGACGCCGCCGACCCCGACGACCCGCTGGGCCGCTACCTGCGCAGCACCGCCGACAGCTGGATCACCACCACCCACCTGCTCGATTCGCTGGGCACGCCGGCCATCACCGAACACTCGGCCAGGTTGTTCGGCCGCCCGGTGGAAGTGCTGCCCGGCGGCGGCCCGACCAGCCTCGAGGCCGCGCGCCACTTCATCGACGTGGCCGACGCCATGGACCAGGAGCTGCGCGAGGTCGAGCCCGAGTACGTGCTGCCGGCCGAAACCGTGCAGGCCGAGCTGCAGGCCGCGGTGTCGGCCTTCTTCACCGACCACGTGGTGCGCGTGGAGCTCGACGACAGCCTGATCGCCAAGGCCGCCGCCAGCGCCACCCGCATCCGCCTGCGCACGAATACCGGCTTTTCCGAATACGACCGCAACCAGCTGCTGGTGCACGAGGCCTTCGTGCATTCGCTCACCGGCATCAACGGCCGCGAGCAGCCGCACCTCAAGTCGCTGGCGCGCGGCTCGCCGCGCAGCACCGCCACCCAGGAAGGCCTGGCCACCTTCGCCGAGCTGATCTCGGGCGCGATGGACATCGAGCGCATGAAGCGCATCAGCCTGCGCATCGTCGCCATCGAGATGGCGATCCAGGGTGCCGGCTTCGTCGACGTGTTCCGGCATTTCCTCGAGGCCGGGCAGTCGCCGGTGGACAGCTTCACCTCCACCCAGCGCGTGTTCCGCGGCGCGCCGCTCGAGGGCGGCTCGGCCTTCACCAAGGACGCGGTCTACCTGCGCGGGCTGCTGGGCGTGCACACCTTCTTCCGCTGGTGCCTGCGCCACCACCAGCTGGGCCGCGCGCGGCAGCTGTTCGCCGGCAAGTTCGCGCTCGAGGACGTGTTCTCGCTCGAGCCGGCCTTCGCCTCGGGCGCGGTGGCGCCGCCGCGCTACCTGCCGCCCTGGATGCAGCGGGCCAATGGCCTGGCCGGCAACCTCGCGTTTTCGCTGTTCGCCAACAAGATCCGCCTCGACCACGTCGAGGCCGACGACCTCGTTCTCGGGCTCTGAGCGTTTGCTGGGGCTAAGATGACCGCGCCGGGGCCGGGGAGGGCTGCCATGAGCGAGATCACCGAACTGCTGCAACGCGCGGGCGATGGCGACGAACAGGCGCTCGACGCCGTGTTCCAGGCGCTGTATCCCGAATTGCGCCGGCTGGCGCAGGCGCGCCTGGCCGGGGCCGGTGGCCAGCTCAGCCCCACCGTGCTGGTGCACGAGGTCTACCTGCGGCTGGTGGGCAACGCCGGGCTGTCGATCACCGACCGTTCGCATTTCTTCGCCTGCGCCGCCAAGGCCATGCGCCACATCGCCATCGACGAACTGCGCCGCGACCTGGCGGTCAAGCGCGGCGGCGGCCAGAACGCGGTGACGCTCGACGAGAACCTCAGCGAGCTGGCCATGGCCGGCAACGCCGACCTGCTCGCGGTGAGCCAGGCCATGGACGTGCTCGGCGAGCTCAACCCGCGCCAGAAGCAGGTGGTGGAGCTGCGTTTCTTCGCGGGCCTGGAGTTCCAGGAAATCGCCGACCTGCTCGGCTGCTCGCTGCGCACCACCAAGCGCGAGTGGGAGCGCGCCCGCGCCTTCCTCTACGCCCAGCTGGCCGACACCACCGGATGATCGAGGACGAGCTCGCGCGCTGGCGGGCGGCCGACGCCATCTTCGACGGCCTGCTCGACCTGCCCGCGCCGGAACGCGAGGCCGCGCTGGCGGCGATGGCGCTCGAGCCTGCCGTCGTCGCGCACGTGCGCCGCCTGCTGCAGGCTCACGGCCGCGACGATGGCCCGCTCGACCCCGCCGGCCCGGACGCGCGGCTCGAGGGCCGGCGCATCGGCCGCTGGGTGCTCGAGGATGAAATCGGCCGTGGCGGCATGTCGGTGGTCTACCGCGCCCGCACCGACGAGGGCGGCGAAACGCGCGTGGCCGCCATCAAGCTGCTCACCATCGGCGCGCTCGTGGCCGGCGGCGCCGACCGCTTCCGGCGCGAGCAGGCCATCCTGGCGCGCCTGCAGCACCCGCACATCGCCAGCCTGGTCGACTGCGGCGTGGCCGAGGACGGTACGCCCTGGCTGGCCATGCCGCTGGTGGAAGGCGAACCCATCGACGCCTGGTGCGATTCGCGCGGCCTCGGCGCCGCCGCGCGCGTGGGCCTGATGCTCGACGTCTGCGACGCGGTGGCCTATGCGCACCGCAACCTGGTCATCCACCGCGACATCAAGCCCAGCAACGTGCTGGTGGACCGCGAGGGCTACGTGCGCCTGCTCGACTTCGGCATCGGCGGCCTGCTCGAACGCCGCCAGGCCGGCATGACGCTCACCCGCATGCTGGCCTGGACGCCGCAGTACGCCGCGCCCGAGCAGTTCCAGCTCGCGCCCGCGTCCACGGCGATGGACGTGTACGGCCTGGGCGCGCTGCTCTACCGCCTGCTCGCCGGCCGGCCGCCGCGCGAAGGCCGCCCCGACGGCGAGCCGCTGGTGCTGCCCTCGCGCGCCTGCCGCGAGGCCGACGGCGCGGCGCCGGCGCAGCGCGAGGCGATGGCGCGGGCGCTGCGCGGCGACCTCGACGCCATAGTGCTCAAGGCCCTGGCCGACGACCCGGACGACCGCTACCGCTCGCCCGACGCCCTGGCCCGCGACCTCAAGGCCTGGCTGCATGACCGCCCCGTGCGCGCGCGCGGCGCCGGCAATCTGTACCGACTGCAGTGTTTCCTGCGCCGAAACCGCGCCGTGGCGCTGGTGACGGCGGCGCTGGCGCTGGTGCTGGGCTCGATGCTCGGCGCCACGCTCTGGCAGGCCGCGCAGGCCGAGCGCGCAGCGCAGCGCAGCGCGGCGGCGCGCGACCTGCTGGCCAGCCTGGTGGTGCCCGAGGACCCGGGCGCCGCTGCCCTGGCCAGCCGGGACGCGCTGGCCGTCGCGGCCGACCGCGTGCGCGCCGAGCACGCCGAGCCGGGCCAGCGCGCCGCGCTGCTGCACCTGCTGGGCGAACTGCAGTGGCGCAGCGGCGACGCCGCCGGCGCACGCGCGCAGCTGCTCGAAGCGCAGGCGCTGGGCCGCGAAGCGCGCCTGCCCGCCGACGATCGCCGGGCCAGCCTGGCGCTGCTGGGTCGCATCGAACTCGAGGCCGGACGGGGCCGCGAGGCGGCCGAGTGGCTCAGCCGCGCCCAGGCCGAGGGCCGCCCGGCCCAGGCCGAAGCCTTGGGGCTGGTGACGCAGCGCTGCGTGGCGCTGTCCCTGCAGGGCGACGCGGCCGCCACCGATGACTGCATCGCCGAGGCCCGCCGATGGCTGCAGGGCGCCCCCGACCCGCTGGCCGGCGACACCCTGCGCGCGCTGTCGATGGCGGAGCTGCTGCTGGGCCGCCCGCGTGATGCGCTGGGGCACGTGGACGCCGCCGAGGCGCGCGCCCGCGCCGCCGGCGAAGCGCCGGGCAGCCGCGCCCGCACCCTGGCCGATGCCCTGCGCCTGCTGGCGCGCGCCGGACTGGGCGAATCCGACGCGGTGGCCGCGACGGCGCTATCGCACCGCCTGCCGGCCCTGGCCGCCGGCGAGGACCAGGCCCTGGCCTGGCTGGCCCTGGCCGCCCAGGCGGGATTGCGCGGGGACGCCGCGGCGCAGGCGGCCGCGCTGGCGCCCTTCGACGCGGGCTTCCCGGATGGGCCACCGGCGCCTTTGGCGCGCCTGCGCGAGCGCGTGCTGGCGCCCCATACGCCCCCGTAACCGGGCGGGCGACCGGGGTCGCTAGAATGGGGGTCTTGCCGCCGCGCCACCGGTGGCCACACGACGACCCCGAGAACCATGTCCGAACAAGAAGACTTCAAGCAGGCCGCCCTCGACTACCACCGCCAGGCCCCGGCGGGAAAGATCAAGGTCACCCCGACCAAGGCGATGGTGACCCAGCGCGACCTCGCGCTGGCCTACTCGCCGGGCGTGGCCGCGGCCTGCGAGGCCATCGTCGCCGACCCGGGCGAGGCCAGCGCGCTGACCGCGCGCGGCAACCTGGTGGGCGTGATCACCAACGGCACCGCCGTGCTGGGCCTGGGCAACATCGGCCCGCTGGCCGGCAAGCCGGTGATGGAAGGCAAGGGCGTGCTGTTCCAGAAGTTCGCCGGCATCGACGTGTTCGACCTGGAGATCGCCGAAAACGACCCGGACAAGCTGGTGGACATCATCGCCAGCCTCGAGCCCACCTTCGGCGGCATCAACCTCGAGGACATCAAGGCGCCCGAGTGCTTCGTGGTGGAAAAGAAGCTGCGCGAGCGGCTGAAGATCCCGGTGTTCCACGACGACCAGCACGGCACCGCCATCATCGTCGGCGCAGCGCTGCTCAATGCCTTGAAGGTCGTCGGCAAGGACATCGCGACGGTGAAGCTGGCCGTCAGCGGCGCCGGCGCGGCCGGCATCGCCTGCCTGGACATGCTGGTGGCGCTGGGCGTGCAGCCCGGGAACATCCTGGTGGTCGACCGCGACGGCGTGCTGCACACCGGCCGCCCCGACCTGCAGCCCGGCGGCGCCAACCACGGCATCGTGCGCTACGCCCGCGACACCGCAGCGCGCACCCTGGCCGACATCATCGGTGGCGCCGACGTGTTCATCGGCGTCTCGGCCGGCGGCGTGCTCAAGCCCGAGATGGTGCAGCGGATGGCCGAACGTCCGGTCATCTTCGCCCTGGCCAACCCCACGCCCGAAATCGACCCGGCCCTGGCGCGGCAGGCGCGCCCGGACGCCATCATCGCCACCGGCCGCAGCGACCACCCGAACCAGGTGAACAACGCGCTGTGCTTCCCCTACATCTTCCGCGGCGCGCTCGACGTGGGCGCCACGACGATCAACGAGGAGATGAAGCTGGCCTGCGTGCACGCCATCGCCGACCTGGCCCGCCGCGAAGCCACCGACCTGGGCGCCGCCTACGCCGGCGAGACGCCGCGCTTCGGGCCCGAGTACCTCATCCCGCGTCCCTTCGACCCGCGCCTGCTGGTGTCGCTGGCGCCGGCCGTGGCCAAGGCGGCGATGGACTCGGGCGTGGCGACGCGCCCGATCGCTGACCTCGAGGCCTACCGCGACCGCCTGAGCAGCTGGGTCTTCCGCACCGGCCTGCTGATGAAGCCGGTGTTCGACCGCGCCCGCGCCGACCGCAAGCGCGTGGTGTACGCCGAGGGCGAGGAAGAGACCGTGCTGCGCGCCGTGCAGACCATCGTCGACGAGGGCCTGGCGCACCCGATCCTGGTCGGCCGCCCGGCGGTGATCGAGCGCCGCATCCAGCGCCTGGGCCTGCGCCTGCGCATCGGCGTGGACGTGGACGTGACCAACATCGACGACGACCCGCGCTTCAACGACTACTGGCAGCTCTACCACGAGATCATGCAGCGCAAGGGCATCACGCCCTCGGCCGCCAAGGCCATCGTGCGCTCGCGCGACGTGGTGATCGCGGCGCTGATGGTGCGCCGCGGCGAGGCCGACGCACTGCTGTGCGGCCTGGTGGGCCGCTACGTGCGCAAGCTCAAGTACGTGCGCGAGATCCTGGGCCTGGAGAACGAGGTGCGCGGCCTGTCGGCGCTCAGCGCCGTGCTCAACGAGAAGGGCGTGTTCTTCTTCACCGACACCCACGTGCAGGTGGACCCGACCGCGGCGCAGGTGGCCGAGTCGGTGGTGCAGGCGGCGTTCCGCCTCAAGCTCTTCGGCATCACGCCCAAGGCGGCGCTGGTGAGCCACAGCAACTTCGGCTCGAGCGAGTCGGCCAGCTCGCAGAAGATGCGCGACGCGCTCGACATCCTGCGCGAGCGCGCACCCAGGCTCGAGGTCGAGGGCGAGATGCACGCCGACATCGCCCTCAACGCCGAGGCGCGCAGCCGCATCTTCCCGAACTCGCGCCTGACCGGCCGCGCCAACCTGCTGGCCTTCGCCAACCTCGACGCCGCCAACGCCAGCTACAACCTGGTGCGCAACGTCACCGACGGCGTGGGCATCGGCCCGATCCTGATGGGCCTGGCGGCCTCGGCCCACGTGCTGACGCCCTCGGCCACGGTGCGCCGCGTCGTGAACATGACCGCCATCGCCGCCGTCGACGCCCAGATCCGCGCCGCCCGCGGCTAAGAAACGGGGTCAGGTTCACTTATTGAAAAGGGCCCGCATTGCGGGCCCTTTTCAATAAGTGAACCTGACCCCGTTTCTTTAGTCGTCGTCGCCTTCGAGGACCTTGCGCTGCATGGCGTCGAGGTAGGCGTCGGCCTCGGCCACGGACGAGAAGATCTCGTTCATCGGCACGGCCTTCACTACGTCGAAGACCTTCTGGATCTGCGGCTGCGGGTTGACCACCAGCACCTTGCCGCCGCGCGCGGCCAGGGCCTTGCGGGCCTTGAAGATCGAGCGCACGCCGGCCGAGCTGATGTACTCGAGCCCGGCCAGGTCGAGCACCAGCGACTTGTTCATCGTCTCGAGCACCGGTGCCAGCTGCCGGTCGAGTTCCTGGTAGGTGTGGGTGTCGAGGCGGCCGGCGATGGCGACGCGCTGGCTGCCGTTGGCGGCGGGCTGGATCTGGACCTTCAGGCTCATGCGTTGCTCCCGTGGGTTTCAGTGCGCAGTACCACGCGCAGGATGTTGTGCGGCTCTTCGCGGCGGTAGCTGACCTCCTCGGCCAGCTCCCTGATCAGGTGCACGCCCAGCCCGCCGATCGGCCGCTCGGCGATGTCGGCGTCGAGGTCGGGGTCGGGGCGTTCGAGCGGGTTGTAGGCGATGCAGTCGTCGCGGAACTCCAGCGTGATCAGCCCGTCCTCGATGCCGATGCCCACGCTGATTTCGTGCCCGCGCCCTTCGACGCGGCCGTGCTCTAGCGCGTTGCAGACCACTTCCTCGGCGACCAGCTGCACGTCGTGCGCCACCGGCCCGGGCACGCCCTCGCGCGCCAGCACGCCATCGATGGCGGCGACCAGGTCGCCCAGCTGGCCTTCTTCCTGCGGGACGCTCAGCAGGATGTGCATGCTCAGTCCTCCTTGCCCGCTGCGCGCTGGTAGCAGAGCGCCAGCAGCGTGATGTCGTCCGACTGCGGCGCCTCGCCGGCATGCGCCTGCACCGCCGCCAGCAGCGCCTCGCAGGTGGCCGCGGCCCCCCGCGCTTCGCCCAGCACGCCGAGCAGGCGCTGCTCGCCGAAGGGCACGTTGGCCAGGTCGAAGGCCTCGGTGACGCCATCGGTATAAAGCACCAGGCCGTCGCCGGGTTCAAGCCGGCCGGTCCAGGATTCGAAGACGGCGTCGGCCTCGAAGCCCAGCGGCGGCCCGCCCGGCAGCGGCAGCCAGGCCGGCGCGGCGCCGCGGCGCAGCATCACCGGCGGCTCGTGGCCGGCGCTGGCCATCTCCAGCGCGCCGGTGGCCAGGTCGAGCTTGCCGCAGGCCACGGTGGCGAACATGCAGGTGTCGTTGCCTTCCACCAGGTGCCGCGCCGACTCGGCCAGCGCGCGCGCCGGCGAACCGCCCAGCCGCGCCGCCACCTCCAGCACCGTCACCGTGCGCGCCATGAACAGCGCCGCCGGCACGCCCTTGTCCGACACGTCGCCGATGACGAACCACAGCTGGCCGTCGAGCGTGTCGAAGAAGGTGTAGAAATCGCCGCCCACCGCCTTGGCCGGCTTGAGCAGCGCGCCCAGCACGGCCTCGCCGCCGCCGTGGCGCACCGTGCGCGGCGCCGGCAGCATGGCCAGCTGGATGTCGCGGGCGATGTCGAGCTCGGACTCGAGCTTCTGGCGCTCGCTGGCCATCTCGGCGATCTCGCGGATCTGCTGCTTGATGGAGGTGCGGGCGCTGTCGAAGGCGCGCGCCATCACGCCCACCTCGTCGCGGCGGGCGGTGTGGCCCAGCGGATAGTCGAACTCGCCGCGGGCCAGGTGCCGGGCCGAATCGGTGAGGTCCTCGATGGGCCGGGCGATCATGCCGGCACGCCGGCGCACCGCCAGCACGCACAGCACCACGCCCAGCAGGCCGCCGCCCAGGCCCCAGAGCGTGACCTGGCGCAGCTGGGCCAGGATCAGCTCCTCGGGCACGCCCAGCGCGAAGGCCCAGCCGCTGTCGCCCAGCGGCAGCGCGAAGGTGGTGTGGTGCTCGACGCCGCCGGCGCGCGGCACCTCGTGGCTGAACTCCAGCGACAGGCGGCGCTGCAGCGCGTCGAGCAGCGGGGCCAGGTCGGCGCGGCCGCGCGAACTCATCAGCTCGCCCAGGCGGCCCTGCATTTCCAGCGACGGGTCGGCGTGCAGCACCACGTGCTGCTCGGGCGAGAACAGCATGGGCACCAGGCCGGGCGCGGCCAGCAGTTCGCCCAGCTGGGTGCGCAGGCGCCGCACCGGCACGTCCAGGCTGACCATTCCGATGGCGCCCGCGGTTTCGCCGGTGCGGAACAGCGGCAGGTTGTAGGTGACGAACAGCTCGCCGCCGGTGGCGTCGTTGGCATACGGGTCGCCCCACCAGGGCCGGGCCGTACCGACGGTGCGGGCGTACCAGGGCTTGGTGCGGTAGTCCTGGTAGTCCTCGCCCAGGCCGCGCACGGTGGACTCGAAGTAGCCCGCGCCCTGGCGGCGGCGGTACCAGTCGAATCCGGGGTCGTCGGGGGCCAGGCGGCCCGGCTCGATGATGACCATCACGCCGACGATGTCCGGGTCGGCCTCGAGCGTGGCGGTCATCAGCGTGCGCAGGTCGAGCGGCTGCCGGCCCAGGCCCGAGGCGGTGCCGGCCAGGGTGCGGCCGCTGACCTCCACCGACTCGAGCGTGGCCGACAGGCCGCCGGCCGACTGCTGCGCCAGGCCGCGCATCTCGGTGCGGGCATTGGCCAGCAGCACGCCGCGCACGGCCACGTAGAAGATGGCCGCCACGGCCACCAGCAGCAGCACGCTGGTGAGGCTGGACCACAGCACCAGGCGCGTGCGCAGGCTCAGCCGCCAGGGAATCTGGCGGGGGGCCTGGGCGGGCGCGTCGCGACCGGCGTCTTGCATCGGGGGGCTCCGGGTCCAGCCCGCAGCATAGCGACCGAAAATGGGGTCAGAGTCAATTTCGGGCGAAGGTGCGGCGGAAGCCGGAGTTCTCGGCCGAAATTGACTCTGACCCCATTTTCGGCCCATACCCCGGCGAAGGGCGGTCAGCTCGCGGGGTGGGCTAAACTTGCCGGTCTGGACGAAACCCACATGGACCGCCGGCGCCGCCGGCCGCAGGAAGTGCAATGAACTGGCTCACCGACGCCCTGGAAAACGACCTCGACCCCACCGAAACCCGCGAGTGGATCGAGTCCATGAAGGCCGTGCTCGACGCCGACGGCCCCGAGCGCGCCCACCACCTGCTCCAGCACATGGTCGAGCTCACGCGCCGCGCCGGTGCGCACCTGCCGTTCCAGCCGACCACCGAATACATCAACACCATCCCGGCCCACCTCGAGCCGCGCAGCGACGGCGACGCGGCCATGGAATGGCGCATCCGCAGCATCATCCGCTGGAACGCGATGGCGATGGTGGTGCGCGCCAACCGCAAGCCCGGCGACCTGGGCGGCCACATCGCCAGCTTCGCCTCCGGCGCCACGCTCTACGACGTGGGCTTCAACCACTTCTGGCGCGCGCCGGGCGACAAGCATCCGGGCGACATCCTCTACATCCAGGGCCACAGCTCGCCGGGCATCTACGCCCGCAGCTTCCTCGAGGGGCGCATCAGCGAGAGCCAGCTCGACAACTTCCGCATGGAAGTCGACGGCAAGGGCGTCTCGAGCTACCCGCACCCGTGGCTGATGCCGGACTACTGGCAGACCCCGACCGTCTCGATGGGCCTGGGCCCCATCAGCGCCATCTACCAGGCGCGCTTCCTGAAGTACCTCGAGCACCGCGGCCTCATCGAGCCCAGCGACCGCAAGGTCTGGTGCTTCCTGGGCGACGGCGAGACGGACGAGCCCGAGAGCCTGGGCGCGATCGGCGTGGCCGGCCGCGAGGGCCTGGACAACCTGGTGTTCGTCATCAACTGCAACCTGCAGCGCCTCGACGGCCCGGTGCGCGGCAACGGCAAGATCATCCAGGAACTGGAAGGCAGCTTCCGCGGCGCCGGCTGGAACGTGGTCAAGCTGATCTGGGGCAGCTACTGGGATCCGCTGCTGGCCCGCGACACCGACGGCAGCCTGCGCAAGGTGATGATGCAGACCGTCGACGGCGAGTACCAGAACTGCAAGGCCTTCGGCGGCGCCTACACGCGCGAGCATTTCTTCGGCAAGACGCCGCAGACGCTCAAGCTGGTGTCGAACCTGAGCGACCAGGACATCGCCCGCCTCAACCGCGGCGGCCACGACCCGCACAAGGTGTACGCGGCCTACGACCGCGCGATGAAGCACAAGGGCCAGCCCACCGTCATCCTGGCCAAGACGGTGAAGGGCTACGGCATGGGCAGCTGGGGCGAGAGCCTCAACCCCACGCACCAGACGAAGAAGCTCGACGACAGCGGCGTGCGCGCGTTCCGCGACCGCTTCCAGATCCCCATCAGCGACGACAAGCTGGCCGAGGTGCCGTTCTACCACCCGGGCGAAAAGAGCCCGGAGGTGGAGTACCTGCGCAGCCGCCGCGAGAAGCTGGGCGGCTTCCTGCCGCAGCGCCGCCGCAAGACCAGCAAGCAGCTCGAGGCGCCGAAGCTCGAGGTGTTCGAGCGCCTGCTCAAGAGCACCGGCGAGCGCGAGAACTCCACCACCATGAGCTTCGTGCAGGCGCTCAACATCGTGCTGCGCGACAAGCAGGTGGGCCCGCTGTGCGTGCCCATCGTGGCCGACGAGGCGCGCACCTTCGGCATGGAAGGCCTGTTCCGACAGATCGGCATCTACGCGCCGGAGGGCCAGAAGTACAAGCCGGTGGATGCCGACCAGCTGATGTACTACCGCGAGGACAAGGCCGGCCAGGTGCTCGAGGAAGGCATCACCGAATGCGGCGCCTTCAGCTCGTGGATGGCGGCGGCGACCAGCTACTCGTCGTCCGACCAGCCGATGCTGCCGTTCTACATCTACTACAGCATGTTCGGCTTCCAGCGCATCGGCGACAGCGCCTGGCAGGCGGCCGACATGCGCGCGCGCGGCTTCCTGCTGGGCGCCACCGCCGGCCGCACCACGCTCAACGGCGAGGGCCTGCAGCACGAGGACGGCCACAGCCACCTGCTGGCCGGCGCCATCCCGAACTGCCGCGCCTACGACCCCACCTTCGGCTACGAGGTGGCGGTGATCCTGCAGCACGGCATGAAGCGCATGCTCGAGGACCAGGTGGACGAGTACTACTACCTGACCCTGATGAACGAGAACTACCCGCACCCGGACATGCCGGAAGGCGCGGCCGAGGGCATCCTCAAGGGCATGTACCTGCTCAAGGACGCCGGCAAGCCCAAGAAGGGCGAGCTGCGCGTGCAGCTGCTGGGCAGCGGCACCATCCTGCGCGAGGCGATTGCCGCCGCCGAGTTGCTGGACAAGGACTTCGGCGTCAGCGCCGACATCTGGAGCTGCCCGAGCTTCACCGAGCTGCGCCGCGACGGCTTCGACGCCGAGCGCTGGAACCGCTTCAACCCCGAAGCCAAGACCCCGCGCAAGGCCTACGTCACCCAGTGCCTGGAAGGCCGCCAGGGCCCGGCCATCGCCGCCACCGACTACGTGCGCGCCTTCGCCGACCAGATCCGCGCCTTCGTGCCGATGCACTACACCGTGCTGGGCACCGACGGCTTCGGCCGCAGCGACACCCGCGCCAACCTGCGCCGCTTCTTCGAAGTCGACCGCTACTACATCGCCCACGCCGCGATCGCGGCGCTGGCGGCGGAGGGAAAGATGAACGGGAAGGATGTGGCGCGGGCGATCAAGCAGTACAAGATTGATCCCGAGAAGGCGAATCCGACTGGCGTTTGAAGCAACGCATAGGTTTGTCGCCCATTTATGGCGGAGTTGAGTCCGAGTCTCTCGACTAAACTTCAGTCGCGAGTCCTCTAAGTTAATGATTTTATGGGGAATCCGGGCGTATCGTGGGAGGAGGCAACGCGCCCCCAAGGGCGTGGTTGAATCGTGGTTGGAGCGTGGTAGAGTACTCACTCCCAGAGGTAGACTGGGGTGGAGAAAGTGATGCGCCCCAACTTGTTCGCCAACGTCCCCGCGCGGGATTACATGCAATTCGGCGAAGGCGCGAGTTTTGATGCCAAGGCCGTCGCAGAAGTACTAGGACTCAAGAAGCACGAAGTCTCCAAGATCGCCCAGGTGGCTCCATCGTCTGTGCGCTGGGATGATGCCATTCCCAGCAAGGTTCGCGACCGCCTTGAGGAAATTGGTTCGGTCATCAATTTGGTGGCTGGCGTCTTCGACGGAGATGCCGTCAAGACAGCTCTTTGGTTCAAGGCGGTGAACCCGCTACTGGGTGATGTCGCGCCTCGCGATATGATTCGGCTGGGCCGGTACGACAAACTTCGAAAGTTTATTGTTAGTGCGATCGCCGAGCAGGCGCGCACGCTGCCTTCCGGGTCGCCGTCAACCGGTGCCTAAGCATCGACCTCGCCAGCCCATTCCAAGCGGCCATGGAGCCGCGCCGCCCAGCACAAATGGGGTGTTGGAACTGGATCGCTTTTCCAGCGTCGACCTGGATCGATGGAATCGCCTTTCCTCCCAGCTCGACCGACTACATAACCTCCTGCACTTTGGCTTTGAATCCCAGCGTAATGCAGTGAGGTCACAGCTAACAGACGCCCTGCAAGAACCTGGCGCTTGCGAGGTCGAGCTGTCTAACTGGTGTCGAATCGTTCCACATCGTTACAGTCTAGATCCTCTCTCGCCGATCGGTAGTCTGTTTTCCGTCGGCGGCCGCTTCAATGTTGGGCGCGATATTCCTACTGATGTGCGATCTCCGTGGCCCGCCCTTTACATCGCTTCTGATGAGGAGACCGCTTATCGAGAAAAGTACGGTGTCGCGAGAGTGGGAAGTGTCGCTGGGCTTAGCCCGAATGACTTTTCCCTGATGCCTCGCGAAAGTCACTCAGTGGTCTTTATGCACGGCGTCATCGCGCACGCATTTGATCTGACTGATCTAAAGGCATTGGCGCCGCTGTGCAAAGCACTTGCAAAATTCAAGATGCCCGCAGAACTGCTTGAGGCCATGCGTGCGCTGCGGATTCAGCGCAGCAAGATTCGCGTGATTCGCACGCCGAGCACTCTTCAGCGTGCTGTGATGGCTACGAACTGGCGGCAGTGGCCAATTCAGTTTGAGGTGCCGGCTTTGAGCCAGGTCCTGGCAGGCCTAATCCTTGCCGCTGGCTACGAAGCGATCTTGTATCCGTCCTCAAAGAACGGCGAGCGCTGCATCGCAATCTTTCCGCAGAACCTGTTTCATCGGAGAAGTTTTGTTGAACTATCTTCGCCTGCGCCCCCCGGCACGCTTCACGTGAGGATAGATGCGACAAACGCGGCCGATTTCTTGGCTTGCTGTCGGTAGATCTAGGCGCCCGCTCAAGACACCGGAGGGGCTACTCCCGGTCGATCTGCTGAAGCTTCAGGACTGATGTGGTCGTGGCGCCCGGTCCTGCGAGCGCGGGCAGGCCATCAGATCTATCACTGCTTTCCACGTGGTTCGATTGCGCCAGACGTATGGTGTTCAGTCCGGAGCACCCTCCATGCCCGTGGCGTTGCACCACAGACTGCACTAAACGCCCGCGACAACGCCGCCGCACTTCCGTACCCCACCTGCTGCGTGATCCGCTCCAGTCCCTCGCCGCGCAGCAGCGCCTGCTGCGCCAGCGTGATCCGATACTGCGCCAGGTAGGCGGCGGGTGTCTCGCCGACGACCTGAGAAAAAACCTCTGTAAATCGGCTACGTGACATGCCGGCGCGGGCGGCCAAGGTCTCGAGCGTCCAGGGCGTCGCCGGTTCGTCGTGCATCGCAACGATCGCCTTGGCCAGCTGCTGGCGGCCCAGCGCGGCCAGCGGGCCTCGTCGAACAGGCGGTCCACCACGATCTGCCGGCCGCAGCGCTGGGCGAAGGCTTCGTCGAACAGCAGCTCGAGCACGGGCGCGGCGCCGGGCAGGGCGGCCAGGGGCAGGCCCACGAAGGGCGGCAGCGAGCGGGCGAGGGGATGCGTGCCGGCCATCGCCACGCAGGCCCGTACCGCGCCGCCCAAGGCGAGGTTGGCGCAGGTGTAAGCTTGCGTGAACCGGGCAGCGGAGCCCGAAAATGAGTTGAATCACAAGGCGCACGCCATGCTCAGCCCTCTCTCTCATAGTTCCGGAATCTTCCTTCTGTTCGCCCTCTCTGGTGCCGTCACGGCTTGCGATACGGGCCTCGGTCTCGGCGGCACTGAGGTGGTCAAGGGCTGTAACGCCGAGGCGCAGACCTGCATTCCCTCGAGCCGGGCGGTGTACGCGTATGCCGAGGCCTATCCAGACTCGGACAGCGAGGTCTCCATCTCGCTGGCCTCCAGCCCCTGGCACCTGTATGGCCCCGATGGCCGCATGATGCAGGTAGAAGAACTGGCGGCAGTCATTCGGCCGCACATCAACGAGGCCACCGAGAGGGTGGTGCTCCTGGGCTCTTGGACGGGTGGTGGCGACCGCCCGCTTGCGCAGCGGTTGTCCAAAGCCTTGGATGGAATGCCGGTGCTCGGTGCCGACGGTTTTCTCTGGCTGTCACCGGATGGCTCCACTCGACTAACCAAGCAGGCATACACCGCCCGCAACGGTAGTGGCTACTACGAGGTGGCCGAGGGAGACGAGGTGCTGGTGCCGCTGGCGCATGGCTGGGCCGCGGGGATGGAGCAACGTTTCATCGACGGCGGTGACGCGGAGCTGCTGCTTCATGCCGCCATCGGCTGGGACGTCTTTTACCTTTGCCGTGAGAAGGCGCTGGACGGGTTCGAGCTCGCTGCGGAGCACGGCGTCGCCATCGCCGCCTACAACGCGGCCCTCATGCGCATCGAGCGAAACGAGGAAGGCGATCGCGCTGCTGCGCGCCGCTTGCTGGAGCAGGCGGCGTCACAGGGCGATACGAAGTCCCGTGACTTGCTGGCGGAAATGAACGACTGACGCCGCTGCACCAATCCATTGGCGTTGGTGCGCGACCTCGCCGATCAGTCCGGCAACGAGCGGCGCCAGCCCCGGGGCGAAACGCCACAAACGGCGCTAAAGGCGCGCGATAGGGCCGCGCTGCTCCCATACCCCACCTGGTGCGCAATCCGCTCCAGCCCCTCGCCGCGCAGCAGGGCCTGCTGCGCCAGCGTGATCCGATACTGAGCCAGGTAGGCGGCGGGTGTCTCGCCGACGACCTGGGAAAAAACCTCTGCAAATCGGCTACGTGACATGCCGGCGTGGGCGGCCAATGTCTCCAGCGTCCACGGGTTCGCCGGTTCGTCGTGCATCGCCACGAGGGCCTTGGCCAGCTGCGGGTGGCCGAGCCCTGCCAGTGGCCCCTCGGTAATCAACCCGCTGTCGTCGAACAGGCGGTCCACCACGATCTGCCGGCCGCAGCGCTGGGCGAAGGCTTCGTCGAACAGCAGCTCGAGCACGGGCGCGGCGCCGGGCAGGGCGGTCAGGGGCAGGCCCACGAAGGGTGGCAGTGAGCGGGCGATGGGGTGGGTGGCGCCCATCGACACGCCGGCCGACACCGCGCCGCCGAAGGCCAGGTTGGCGCAGGCCATGTCCGCGCCCACGGTGTCGTCGCTGATGAAGCGGTGCGCCAGCGGGCGCGGGTAGAACAGCAGGCTCGGCTCGGTCACCTGCACCACCTCGCCGGCGTGGCGTACTTCCAGCGGCCCGCGCCGCACCAGATGCAATTGCCCCATGCCGTTGTCGGCGAAATCGTTGATGCCGCACAGCGGGCCGCTGTGGAACAGGCGGGCGCTCACGGAAAAGCGGCTCAGCAGGCCCTGCAGGCGGTCGACGGCCATTCCGGACGCTCCATCAAGAATCCCGGACGAAGTATCACCCAAACGCCGGCCTGGCGCCCGATCCTGTGTTGGCGCAATCGGCGCGACCCTTCCGGAGAATCCCATGTCCCGCGTTCCCCTCCACACCCCCGACACCGCCCCCGCCGCCAGCCAGCCGCTGCTGGCCCAGATCCAGGGCGCGTTCGGCGCCACGCCCAACATGTTCCGCGCCGTGGCCAACTCGCCGGCCGCGCTGCAGCAGATGTGGGCCGGCTTCGGCGCGCTCGGCGGCGGCTCGCTGCCGGCGAAGCTGGGCGAGCAGGTGGCCGTGGCCATCGCCAACCGCAACGCCTGCGAGTACTGCCTGGCCGCGCACACCGCCCTGGGCCGCAAGGCCGGCGCCAGCGCCGACGAGATGGCCGCCGCCCAGCTGGGCCACAGCACCGATCCGCAAACCGCCGCCGCACTCGCCTTCGCCCTGAAGGTGGTCGAACGCCGCGCCGCAGTGGACGCCAGCGACGTGCAGGCCCTCCGCAACGTCGGCTTCGACGACGAAGCCATCGTCGAGCTCCTCGCCCACATCGCGCTCAACCTGTTCACCAACTACGTCAACGTGGCGCTCGACGTGCCGGTGGATTTCCCGAAGGTGGCGTTGCGCAAGGCGGCGTGACAGCTCCCGGCGCCAGCACATAACCAATGTGCTGGCGCCGCTGCCTGAGGCTGGCTGGCGTGGCCACTCAGGGCGCGTTGGTTATGCCGTCGCGCCTTGATCGGACCCGCTGCTGGAATCAGTCTTGGGCTGGACAGGCAGATCATGGCTGCAGGGTGGCGCTCAGGCCGAAGTGGCGCAATTGGATGCCTTCGGCCGGGGCGCTTCACTTCCAATCTCTTGCACAGGCTGGATTGGAATCCAGATCGGCCCGACCGCTACTCAAAACCGGCGGGCGTCGAGGCGCTTTGATCGAGCGTCGGCGCGAGCTCCACGTCGCTCTCATCCTCAGATTCATCCTCGTCCGGCGCGGTGACGACATAGCCGCGGTTGGCGAGATCGGAGAGGTAACCGTCGGGCTTCAGCAGCTCGGATATCGGAAGCAGGCCGACGCTGATGCGGTGCTCGTCGAGTACCTTGTCGACGGCGGCGAGCCACGCCTGGCGCTTCTTTTCAGGAAGGTCGTCAAGGCCGCGCTTCTGCAGCGCCGACGCACCCAGGACGGCGTCCAGGCAGGCACTTTCCGGGTCGGCTTCGTGCAATTCGCGCAGCAACGGCACGTCACCCTCGGCCCAGGCATTGGCGCGGGCGCGCAACAGGTCGAGATCGGACTCGAAACGCCGCAGCGTGCGCTCGAAGCAATCGGTATCGCCCAGTGCGTTGGCCTTGAACTCCCTGATCGTAACCTTCAAGTCGTTAATAACGATGGCGACGTTCGGCTTGATGACCGGCAGCTCGCGCTGCTCCGCGATCTTGTGCACCAGCGCCGAGGCCGGCGATCCGAACTTCAGCCCTACGCTATCTGCGGCTTCGCTTTGCAGTTTCTCGGCGGCGAAAACCGGCCGCCAGCGCTCCACCGAGCGATTACGGCCGAGGTAGATGGCCTTGAGGCTCGCCCAGCGGGCATACAACTCTGGCGAGACGACGTTCTGCAGGGTGGCGCCGTCCGGGTTCTTGCGGGCACCAAGCAACGACGGGAGCGCCATTGCTGTACGCCACTTGCCGGCCCCACTGGTTACCTGCACGCCGGGCCGGTCGATGACCGCTTCGGCCTCGGCCAGGCGCGCCTCGAGTTCGGTCGAACGCCATTCGACCTTGGCGGGCAGCGGACTCAGCGTGCCGAGAATCCACAGGACGTGATCGCCTTTCTCGACTCTCCACAAGCCCGGACCAGGCCTTTCGCCCTGTACCTCCACAGCCGCCAGCTGCGTTGTGGCGTCGGGGTCGCTCTGCGGCAAGGCCTCTCCGAGCGCCGAGAATGGAACCATACAAAGGCACAGCAGTAGGCCGGGAAGGCGGCGCGGAGGCATAGGTGAGCATCCCTTGTGAAAGTGCGTAGATTCGACCAAGCGCCGCAGCCTATGGTTATTGACATTAACTTTCGGTTACGCCCGCGGCAGCGAACGCCAATCCTGCATCGCACCCCCGCGCCGACGTGCGAGGGGCTAGCGCGATATGCAGCAGCAGAACGAACAGCGCCGCGGCTGGCCCGCATCAACAGCGTCTGCGGCACTCAATCTTCGCCGGGCCGACATCGCCCACTTCGAGCAGCCGAGCGGTACGGATTCCTACGATCTGGCCCCAAATCTCGACCGTCCGCTCTGGGTCTATTCCGTTGAAAAACTCCGCCTGCAACCAGTTTTGCCCGGGGCCTCAGCCACCGTCGAGCCGACGAAGCCGAGCCCAAGCAAAGGCCTGTGTCGTCCCACCCGGCGTCGTGTGGTTCTCGTATCGTTCCTCGACCAGTTCGAACGCATCTCCGAGCACGGCGGCAATGTCTTGGGCCGAACGGCGCGCTACCTCCAAGCCACTGCATCGCTCAGGGCCGTCCGGCGCGAAACCGCCTATGACGGCTTGTCCTCCTGACCGTATGGACCTAGCGGCCTGCTCCGCATAGCGCCTCTCTGATGCGGGGGTAGTGAGGAAATGCAGGACAGCACGGTCGTGCCAAAGGTCGAAGCCTGCGTCCGGCAAGGTGGCGGTGAGAATGTCGGCGCACATCCAGCGCACTTCCGAGCCCCGGTTTCCCAGCCGTTGACGCGCCAGTGCCAAGGCCTGCTCGGACAGATCCAAGACCGTAATATTGGCGACGCCTAGCTCCAACAGGTCATCCACCAACGTGGATGCGCCGCCCCCCACATCGATGACGCGTGAGTGCGGGCTGGCGCCGGCCTTGGAAAGTAGGTCGATCGAGATATCGAGATGCGGGCGATACCAACTGACCTTGTCACTAGACTTGGTCCGATAAACGTCTTCCCAATGGTTGCTCGACGCAGGGTCGGAATCCTGGTGCATGGTTTAAGTCCTTCGATCCTTGATCGTATTGGTCACTCTCCGCCGGAAGCCGGCGCGAGACCTGTGGAAATCCTGACGGCCTGCAGTATCACGCAAAAGTCCGATACGGCTTCCGCTGAAATCTGCAATGGTCTGTCTCGGCGTCAGACCCGGAGTGTCGGGCCGCTTCGAAGTGACCTGTGCAACTTGGTCGGTACCGTTGCTGCTGGCTGACTCCTCGACCAATCGCCGGAAATCCAGTTGAATCGACCGGCGGAAGCTGGTCCACTGATCTCCCATTGAGCAAGCGGAAATCGCAGCGATGATGGGACGTCAGGAAACCGGGCAAGCGCCCCTGTTCTACGCCTTCAACCTCGAAGACCACGTCCCGGCGAGCCACATGCTCCGCGGCATCGACCGCTTCCTGGACCTGGGCGAGTTGCACCAGCATCTGGCCCCGCACTACAGCCACACCGGCCGTCCTTCCATTGATCCGGCCCTGCTGATCCGGATGCTGATCGTGGGTTACTGCTTCGGCATCCGCTCCGAGCGCCGTCTGTGCGAAGAAGTCCACTTGAACCTGGCGTATCGCTGGTTCTGCCGGCTTGGCCTGCAGGATGCCGTGCCGGACCACTCGACGTTCTCGAAGAACCGCCACGGCCGCTTCCGAGACAACGACACGCTGCGGTTCGTGTTCGAGAAGGTGCTCGAGCGCTGCCTGGCCGAAGGCCTGGTCGGCGGCGAGGGCTTCGCGATCGACGCCAGCGTCATCAAGGCGGATGCCAACCGGCAGAAGGGCGTGCCGGGCGCCGACGCCGCCTGGGACCGGGAGTCGCCGCTCACACGCCCGGTTCGCGAGTACCTGGAGGCGCTCGACGAGGCTGAGGCGCCGCGCACGACGCCCAAGAACGTGTCGCTGACCGACCCGGCGGCGCAATGGACCGCGGCGCCGGGCGGCCCCGCCTTCTACGCCTACTCGACCAACTACCTGATCGATGTAAAGGCGGGCGTCATCGTCGATGTGGAGGCCACGCCTGCGTATCGGACAAACGAGGTCGAAGCAACTCGGACCATGGTCGATCGGGTCGAGCAGCGCTTCGACCTCAAGCCGACCCGGCTCATCGGCGACACCGCCTACGGCACCTCAGAAATGCTCGGCTGGATGGTGGATGAGAAAAACATCGAACCGCATGTGCCGGTCTGGGACAAAGCCGAGCGCAAGGATGGATCGCTGGGGCGATCCGACTTCACGTGGGACGCGGCCGCAGCCGAATATCGCTGCCCCCAAGGCAAGCCGCTGCGATCCAGCGGCAAACCAACCGCGGACAACACGCTGATCTATCGCAGCAACTTTCACGACTGCGCTGGCTGCGAACTGAAAGCGCGGTGCTGCCCCAACACGACGCATCGAAGGATCGCCCGCCAGGTGAACGAGGCCGCACGGGACGTGGCGCGCCAGTTGTCGACGACGAAGAGATATGCCCAGTCACGGCGACATCGGAAGAAGGTCGAGATGCTGTTCGCGCACCTCAAACGCATCTTGCGATTAGACAGGTTGCGGCTACGCGGCCTGAAAAGTGCCCGAGATGAGTTCCTATTGGCGGCAACCGCACAGAATTTACGAAGAATGGCAGCGTGGTTGATGCCGAAAAGCCCCGACGCGGCAATGGCAACGGCCTTCTGAGGTCCAAGGGCGCTTGCGCGCCCATTTTCTAGTCGCCCTGGACGAAAGAATCAATGAGCCGGCCAAGCCGTCACGCCCAGCCGCCAGCCAGAAACCGAGTTTTTCAACGGAATAGGTCGGGCGCGGACGACTCCCCATCACCCCTCACAATCCAACTGCGCCGACTCCATCCGCTCCACCAGCGCCCAGCCGCCAGCTTGGCGTTCGTAGCGGTAGCGGCTGAAAGTGCCCTTGGCCGCGTCGCACCGTTCGAAGCTGAGCTGCGCGCCTTCCGGCGCGTGCAGGCCAGCATCGGGTTCGATGCAGCCGACGCTCCGACAGGTCGGCTGCCAGTTGGCGCGGGCCTGGGCGTGGGAATGGGCGGCCCAGCCTGCGACGGCAATCAGGGCAACGGCGGCACTAGCGATGACGGTCTTCATCGGGACGCTCCTTTCGGCGGTGATCGTTGAACCCATCCTATCGCTTGAAACGCCCAAGTCAACCCAAACCGGCCCGCTTTCTTCTGCAACTGCCGCCACGAAAAATTCGCAGGAAGAGCTCCAGCAGCTGATGCCCGAAGCCATCGGACTCCACCTCGCCGGCATGCGCGAGGATGGCGACCCGATCCCGCCGCCGGTGGTGCAGGTCAATTACGTTGACGTCGTGACCTGAGGCAGGGCCGCACCCTGCAATCGAAAACTGGCACACTCCGGCCACCTTGGTCCGGAGTCGCTCCATGCGCCTGAAGTCGCTGTTCCTGTGGCTGGTCCTGCTTGTCCTGGTTTCGTCCCCGTCCGCGCTGGCCGCGGAAAATGCGTCGGCCGTCGCGCAGCCCAGCGAGCATGCCGGCACCATCGATGGCGCGCCCTGGCGGCTCGACGTGCCGGAGAACTGGAACGGCGAGCTGGTCGTCTACATGCACGGCTATGCACCGGCGGAGCAGCCGATTCCCGAGGTGATGCCGCGCAACGGCTACGAGGGCTGGCTGTTCGAGCGCGGCTTCGCGGTGGCGCAGTCGGATTACTCCGCGCGCGGCTGGGCCGTGGCCGAGGGGCTGGAAGACACCGAGGCGATGCGCCGCCACGTAGTCGGCCTTCTGGGCCAGCCCAAGCGCACCTGGGCCATGGGCCACTCGATGGGCGGCCACCTGGTGCTGGGCACGCTCGAGACCCACGGCGCTGCCTACGACGGCGGCCTGGCGCTGTGCGGCGCCAATGCGCCGGCCGAAGAGCTGTTCAACGGCCCGCTGCTGGGCGCGCTGGCGGTGTTCGAGTACAGGCATCCGGGCGTACTGGCGCCGGGTGGGCTGTTCAGCGCGGACGCGCCGCGCTGGCCGGATCCGGCGGCCATCGAAACCGCGCTGGCCTCCGACGAGGATTTCGCGGTGCGCCTGGGCCAGGCTTTCGGCATCCCGCGCGAGGGCCTGGCCGGTGGCCTGATGCTGCGCTACGGCGTGCTGTTCGAGCTGCGCGAGCGCGCGGGCGGCATCCCCGTGGACAACACCCGCGTCACCTACAGCGGCTTCCAAGACGACGCCTCGCTCAACGCCGGCGTGCGCCGTTATGCCGGCGACCCAGAGGCCGTGGCCTACGCCAACGCGCGCCTGCGCCTCACCGGCAACACCCAGCGCCCGGTGGTACTGATGGCCAACGAGGTGGACGAATCCATTCCCTCGCAAACCTCCTCGCGCTATCTCAACCTGGCGCGCAACGCCGGCCGTGGCAACCAGGTGTTCGAACTGCCGCCGGTGGGCCAGGGCCATTGCCGCTTCGGGCCGGAAGCCGAAGCCGCGGCGCTGGCCGCCCTGCGCGCCTGGGTCGTCGACGGCAAGCACCCCGGCGAGGGCTGACCCAGCAAGCGGGATGCCAGCCTGGGCCGCGCCCTGCAAGATTTACCCAAGCGTGTAATATCGCCACGACGCCCCCGGAAACGTGACGCCTGTCGCCAACGCATGCCTGCGTTGGAGCAGACTGGAACTTCCGGAGGTCGCCGCCATGGCCCATCGTCCCGTCCTGCTCATCGTCGATGACGACGTGGGTTTCGTGCGGGCCGCCGCCGAAATTTCCGGCGGCCTGGGTTTCGACGTGGTCATCGCCGGCAGCCTCGCGCAGGCCCGGCTGCGGCTGCGCGAGCACGCCTTCGACGTCGCCCTGGTCGATCTCTCGCTGCCCGACGGCAGCGGCCTGGAGCTGCTCGAGCACCTCGACCTCGGCGGCCGCACCCAGGTGATCCTCATCACCGGCCACCCTACGGTGGAGTCGGCGCTCAAGGCTATGCACCTGCCCATCGTGGACTACGTGGTCAAGCCGCTGCAGGTCGCCACCTTCCGAAACCTGCTGCAAACCGCCGCCAGCCGCCAGCCCGCGGAGGAGCCGCCACCCAGCGAACCCTGGCACGGCCTGGCCGGGCCCTCGCCGGCGATGGACGCGGTGCGCCGGCAGGTGCGCCGCGTGGCGCCGACGGATGCCTCGGTGTTCATCGAAGGCGAGAGTGGCACCGGCAAGGAACTGGTGGCCGCCGCCATCCATGCCGAGAGCGCGCGCAGCGGGCCCTTCGTGGCCTTCAACTGCGGCGCGGTGCCGGCCGACCTGCTCACCAGCCAGCTCTTCGGCCACGAGCGCGGCAGCTTCACCGGCGCCAATGCGCGCCACCTCGGCCTGTTCGAGCAGGCGCAGGGCGGCACGCTGTTCCTGGATGAAATTGGCGAGATGCCCGTGCACCTGCAGGTGCACCTGCTGCGCGCGCTCGAGGCGCGACGCATCCGCCGCGTCGGCGGCAGCGAGGACATCCACCTCGACGTGCGCGTGGTGTCGGCCACCAACCGCCCGCATGCCGAGGCCATCGCCGCCGGCCGCCTGCGCGAGGACCTGTACTACCGCCTCGCGGAATTCCCGATGTCGGTGCCGCCGCTGCGCGAGCGGCCCATGGACATCCTGCCCATCGCCCAGCTGGTGCTCGACCGCCTCAACCGGCGCTGCGACACCCAGCGCGTGCTCACCCGCGAGGGCGCCGACCGCCTGCTGCGCTACCGCTGGCCGGGCAACATCCGCGAGCTCAAGAACCTCATCCAGCGCGCCTACATCCTCGCCGACGGCGACCTGGTCACGCCCAGCCTGCCGCTGGACGAAGCCGGGCCCTCGGTGGAAACCGCCAGCACCATCACCTTCGCCGTCGGCACGCCGCTGCACGAAATCGAGCGGCGCATGCTGTTCAAGACGCTGGCCTACTTCGACAACAACAAGTCCAAGGCGGCGCAGGTGCTGGGCATCGCCACCAAGACGCTCTACAACCGGCTCAACAGCTACCAGGCCGCGCCGGGCGCGCCGCCGGTGCTAGGGGCAGCGGAAGAGGCCGAAGCCGGGGAGGCCGATGGAGACCGCGCCTGAGCTGGCCCGCCTGTTTCCTCCCGTGGTGCGCGCCTGGCTGGCGGCGCGCGGCTGCGAGGAGGCGCGCTGGGTGCCGGCCGGCGAACGCCCGCCGGCGCCCGAGGGCTGCGCCGTGTTCGATTTCCCGCTCGACCTGCCCGGCAGCCCGCTGCGCTGGCTGGTGCTGCGCCTTCGCTTCGCGCCCGGCACCGGCCTCTCGCCCGACGATCGCGCGCGCCTCGGCACTTACCTCGGCGGACTGGCGCCCTTCCTGGTGGGCTGGTCGCCGGCCACGCGCGACCCGTGGGTCACGCTCTCGCGCGAAACCCTGCTGGTGGTCGAGCACCAGGTGCGCAACTTCCTCAACTCGCTGCTCATGAACGCCGCGGTGCTCAGCCTGCACGCCGGCCACGAGGGCCCCGACCCGGTGCTCGAGCAAATCGAGAGCGACGGGCAGCGCTGCCTGGACGTGGTCAGGCAGCTGCTGCATCCTCCGGGCTGAGCCGGCGTTCAATGCCGCGCCTTGCGCCGGTCGAGCAGCAGCGGCCGCGCGTCGAAGCGCTGCAGGCGGCCGATATCGGGGTGGCGCGGGTTGGCCAGCAGGTTGTACTCGCCCGGGCAGATCGGGCTGGGCACGCGCAGCAGCACCGATTCATTCTGCGAGGCCCAGCGCGCCACCTCGCGGCGCCAGCGCGCCACGGTCATCATGTCGCCGTCGGCGGCCACGCCCTCGAGCGCGTGCATCAGGTGCGGCGCGAAGGCCAGGCGCACCAGGCAGCGCGGTTCGTCCTCGGCGAAGCCGTGCAGGGTGAGCGCGTCGAGCGCGGCCAGGGCGGGGCTGGCCGCGAGCGACAGCGCCGGCATGTCGGTGGGCAGCCAGCGTTCCTGGCCGCGCGTATGCCAATCGCCCAGCGGCAGCCGCGCCATCGAGCAGCGCAGCACCACGAAGGCCGGCACCAGCTCGAGGTCGAGCACGGGCGCGGCCTCGTCGTCCTCCGCCGCCTCGATGGCGGCGTCGAAGCCGGCCGGCAGCGGGTCGTCGCCCGACAGGTAGGACCAGGCCGCCATCACGCGGCGCCGCGCCTGCGGCCAGGGCAGGGCCGAGAGCGTGCCCAGGTCGGCCCACTGCAGCTCCAGCTCCCACTCCACGCTCGGGTCCAGCGTGCCGCCGTAGGCCGCATGCGAGAGGCAGGCCAGGGCGTAGGCCGGCGCGGCGTCTTCCCAGCTCGCATCTTCATCGCCCGCCTGCGCGTGGTGCCACTGCGCAAAAGCCGGGAAACCGGGCGGAATGCGCGTCATGCCCTGGAGTGGCAGGAACTTGGCGACGAAGTCGGATTCCACCGACAGCACGTCCTGCATCGCACGGCGCAGTCCGTCCGGCCCCGGCGGGAGCGCGAGCGGCGAGGGGAGTTCAAGGGCGAGGGCTTGCTCGATCATGGTCGTCTCCAGGCGACGTTGGGTCTGCCTGGGATGACGCACGAACCGTGCCAAGCAAAAAACCCTTGTTTTACAGGGGCCCGCTTCGTGCCAAGCCTGTAAGACATGCAATCGTCGTGGTGGATTTCCCCGGCTTCACGGTCGCCGGGTGATACTGCGCCCATGTTCGAACACACCTACGCACGCCTGGGCGAAGACTTCGCCGCCGACGCCCGCCCGACGCCCGTGGCGGCGCCCCGCCTGCTGGCCTGGAACGACGCGCTGGCGGCTTCGCTGGCGCTGCCGGAAACCTGGCGCGACGCCGCCGCGCAGCTGTTTTCCGGCAACGCCTGGCCCGAAGGCGCACGCCCGGTGGCGCTGGCCTATGCCGGCCACCAGTTCGGCCACTTCGTACCGCGCCTGGGCGATGGCCGCGCCATCGCCTTGGGCGAGTGGCTGGCGCCCGATGGCCGCCGCGTGGACATCCAGCTCAAGGGCGCCGGCCCCACGGCGTTTTCGCGCCGCGGCGACGGCCGCGCCGCCATCGGCCCGGTGCTGCGCGAGTTCCTGCTGAGCGAAGCCATGCACGCGCTCGGCATCCCCACCACGCGCTCGCTGGCGGCGGTGGCCACCGGCGAAGCGGTGGTGCGCGACGAGATCCTGCCCGGCGCCGTGCTCACGCGCGTGGCCGCCAGCCACGTGCGCGTGGGCACCTTCCAGTACTTCGCCGCGCGCGGCGAGGACGCCAACGTGCGCCGGCTGGCCGACCACGTCATCGCGCGCCACTACCCGGGCGTGCAGGGCGCACCCGACCGCTACCTGGCCCTGCTCGACGCGGTCTCGCAGGCGCAGGCGGCGCTGGTGGCGGCGTGGATGCACGCCGGTTTCATCCACGGCGTCATGAACACCGACAACGTGGCCATCTCGGGCGAGACGCTCGACTACGGCCCCTGCGCCTTCCTGGACGAATACCACCCGGCCAAGGTCTTCAGCTCCATCGACCGCCACGGCCGCTACGCCTACGGCAACCAGCCGCCGATCGCGCAGTGGAACCTGGCGCGGCTGGCCGAATGCCTGCTGCCGCTGTTCCAGCGCCAGGGCGAGCAGGGCGTGGCCGATGCGCGCGCGGTGGTCGAAGGCTTCGCCGGCCACTACCGCAGCGCCTGGCTGGACGGCCTGCGCCGCAAGCTGGGCCTGGCCACGGCACACGATGACGACGAGGCGCTGGGCCGCGAATTCCTGGCCGCGCTCGAAGCGGTGGCGGCCGACTACACGCTGTCCTTCCGCGCCCTGGCCGAGGCGCTCGACGGCGAGCCCGCGGGCCTGCCGCGCACGCCGGCCATGGACGCCTGGCGCGCGCGCTGGCAGGCGCGGCTGGCGGGCGAGGGCCGCGGCGTGGACGAGGTGCGCGCCGGCCTGCGCGCCGCGAACCCGGCGCTCATCCCGCGCAACCATCTCGTCGAAGCCGCGCTGGCCGCGGCGGCGGCGGGCGACCTGCAGCCCTTCGAGGCGATGCTGGCGGCCGTGCGCCGGCCCTTCGACCACGGCCCGGCGCAGCAAGCCTTCATGGCGCCGCCCGAGGCCGGGCAGCGCGTGACGCAGACCTTCTGCGGAACCTAGCCGGCGCGCCTCAGCGCACCACCAGCACCGGCACCTTGCTCTGCGAGAGCACCTTCTGCGCCACCGAGCCCAGGAACACCGTGCCCAGCGCGGTGCGCCCCTGCGAGCCCATCACCACCAGCTCGTACTTGCCGGCCTGGGCGGCCTTGATGATTGCCGGCGCGGCGTCGTCCACCACCGCTTTCTCGCTGAAGGCCAGCTTGGCCCGGCGCAGCGCCGTGCGCGCGCCCTTGAGCGCGTACTCGTGGTTGCCCTCGTGGTACTTGCGGGTGCCCTCGGTGCCCAGCTCCGCGGCGACGCGGCGCATCAGCGGCATGTCGGCGTGCAGCAGGGTCAGGCTGGGCGGCTCGGCCAGGGCGCGGGCGAGCTGGATGGCGTACTTCACCGCCTCACCGGCGGTCTTGCTGCCATCGACGGGGATGAGGATCTTCATGGCGGGCGCTCCCGGAGGTTGCTGCCCCCAGTCTACGCCGGGCCGCCAGGCCAGGGCAGCGGGTGGCCCTGCACCAGGCGCAGGCGGCGCTCGCCCGGGCCGCCCAGGGTGGAGTCGAAGCTGACGCAATCGCGACCGGCGGCCTTGGCGCGGTAGAGCGCGGCGTCGGCGCGGGCCAGCCAGCACGGCCAGTCATCCTCGGCTTCGAGCACGGCGGCGCCGATGGACGTGGTCACGCGCACGTTGTCGGCCAGCGGCGCCGCCTGGACCTCGTCGCGGATCTTCTCGAGCGCGGCGCGGGCGCCGCTGTGGTCGGTGCCCGGCAGCAGCAGCACGAACTCCTCGCCGCCGAGCCGGTAGAGCCGGTCGCGCTTGCGCAGCACCGACTGCACGCGCTCGACGAAGCCCAGGATCACCCGGTCGCCGGTGTCGTGGCCGTGGGTGTCGTTGACCGCCTTGAAATGGTCCAGGTCCAGCACCGCCAGGGTGGCCGGTTCGCCGCGCCCGAGGTGGCCGCGCAGCGCTTCGGCCAGGTCGATCTCCATGCCGCGGCGGTTGGCCACGCCGGTGAGCGGGTCGCGGGTGGCCAGGCCCTCGAGCAGCTTGCGCTGCACTTCGGTCAGGCTGGCGAAGATGAAGGCGTAGAGCATCACCAGCAGCGCGCTCACGCCGAACGCCGCCATCGCCAGGGTGGAGGGGAAGGGTGCCAGCAGCAGCCCGGCCGCGAGCAGCACGCCGCCGCAGACGGTGGCCAGCGAGCGCGGGGCGAGCATGTAGTTGGCCAGGATGATGGTGTAGGTCCAGAACAGGCCGGCCGGGCCCAGGGCGCCGGCCAGGGCCGCGCAGGCCAGCGACACCACCACCGCGTTGAGCTTGCCGGCCAGGGCGCTGTTGCCGGTGCGCCAGGCGTAGGCGGCGTTGCCGGCGATCACCGCCAGCACCACGGTGTCGAGCACGGCCGCGAGCCATTCGCCCTGCAGCGCGCGGGCGATCGCGAACGGCGTGATGCCGACGATCGCGATGGCCGCGAACAGCAGCACCATCGCCAGCCGGACGTCAGTGCCGATGCGGTTCTTGAGCAGGGCCGGAAGGTTCATGGCGCGGACTGTGCGCCCGGGTACGGCCCGCGTTCGTGACTTGGATCAGTTTTTCCGCAAAAAACAGCGGTGCCGACGCGGTTTCGTCACGAAACCGTGCGCCAGTTCACTCCCGGCCGGGCGCCCGCCCTCGCGCCGCCCTCACGACTTCAGGCGCCAGCCGCTCAGGAAGATGGCCCGCACCGCCAGCAGGCAAACCAGCAGGAAGCCGATGATGGCGGCGAAGCTCACCACCACGTCCACGTCCGAGGTTCCGAAGAAGCTCCAGCGGAAGCCGCTGATCAGGTACACCACCGGGTTGAACAGCGCGATCTTCTGCCACACCGGCGGCAGCATGTCGATCGAGTAGAAGGCGCCGCCCAGGAAGGTCAGCGGCGTCATCACCATCAGCGGGATGACCTGCAGCTTCTGGAAGTCGGTGGCCCACAGGCCGATGATGAAGCCGAACAGGCTGAAGCTCACCGCGGTGAGCACCAGGAACAGCGCCATCGCCAGCGGGTGGGCGATCTCGTAGTCGACGAAGAAGCGCGCGGTGACGAGGATCAGCAGGCCCAGCACCACCGACTTGCTGGCCGCCGCGCCCACGTAGCCCAGCACCGCCTCGCCCCAACCCACCGGCGCCGACAGCACCTCGTAGATGGTGCCCGACCACTTGGGCATGTAGATGCCGAAGGCGGCGTTGGAGATCGACTCGTTGAGCAGCGAGAGCATGATCAGGCCCGGGATGATGAATGCCCCGTAGCTCACGCCGCCCACTTCGCCCATGCGCGCGCCGATGGCGGCGCCGAACACCACGAAGTAGAGCGAGGTGGTGAGCACCGGCGAGATGATCGATTCGCCCAGCGTGCGCAGGGTGCGCGCCATCTCGAAGCGGTAGATGGCCCCGACGGCATGCCAGTTCATGCGGCACCCCGCTTTTCGCGGCCGACCAGGCTGACGAAGATTTCCTCGAGTGAGCTCTCCTCGGTGTGCAGGTCGCGGAAGTCGATGCCGTGCTCGCCCAGGCGCCGCAGCAGGCCGGCGATGCCGGTGCGCTCGCCCTGGGCGTCGAAGGTGTACACCAGCGACAGCCCGTCGTCTGACAGAGAAAGCGGCAGGCCCGCCAGCTCGGCCGGGATCGCCGCCAGCGGTGCCTGCAGCTGCAGCGTCAGCACCTTGCGGCCCAGCTTGCGCATCAGCGCGTCCTTCTCGTCCACCACCACCAGCTCGCCGTGGTTGATGACGCCGATGCGGTCGGCCATCTCCTCGGCTTCCTCGATGTAGTGGGTGGTGAGGATGATGGTGGTGCCGTTCTCGCGCAGCTCGCGCACCAGCGCCCACATGTCGCGGCGCAGCTCCACGTCCACGCCGGCGGTGGGTTCGTCCAGGAACAGGATGGACGGTTCGTGCGCCAGCGCCTTGGCGATCAGCACGCGGCGCTTCATGCCGCCCGATAGCGCCATGATCTTGCTGTCCTTCTTGTCCCACAGGCTCAGCGAGCGCAGAACCTTCTCCAGGTGGGCGTCGTCGCGCGGCTTGCCGAACAGGCCGCGGCTGAGCCGCACCGTCGCCCAGACCGTCTCGAAGGCGCCGGTGCTCAGCTCCTGCGGCACCAGGCCGATCTTCGAGCGCGCCTGGCGGAACTCGCGCACGATGTCGTGGCCGTCGGCCAGCACCGTGCCGCGGCTGGCGTTGACGATGCCGCAGACGATGGAGATCAGCGTGGTCTTGCCGGCGCCGTTGGGGCCGAGCAGGGCGAAGATCTCGCCGCGGCGGATGTCGAGGTCCACCGACTTGAGCGCGACGTGGCCGCTGGCGTAGGTCTTGCCCAGGCCGCGGATGGACAGGATGGCGTCGGTCATCGGCGGCGGATCACCAGGGTTCGTACAGCGGCAGGTCGAGGGCGCGGCCGTGGCGGTTGATGGCCGCCTGCACGTCCTCGCGGGCGATCATCGCGCGGTGGCGCGCGTCGCGGTCCGGGTCGAGCGAGGCCGATTCAAGGAAGCGTTGCACCGAATACAGTGCGCCGAGGCGCTCTTCGGGCTTCTCGAGGCTCGCGATGAGGGCCGCGGCCGCGGCGTCGTCCTGGCCGCGGTCGAGCAGGGCCTGGGTGTACACGCCCTCGCCGTCGCCGCGGTTGCGTTCGAGGTACGCCAGCGCCGAATCCGCGGCCGGCCCGTCGCCCAGGGCCAGCGCCGCCCGGTGCTGAACGCTCACCAGCACCATGCGTCCGAACGGACTCATGTTGCCCACCGACGCGACCAGCTCGAGCGCTTCGCGCGGCTGCCCGGCGCTGACCAGGTGGTGGGCTAGGTTGAGCACCTGGCTGACATTGGCCGCGCCTTGCTCCTTCGTGCCGGCGGCGCGGCGGTACATGGCGATCGCCTCGTCCTTGCGGCCCAGGCGCACCAGCGCCTCGCCGGCGCGGTCGTAGAGCCAGGACAGCTGTTCCTGCTGGTCGATGTAGATGTCGCCCTTGAACGGGCTGTCGGCGATGGCCGTGGCGACCTGTTCGGCCAGGGCCACCACGTCCTCGTGCTCGCCCAGCATAAGCAGCGCCGAGGCGTACTCGGCCTGGATGCCCACGACGTTCGCGTCGAGCAGGGCGCGGGCGCGCAGGTCGTCGGCCCGCTGCCGGGCCAGGCGCGGCAGCGCCGCCGGCGTCAGGGCGGGGTCGCGCACGGCGTCGAAGCGGCGGTCGGCCAGCAGCTGGATGACGATGCGCGGCTCGGTGAGGGTGGCCACGATCTCGCGGGCGGCCTCCTGCTCGCCGCGCGCGAGGTGCTGCAGCGCCAGCTCCAGCCACAGGCCGTCGGCCGGGCCCGTCCAGGCCCACTCGAAGCCGCCTTCGCGCAGGGCCTTGAGCAGGGCGAAGCGCGCCGGCGAATCGAAGTCGGTGCCCCAGATGGCCTCGGTGACGTTGTGCTCATGGTGGCGGCGGACCTGCCCGGGCCAGCGCTGGTAGGCCTCGCGCCAGCTGTCGGCGGACTCGTCCGGCAGGCCGATGTCGCGGGCGAGCACGGCGCGCAGGATCCAGTCGCCGAGCTCGGTGTCCCCGAAGGCGGTGGCCAGGCGCGCGTGCTTCAGGCCGCGCGGCAGGTCGTCGCCCCGGACGGCATGGCGGCCGAGATGGGTGTGCAAGCGCCGCTGGATCGTTGGCGGGAGCCCGGCTGCCGCGGGGTGTTCGAGCGCCTCGGCCAGGCGGTCGGCCGCGGTGCGGAAATCCCCGGCGTCGGCGGCCTCGTCGGAGGCACGCACCAGCTCCAGGACCGCATCCGGCACCGGGGTCGGCACCGGCTGCGGCGCCTGGGCCGCCGCGCCCCCGGCCAGCGCCAGCAGGCCCGCCAGCGCGAGCGCGTGCAGGCCGTTCAACCGGCGTCCGCCGCGTCCAGGAACCACACTTCCACCGTGCCCTTGGCCTTCATGGTCATGGCGTTGCCGTGGCGGTCGAGCGACTTGCCCACCGGCAGCCGCACCCAGCCCTCGGAAATGCAGTATTCCTCGACGTTGTTGCGCTCGATGCCGTTGAAGCGCACGCCGATGCCGCGGGCCAGGATCGCCTCGTCGTAGTGCGGGCTGCGGGGATTGACGCTGAGGCGGTCGGGCGGGGTGTTGCTCATGGGCGGGATTCCGTGGATTGGCTGCCCCGGATGATAGCCAACCGGGGTGGCAGGGCATACGCAAACGACGGCCCCGACCGGACGCCGGCGGCGACCATTCGTCCGCGCAGGTGAAAAAACCCGGTTTTAAAGCGATTTTGCACTTGGCGGCAGCCGTTCCATGCCCTACATTCAGCGTGCCGGAGGGGAATCCCAAGGCACCCCAAAACCCAATTCAGAACCACGGGAACAAAAATGGCTACCAAGAAAGCTGCGAAGAAGAAGGCTGCCCCGAAGGCCGCTGCCAAGCCGGCCGCGCCGAAGCCGATCAAGGAAGCCCTGACCAAGTCGGGCCTGGTGTCGCACATCGCCGAGTCCACCGGCGTCGCCTCGAAGGACGTGCGCGCCGTGATGGCCGCGCTGGAAGGCGCCGTGCACGGTTCGGTCTCCAAGAAGGGCGCGGGCAGCTTCACCCTGCCGGGCCTGCTGAAGATCACCGTCGTCAACGTGCCGGCCAAGCCCAAGCGCAAGGGCATCAACCCGTTCACCAAGGAAGAGCAGTGGTTCGCCGCCAAGCCGGCCACCGTCAAGGTGAAGGTGCGTCCGCTCAAGAAGCTCAAGGACGCCGCGGCCTGAGGCCCGGGATTCGCCGCGCAAGCCGCGCGCGAATCGGCAAAACGCGGGGTGGGTGCTTCGGCACCCGCCCCGTTTCTTTTCAGGCGCCCGGCGCCGGCGCCTCGATGGCGTAGACGAGCAAGGTTTCGGTGCCCACTTCGCGCGGACCCTGCGAACGCAGGCCCAGCGACTCGAGCAGGCGGCGCGAGGCGGCATTGGTTTCGGTGACGATGGCCAGCACCCGCGGCAGGCGCAGCACCTCGAAGGCATGGCCAAGCACCAGCCGCCCGGCCTCGGCCGCCAGGCCGCGGCCGCGCCAGGCCGGCAGGAAGGCGTAGCCGATGTCGGGGTCGGGCAGGGTGTCGCGGCGGATCAGGCCGCACACGCCGGCGAACTCGCCGCCGGGCAGGGCCTCCACGGCCCACAGGCTGTAGCCGTGCGCGCGGTAGCCGGTGAACGGGCCGGCCTCGAGATAGGCCAGCGCCTGGGCCTCGGTGCGCACGCCGCGGTCGCCGATGTGGGCTATGAAATCGGGATCGTTGAGCAGGGCGAGCATCGCGACTGCGTCGCCGGCGTGCAGTTCACGCAGGCGCAGCCGGTTCGATGCGGGAAGCGGATGGGGCATGGGCGGCTCCGTTGCGGGCCGCCCGATTATGGCGTGGCTCAGGGCCGGGCGAGCGTGACCCGCTGCATGCCGTCGAGCAGGTCGACCTGGCGCTGCTGCGGCGGCGAGCGCAGGTCGCGCGGCGCGACGTTGGCCACCAGCGCCTGGGCGTCCATGCGCACCGTCTCGCGCACCACGATGCGGAACGAAACCGTCGCCGAGGCCGACACCTTCGCCTGCGGCTGCGCGCTGGCGAACTCGCCCTGGGCCAGGGCCGGCTGCGCGAACGCGAGGGCCAGCGCACAAAGCGCCGCGAGGCGGAAGGACTTGCCGGGGCCGTGCTTGCGATCGATGTTCATGGTCCTGCTCCGCTGGCGTTCCGGCCGCATCGGGGGAGTGCGTGGCCGTTGGAGAGCAGTCTAGGAAGCGGTGTAAGTGATTGATGCGCCACGGATCACACTTGCCCACTGTGGGAACCCACGCACACTTCCAGACGAAACCGGCGATGCAGCACGGTTTGGATTTGTGGGCAGTCACAGTTCCCAGGCAAAACGTGACGCCGGCACGAAACGCGCGCTGAATGCCTCCGGTGGAAAATCCAACGCGCGCCCATGCGCGCCGCGGCCAGGTCCCGCCGCGGCCATCGTGTAAAAAAGTGAAGTGGCCGAAGCGGCCGGGTTAGTTCGTTGCCGCGGCGTCCAGCGCGAGATCGCCCGCGCCGTGCGTGCGTACGCGGTCGCGGCCGGCGTGCTTGGCCTGGTAGAGCGCGTCGTCGGCGCGGCTGAGCAGGGTCAGGAAGTCATGGCCGCAGGCGCGGGTGCCGGCCACGCCGAAACTCGCCGTGACGGTGAAGGCCTGGCCGGTGCCCGAGGTGTCGATGGCGGCGATGCGCTTGCGGCAGGCCTGCGCCAGCGCCACCGACGAAGCCAGGTCGCAGCCCACCAGCAGGAAGGCGAATTCCTCGCCGCCGAGGCGGCCGAGGATGTCGTGGCGCCGGCAGACTTCGCTGCAGGCGCGCGCCACTTCACGCAGCACCCAGTCGCCGGTGGCGTGGCCGAAGCGGTCGTTGATGGACTTGAACTCGTCGAGGTCGAACATCACCAGGCCCACCTCCTCCTGGTTGCGCTGGCTGAGCGTGAGCGCTTCCTCGGCGCGGCGGCTGAAACTGAGGCGGTTGGGGATGCCGGTCAGCGCGTCGGTTTCGGCCAGGCGCCGGAACAGCTGCTGCGAGCGCCGCGTGCGCCAGGTCCAGACGCCCAGCGCGCCCAGCATCACCGCCAGCAGCGCCAGCAGCAGCTGGTTGTTGCGCGCCGACAGCGACGAGGCCTGCTCGCGCAGCTGCAGCAGCTGGTTCTCGCGGTTGAGCAGTTCGATCGCCTGCTCCTTCTCGCGGGTCTCCGCCATCACCTGCTGGTAGGCCAGGGCGCGCGCCGAGACTTCGTCGAGGTAGGCCTTGTCGGCGGCGGCGAAGTTGATGTGGTGGGCCAGCGCCGCGGCGTTGTCGCCGCGCTGCAGGGCCACTTCGTAGAGCACGCGGTGCGCGGCCACCAGCGCGGCGGAGTTGCCCATGCCGGAGGCCTGGGCGATGGAGCGGCGGGCGAAGTTGTCCGCCTGCGCGTAGTCGCCTCCCGAGAAGGCGATTTCGGCCAGGGTGGAATAGACGAAGCCGATCAGCGACGGATAACGCGTCGCCTCGATCTCCGGCAGGTGGCGCAGCAGCAGCGCCGCCGCCTCGTTGCGGTCGCCGTGCCAGGACATCACGCGCGCCTGGTAGGCGCGTGCGTAATTGGTCATCACCGGCTCGCCGGCGGCGATGCAGCGGTCGATCTGCCCGGCCATGAAGTCCGGGCGGTCGGCCAGCTTGCGCTGGCCGAACAGGGATTCAAGCAGCAGCGCGCCGGCAAAGCAGGCGGTGCGCGGGTTCGGCTGGTCGGCGAGCATGAGCTCGGCGAAACGCTGGCCGTCCTCGTGGCGGCCGACGAAGTTGCTGATGGTGCCGGCCGCGGCCCAGCCGTGGTGGCGAAGCTCGGGGTCCTCGATCTGGTCGATCAGGGCGAGCATCTCGTTCATGTAGCGCACGCCCTGGGCGAAGTCGCGCGTGACGGCCAGGGAATTGACCATCAGCGCGGCCGCGCGGAAGCGCACGCTGGCGTCCTCGGAGCGGTCGAAGAGCTCGCGCGCCGCCTCGATGCCCAGGTCGAAGCGGCCCGAATAGGAGAGCTGGTAGGCCTTGAGGTAGGCCAGCTCGTCGCGCTGGCGCTGGGACGCCGAGCCGACGCTGGCGTTGAGTTCGCCCAGCAGCGCGTTGAACTGCTGCGGGTCGGCGCTGCGCACGGCCTCGGCCTGGCGCAGCATGGCCTCGAAGGCCGGGGACGCAGTGGCGCGCGGCGATGCCCCGAAGAGCATCGCCGCGGCCAGGGCGGCGGCGAACCAATGGCGCATGGTCGTCCCCGCCGGTGCCCGTCAGTGCAGGCCGTCGCGGCGCACGGACTGCTGCGGCTGCTCGTCGTCGAGCGGGCCGTCGCTGTCGTCCTGGTCGTCGTCCTTCTTCTGGTCGTCGTCGGCCGGGAACAGCATGCAGATCATCTTCGGGCGGCCGCCGAGCAGGTCGCCCAGGGCGCCGGCATCGCGGGCCAGCAGGGCGGCGCGCGCGGCGTCGTCCAGGGCCAGTTCGCCGACGGCGGCCTCGAAGGCTTCGCCCTCGAGCGCGGCCAGCTTCGGGTCGGCGCCCAGGCGCGCCAGGAACTCAATCACGTTCGACATCTTCAATTCCCCTTTCGTGGTGGATGGATCAGTGGCCGCCGGCCAGCCCCTCGGCCTCGTCGAGCTCCGCCAGGAGGGCAAGCAGCGCCTCGTTGCGCTCGAGCTTGCGGCCCGGCGGCAGCACGAGGGTGGATTGTGCCGTCAAACGGGCCGCCGCGAGCGAACCCAACGCCAGCCGCTCGATGCGCGGCCGGTGGAGGGGCAAGGTGGCGGCCTCGTAAAGCAGGCACTCGTGGTCCAACGGGTAGTCCCGGGCCAGCAGGTCAACCAGCAGCTGGCGATGCGCGGGGCCCGTGGCGGCGCGACGGAAACCGCGGTCGCCGGCCACGCCGGGCTGCCACACCACCAGCCAGGCGCTGGTGTCGATGCGGCGGTGGTAGAACATCAGCTGGCTGGCCTCGAAGTGCTGGCAGCCGGTTTCGCCCGGGTCGATGCCCAGGTCGGCGTACAGGCAGTCCTCGGCCGAGATGCCGGGCTCCATCACCGCTTCGTAGCCTTCGCGGCGGGCCTGGGCGATGGCGCGGTGCGGGGCCTGGGCGAACACGCCGGGGTGGCCGTAGAAGGCGCCGCAGACGCGCTTTCCGGCGCGTACTTCGGCCAGCAGGGCTTCGACCATTTCGCGGTAGGTGTCGGTGCGCGGCTTGTCCTCGCCGTAGAGCGGCTGCAGGCTGCGCACGTCCGGGTGCATCTGCTGCACCCACAGCTCGACCAGCGGATCGGAGGCGGCCACGAACACCACGTCGGCCTGGCCGATGTGGGCCTGCGCGCGCGGCGTGAGGTGGGCGCCGAGGGTCATCCCCAGGCCGACGCAGGCCAGGCTTCCCGGCTTTTCCATCCCCAGACTTTCCCCGATTGCCGAGCCCGGAGCGTATCGAAAGCGATGGGGAATGTCGCCCGCGAAAAAAATGCCCGGGCCGAAGCCCGGGCGAAACGACGCAAGCGCGGGGGAGCGTGCGCGTCAGTCGCCGCGCGAGACGCGGGCGTTGGCATTGGCGTTGGCCTGCGCGCGGGCGTTGGCATTGGCCGAGGCCTGGCCGTCCTGGCGCGAGGCCGAGGCCTGCGCGTCGGCATTGGCGTCGGCGTTCGCACCGGCGTCGGCCTGCACGCCGCCCAGCAGCGGACGCGGGGCCGGCGCGGGCTCGGCGGGCTGGTCGCCGCCTTCATCGCCCTCGCCGCTGTCGGCGCCACCGCCGCCCAGGGTCGGCAGCGCCGGCAGGCCGGGCGCGGTGGGCAGGGCCGGGGCGGTCGGCGCGGACGGAGCCGACGGCGCGGCCGGCAGTTCCGGGACGCCAGGCGCCTGCGGCACGCCCGGCGCGGCGGGCGCCGACGGCAGCGACGGCAGGGCGAGGCCCTCGGCCGGGTTGCCGGCCTGGCCACCGCCGCTGGCGCTGCCCTCGGCCTGGGCGGTGACGGTCGCGGCGGCGCTGGCGGCGACATCGCCGCCCGTCGAGGCCAGCGAACCGGCCTGGCCGGTCACGCCACCGAGCGTGCTGGTGGCGCCGGCCGCGGCGGCTTCGCGCTGGGCACGCAGGCGCTCGCGCTCGGCGCGCACCGCGGCGCGGCGCTCGAGCAACGAGCCCTGCACCATCTCGCGGCTGCCGCCCAGCGTGTCGCGCACGCCCAGGCCCGGGCCACCCGCGGGGCCGTTGAGGGTGCCGTTGACGGCGCCGTTGACCGAGCCGGAAACGCCGCCGACCAGGGACTGGGCCGAGGCGTTGGTGGAAAGGATCAGGGCCGCGAAAACGGCCGAAGCGAGCAGCTTGCGATTCATGGTCGACTCCTTCGAGGCACCGCGGACGATCCGCGGCTTCGAAGGGGTCTACGAACGGGTGGGCCGGATCCATCCCGGGCATCCGCGGCGCCGGGGAAACATTCAGCCAGCGCTTAGCTTCAGCGCGTGGGGCCGACCACGCCCTCGCCGGTGGCCGGGTCGCGGCCGGCAGGCGCGGCGTCGGCGGCCTCGGCCGCGAGCGTGCGCATGGCCGTGGCCAAGGCATCGGGCCCCGGCGCATCCACCGCGAGCGCGGCGCGCCGGGCCACCCGCGGCGCGGCGAACGAGGTGCCGCGCCAGCGCCGCGGCTTGCCGGCCGCGTCGGCCGCCTCGAACAGGCCCAGCGCCGCGAAATCGACATGCGCACCGCGCCCGGACTCGGGCAGTGCGCGTCCGCGCGCATCCACGGCGGCCACGCCGATCACGCCCGGGTAGGCCGCCGGGTAAAGCGGCGCCGCCGCCGGGCCGTCGTTGCCGACGGCCGCCACCAGCACGTGCCCGCGCGCCTGCATCGATTCCACGAGCCGCCCCAGCAGCGCGTTCTCCGGCCCGACCAGGCTCAGGTTCACCACCGTGGCGCGCTCGCTGGCCAGCCAGGCCATCGCCTCGGCCAGCCTGAGCACCGAGCCGCCGGTCGATTGCCCGCAATAGATGTCGGCTGCGCGCAGCTGCACGCGCGGTTCCTCGAGCAGCAGCCGCGCCACGGCGCTGCCGTGCGGATCGGCCGGCGCCTCCGGGCAACCGTGCCGCTGCAGTCGCCGCGCGTCCGCGGCGGCGACGCCGGCATCCACGCCGCCATCGACCAGGCCCACGATGCGCGCAGCTTCCCCGCCGGTGGCGGGCAAGGTTTCGTCGGGCGCTGCATCGATCGCGCCGGCGCCGAGGTACACGTGGTTGTAGTCGAAGTGGCCCGTGGGATCGGCTTCGCGAAGCCCGCGCAGCAGTCGCCGCAGCGAACGCCGCGGCGGCGCCTCGAACACCACGACGCGCAGGCCCAGCGGCGCCAGTTCGCGCTGTTCGCGCACGCGCAGGCCCAGCGACCCGGCGGCCGCCAGGGCCTCGGGTCCCGGCTCGATCGCCAGCAGTTCGCCGCGCACGACCAGTTCGCCGCGCGGGTCGCGCGCCAGCGCGCGCGGATGCGCGCGCAGCAGCGAGCGAACGCGCGCCACGCGCTCGTCGGCCAGTCGCGTGGCGTCGCCCAGCACCGGCTGCACCACGTCGTCCACCGGTCGCGGCAGGCCGGGCAGCGGCAGGCCCAGCGCCGCCGCCGGCGGGCTGGCGAGGACGGCAATCAGCAGCAAGGCGAATCGGTGGGTCATGTTTGCCATGGGGAGTTCTACGTTCCGGCGGCGCGGATTCGTCCCGCGACGCGGTGCTAGCATCGCCGGGCGGCCGCCCCGGGATGGATCCGGCCCGCCCGAGCGTATACCGACATGAATGGAACGTCTGCCCCGCCCGAACTGCGAGAAGGCCTGGCCGCGCTGCTGCCGCGCTTGCGGCGCTTTGCGCGCACGCTGGCGCCGCGCCCGGACGACGCCGACGACCTGGTGCAGAAGGCGCTCGAGCGCGCGCTGGCCCGCGCCGACCAGTGGGACCGGACGCGCGCCCTCGAGGGCTGGGTGTTCGGCATCCTGCGCAATGCCTTCCTCGACGACTACCGCGCGGCGCGCCGCAGCGACGAGCTGTTCGCGCCCGAGGAACTGGGCGAGCGCGTCGGCGAATCGAGCGCCGAGGCGCGCGACGTCCAGCTGGCCGTGCGCTCGGCCATGGCCCGCCTGCCCGAGGAGCAGCGCAGCGCCGTGGCCCTGGTGCTGGTCGAAGGCCTGTCCTACCGCGAGGCCGCCGAGGCGCTCGGCGTGCCCGAGGGCACGCTCACCAGCCGGCTCTCGCGCGGACGCGCGGCACTGCAGGCCCTGCTGGCCGAAGGAGGTTACCCGTGAGCATCGATGACCGAACCCTGATGGCCTACGCCGACGGCCAGCTCGACGCCGCGGAGGCCGCGCGGGTCGAAGCCGCCGTTGCCGCCGATCCGGCGCTCGCGGCGGCCCTGGCCGGGCACCGCGCGCTGGCCGGCGCGCTCCGGGACGCGTACGCGCCGGTGCTCGACGAGCCGGTGCCCGCCGCCCTGCAGGCGCTGCTGCGCGAACCCGAGGCGGCGGCGAACGTGGCCTCGCTGGCCGACGCGCGCGCGCGCCGCGCCGCGCCGCCGCGCTTCGGCCTGCCGGCGTGGATCGGCGTGGCCGCCGCGCTGGCCCTGGGCCTCGGCCTGGGCGTGCTGCTGGGCCGCGAGGATCCGGCCCTGGGCCTGGGCCCGGGCGGGCAGATGGTGGCGCGCGGCGAGTTCGCCCGTGCGCTCGAGCAGGGCCTCGCCTCGCAGCCCGTGGGCGACGTGGCCATCGGCCTGAGCTTCCGCGACGACCAGGGTCGCTGGTGCCGCAGCTTCGTGCGCGGTGGCGAGGCGCCGTTGGCCGGGCTGGCCTGCCGCAGTGCCAGCGGCGACTGGCAGCTGCCCGCGCTCGGCGAGGCCAGCGTGTCCGGCGGCGACCTGCGCCAGGCCGCGGCCGACCTGCCGCCGTCGGTGCTGGCCGAGGTGGACGCGCGCCTGCAGGGCGAGCCGCTCGACGCCGAAGCCGAACGCGCCGCGCGCGACGACGGCTGGCGCTGAGACGAGCGGCCCGGCCCCGGGGTTTGCGTCGCGGCCGGCAAGGCCTCACCTTAGGCGGCAGGCCTGCACGGTGCGCCGCCATGTCCAGCGAATCCGAAATCCTCGCCCGCCTCGAGACCCTCAACGCCATCGGCGTGGCGTTGTCGAGCGAACGCGACCTGGCCACCCTGCTCGAGCGCATCCTCGAGGCGGCGCGCGACTTCGCCGACGCCGACGGCGGCACGCTCTACCTGGTCGAGGGCGACGCGCTGCGCTTCGAGGTGCTGCGCAACGATTCGCTGGGCTTTTTCATGGGCGGCCGCCACGGCCAGCCCATCACCTTCCCGGCCATCCCGATGCACCGCGAGGACGGCAGCGCCAACGATTCGATGGTGGTGGTGCACGCAGCCCTGACCGGCCGCACGGTGAACATCGCCGACGCCTACGACGCCGAGGGTTTCGACTTCAGCGGCACGCGCGCCTTCGACGCGCGCACCGGCTACCGCTCGCAGTCCTTCCTGACGGTGCCGATGAAGGACCACGACGGCCACGTCATCGGCGTGCTTCAGCTGATCAACGCCAAGGGCCGCGGCGGGGCCATCCGCCCCTTCGACGCGGCCATCGAGCAGCTGGTGGAATCGCTGGCCTCGCAGGCGGCGATCGCGCTCAACAACCGCCGGCTGGTGGACCAGCTCGAGACGCTGTTCGAAGCGCTGATCAACCTGATCAACACCGCCATCGACGAAAAATCGCCCTACACCGGCGGCCACTGCGAGCGCGTGCCGGCGCTGACGACCCTGCTGGCCGACGCGGTGGCCCGGACCACGGTGGGGCCGCTGGCCGAGTTCACGATGGACGAGGCCGACCGCTACGAGCTCAAGATCGCCGGCCTGCTGCACGACTGCGGCAAGATCACCACGCCGGTGCACGTGGTGGACAAGGCCACCAAGCTGCAGACGCTCTACGACCGCATCGGCCTGGTGGACACGCGTTTCGAGGTGCTGCTGCGCGATGCCGAGATCGCGCACCTGCGCGGCGAGCTCGACGCCGCGGCGTACCAAGCGCGCGTCGCGCAGCTCCGGGCCGACCGCGAAACCGTGCGCACGGCCAACACCGGCGGCGAATTCCTGGGCGACGACCGCATCGCCGAACTCAAGCGCATCGCCGCGTACCGCTGGCGCGGCCCGGACGGCACCGAGCGCGATTTCCTCGATGCCGACGAGCTCGGGAACCTGTGCATCCGCCGCGGCACGCTCAACGAGGCCGAGCGCGGCATCATCAACCACCACATCGTGATGACCATCCGCATGCTCGAGGCGCTGCCCTGGCCCAAGCACCTGCGCAACGTGCCCGAGTACGCCGGCGGCCACCACGAGCGCATGGACGGCAAGGGCTACCCGCGCGGCCTGACGCGCGAGCAGATGAGCGTGCAGGCGCGGGTGATGGGCATCGCCGACATCTTCGAGGCGCTGACCGCCGCCGACCGGCCCTACAAGCCGGGCAAGACGCTCAGCGAATCGCTCACCATCCTCGGCCGCATGAAGCTCGACCACCACGTCGACCCGGACCTGTTCGACGTGTTCCTGCGCGAGCGCGTCTACCTCGAGTACGCGCGGCGCTTCCTGCCGCCCGAGCAGATCGACGAGGTCGACTGGTCGAAGATCCCCGGCGTCTCGCCCGAACTCGCCGCCGAACTGTCGCGCTAAAGAAACGGGGTCAGGTTCACTTATTCCCGGGCCCCTGGGGCCCGGAAATAAGTGAACCTGACCCCGTTTCTTGAATGCGGCGCTCGAGGGCCCAGGCCAGCGCCGCGGCGGCCAGCCACGCCAGCCACCAGGGCCAGCGCGGGCCGCGTTCGGGCGGCGGCGTGTCGCCTTCGCGTGGCGTCGGTGCAAACGCCGCGAGTTCCTGCGTCGCCTCGCGGCGTTCCTGCGCGCGCACGCCGGGCATCGCCTCGGCGGCCAGCACCGGCCAGGCCTGGTCGGTGCCCGCGCTGCGCACGCGATGCCAGCCCGGTTGCGTCGGCCAGGCGGCGGCGCAGCGGGCGGCGCCGGTGGCCGGGTCGATGCGCAGCCGCGTTTCGGTGCCGTCGGGCGACAGCAGCCGCGCGTCGTGGGCCAGGCCGCACAGCGCCGCGCGCTCGCCGGCGAAGGCGCGCGGCGGCAGCGACAGCGTCGTCGTTTCCCGCGGCCGCGCCAGCGTGGCGATGGCGTCGGCCCACAGCCGGGCATGCGCCTGCGGATAACCCGCCTGCGCCCAGCGGAAGCTGTCCGACAGCAGCCACACGCCGCGGCGTCCGGCGCCCTGCGCCTGCCAGGCGGCCAGCGGCTCGCCGGCGGCGTCGGCCAGCAGCACGCCGCCGCCGGGGGCCGTGAGGCGATCGGGCCAGCGCGAGAGCACGGGCACCAGCGGGTCCTGCACGCTGGCTTCGGGCGACAGCGCCGGCGGCAGCGCCACCGCGCGCGGGCCTTCGCCGGGTTCGAGCACGAAGCCCTGCGCCCGCAGGGCCTCGCGCTCGGCCGCCGACAGCGGACCGGTGAGGCGCAGCAGCAGGCCCATTCCCTCGGCCACCGCCGCGTCCACCGCGGCGCGCCCGCCCGGCCCCAGCGCGCGCCAGGCGCGTTCGTCGAGCAGCAGCAGGTCGGTCTCGGCCAGCGTCGCGGCGTTGACTGGGCGCGCGCCGTCGCCGATCGAAACGCCCCCGCCCAGCGCCATCTGCGTGTGCAGGTCCAGACCGGCGTCCAGTGCCCAGCGGCGCAGCGCGCGCAGCTCGGGATTGGGCGCGCCCGACATCAGCCACAGCCGGTGCGGCGCGCCGGGCAGGGCCTCGAAGGGCAGCGCCTGTCTTTGCCGCGGCTCCTCGTCGGCGCCGAGCAGGCGCAGCTCGAAGGCCATCGTGCCCGGGTCGCCGGCGCTGGCGGCCAGCGAGAAGCGGCCCTGCGCGTCGGGCGCGGTGGTCGCGAGCGAACGGCCGGCGGCGTCGCGCAGCTCAAGCCGCAGGCCTTCGCCTTCAGCCAGGCGACCGCGCACCTCGAAACGCGCGCCGGCCGGCAGCCGCGCGGGCCAGTCAAGCGCCACCAGCCCGGTCGGCGGCGCGCCCGGTTCGAAGTCCATCGGCAGCGTGCGCGCGGCCACTTCATCGCGCGCAGGCAGGCCCTCGCCGAGCACGCGCAGCTGGCGGGCGCCCGGATGACGGCGTAGCGCCGTCGCCAGGTCGGGCACGCGCGTGGCGCCTTCCGTGTCGCCGGCTTCCGGCAGCGCCAGCAGGCGCTCGCCGGGCGCCAGGGTTTGCGGCGCGATCGCGCCGGCCGTCAGCAGCACCAGCGATTCCGGCGCCGCCGGTCGCAGCGGCGGCAGCAGCGCGAGGCCGAGCAGCAAGGCCAGCAGCGGCTGCAGCGCCAGCACCCCCAGCGTGCGCCAGCGCGGCCAGGCTTCGGCGCGGGCGCGCACGAAGGCGCGCCACATCGCCAGTGCGGCGAGTGCCGCGAGCAGCCAGGGCAGGGCAAGCGCCAGCGTCATGGCGAAGCATCCTGTTCGTCGAGCGCGCGCAGCCAGGCCTCGCCCTCGGCATCGGCGGCCTCGCGCGCCTCGGGCCGCGGGCGCGCGGGCGGCAGCAGCGGCCATAGCCGCGCGCGCAGCTGCTCGCGGCAGGCTGCGCAGGCCGGATCGCTGCGCACGGCCTCGAGCGCCTGCGCCAGCTCGAGGTCGGTGGCCTGCTCGCGGCCGCGCAGCCACTGTTCGAAGGGCGCGAGGTCGATCTCGGCGCCGGGCTCGCCCAGGGCCTGCCACAGCGTCCGCACCGTGGCGGACGGATCCTCGGCCGGCACCAGGCCGTCGCGGCGGCTGGCGATGCCCTCGCGCTTGCCGGTCAGCCGGCGCGTTTCGTCCACCGGTGGCAATTCCAGCCCCGTGCGTGCGAGGTAGATGCGGGTGGCCTGCTGCGCGAGTTTCACGAACTCGAGCGCGCGGTAGGCGTGCGGCAGCGCGCGCTCGGGCTGGCCCTGGCGCAGCTCGCCCTCGGACTGCCACATCGCGTCCAGCGCCTGCTTGAGCAGGGCGCGGGTCTGCGGATCGAGCAGGGTGGCGGCCTCGGCGTCGTCGTGGGTGTGGCCGAAGTCCTCGAGCACGTTCACGCCGCTGCCCATCGGCGCGGTGGCCTGCGCCGGCGGCTCCCCGCCGTGGTCGTGGCCATCGCCCTCGTGGTGCCCGTCGTCGTGGTCGCCGGTGGGCGGCGCGGCCGGGCCGGGCTCGTCCTCCTCGCCCAGGAACTGGCCGTAGCGCAGGCGCAGGATGCGCTGGTCCACGCCGATGGCGTCCGAGCGCGTGGTGAAGTCGTCCGGCGCCAGCGCCGGCCGCTGCGGCACCAGCGCCTCGATGTCGAGGATGATCTGCCGCTGGCTGCGGAAGTAGGCCGGCAGCGCCCGCTGCACCAGGCCCTCCATGCCGGTCGTTTCGGTGGCCAGCGGCGCCGGCCAGCGCAGGATGAAGCTGGCGCTGCGCGACCACTGCGGCGCCGGCGCGCGGTTGTCGGCCACCTCGAGGCGCACGATCAGGTCGTCGCCTTCGGCCAGGCCGATGGCGGCCAGGTCGAGCGCGTGCACGTAGCTGCGCGCCTTGTCGTCGCCCTCGCCGCGCAGCGGCAGCGTGCGCTCGCTCACCGTCACCTGCTCGCCCGTGCCCTGGGCCAGCGTGAGCACCAGGCGCGCGGCGCCCAGGCCGTGGTCGTCGCGGGCCTCGAAGCGCAGCGGCCAGCTGCGCTGGCCTTCGCTGCGCAGGCTGAGGTTGCGGTCGGGCTCGATCGCGCGGATTTCCGGCGGCAGGTCGGGTGTCGCTTCCAGGCGATGCAGCGGCTGCGGCTCGCCGGGCCGGGCGGCCTGCACCTGCACGCGATACAGGCGCGACTGCGCGAGCGTGAGCTCGCCCGTCCAGACCTCGCCCTCGCGCGTGAGCGGCAGCGTCGTGCCGTCGTGCAGGGCCAGCGCCACGGCCTCGGGTTCGCCCTCGAAGCGCAGCGACCAGCGCAGGCGCGAGCCTTCGGGCGCGCGCAGCGACAGCTCGGGCGAGCGGCTTGCCGGCAGGCCGGTGTAGGCCGGCGGCGTGGTTTCGACGCTGGCGGAAAGCAGGCGCACGGCGGTGGCTTCGCCGGCCGCGGCGATGCCGGCGCGCGGCGCCGGCGCGGTGGTGGGCAGCTGCGTGGGCCAGGCCAGGGCCGCGGCGACCACGGCGGCGGCGCCCAGCAGCGAGGCCGTCAGCGCGCGCAGCGGCAGCGGGCGGCGCAGGTCGGCGGGCCGTTCGCGCAGGCGCGCTTCGACGCGCTCGCGCTGCAGGCGCTGCAGCGGGCCCAGGCGCGTGGCATCGGCCAGCAGCAGGTCGCTGCTGTCCTCGAGGTCGCGGCGTTCGTCGAGGCGGCGCACGGCCCAGGCCGCGTCCAGCGGGCGCAGGCGCAGCACCAGGACGAGGCCCGTGGCCAGCAGGGCGGTGGCCAATGCGACCACGGCGATGGCCGTGCCTTGGTGGCGCAACACGAGCACTGCCACCGCCACCAGCCACGGCGCGGCCAGCAGCAGAACGCGCAGCGCCTCGCGCCGGCGCGCGGCCCGCAGCGGAACGCGCAGCGCGGCGGGCATCACGCGGGCACCCGGCGCGACGGCCACAGCGACAGCAGGCGTTCGAGCGCGAACAGCGCCAGCACCAGCCACGCCAGCGGCGCATCGAGTGGCTGCGGCGGCGGCCGCGGCGCGGCGGCACCGACGCCGGGCTCGACCGCACGGGCGTCGGCGCGCGCAGGCAGTGGCGAGGGTTGCAGCGCGGCGCGCAGCCGCCCGGGGAACGTGGGCTCGAGCATCGCCGGCAGTGCCTCGGGCGACAGCGGCTGGCGCCACTGCAGCACGCGCCCGGCGCCGTGGCCGGCGCCCTGCAGCCAGCCTTCACCGTCGAGCGCCACCGGCGTGCGTTCCAGCGGCCAGGGCGTGGTGGCGTCGAGCAGCAGGGTGCCGCCCTGCGCGGCCCAGTCGAGCGTGCCTTCGTCGGGCGGGTTCGCGTCGGTCCAGGCCATCACGACGGTGGCGGGCGGCAGCGCCTCGCCGTCGGCATCAAACTCGATGGGCGCGTCCGCACCCGCCTGCCAGGCCGCGTGCAGGGCGCGCAGCCAGCGCCGCGACGGTGCATCGGCGGCGCCGCGCACGGCCAGGGCCAGCGGCGCGCGCGGCGGGGGCGCGTCGGAACCGGGCGACACGTCTTCGACCTGCCAGTCCACGGGGCGCGACAACTGCAGTGGCGCCGCGTCGAGGCCGTCGAGCGTGGCGGGCAGGCGCACCTGCAGCGTGGTTGAGGCCGGGAGCGTGGCGTCGAAATCGCGCAGCAGGCTGGCCATCGCGTCCGTCGTCGATGGCGCCGCTGCCACCGTGTCGGGGAAGCCGGCCGCCAGCCACTGCCAGCGCTCGCCTTCCGCTGCCAGGCCCGCCGGCGCCGGCAGCGCCGGGTGCACCAGCACGACGCGCGCGGGTCCCGGCGCCTCGTCGCGCTGCAGCCCGGCCAGCAGCAGCGCCAGCGCGACCAGCAGCGCCACCCGCAGCGCCAGCAGCAGCCAGTCGCGCAGGCGCAGGCGGCGGCGCGGGCGCTGGCGCGGATCGAGCCATTCAAGGGCGGCGAACACGGTCTTGTGCTGGCGCTCGCGCCGCACCAGGTGCAGCAGCACCGGCAGCGCGATCGCGGCCAGCGCCCAGAGCAGGCCGGGCAGGGCGAAGGACAGGCTCACGCGCGCTCCGCCGGCGTGGCCGCGAACAGCGCGCGCAGCGGCGCGTCCAGCGGCTGGTCGGGCACGTATTCGACGCGCCGGACGCCGGCCGCGGCCAGGCGGGCGTGCAGGCCTTGGCGGGCCTCGGCGAAACGGCGCAGGAATTCGGCGCGCGCCGCGGCGCCGTCGCTGGTGCGCTCGGCGCCGGTTTCCGGCTCGATGAAGCGATGGCCGCCGCGGAAGGGGAAGTCGCGCTCCTCGTCGGTGAGCAGCTGGATGTTGAGCACCTCGCGGCGCGCCGCCGAGAGCTTCTCCATCAGCGCCACCGCGGCCTCGTCGAAATCATCCGACAGCGCCAGTACCAGGTGGCCGGCGCCGACGCGCTCCCACAGCGGGCGCAGGCGCGCCTCGTCGGGCCAGCGGCCGCCGGGGCCCACGGCCGACAGCGCCAGCAGGCAGCGGTCTCGCTGGCGCGGGCCGGCGCCGGCGGGCACCAGCTGCAGGCCCTCGCCGCCGACGATGGCCAGGCCGAAACGGTCGCCCTGGCGCAGGGCCAGTTCGATGGTGCAGGCGGCCAGCGCGCGCGCCGCGTCCAGGCGCGTGCCGTGGCCGGCGCCGGCCTGGCCCATCGACGCCGTCGCATCGACCAGCACCCAGGCGGTAAGCGGGCTGTCGCGTTCGGCCTCGCGCACGAAGAAGCGGTCGGAGCGGGCGTAGAGCTTCCAGTCCACCTGGCGCAGTTCGTCGCCGGGTTCGTAGGCGCGGTACTGCGCGAATTCCAGCCCGGCGCCGCGGCTGCGGCTGCGGTGCTGGCCGAAGCCGTCGCCGCCGGCCGCCCGCCGCCCGCCCAGGCGCAGGCCGCGCAGGCGCGCGCGCACGTCGGCGGGAATCAGCGAGGGGCCGGCCATCGGCGTTTCAGTCGGACGAGAGCGGCACGGCCTGCAGCAGTGCCGCCACCACGTCGTCGGCGCTGCGCTGCTCGGCCTCGGCGGTGAACGACAGCAGCAGGCGGTGGCGCAGCACCGGTGCGGCCAGCGCCAGCACGTCCTCGCGGGTGGCGGCGAAGCGGCCGTGCAGCAGGGCGCGCGCCTTGGCCGCCAGCACCAGCGACTGGCCGGCGCGCGGGCCGGCGCCCCACTTCACCCAGGCATTGATGGCCTCGGGCGCGCCCGGGCCCGGGCGCGTGGCGCGCACGAGCCGGGTGATCGATTCGAGCAGGCCCTGGCCCAGGTGCACTTCGCGCACCCGCGCCTGCAGCGCCAGCACGTCCTCGCCGGCCATCACCCGCGGCACGTCGGCGCGGGCGCTGCCGGTGGTCTGGGCGATGATGTCGCGCTCCTCGGCTTCGCTGGGGTAGTCCACGCGCACGTGCAGCAGGAAGCGGTCGAGCTGGGCCTCGGGCAGCGGGTAGGTGCCGGCCTGCTCGAGCGGGTTCTGGGTGGCGAGCACGAAGAAGGGCTCGGGCAGCGCGTGGGTGACGCCGGCGTAGCTGACGGTGTGCTCCTGCATCGCTTCGAGCAGCGCGGCCTGGGTCTTGGGCGGCGTGCGGTTGAGTTCGTCGGCCAACAGCAGGTTCGTGAACACCGGGCCGGGCTGGAACTTGAAGTGGCGATGGCCGGTGCCGTGGTCTTCCTCGAGGATCTCGGTGCCCAGGATGTCGCTGGGCATCAGGTCGGGCGTGAACTGGATGCGCCGGAAGCGCAGGTCCAGGGCCTGGCCGAGGGTGCGCACCAGCAGGGTCTTGCCCAGGCCAGGCACGCCCTCGAGCAGGCAGTGGCCGCCGGCCAGCAGGGCCACGAGCAACTGCTCGACGACCTGCGACTGGCCGACCACGGCCTGGCCGATGGCCTCGCGCAGCGGCTGGATGCGGGCGAGCTGGGATTGCAGGGTGGCGTCGGTGGTCACGCGAAACTCCGGGTCAGGCGGTGAGGGCGTACATCACGATGTTGACGGCGAACCGGGTGTTGTCCTCGGCGAGCCAGCGCTTGTTGCGCCAGTCGTAGTCCCATTCGCAGCCGTAGTCCTTGTTGCTGTAGAGCACGCCCAGGCGGCCGTCGATCTCGATGCCCTTGAGGTAGTCGTGCACCAGGTCGTCGCCCCAGCCATTGAGCTCGAAGCTGGTGGTGGGCGGGCCGTCGAACTTGAAGAAACTCGAGTAGAGGGGGTGGTCGTTGGGCAGCTTGCCCAGCGCCCGCGGGCCGAAGAGGCGCGCCATCTCGGCCTCGAAGCTCTTGGCGAACAGGCCGTCGATGTCGTGGTTGCAGTCGTCGACGAACACGAAGCCGCCGTTGCGCACGTAGCGCTCGAAGTTGCGGCGCTCGTCGGCGTTGAACTCGACCAGCTTGTGGCCCGAGAGGTAGCAGAACGGCGCCTGCAGCATGCGCGGGTCGGCCAGGGCCAGCACGTGTTCATTCGGGTCCACGCGCAGGCCGGTGTAGTCGATCAGCGAGGTGACCAGGTTGGCCGGCATGCGCTGGTCCACGTCCCAGTTGCCCGAGTCGTAGGCCAGGCGGGTGAACCAGAAGTCGTAGTCCGCGGTTGCCCTTGCAGGAGCGCCTTCAGGCGCGAAGCTTTGCGCGAACAGCTTCGGGGCTGAAGCCCCTCCTACAAAAGCGGAAAGCAGGGAGAGGAAGGCGCGGCGTTGCATGCGTTTCCCCTCCCGGCCCGGGTCACACCGCGTCGGAGAGCGAGGTGAAGGTGAAATCGCGCAGCTTCATCGGCGGGATCATCATGGTGAACGGCGATTCGTCGCCGCTGATGCGCACCGGCTTGCCGAGCTCCTCGATGTTGTTGAGCATGATCACCGGCGACTCGTTGAAGCGGAAGTTCTTCACCGGGTGCTTGATCTCGCCGTTTTCGATGTAGAAGGTGCCGTCGCGGGTGAGGCCGGTGAGCAGCACGGTCTGCGGGTCGACCAGGCGGATGTACCAGGTGCGGCTGACCAGGATGCCGCGCTGGGTGGACTTGACCAGGTCGGCGGTGGACTTGTCGCCGCCGGCCATCAGCAGGTTGCCCGGCTGGCCGATGGCGCGCACGCCCTTTTCCTTGGCCCAGAAGCGCGAGTAGTTCAGGAACTCGACCTTGCCGTCGCGGATGACGTGGTGCTTCTCGCGCGGAAGGCCCTGCTGGTCCCAGGGCATCACGGCGGCTTCCGGGTGCCAGGGGTCGGCGATGATGTTCACGCGCGGGTCGTAGACCTGCTCGCCCAGGCGCGTGCCGCCGCCCTTCTTCGACAGGAAGCTGCGGCCTTCGTCGGCCTGGCGCGCGTCGAAGAAGAACATCATGAAGCTGATCAGGCCCGCGGCCGCGGCCGGCTCGAGGATGACGGTGTACTTGCCCGGCTCGAGCGCCTTGGCCTCGGCGGAGTCGCGCGCCTTCTGGATGGCCACGGCGATGGCGTCGTCGGCGTCGAACCGGCGGATGTCGCCGGTGTTGCGCGTCACCCAGCCCGAGCCGCGACCGTCCTCGGTGCGCACCGTGCAGGTGTAGTCCACGTTGGTGGCGCGCTGGTAGCCGAAGTTGCCCTTGGAGTTGGCGAAGGCGAAGAAGCTCTGGCCGTCCTGCAGGAAACCGGCCGCGATGAGCTTGGCGTCCTTGCAGGGCGCGATCGACGCCGCGGCGATCTGGGCGCGCTGCTCGGGTGTCACCTCGGCCGTGGCCTGCACGAAGGTGGGCGAGGGCGTGTACTGCTGCTTGTCGATGGCCGGCATGTATTCCGGGTTCTCCGGCGCCAGGCGGGCCAGCTCCTCCGAGCGGCGCACGACGCGCTCGAGCGAGGCGTCGTCGAAGCTGTTGATGGTGGTCACGCCCTCGCGCCTGCCGAAGGCCGACTGCACGATCAGCATCGCGTTCGAGACGATGCCGCTGGTGGAGACGTCGTTGAGGGCGAAGCGGATGTTGCCCTCGATCGAACCGGTCAGCGTGGCCGTGCATTCGTCGGCCTGCGACAGCTTCATGACCTTGTCGAGGATCGCCTTGGCCTGTTCTTCCGTGTAGATGCTCATTGTCTAAGGCTCCTGCGCCGGTCAGCCGAGGTTGCGGGCGGTGTTGATGACGTTCATGCCGTCGAAGCGGGTGGTCGAGGCGCCGTGCGACACGGCCGAGACCTGGCCGGGCTGGCCCTTGCCGTCGAAGAAGCTGCCGCCGAGGCGGTAGTCGGATTCGTCGCAGATGGCCGAGCAGGCGTTCCAGAATTCCGGCGTGCGGATCTGGTAGGCCACGTCCTCGAGCATGCCCTTGATCTGGCCGTTCTCGATTTCATAGAACAGCTGGCCGCCGAACTGGGCGTTGTAGCGCTGCTGGTCGATCGAGAACGAGCCGTCGCCGATGATGTAGATGCCCTTTTCCACGTCCTTGATCATGTCGGCGACGCTGAGCTTTTGCTTACCCGGCGCCAGCGAGACGTTGGCCATGCGCTGGAACTGCACGCTCGACCAGGAGTCGGCGTAGCAGCAGCCGTGCGACTCGGCCTCGCCCAGGATGTGGGCCTGGTCGCGGATGGCCTGGTAGTTCACCAGGATGCCGTCCTTCACCAGGTCCCAGCGCTTGGTCTTGACGCCCTCGTCGTCGTAGCCGACCGCGCCCAGGCTGCCTTCCTGCACCTTGTCGGCGAACAGGTTGACGATGTCGTTGCCGTACTGGAACCGGTCCTCGCGCTTGTCGAGCGTGGCGAAGCTGGTGCCGGCGTAGTTGGCCTCGTAGCCCAGCACGCGGTCGAGCTCGAGCGGGTGGCCCACGTTCTCGTGGATGGTGAGCCACAGGTTGGTCGGGTCGAGCACCAGGTCGTACTTGCCGGGCTTGACCGAGGGCGCGGCGAGCTTCTCGCGGGCCTGCTCGGCGGCCAGGCGCGCGTCCTCGACGATGTCGTAGCTCAGGCCGTAGTTGACCACGCCGTTGGGCGAGACGAAGCGGTGTTCGGGCTTGCCCTCGAGGTATTCGTAGCCCATGCCCATCGGCGAACCCAGGCCGTCGCGGGTGCGGAACTTGCCCGTGGCCTTGTCCACCGCGGTGACGGTGAACGGGGCCCAGATGCGGTGCACGTCCTGGTCGATGTAGCTGCCGTCGGTGGAGGCGAAGTACTTCTGCTCGTTGACCAGGAACAGGGTGGAATTGACGAAGTCGGCGCCGGCCTTCATGGCCGCGGCGTTCACGCCCAGCAGCAGCTCGACCTTCTCGCTGATCGGCACCTGCATCGCGTTCTTCTTGATCGGGGTGGCCCAGCTGACCTCGCCGACGCCCTTCACCGGCGCCAGCTGCACCGGCGTGGTCTGCAGGCGCGAGTTGGCCTTGGCGATGGCGGTGGCCTGGCGCGCGGCGGCGGCGACGGCCGCGGTGCCGAGGTCGGAGGTGGCGGCGAAGCCCCAGGCGCCGTTGGCGATGACGCGCACGCCCACGCCGATCGATTCGGTGTTCACCACGTTCTGGACCTTGTCCTCGCGGGTGACCACGAACTGCTGCAGGTAGCGGCCCACGCGCACGTCGCAGTAGCTGGCGCCGGCGTCGCGGGCGGCCTGCAGGGCGGTGTCGGCGATGGCCTTCTTGATGGCGATGTCGAGCGTGCCCACCAGCTCGTCGGCGGCGATCACGCGCCCGTAGGGCAGCATGAGCCCGGCGATTCCCAGGCCTGACATCGTCAGGAAGTGGCGTCTGTCCATCAGGGTGCTCCAGTGCGGTCGGTGGGTCCGCCCGACTCTGGTGGCCGGGCCGGGGAACGGTCAAGTGACGAATGGCCTAGCCGCGCCGAAGCTTGCGTATCGCGGAACTTCAGCTTGGTGCGGGCAGTCTGGGAAAAGTGCCCCGTAGGAGGATGTGATGGCCAGGCGAATCAATCCCGGACCGCTGCTGGCGGTGGCTTTCCTTGGCGTGGCCGGCGTGCTGGCCTGGAAGTTCTACCCGCGCGGGGAGCCCGCGCCCGCCCCGGTGCAGGCCGCGCCCGCCGCCGTGGCCACGCCCGACGCCGCGCCCGCGGTGGAGTACCCCATCGAGGCCGTGCCCGTGCTGCCCGAGGCGCCCGCCGAGCCGCTGCCGGCGCTCGAGGACAGCGACGGCGCCGCCTGGGCCGCGCTCTCGGCCCTGCTCGAGGGCGGCGACCTGGCCCAGTGGCTGCTGCCCACCCACCTCGTGCAGCGGCTGGTGACCACCATCGACGCGCTGCCGCGCCGCGACATCAACCGCCAGGCCTATGCCGCCCGGCCGGTCGAGGGCGGCCTGGCCACCACCGAGGCCGCCGGTATGCGCTACCTCGATGCCGCCAACTTCGCCCGCTACGACGCCGCCGTGGCCACCTTCGAGCGCGTGGATTCGCGCGCGCTGGTTTCGGCCTACGTGCGCTTCTACCCGCTGTTCCAGCAGGCCTGGCGCGAGGTGGGCCCGCCCGGCAGCCAGTTCAACGACCGCCTGGTGGCGGTGCTCGACCACCTGCTGGCCGCGCCCGAGCCGCAGGGCCCGATCGCCCTGGTGCCGGCCGAGGGCAAGCCGCGCTGGGAGTTCGCCGACCCGCGGATGGAGCAGGCCTCGATCGGCCACAAGGCGCTCTGGCGCATGGGCCCCGACCACGCCACGCGGGTGAAGGCCAAGCTGCGCCAGCTGCGCGAACTGCTGGCCGGCCAGCGCCCGGCCGCCTGAGCGCGGCGCCGCCGGCCGCGCTAGGCTGGCGGCATGTCGCCCCTGCAAGCCATCGGCCGGCGGCTGGCCCGTTTCCTGGCCGAGCCGCGCGAGCGCAGCAGCCACCTGCCCACCAGCCCGCCCTGGCTGCTGGCGGCGACGCTGCGCCGGGGCGATGTCTTGCTGGTGGAAGGCAGCAGCCGCTTCGCCACCGCGGTCAAATACCTCACGCAATCGACCTGGTCGCACGCCGCGCTGTGCATCGGCGACCCGCTGGGCGCGGCGGCCTCGGCCGAGGAGCCGCACGTGCTGGTGGACGTGGACGTGGTCGAGGGCGTGCGCACCGTGCCGCTGTCGACGTTTTCGGGCCTGCACGTGCGCATCTGCCGGCCGGTCGGCCTGACCGACGAGGACCGCGATGCGCTGGTGCGTTTCATGCTCGAGCGCCGTGGCCGCATCAGCTACGACCTCAAGAATATCCTCGACCTGGCCCGCTTCCTGGTGCGCACCCCGCCGGTGCCGGGCTCGCTCAAGCGCCGCATGCTGGCGCTGGGCAGCGGCGAGCCGACCAAGGCGATCTGCTCGAGCCTGCTGGCCCAGGCCTTCGCGTCGATCCGCTACCCGATCCTGCCGGAGATCGAGGTCGTCGACGATGGCAGTGCCCAAGGGCGGCGCGCGCGCCGGGAAATCCTGCACATCCGCCACCACAGCCTGTATGCGCCGCGGGATTTCGACGTCTCGCCCTTTTTCGCGGTGGTCAAGCCGCGCCTGGCCCGGGGATTCGACCACCAGGCCCTGGAATGGCACCGCCCCGTGGATCAGTCCGCCGCGCCGGCCTCCGATTCGAGCCTGCGCCGCAGCCAGTCCTCGCCGCCGGCGGCGTAGGCCGCGCAGGCGCCGGGGTCGAGCAGGGCATTGCGCGCCGGATCGGCCTCGCGCGCGGCGAGCTTGTCGAACAGCCCGGAAAAACCGGGGTGCGCCGACACCAGCAGGTCGCAGGGCAGGGCGGCGACGCGGGCGATGCTGGCGCGCAGGGCCTCGACGCGCGCCGGCTCGTCGGTGAAGCGGTAGCCCGGCGCGGAAACGGCGGTCAGGCTGTCGGCGAAAACCAGGTCGCGGCAGTCGCCGTCCTCGCAGCTGCGCCAGGTCCAGGTGCTGCCGCCGGGCGCGTGGCCGGGGCTGGCCTGAAGGGTGAAGGTGGTGCCGCCGAGCGTGAAGGCGTTGCCGTCGGCCAGTTCCTGCACGTCGCGCACCGGCGGGTAGCCGTTGGCCTCGTCGCCGAAGCCCGCCTGCGGGTCGTCGTGCGCGGTCGAGCCGCGCCGCAGCGCGCGGGCGCCCTCGGCGGTGGCCAGCACCGGCGCGCCGCTCAGGCGCTGCAGGGCCGCCAGGCCGCCGGCATGGTCGAAATGTTCGTGCGAATTGAGCAGGTAGCGCACCTGGTCCATGCGAAAGCCCAGCGACTCGACGTTGGCGGCGATCAGCGGCGCCGACTGCGGCAGCCCCCCGTCGATCAGCACCAGCCCCTCCGGGGTCGCGACCAGGACCGACGACAGGCCGCGGGTGCCCACGTACCAGCTGTCGCCGTGCAGCCGGAACGGCGCCTGGGCTTCGTTCCAGCCGGCGCAGGCGCTGCAGTCGATGGGGGTGGTGTCGGCATTGGCAAGCGCGAGGCCGAGGGTAAGCAGGAGGCTGGCAGACATCGGGTGGCTCCGGTGGAAGGGTGGGGCGCAGGCTGCGCGCCGGATGCGGCCATTGTGTGGCCCCCGGGGGGCGATTTGCGGGCAGGGCCCCGGCCCGCTTGACTGGCGCGGTGCCCTGCCGGAACGTGGGCGGCCATGAGCCCCGGCGATCGCCAGGCATGAGCACGAACGGCCCCGCCGTCGGGTCGTCGAGCCTGCGCGCCTGGCGCATTTCGCAGATCGTCGCCGATACCTACGACCGCTCGAAGTTCGCCGGTTTCCTGTACCTGTTCGGCTGGGTGGTGGTGGGCTGGCTGGCCGACGCCCACGAGATGGCGCCCGTGCCGGCATTCGCGATGGTGGCGGCCTTCCTGGCCCTGGGCGTGCTGCGCCTGGCCATGCGCCCGCCGCCGCGCGAGGACGAGGCCGCCAACCGGCGCTGGCTGCGCCGCTATGCCTGGGTGCTGCCGCTGGCGCCGCTGGCCTGGTCGGCGGTGCAGGCCTGGCTGCTGCTCGATCCGCGGGTCGACCCGCAGGTGAGGATGGTCTCGCTGGTGGCGACCATCGGTTACGCCACCGTCTTCGTGAACGTCTACACCACCGTGCGGATGTTCGGTGCCGTCGGCGCCACCGCGCTGTTCCTGCCGCCGCTGGTGCTGCTCTGGGCCGACCCCTCGCAGCGTGCGCTGGCGGTGGCGCTCACCTTCTACGCGCTCTACCTGGCGGGCGCGCTGGTGCGCACCCATGCCGAGTACCGGCGCCGGCTGGAGCTGGACATGGCCCTGCGCGAGCAGCGCGACCTCTACGAGGGGCTCAGCCGCACCGACCCGCTGACCGGCCTGGCCAACCGCCGGGAGTTCACCGCGCGGCTCGACCAGCTGGCGCTGCAGGCCGCCCACGGTGGCCCGGGCTTCAGCCTGGTCGTGCTCGACATCGACCACTTCAAACAGGTCAACGACCGCCACGGCCACGTGGCCGGTGATGCCTGCCTGGTCGCGCTGGCCGACCGGCTGCAGCGCGCGTTCGCGCCGCATCGCGCGCTGATGGCGCGGCTGGGCGGCGAGGAATTCGGCGTGCTGGTGGAGGGCGAGGGCGGCGTCGCGGCCGAGGCGGCGCAGGCCCTGCGCCGGCAGCTCGCCCACGAAGCGCTCGACTGCGCCGGCGCGCGCGTGCCGCTGACCGTGAGCATCGGCGTGGGCCGCTTCGACCCGCTGCGGCACGGCGACGGCGAGGGCCTGTACCGGGCCGTCGACCGCGCGCTGTACGCGGCCAAGTCGGCCGGACGCGACCGCGTGGCGGTCGACGCCTGAGCCCGCGCTAGACTTGCGGCCCCACGCCGCCCGCGAGACCCGACTTGTCGCCAGCCCACGCCGACCCCGCGCTCGACACCCTGCTGATGGTGCCGGATTCCGGCGCCGTCGCCTGGCCGCCGCCGGGCGGAGCGCTGTTCCTGCGCGCGCGCACCGGTCCGGCGCTCAACGCCGCGCGCGTGCACCGGCCGGTGTGCGAGCAGGGCTTCAAGCCCTTCGCCGACGCGCTGGCGCGCGACGGCTTCGAGGTGTCGGGCGAAAACCTGGGGCGGTTCCCGCTGGTGATGCTGCTGGCCCCGCGCCAGCGCGAGGAAGCGCGCGCGCTGCTGGCCCGTGCCGTGGCGCAGTGCGAAGCCGGTGGCGTGGTGCTGGCCTGCGCGGCCAACAAGGAAGGCGCGCGCACCATGCAGGACGACCTGGCGAAGCTGGCCGGCCCGGTGCAGGTGCTGACCAAGAACCACTGCCGCGCCGCGTGGACGGCGCCGCTGGGCGAGGCGGTCGATCGCGAGCTGCTGGCGCAGTGGCTGGCGCTGGATGCGCCGCGCCCCATCCTCGATGGCCGCTTCGAAAGCCGGCCGGGCCTGTTCGCCTGGGACCGCATCGACGCGGCGTCGGCGCTGCTGGCTGCACACCTGCCGACCGACCTGGCCGGCCGGGGCGCCGACCTCGGCGCCGGCTGGGGCTACCTGGCCAGCGAGGTGCTGGCGCGCTGCCCGGGCGTGGCCGGGCTCGACCTGTTCGAAGCCGAGGCGCGCGCGCTGGAACTGGCGCGGCGCAATCTCGCGGGCGCGCACGTGCCGGTGGCCTTCCACTGGCACGACGTCGTCGCCGGCGTGCCGGGCACCTTCGATTTCATCGTCACCAACCCGCCCTTCCACCAGGGCCGGGCCGACCTGCCCGAGCTGGGCCAGGCCTTCATCGCCACCGCGGCCGCGGCGCTGCGCCCGGGCGGGCGGCTGCTGCTGGTGGCCAACCGGCACCTGCCCTACGAGCAGGCGCTGGCGCGCGGCTTCGGGCAGGTGCGCAAGCTCGCCGACGAAGCGGGGTTCAAGGTGGTCGAAGCCCGCAAGGTGGCCGCATGAAGCTGGTGAAACTGCTGGCCAACCTGGGCTACGGCAGCCGCAAGCAGGTGGCGCTGATGTTCCGCGAGGGCCGCGTCACCGATGCGCACGGCGAAGTGCTCTACGCCGACGACGTGGTGGCGCACGAAACCATCCGCGTCGACGACGAGCCGCTCGATCCGGCGCCGGGCCTGTTGCTGCTGCTGCACAAGCCGGTGGGCTACACCTGCTCCACCAAGGACCCGGGCCGCGTGGTGTACGACCTGCTGCCGCCGCGCTTCCGCCTGCGCAACCCGGTGCTGTCCACCGTCGGCCGGCTCGATCGCGACACCTCGGGCCTGCTGCTGATGACCGACGACGGCGCGCTGCTGCACCGGATCATCTCGCCCAGGTCGAAGCTGCCCAAGGTGTACGAAGCGACGCTGGCCCAGGACCTGCGCGGCGACGAGGGCGCGGTGTTCGGCGCCGGCACGCTGATGCTCGAGTCGGAAACCACGCCGCTGGCGCCCGCCGGCTTCGACGCCCTGGGCCCGCGCCACGCGCGCCTGGTGCTGCACGAGGGCCGCTACCACCAGGTGCGGCGCATGTTCGCGGCGGTGGGCAACCACGTCGAGGCGCTGCACCGCACGCACATCGGCGGGCTGGGGCTCGAGGGCCTGCACCCCGGCCAATGGCGCATCGCCACCGAAGAAGACCTGGCCAAGCTGTGGCATTGAGGCAGGGGTCGGAGTCAATTTTGCGGGCCGGATCCGGCCCGGTTCGCGACCACTGCCCGCAAAATTGACTCCGACCCCGGGCCTTCGGATCAGTCGCGGAAATTCTCGAACTGCAGCGGGATCTCGAGGTCGGTCTTCTTGAGCAGGGCGATGGCGTCCTGCAGGTCGTCGCGCTTCTTGCCGGTGACGCGCAGCTTGTCGCCGTTGATCTGGGCTTCGACCTTGAGCTTGGCTTCCTTGAGGGTGGCGACGATCTTCTTGGCCAGCTTCTGCTCGATGCCCTGCTTGATGGTGATCTTCTGCCGGGCCTGGGCCAGGTTCACCTCCGGCTCGGCCACGTCCAGGCAGCGGATGTCGATGCCGCGGGCCACCAGGCGGCCGCGCAGGATGTCGAGCATCTGCTTGAGCTGGAAATCGCTGGGCGCCTTCTGCGTGACCACGAAGCCATCGAGCTCGAAGCTGGCGTCCTGGCCCTTGAAGTCGAAGCGGTTGCCGAGTTCGCGGTTGGCGGTGTCCACGGCGTTGGTCAGTTCGTGCTTGTCGACTTCGGAGACGACGTCGAAGGAAGGCATGGCGCTCGATCCGTTGGGGTAGGGCCCGGATTCTAGCCGAGCCGGCGCAGGCGTTCAGCAGGCTGAATGCGTGGCGAGGCTTCACGCCGGGGCAACGGAGGATTCAAGGGCAATTCAGTGCCGCGGAGACAACCATGCGCCCCGTGGACGGCATCCGCCGCCCACGGCCGCTCCCCGAGGGTTACGACGATGAAGAAGATTATGGTGTTGTCCCTGGCTGCCCTGGTCGCCGGCGCCGCCGCGCTGCCGGCGCAGGCCGACGACCCGCGCCTGAGGGGCGTGGCCGCGGCGATCGCCGCCAGCAACGACGAAAACCGCGACTGGCGCGAGGATCGCCGCGAGCACCGTGGCGAGCGCCGCGAGGACCGTCGCGAAAACCGCGGCGACCGCCGCGACGACCGCCGTGACTGGCGCGCCGACCGCCGCGATGACCGTCGCGACCACCGCGGCGACCGCCGTGATGACCGCCGCGACTGGCGCGCCGACCGCCGCGATGACCGCCGCGACTGGCGCGACGACCGCCGTGACGACCGCCGCGACTGGCGCCATGACCGTCGTTACGACCATCGCTACGCCCGCCACGACGACCGTCGCTGGCGCGGCAACTACTGGCGTCCGGAGTACCGCTACCGCCCGACCGTGCGCTACGTCTATCCGCCGGGCTACCGCGCCTACCGCTGGCAGGTGGGCCACCGCCTGCCGCCGGCCTACTACGGCCGCCCGTACTACGTGGACTATCGCCACTACCGCCTGCCGCCGCCGCCCTACGGCCACCGCTGGGTGCGCGTGGACCGCGACGTGGTGCTGGTCGCCATCACCACGGGCCTGGTGCTGGACGTGCTCTACGACCTGTACTACTGAGCCGGGTCGCGTTGTGAATCGAAAGGGGCCGGCCACGCCGGCCCCTTTCATTTGGGCGGGTCGAACAGCCCGGCCTGGGGCGGCATCTCGTCGTGGTGGCGGAAGTTGGCCAGGCCCACGCCCACCAGCCGGTAGCGCGTGCGTGCCGGCAGCTCCACGCGCTGGCGCAGTTCGAGCGCGATGGCGGTGAACTCCTCGAGCGTGCCCGGCGGCACCGGCGGCGTGAGGCTGCGGGTGAGGATGCGAAAGTCCGACGTCTTGAGCTTGAGCACCACCGTGCGCGGACTGCGGTCGGTTTCGCGGCGGGCGGCCAGCCAGGCTTTTTCCGCCAGCCGGGTGATGGCCTCGCCGGTGTGTTCGAGCGGCAGGTCGGTTTCGAAAGTGTCCTCGGCCGAGACCTGGGTGGTCGGGCGCTCGGACTGCACCGGGTGCTCGTCGATGCCCAGCGACAATTCATGCAGGCGCCGGCCCCAGCGGCCGAAGCGGCGCTCGAGCGCGGCCGGGCCGTGTTCGCGCAGCTGGCCGACGGTGCGGATGCCGAGGGCCGCCAGGTTGGCCTCCATCACCCGGCCCACGCCGGGCAGGCGGCCCACCGGCAGCGGCGCCAGGAAGGCCATCACCCGCGCCGGCTTGAGCACGAACAGGCCGTCGGGCTTGTTCCAGTCGCTGGCGATCTTGGCCAGGAACTTATTGGGCGCCACGCCGGCCGAGGCGGTGAGCGCGGTTTCCTCGCGGATGGCGGCGCGGATGGCCTCGGCCACGGCGGTGGCGCTGCCCAGGCCCAGCTTGTCGTGGGTGACGTCGAGGTAGGCCTCGTCGAGCGAGAGCGGCTCGATCAGGTCGGTATGCCGGGCGAAGATCGCCCGCACCTGGCGCGAGACGGCTTTGTAGCGTGCGAAATCCGGCGGCACGAACACCGCCTGTGGGCACAGCTTCTCGGCCCGCAGCGCCGGCATGGCCGAGCGCACGCCGAACTTGCGCGCCTCGTAGCTGGCCGCGCACACCACCGACCGCGCCCCCCGCCAGGCCACCACCACCGGCCGCCCGCGCAGCGACGGGTCGTCGCGCTGCTCCACGGACGCATAGAACGCGTCCATGTCCACATGCACGATCTTCCTGCTCATCCCGCCCGCCTTGAAATGGGGTCGGGGAACATTAACGCTTCAATCGCGGGATTAAAGCGTTAATGTTCCCGGACCCCAATCGTGGAGAAGGGCGGGTGGACGGGTTGCCGGCGGCGGTGGAGAGGTATCGGGCGGAGTACCGGGCGACGGAGATCCCGGCGCACTACAGCGGGACGGCGCATGCGCTGTTCACGTTCGGGGTGGTGCCGCTGATCCTGGCGGCCTGCCTGCTGCAGCTCGAGGCGGTGTCGTGGCGGGAGTGGCTGGTCGTGCCGGCCTCGCTGGTGTACGCCAACCTGGTCGAATACGTCGGCCACCGCTGGCCCATGCACCGGCCCTTCCCCGGGCTGGGCCTGATCTACAAGCGCCACGCCGGCCAGCACCACCGGTTTTTCACCCACGAAGCGATGCTGGTCGAGTCGCGCCGCGATTTCCGCGTGCTGCTGTTCCCGCCCGTGCTGGTGGTGTTTTTCTTCGGCGGCTTCGCGGCGCCGGTGTGGTTCCTGCTCGAGGCCTTCGTCTCGGCCAACGTGGCCTGGCTGTTCGTGGCCACCGGCATCGCCTACTACCTCAACTACGAGGTGCTGCACACCGCCTACCACCTGCCCGACAGCCACTGGCTGGCGCGCATCGGGCTGGTGCGGCGCCTGCGCTGGCTGCACCAGGCGCACCACGACCCGCGGCTGATGGCCAGCCGCAACTTCAACATCACCTACCCGCTGGGCGACTGGCTGCTGGGCACCCTGCACCGCCCGCGCGACGGGGCTACTCGGTCCGCTCCCTGAGCGCCGCGCGGTAGCGCCGGCTGCAGGGCAGGGTGCTGCCGTCGCGCAGGTGGATGCGGGCGTCGCCGGTGTCCAGCGGCTCGATGCTGGCCACGTGGTCGAGGTTGACCATGTAGCTGCGGTGCACGCGCAGGAAGCGCGCCGGGTCCAGCCGCTGCTCCACCGCCGCCAGGGTCGAGCGCAGCGGGTATTCGCGCCCGCGCACCCGCAGGTTCACGTAGTTGGCCGAAGCCTGCAGCGACTCGATGTCGTTGGCCGCCACCAGGAATTCACGCCCCAGCTTGCGCACCAGGAAGCGCTCGGGCCGCTCGACCGGCGCCTCCGGCGGGGCGTCGTCGGGCGCGTCGAGCAGCCGCGCCTCGCCCTGCAGGCGGCGCAGGATGAAGCGGTAGCCCTCGATGATCAGCGCGAACTGCAGGAAGGTGCGGCCGTCCTTGAGGTACTCGTACAGCAGCTGCCGGCCCCAGGGGCCAAAATCGTAATCGGCGCCGGCCAGCGCGTAGACCGCCTCGCGCAGGCCCACCATGCCCAGCACGTGCAGCAGCGAATAGAGCACGCTGCCCAGCAGCCAGGCCGGCAGGGTGCGCGCCAGGGTGTCGAGGTGCAGCGGGAAGGCGCGGGTCCAGGCCGCGATCGCCGGCACCAGGGCCAGCACCACCAGGTGGCTGCTGACTTCCCAGACGGCCGGCTCCATCGGGTGGTGGGGCAGGCCGGCCCGGCGCATCTCCATCCCGACCACCAGGGTCTCGGCGATGGCGCCCAGGCCGATCAGCGTGATCCAGCTGCCCCATTCCACCCAACGGCGCCAGGGTTGGTATCGCTGGTAGGCGCTGGCGGGTGCAGGTTCGGACATGCCCGCATTGTAGGCGCCGGCGCCCTGCGGCGGTCCCGTTTCGTCCCGCGGCTCCGCCGTTCGTCCCCGCCGGCCCGCGCGCCGTCCCCCGGCGCTGGGCGCGGCGAGGCGATGCCGCCCACGCTGGCCCGGCCAACGTCCCACGGAGCCCGCATGACCCGCCGCCACGACCTCGACGCCCTGCGCGTGATCGCCTTCGCCCTGCTCATCGCCTACCACTGCGGCATGCTCTACGTGCACGACTGGGGCTGGCACCTCAAGTCCACGCACACCTACGAGTGGCTGCAGTGGCCCATGGTGGCCATGAACCGCTGGCGCATGGACCTGATCTTCCTGCTCTCGGGCCTGGCCATCGGCCTGTTCCAGCCCGAGCGCCAGCCCGGCCGCTTCGCCCTGCTGCGCACCTGGCGGCTGCTGCTGCCGCTGGTGTTCGGCATGCTGGCCATCGTGCCGGTGCAGGCCTATTGCCAGGCCGTGGCCAACGGCGTGATCGAGCCCGGCTTCGGCGCCTTCATGGCCCGCTACCTGCAGCTCCAGCCCTGGCCCGAGGGCGGCTTCGACGGCGCCGAATACGGCGTCACCTGGAACCACCTGTGGTACCTGGCCTACCTGTGGACTTACACCATGGTGCTGGCGCTGCTGCTGCCCCTGCTGCGCAGCCGCGCCGGCCGCGGGCTCGCGGACTGGCTGGGCGCGCTGCGCGGTCCCTGGCTGGTGCTGGTGCCGGCGGCCCTGCTGGCCCTGTACATGAACACCCTGCTCGAGCCCTTCGGCAATGCGGAACGCGACCTGCTCAGCGACTGGTACCGCCACGCCGAGTACTTCACCGTGTTCCTGCTCGGCTACCTGCTGGCGCGCAGCGAGGCTTTCTGGAGCGAATTGCTGCGCCTGCGCGCGCCGCTGGCGCTGGCGGCGCTGGGCCTGGGCCTGGCGTACGTGCCGCTGCTGATGTCGGACCTGAGCTTCGACCCCATCGCGCTGGCGGCGATGCGCTGCCTGCGCGCGCTCTACGCCTGGACCGCGCTGCTGGCGATCCTGGCCTGGGGCCACCACCTGCTCAACCGGCCCTTCCGCTGGCTGCCCTACGCCAGCGAGGCGGTGTACCCCTGGTACGTGCTGCACCAGAGCGCCACCGTGCTGCTGGCCTACTGGCTGGTGCCGCGCGGGCTGCCGGTGTGGGTCGAGGCCCCGCTGGTGGTGCTGGGAACCCTGGCCGCCTGCGCGCTCGGCCACGAGCTGGTGCGGCGCGTGGCTTTCCTGCGGCCGCTGTTCGGGCTCAAGCGCCGCCGCGGCTCAGGGCGCGCGCAGGCTGAAGCGCTGCCGGTAGTCGGCGGGCGTCAGTGAGGTCGCACGCTTGAACAGCTTGCGGAAGCTCGAGGTGTCGCTGTAGCCGCAGCGCTCGACGATCTCCTCGAAGCTCAGCAGCGTCGTCTCCAGCAGCGCCTTGGCGCGTTCCACCCGCAGGTGCTGCAGGTGCGACAGCGGGCTGGCGCCGTAGTGCTGGCGGAAGTGCCGCAGCAGGCTGCGCTCGCTGGTGCCGCAGTGCCCGGCCAGCTCGGCGATGCTCAGCTCGCGGTGCAGTTCGCGCTGCAGGAAACCCTCGGCCTTCTCGAGCAGCGAGTGCCGGGGCCGCTCGGCCAGGGCGTGGCTGATGTAGGGCGCCTGGCTCTGGCGGTCGGGGTCGATCAGCATCATGCGCGCGGTGTGCTGGGCCAGCGCGGGGTCGGCCACCCGGGCCAGCAGCTGCAGCAGGTAGCCCATCACCGCCGTGCTGGCGCCGGTGGTGGCGATGCCGCCGTCCTCCACCACCAGGCGCTGCACGTCCAGCGACACCCGCGGGTAGCGCGCGCGGAACACGCCATCGAGCCACCAGCTGGTGGTGGCCCGGTGGCCGTCGAGCAGGCCGGCCTCGGCGAGCAGCAGCGCGCCGCAGCAGTTCGCCGCCAGCGGCACGCCGCGCAGCGACAGCGCCCGCAGCAGCTCGAGCTCGGGGCCGTAGCGGGCCAGCCGGGCCACCGCGTCGTTGGCGCTGGCGTGCATGTAGCCGGGCACGAGCAACAGGTCGAGCGCCTGGTCGGGCGAACGCACCGGTCCGAGCTGCATGCCGCCGGCGTCGGTCATGGTGGGCTCGCCGCGCGCGCCGACCAGCACGGTGGCGAAACGCGGCGGTGCCGCTGGGTTGCGCAGTTCGCCGAGCTTGTTGGCGATGCGCAGCATGTCCATCGGTGCGGTCAGGCCGGAGGCCAGCGCGCCGTCGAGCGCGAGCAGGCCGAGGGTGAAGGGCCGCTCAGTCGGTGACATAAATCGCTCCGGAGTTTTCGGCCAGCCACTCGCTCAGCGCGGCCGGCACCGTCAGCGCGGGCAGGCCGGCCGGCAGCGGCTGGTCGCAGCCGACCAGGCGCACCATGCCGGGATGACCCGACGGCAGCGGCGTGGCCGACGGCGCCACCAGGGTCGGGTGGCCCGCCGCGTCCAGGGTCAGCAGCCACAGGCCGCGGGGCGGCAATTCGCCGGCCCGGCAGGTTTCCGACACCCGCAGGCGCAGGTCCGCGCCCTCGGCCGGCAGCAGCCGCCAGCGGTGCTCGCGGCGGTGCAGGACGGCGTCGTAACGGGCTCCCTCGACGAACACGGCGTCATCGGCGGCCGGGCCGGTCGCCGGCGCGAGTCCGGGGAAGAAGGCGAGGGCGGACAGGGCGATCATCAGAAGGCGTTTCATGGCGTTCTCCTCGTGGCGGCCCGGGAACGCCCGGGCCAGGCACAGGTTCGCGCCGGCGGATTCGGCCCGTCAGTGGCTAAAACGACACCTTCAGGGCGAAATCGGCCAATCAGCCGCCGGCCGGGGCCGGACAGCCTTCCGGATAGTGCAGCCAGCCCGTCACCAGCCCGTCCGCGTTGAGCACGCGCTCGACCCGGCCGCAGTGCAGCACCGGCGGCGTGCCGCCGGCCGGCAGCCACAGCGGCGAGCCTTCGCCGGGCAGCTGGTCGTCGGCCGCCACGGCCTGCACCGACTCGATGTCGCCCTGGCCCAGGTCGATCACGCAGTCGAAGCGCGCGCCGCTGCTGTCGCGCAGGCGCACGCCGGCCAGGCCCTGGTTCATCGGCCAGGCCTTGGTGACGGCGTCGGTGGCGACGCCGCCGTCGTAGGCGCAGCGCAGCACGGAGGCGCCCAGGTCGGGCAGCAGGCGCGACCAGTCCTCGGCGGGCTTGCCCGCGGCATCGAAGGCCGGCGCCGCGCCCAGGTCGAGGCCGAACTCCACCGTGCAGCAGCCCGTGCCCTGGCGACCATCGGCGAAGCCCAGCACGGCGCTGTAGGGCATGGCGGGGCCGTCGGCCATGGTGTCGAAGCACTGCCCGGGCGAAATCACCGCGCCGGTGATCGCCTCGGGCTGGTCGGCGGGCGCGCCGCGGAAAGTGAAGGCGCCGCCCTCGGTGGCGCGAAGTTCGCCGGCCAGCGCGGTTTCGCCGTCGGGCGTCTTGAGCACGGCGCCGTCCACCACCGCGTCCAGCGCCCAGAACGGCTCGTTGCCGCGGCAAAGGAAGGCGCGCGGCACCTGGCCGGCGGGTGCAGCCGCGGCATCGGGGGCGGCCGCCTCCGGGGCGGGCGCGGGTTCGGGCGCCGGGTCGGGCGTGGCGACCGGTTCCGGGTCGCGCGAGCAGGCGGCGAGGGCGAGCAGCAGGGGAATCGCGAGCGCGTTGCGGTTCATGGCGGGCCTCCGGTGCGTGCCGACAACGATGCCCCAGCCCGCCGGGCCGGGCAAGCTGAACGCCTCCGTCGCTGCATGCCGTCGCGGTCAACCCGGCCCGGCGCGACGCGTTCTTGTCTGCGTGGGCGGATTCGACCGCCATCAACCGGAGAACGCGAATGCGCAAGACCCTGATCTTCACCGCGCTGGCCCTGGCCAGCGGCCTGGCCTTCGCCCAGCAGGGCACTGCGGGCGACCGCGAGGCCGCCCGCGCCGAGTGGCGCGCCAAGGCCGAGGCCCGCTGGGCCGAAGCCGACAAGAACGGCAACGGCAGCCTCGACCGCGCCGAGGCGCAGGCGATGCCGCGCCTGGCCGAGCGCTTCGAGCGCATCGACGCCAACGCCGACGGCGAAATCACCCGCGAGGAAATGGCCGCGATGCGCGGCAAGATGCGCCATGGCCAGCGCGGCATGCGCATGGGCCGCATGCAGGGTTACATGGCCGGCCTGTTCGTCGGCATGGACGACGACCGCAACGGCGCCATCAGCCGCGCCGAACTCGGCGACAAGGCGCCGCGGATCGCCGAGAACTTCGCCGCCATCGACACCGATGGCAACGGTGAACTGAGCAAGGAAGAGTTCCGCGCCTTCCACAAGCAAAAGCGCGCCGAGAGGCGCGCCCAGGACAAGCCGTAAAGCCTGCACCGGGCGGGGCGCCAGCGCGCCCCGCCCGGATTGGATCAGAACGTCAGGCCGACGCTCAGGCCGTAGACGAGCGGGTCGACGGTGGCGGTGCCCACGTTGCCCAGGGTCTCGACGGTCACGTCGGTGTCGAAGTCGAGCTTGCGCACGTCGGCGCGCAGGAAGACGCGGTCGGTGAAGAAGATATCCACGCCGCCGCCGTAGCTCAGGCCGTTCGAGTTGGTGCCGTCGATGCCGAGGCCCGCCAGGGCGCCAAGGGTCTGCTCGCCCGAGACATTCACCCAGCCGTAGCCGGCGCCGATGAACGGACGGACCTTGCTGTCGGGGGCGAAGTGGTAGTTCACGCTCAGGGTGGTCGGGCGGTGCTTGACGCTGGCGATGGTGCCCAGGCCCGCGAGGCTGACTTCGTGCTCGAAGTTGGCCAGGCCGGTCCAGAGCTCGAGCGAGAAGTTGTCGTTGAAGGCATAGGCGACGCTGCCGGTGGCGCTCCAGTCATCGTTCACCGAAGCGCTGGCGCCGGCGAGGGTGCCGTTGTTCGACTTCGGGTTGACGTTGGTGTAGCCGAGGGTGGCGCTGAAGCCCTGGGCGCTGGCGCTGGAAGCGGCGAACGCGGCGGCGAGGGCGAGGCTGGTGAGCACGAGGCGCTTCATATCGAATTCTCCTGGTCGGGGGGCCGGCCACTCGCCGGTTGCCGTGCAGGGTGCTGCGGCCGACATCAAGCAGTGGTGAGGCCGGCGCAAAGGCCGGGTGAAAACGCCAGGGAACCAAGTGGGGCCCGGGCTGTCCCAAATGGCACAGGCGGCGCCGCAACGCTGGCGCCAGCCTTGGCATCGAAGGGACTGGCACCGTCCCGGAAGTTTCATGGCGCTTGGGCCCCCGCGGGGCCCCTCCCGGCCGCGACCAGCACGCGTGGCCGCCGGTGTTTGCGCTCCCCAGGCCCCCCGGCACCCCCCGGGGGGTTTTTTTTGGCCGCGAGGGGGGGACAATAGCCGGCCCAACGTCTCAAACCCCAGGTGGACCATGGCCGAGCTCAAGGAAGCGCGGGTGCCGGATATCGGCGACGACAAGGACGTACCCGTCATCGAGCTGCTGGTGCAGCCCGGCGACGCAGTGAAGAAGGACCAGGGCCTGGTCACCCTCGAATCCGACAAGGCGACGATGGAAGTGCCGGCGCCTTTCGACGGCATCGTGCGCGAGCTGAAGGTCAAGGTCGGCGACGAGCTGTCGGAGGGTTCGGTGGTGGCGTTGATCGAGCCGGCTGCCGGCGAGGCCGCCGCCGCGCCCGCGCCGAAGGCCGAGGCCGCGCCGGCCCCCGCCGTCGAGTCCAAACCTGCCCCCGCGCCCGCACCGAAGGCCGCCCCGGCGCCGGGCCCGGCCGCCCCGGCCATGAACGCCGGTAACCCCAGCACGCCGCCGGTGCGTTTCGAAGCCGACGCGCTGATGCCCGGCAAGGTGCCGCACGCCAGCCCCGCGGTGCGCGTATTCGCCCGCGAGCTGGGCGTGGACCTGGCCCAGGTGGCCGGCAGCGCCCGCGCCGGCCGCATCACCCGCGAGGACGTGCAGGCCTTCGTCAAGCAGGTGATGGCGGGTGGCGCCGCGCCGCGCGCCGGTGGCGGTGGCGGCCTGGACCTCATCCCCTGGCCGAAGGTGGACTTCTCGAAGTTCGGCGACACCGAGCGCCAGCCGCTCTCGCGCATCCAGAAGCTCAGCGGCGCCAACCTGGCGCGCAACTGGGCGATGATCCCGCACGTCACCCAGTTCGACGACGCCGACATCACCGAGATGGAGGCCTTCCGCAAGAAGCTGGGCGAGGAGAACAAGGACGTGAAGGTCACGCCCCTGGTCTTCCTCATCAAGGCGGCGGTGGCGGCGCTGAAGAAGTACCCGGCCTTCAACGCCTCGCTCGACGGCGACGAGCTGGTGCTCAAGAAGTACTTCAACATCGGCATCGCGGTGGACACGCCCGATGGCCTGGTGGTGCCGGTGATCCGCGACGCGGACCGCAAGGGCCTGCTGGAGCTGGCCCGCGAGCTCGGCGAGATCAGCGCCCGTGCCCGCGACAAGAAGCTCAGTTCGTCCGACATGCAGGGCGGCTGCTTCTCGATCAGCTCGCTGGGCGGCATCGGCGGCACCGCGTTCACGCCCATCATCAACGCGCCCGAGGTGGCCATCCTCGGCGTCTCGCGCAGCGCGATGAAGCCGGTGTGGAACGGCGGCGAATTCGCGCCGCGCCTGATGCTGCCGCTGAGCCTGAGCTACGACCACCGCGTGATCGACGGCGCCGCCGCCGCGCGCTTCACCAGCTACCTGGCCCAGGTGCTGGGCGACCTGCGCCGGCTGCTGCTCTGATGGCGCAGCCGCTGCCCGCCGTTCCCGGCCAGCCGCCGGCGCGCGTTCGCGTGGCGGCGGTGCAGTACGGCCAGCGCCGGGTCTCGGGTTTCGACGAGTTCGCGGCCCAGGTCGAGGAGTTCGTCCGCGTCGCCGCCGACTACGGCAGCGACTTCGTGCTCTTCCCCGAGCTCTTCACCCTGCAGCTGCTGAGCGCCGAGCCGCGCCTGCTGACGCCGGCCGAAGCGGTCGAACGCCTCAGCCGGCACACGCCGGCCTTCACCGCGCTGCTGCAGCGGCTTGCCAGCCAGTACCGCATCCACGTCATCGGCGGCACGCATCCCACGCGCACCGACGAGGGCACGCTGCGCAACCCGTGTTTCATCGCCACCCGCGACGGCGCGCTGCACCGGCGCGACAAGCTGCACATCACGCCCAGCGAGCAGGGCAGCTGGGCGGTGGGCGGCGGCGACGCGGCCGACGTGCTGGTCACCGATGCCGGCCCGGTGGGCATCATGGTCTGCTACGACAGCGAGTTCCCCGAGCTCGGCCGCCACCTCACCGAACAGGGCGCGCTGGTGCTGTTCGTGCCGTACTGCACCGACGTGCGCGCCGGCCACCTGCGCGTGCGCTACAGCTGCCAGGCGCGCGCGGTCGAGAACCAGGTGTACGTGGTCGCGGCCGGCAACGTCGGGCACTGCCCGAACGTGGCCAACTTCGACATCCAGTACGCGCAGTCGGCCGTCTACACGCCCTGCGATTTCCCGTTCCCGCCCGAAGGCATCGCCGCCGAGGCCAGCGCCCAGGCCGAGCAGATCGTGTTCGCCGACCTCGACCTGGCCGCGCTGCTCGAGGCGCGCCGCAACGGCACCGTCAAGAACCTCGCCGACCGCCGGCCGGAGCTCTACGCCCGCTGGCGCCAGGCCACCTGAAACCCCGCCCGGCGCCCGCGCCGGCACCTGCAGGAGAAAACCATGGCCCAGATCGAACTTCGTGTTCCCGACCTCGGCGACGACAAGGACGTGCCGGTGATCGAGCTGCTCGTGCAGCCCGGCGACGTGGTGAAGAAGGACCAGGGGCTGGTGACGCTCGAGTCCGACAAGGCGACGATGGAAGTGCCGGCCAGCGCCGCGGGCAAGATCGTCGCGCTCAAGGTGAAGGTGGGCGACACGGTGTCGGCGGGCGACGTGATCGCGATCGCCGAGGCTGCCGCCGCTGCCGACGCCACTACCCCTGTAGGAGCGCCTTCAGGCGCGAATCCTTTGCCTTCGCCCCCGCCTTCGCCTCCGCCTGCGGCAAACAAGGACTTCGCGCCTGAAGGCGCTCCTACGTCCGGAAGGAAGGCCGATGTCGAATGCGGCCTGCTCGTGCTCGGCGCCGGCCCCGGCGGCTACACCGCCGCCTTCCGCGCGGCCGACCTCGGCCTGGACGTGCTGCTGGTCGAGCGCTACGAGGCGCTGGGCGGCGTCTGCCTCAACGTCGGCTGCATCCCGTCCAAGGCGCTGCTGCACGCGGCCGCGGTCATCGAGGAGGCGAAACACGCGCACGACTTCGGCGTGGACTTCGGCCAGCCGAAGATCGACCTCGACAAGCTGCGCGCGCACAAGGACAAGGTCGTCGCCCAGATGAACAAGGGCCTGGCCGGCATGGCCAGGCAGCGCAAGGTGCGCACGCTCACCGGTACGGGCAGCTTCGTCTCGTCCAACGAAATCGAGGTGCGCACGCAGGAAGGCGTGAAGCTCGTGCGCTTCGAGAAGTGCATCATCGCGGCCGGCTCGCAGCCGGTGAAGCTGCCCGGCTTCCCCTGGGACGATGCGCGCGTGATGGATTCCACCGACGCGCTGATGCTGGCCGAAGTGCCGAAGAAGCTGCTGGTGGTCGGCGGCGGCATCATCGGCCTGGAAATGGCCTGCGTGTATTCCGCGCTGGGCAGCCAGGTCACCGTGGTCGAGTTCATGGACCAGCTGATGCCGGGCGCCGACAAGGACCTGGTCAAGCCGCTGGCCGACCTGCTCAAGAAGCGCGGCGTCGCGGTGCACCTCAAGTGCAAGGTGGCCAAGGTCGAGGCGAAGAAGGACGCGCTGCACGCCAGTTTCGAGGGCGACGCGGTGCCGTCGGAGACGAAGTACGACCGCGTGCTGGTCTCGGTCGGCCGCGCGCCCAACGGCGGCAAGCTCGGCGCCGACAAGGCCGGCGTGGCCGTCACCGACCGCGGTTTCATCCCGGTGGACCGGCAGATGCGCACCAACGTGCCGCACATCTTCGCCATCGGCGACCTCATTGGCCAGCCGATGCTGGCGCACAAGGCCACGCACGAGGGCAAGCTGGCGGCGGAAGTGGCCGCCGGCCACAAGAAGGAGTGGGTGGCGCGGGTGATCCCGTCGGTGGCCTACACCGACCCGGAGATCGCCTGGGTCGGCGTCACCGAGACCGAGGCCAAGGCCAAGGGCCTGGCGGTGGGCCTGGCCAAGTTCCCGTGGGCGGCGTCCGGCCGCGCGGTCGGCATCGGCCGCACCGAGGGCTTCACCAAGCTCATCTTCGACGAGCACACCGAGCGCGTCATCGGCGCCGGCATCGTCGGCCCGCACGCCGGCGACCTGATCGCCGAAGTCGCCCTGGCCATCGAGATGGGCTGCGAAGCCGCCGACATCGGCCACACCATCCACCCGCACCCGACCTTGAGCGAGTCGGTGGCGATGGCCGCCGAGATCCAGGACGGCTCCATCACCGACCTCTACCTTCCCCGCAAGAAATGAACCGCGTGAACCAGGTTGGATAACACCAACCTGGTTTGTCTTGTTCAGCCGAAGGCGACGTAGCAGACGGCGCAGAGCACCACGACGCCGATGACGTCGAGCACTGCGCCTTCGCGCAGCATGGTGCGGGCGTCCACCGCGCCGCTGCCGTAGGCGATGGCATTGGGCGCGGTGGCCACCGGCAGCATGAAGCCGACGCTGGCGGCCAGCACGGCCGGGAACATGAACAGCGCCGGGTCCACGCCCACCGCCATGCCGGTGGCGGCGAGGATGGGCATCAGCAGCACGGCCGTGGCGGTGTTGCTGGCGATTTCCGACAGCAGCACCACCCCGCCCACGATGCCCAGCAGCAGCACCGGCAGCGGCAGCGCGCTCAGGCCCGACAGCGAGGCCGCGACCGAATCGCTCAGGCCCGAGCTCTGGAAGGCCGAGGCCAGCGCGATGCCGCCGCCGAACAGCACCAGCGCGCCCCAGGGCACGCGCTCTGCGGTTTCCCAGTCGAGCAGGCGCGAGCCCTTGCCGTCCGGGATCACGCACAGCGCCACCACCGCCAGCAGGGCCACGCTGGCGTCGTTGGCGCCTTCCAGGCCCAGCCAGGCGCTCCAGCCGCCGAAAGGCTCGCTGCGGAAGATCCACGCGGCGGCGGTAAGCGCGAACACCCACAGCACCCGCCGCTCGCCCGGCGTCCAGGCGCCGCTCTCGGGCAGCGCGGCCGCCGGCGCGCCGGCGAGGTTGCGGCCCAGCCACCAGCCCATCAGCGGCAGGAGCAGCAGCACGACCGGCACGCCCACCATCATCCAGTCGAGGAAGCCGTAGCGCGTGCCCGTGGCCTCGGCATACACCTGCATGAATACGAGGTTGGGCGGCGAGCCGATCGGTGTGCCCAGGCCGCCTACGCTGGCGCCGTAGGCGATGGCCAGCACCAGGGGCGCGGCCAGCCGCGGATCCGGGTAATGCTGCAGGATGGCCATCGCCACCGGCAGCATCAGCAGGGTGGTGGCGGTGTTGGAGATCCACATGCTGATCATGCCCACCGCGGCCAGGAAGCCGAACAGCAGCGCGCGGCCGCTGTGGCCGCCGAAGGCGCGCACCATCGCCAGCGCCAGCCGCCGGTGCGCGCCGCTGCGCTCGAGCGCGCGAGAGAGCATGAAGCCACCGCCCAGCAGCAGGATCAGCTCGTGGCCGTAGCTCTGCGCCACCTGCCTGGCGTCGAGCACGCCGAGCATCGGGAAGGCGGCCAGCGGCAGCAACGCCGTCACTGGCGCGCGCACGGGTTCAAGCACCCACCACAGCGCGCACCAGCCGGTCAGGCCCAGGGTGGCGGCCAGCGCGTGCGACTGGCCCTGGGCGTCGGCGATGAAGTAAAGCGCGAGCGCGAGCAGCGGACCGGCCGGCAGCGCCAGGGGCGCGAGGCGGCCGGCCACGCTCACGCGCGCTCGTTCGGCGCGTGGTCGGGGCGCTCGGGCACGTGGGTGTCCTCGCTGCCGCCCGGCAGTTGCGGCATCTCGTCCATGCGCAGCGACAGCGCCGCCTTGGCCATCAGGTGCGCGCTGATCGGCGCGGTGATGAACAGGAAGGCGGTGATCAGCAGCTCGCGCGGCTGCGGGTCGCTGCCGATGTAGGCGTGGTAGCCCACCGACGCCACCAGCAGGCAGCCCACGCCGAGCGTGCTGGCCTTGGTGGGGCCGTGCAGGCGCTTGAAGAACTCCGACAGCTTCACCAGGCCGTAGGCGCCCACCAGTACGAAGGCGCTGCCGGCGGCCAGCAGGAACACGAGGAGGATCTCGACGAAGGCGCTCATTCGACGATGTCCCTGCGGATGACGTACTTGCTCAGCACCACCGTCGAGCCAAAGCCCAGCATGGCGATGATCAGCGCCGCCTCGAAGTAGATCGAGGACTTGATGTACATGCCCAGCAGCATCAGCTCGGCGATGGCCGTGACGCTGAGCGTGTCGAGCGCGAGGATGCGGTCGGGGACGGTCGGGCCGCGCAGCAGGCGGTAGAGCGAGAGCAGCATCGCGATGCTCACCACGAACATCGAGGCGACGATCGCGGGCTCGAGCAGGCCCAGGGTCGGGGCGGTGCCAGGCGTCATGGGAAGATCTCCATCAGCGGTCGTTCGTAGCGTTCCTTGATGCCGGCCACCAGGGCATCGCGGTCATCGAGGTTGAACACGTGGATGAGCAGGTACTTGCGGTCGCCCGAGAGCTCCGCGGTCACCGTGCCCGGGGTGAGCGTGATGATGCTGGTGAGCGCGGCGATGCCGTGGATGTTGTCCAGCTCCAGCGGGTACCAGACGAAGCCCGGGTGGATGCGCTTCTCGCTGCCGAGCACCTGCCGGGCCACCACCAGGTTCGAGACCAGGATGTCCCAAAGCAGGTGCACCACCAGCATCGGCACGCCGCGCAGCTTGCCGATGCGGGCGAACTCGCGGTCCAGGCGCGTGGCGAACAGCGGGATCACCAGCCCGAGGAACAGGCCGAAGGCGATGTGCGCCGGATTGAAGGCATCGTTCATCACCAGCCAGAAGGCCACGATGGTGAGCGTGAGCGGGAGGGAGGGGAACCAGCGGCGCAGCATCACGGGTTCCTCCAGGCCGGGGCGGTGTCGCGCACCTGGCGCACGTAGTCCTGCGGCGACATCAACTGCGCCGCGGTGGCGCGGGTGTACTCGACCACCGGCGCCGCGCCCAGCGACAGCGCCACGCCCAGCGCCAGCAGCAGCACCGTGGCGGCGGTCTCGACCGGCCGCGTGGTGCTGGGGCGCAGGCCGGCCATCTCGGGCCCGGCCGGCGGCACGCGCCAGAACAGGTTGCTGCCCGCGCGCACCAGGCCGACGATGACCATCAGGCTGCTGGCCAGGATGGCCGTCCAGACCCAGGCCACGTCGGCCTCGGGTACCGCCTGCAGCAGCGCCAGCTTGCCCACGAAGCCCGACAGCGGCGGCAGGCCGGCCACCGACACGGCGGCCACCAGGAACATCACGCCGGCCACCTTGCGCACCGCCGGCGAGGCCACCGGATGCGTGAGGTCGCGCATCTCGTCGCCGCGGCCGCGGCGCACCAGGTCGGCGATCATGAACAGCGCCGCCACCACGAAGGTGCTGTGCAGCAGGTAATAGAGCCCCGCGCCCAGCGCCGCCTCGGCGCGCAGCGAGAAGGCGATGAACAGGGTCGCCGCCGACACCAGCACCAGGTAGGCCGAAAGCACGCGCAGGCGCGCCGCCGCCAGCACGCCCAGCGCACCGAGCGCCAGCGTGCCCACCGCGCCCCAGGCCAGCCAGTCCTGGCCGTAGCCGGCGAGCGGGCCGGCCGGCTCGCCCAGCAGCAGCTGGCTGATGCGCAGCGCGGAGTAGATGCCCACCTTGGTCATGATCACGAACAGCGCCGCCACCGCCGCCGGCGCGCGCGCATAAGCATCGGGCAGCCACAGGTAGAGCGGCAGCAGCGCCGCCTTGGCGCAGAACACCACCAGCAGCAGGCCCAGCGTGGCCTTGGCGATGGCCAGGTCGCTGGCGGGCAGGGCGGCCACCCGGGCCGAGAGCTCGGCCATGTTCAGGGTGCCGAAGATGCCGTAGGTCATGCCCAGGCCGACCAGGAACAGGGTGGAGGCGGCGATGTTGAAGGCCACGTAATGCAGGCCCGCGCGCATGCGCACGCCGCGGCCGCCGCTGAGCAGCAGGCCGTAGGAGGCGATCAGCATCACTTCGAAGAACACGAACAGGTTGAACACGTCGCCGGTGAGGAAGGCGCCGTTGAGGCCCACCAGCTGGAACTGGAACAGGGCGTGGAAGTGCGGCGCCCGGCGGTCCCAGCCCGAGCAGGCATGCAGCAGGCAGGCGGCGGCCAGCACGCTGGTGGTGAGCACCATCAGCGCCGAGAGGCGGTCGACCATCAGCACGATGCCCAGGTGGTTGGGCCAGTCGCCGAGCAGGTAGGCGGTGACCTCGCCGCCGCGGGCCAGGCCCAGCAGGGCGATGGCGGCCACGAGCGTGGCCAGCATGGATGACCAGGCCACCAGCCGCTGCGCCGTGGCGCCGAAGCGGCGGTGCTCGGCGAACAGGCACAGGGCGCCGCCCAGCAGCGGCAGCAGGATCGGAAGGACCGGCAGCTGGCTCATCGCTGAGCCTCCTCGCGGCCATCAACGTGGTCGCAGTGGTTGTCGGCCCGGCTGCGCATGGCCAGCACGATCGTCACGGCCGTCATCGCGAAGGCGATGACGATGGCGGTGAGCACCAGCGCCTGGGGCAGCGGATCCGTGTAGCTGGCCGAGGTGGCCGCGATGCCGTCGCGCAGCACCGGCGGCTTGCCGGCCACCAGGCGGCCGCTGGAGAAGATCAGGAGGTTGGTGGCATACGACAGCAGGGTGAGCCCGAGGATCACGTCGAAGCTGCGCGCGCGCAGCATCATGTAAACGCCGGCGAAGACCAGCAGGGCGATCGCGCTCGACATCGCCAGTTCCATCAGTCCACCTCCGCGGTCAGGGGGGATCGGCGCGCGGGATCGAGCACGCCGGTGCGGGCCTCGAGCCGGCGCGAGGGCTTGAGGGTTCCCATCATCGAAAGGATCAGCATCGTGCCGCCGAACACCACCAGGTAGACGCCCAGGTCGAAGGCGGCGGCGCTCGAGAGCGGGATCTTGCCCAGCAGCGGCAGGTCCAGGTAGGTGTAGCCGCTGGTGAGGAAGGGCAGGCCCAGCGCCATCGCCACCAGGCCGGTGATGGCGGCGATGGCCAGGCCGACGGCCACCAGTCGGATGTAGTCGAAGCCGAAGCGCGACTCCACCGAGGCGGCGCCCTGGATCACGTACTGGATCAGCAGCGGCACCGCCAGGGTCAGGCCGGCGATGAAGCCGCCGCCCGGTTGGTTGTGGCCGCGCAGGAACAGGAAGATCGACACCGTGAGCGTGAGCGGGAACATGATCTGCGCGAGATCAGCCGGCACCGGCAGCTTGGCCGGCGGCCCGGGCATCACCGCCTCGGGCGCCATGCGCGCGCGCCGCAGCATGGCGTGCACCACCAGCGCGGCGATGCCGAACACGGTGATCTCGCCGAAGGTGTCGAAGCCGCGGAAGTCCACCAGGATCACGTTCACCACGTTCGTGCCCCAGGCCTCGGGCAGCGAGCGCGCCAGCAGCTCGTCGGCGATGCCGACCGGCGGGCGCGTCATCATCGCGTAGGCCAGTGCACCGGTGCCCAGGCCGGCCACCGCGGCGATGGCGCCGTCGCGCAGGCGGCGCGGCCAGCTGCGCTCGGGCGAGGAGCTGGCGGGCAGGTAGTGCATGCCCAGCAGCAGCAGCGAGAGCGTGACCATCTCCACCAGCAGTTGCGTCAGGGCCAGGTCGGGCGCCGACAGCGCCACGAAGGTCAGGCTCACCGCCAGGCCCACGCCGCCGATGACGATCACGGCCAGCAGGCGCTGGCGGTAGTGCACCAGCGTCATCAGCGTCGAGCCGACGAGCAGCACCCAGATCACCCACTCCAGGCGGCCCATGGCCTGCCCGAAGGCGAGGTCGGGCACCGCCAGGCCGCCGCCGGGCCAGGAAACGACGTAGGGCGCGGCGCCCGCCACCACCGCCGCCACGACCAGCCACGTCAGGCTGCGCTGCAGGCTGCCGTTGGCGATCGCCTTGGTGGCGCGCTGGGCGGCGCGGAAGAGCGTGTCGATGTTCAGGCGGAAAAGGCGGTGGCCGGTGGCGCGCACCACCACGGCGTGCAGGTCGAACAGCCGGCGCAGGCCGAAGTAGAGCGCGATGCCGGCCAGCACGCCGGCCGCGCTCATCGCCAGCGGCAGGTTGAAGCCGTGCCAGATCGAGAGGCTGTAATAGGGCAGGTCCGGGCCGAGAACGCCGCGCGCGGCGATCTCGAGCGCGGCGCCCACGGTCGGGCCGGGCGCGATGCCCACCACCAGGCAGGCGACCACCAGCAGCGCCACCGGCGCGCGCATGAAGCGAACCGGCTCGTGCACCTCGGCCTCGACCGCGCGCGGGCCCTTGCCGAAGAAGGTGTCGTGCACGAAGCGCAGGCTGTAGGCCATGCCGAACGCGCCGAACAGCAGCGCCGCCGCCGGCACGCCGAAGCGCAGCAGCTCGTGGCCCTCGATGGCCAGCGCCTCGGCGAAGAACATTTCCTTCGAGAGGAAGCCGTTGAGCAGCGGGATGCCGGCCATGGCCAGGCTGGCCAGGATGGCCAGCGCGCCGGTCACCGGCAGGAACTTCAGCAGGCCGCCCAGGCGGCGCATGTCGCGCGTGCCGGCCTCGTGGTCGATGATGCCGGCCGCCATGAACAGCGACGCCTTGAAGGTGGCGTGGTTGATGATGTGGAACAGCGCCGCCACCACCGCCATGTCGGTGCTCAGGCCCAGCAGCAGGGTGATCAGGCCCAGGTGCGAGATGGTGGAGTAGGCGAGCAGGCCCTTGAGGTCGTGCTGGAAGATGGCGTACCAGCTGCCCACCAGCAGCGTGACCGCGCCGACGGTGCTGACCAGGTACATGAACAGGTCGCTGCCGGCCAGCGCCGGGTGCAGGCGCGCCAGCAGGAACACGCCGGCCTTCACCATCGTCGCCGAGTGCAGGTAGGCCGACACCGGCGTGGGCGCCGCCATCGCCTGCGGCAGCCAGAAGTGGAAGGGGAACTGGGCGCTCTTGGTGAACACCGCCGCCAGCACCAGCACCAGCACCCACGGGTACAGCGGGTGCGCCAGCAGCATTTCGCCCGAGGCCAGCACCACGTCCAGCTCGTAGCTGCCGACGATGTTGCCGATCATCACCACGCCCGCCAGCAGCGCCAGGCCGCCGGCGCCGGTGATCACCAGCGCCATGCGCGCGCCGTCGCGGGCGTCGCGGCGGTGGTGCCAGAAGCCGATCAGCAGGAAGGAGCTGATGCTCGTCATTTCCCAGAACACGGCCAGCAGCAGCAGGTTGCCGGCCAGCACCATGCCCAGCATCGCGCCCATGAACAGCAGCAGCAGCGCCAGGAAGCGCGGCATGCTGTCGTCTTCGCTGAGGTAGTAGCGGGCGTAGAGGACGATCAGCCCGCCGATGCCGAGCACCAGGCCGGCGAACATCCACGCCAGGCCGTCGAGGCGCAGGCTGAAGGCCAGGCCCAGCCCGGGGATCCACTCGCGCAGGCTGCGCGCGGCGCCTTCCTCGACCACCGTGCTGGTGAGCAGCGCCAGCAGCACCAGGCCAGCGACGGGCGCCAGCCCGGCCAGCCACGCCGCGGTGCGGCGACGGGCGCGCGGCAGCGCACCGACCAGCAGCGCCAGGACGAACGGGGTGGCGAGAAGTAGTTCGAGCATCGCGTTCCTTAGCTTTTCCGCGTCCTGCGGCCTGGGGCCGGGCGCCGGTGGGGGAGTCGTCGCACGACGAGTTCGCCCCCGAGTCTAACCCACGCGATTGTTCGCGCGCCGTGCACGCGGCCCGCGCAGGTAAGCTGCGCCGATGGAGCGCGCATGTAAACAAGAATGCTGGCTCGTTTTCGGGCTCACCGGCATGGTCGGGGAGGCCCTGCTCGCGCAGTGGCGGCCCGGCGACGCGGCCTTGCTCGGCGTGTCGCGCAGGCCTCCTGCGTCCGCGGGCCCGGTGCACTGGCGCGCCGGCGCACTGCCCGGGCCGCTGGAACTTCCGGCCTGCGGTGCGATCGCCAGCCTCGGCCCGCTCGACGCCTTCGCCGCGTGGTTCGAAGGCTCGGCGCAGGCACCCGCGCGCGTGGTCGCGCTGGGCTCGACCTCGGTGCATGGCAAGGCCGGTTCGCCCGATCCGGCCGAGCGCGCACTGGTCGAACGCCTGCGCGGGGCCGAGCAGCGGCTCGCGGCGGTCTGCGCCGCCCGCGGCAGCGCGCTCACCCTGCTGCGGCCGACCCTGGTATGGGGCCGCGGGCGCGACCGCAACCTCACCCGCCTGGTGGCGCTGGCCCGGCGCTGGCGCCTGCTGCCGCTGCCGCGCACGGCCCGCGGCCTGCGCCAGCCCATCCATGCCGACGAAGTGGCCGCGGCGGTGCTGGCCGCGCTGCGCGCGCCCCGGCCGGTGCCCGGGGTCTTCGACCTGCCGGGCGGCGAGACCTTGCCCTACGACGAGATGGCGGCCCGCTGCCTGCGCGCCGGCGCGCCCGGGGCGCGGCTGCTCCGGTTGCCCGGGCCGGTGTTCCGGGCCGGCCTGGCCCTGCTGGGCCGCCGCGGTCCCGGCGCCGGCGTGCTGGCGCGGCTGGACCAGGACCTGGCCTACGACCCGGCGCCCGTGCAGGCCGCGCTGGACTGGCGGCCCGGCCCGTTCAGGCCGGCGCCCGGCGATTTCCACGCCGCATGATGCGCTGCAGCAAAGCCGTGACCAGGATCACCATACGCAGCAGCATTGCCATTTCCTAACGAACAATTAATATGCCTAGAGGAAATGCTCTAGAGTCCGGGGGGAATCCAGCAGTCCATGAAGAACATTTTCGCCGCGGCGGCATCGCCGCAATCTTTGCCCGCCAATCTTGGTGGGGCCCCGAATCCAACGCCGACGATCTGAACCCGAGGAAGCACCCATGAAGAAACAGAATGCAAACCGCGGGCGGATCGCTCGTGCCCGCCTGGCCTCCGCCGTCGCCTTCGGCCTGCTGATGGCCCCGGCCGCGCACGCCGTTGAATTCAGCAAGGGCGAACTGACCGGCAGCTGGGACACCACCGTCTCCTACGGCTACTCCTGGCGCGTCGACGACCAGGACGAAGACCTGATCGGCAAGTCCTGGTTCGACCCGCTGCTGTGCGCGCAGAACGTGCCGCTGGGCGCGATCCCGGTCGGTCCGGGCCGCTGCACCAGCACCGGCGGCGTGCCGGGTTCGCCGGCGCAGATCGCCGCGCCGGGCCGCTTCTCGGCCAACCGCGACGACGGCAACCTCAAGTACGACAAGGGCGACGCGATCTCCAGCGCGCTCAAGATCACCTCCGAGGTGAGCCTGAACTGGCGTGACTGGGGTGCGTTCGCGCGCGCCACCTACTTCTACGACTTCGAGAACGCCGGTCGCGACGACCTGACCCAGGAAGCCAAGGACCGCATCGGCGAGCGCTTCCGCATGCTCGACGCGTTCGTCTACAAGAACTTCGAGCTCGGCGACGAAGGCCAGCTGGGCGGCTCCGTGCGCCTGGGCCGCCAGGTCGTCAGCTGGGGCGAGGGCACCTTCATCCAGAACGGCATCAACGTCATCAACCCGGTCGACCTGTCGGCGCTGCGCGTCGCCGGCGCCGAGCTGAAGGAAGCGTTCCTGCCGATCGACATGGTCTGGGGCTCGATCAACCTTTCCGACAACGTCGCCCTCGAGGCGCTGTACATGTTCGAGTTCGAGGAAATCGAAGTCGACGCCGCCGGCACCTACTTCAGCGCCAACGACTTCGCCACCCCGGGCGGCACCTACTTGATGCTGGGCTTCGGCACCACGCCGCAGCCGGTGTACAACCCGGAGAACTTCTTCTCCACCTGCTACAACGGCCCGGCCGGTTTCGCCACCTCCGACCGCTTCGGCGACCTCGCGGCCATCTACGGCCCGGCCACCGCCGCGCAGATCATCGCCATCGGCTGCGGCAACGCGGTCGGCCGCCTGCCCAACCGCAACGCCCGCGACAGCGGCCAGTACGGCCTGGCGCTGCGCTGGTACGCCGAGGCGCTGAACGAAACCGAGTTCGGCTTCTACTTCCTCAACTACCACAGCCGCGTGCCGCTGCTGTCGGGCCGCGCGGTCGACAACCCGGTCGTCGGCGCCGCCTCGGGCCGCTTCTTCGCCGAGTACCCGGAAGACATCCAGATGTTCGGCGTGAGCTGGAACACCACGCTGCCGGGCGGCATCGCCTGGCAAGGCGAGGTGAGCCACCGCCCGAACATGCCGCTGCAGGTGGACGACGTCGAACTGCTGTTCGCCGCGCTCACCCCGCTCAACCCGTTCATCCCGGCCCCGTCGCTGCGGTTCAACAGCCAGCTCGGCACCTTCGCGCTGGGCCAGGAAGTCCGCGGTTGGCGCGAGCACGAGGTCAGCCAGATCCAGATGACCTTCACCAAGGCCTTCGCCCAGGTGCTGGGCGCCGACCAGCTGGCCGTCGTGGCCGAGGTCGGCGGCACCGAGGTCTGGGACCTGCCGTCCCAGTCCGAGCTGCGCTACGAGGGCGAGGGCACCGACACCGGCGGTGGCTGCGACGTCTCCGACTCGCTGGCCGCGGGCTTCCCGGGCGCCGGCGCCCTGCTGTTCGGCTGCATGCGCAACCCGCAGACGCTCACCGGCGGCTTCCCGACCGCCTTCTCGTGGGGCTACCGCCTCGCCGCCCGCGCCGACTACAGCAGCGCGTTCGGCACCCCGTTCACGGTTTCGCCGCGCGTCGCGTTCAACCATGACGTCAGCGGCATCACCCCGGGCCCGGGCGGCAACTTCCTCGAGGACCGCAAGTCGCTGACCCTCGGCGTCGAGGCCAACTACCTGCAGAAGTGGGTGTTCGACCTGAGCTACACGGCGTTCAGCGGCGCCGAGCGCTACAACCAGATCCACGACCGCGACTTCGCGGCGTTCACCGTCAAGTACTCGTTCTAAGGCCAGGAGGCAGTAGATGAAGAACTACAGGAAACACGCACTGGCCCTCGCAGCGGGCGCCGCGGTGTTCGCCGTCGGCACCGCCAACGCGGCCGTCAGCGCCCAGGAAGCGGCCAAGCTCGGCCGCGAGCTCACCCCGGTGGGCGCCGAGAAGGCCGGCAACGCCGCCGGCACCATCCCGGCCTGGGAGGGTGGCATCACCACCCCGCCGGCCGGCTTCCGCGTCGGTACCTTCCACATCGACCCGTACGCCAACGACAAGCCGCTGTACTCGGTCACCCGAGCCAACGTGCAGCAGTACGCCAACGTGCTGACCCCGGGCCAGAAGGCGATGTTCGCCAAGTACCCGACCTTCCGCATGGACGTGTACCCGACCCGCCGCAGCGCCTCGTTCCCGCAGCGCACCTACGAGTTCACCAAGCGCAACGCCACCCAGTGCCAGCTGGTGGCCAATGGCGAGGGCGTGCAGAACTGCGCCGAGGGCATCCCGTTCCCGATCCCGCAGAACGGCTACGAGGTGATCTGGAACCACAAGCTCAAGTACAAGGGCCTGTCGGTGATCAGCTACTCGAACCAGGCGGCGCCCAGCGCCAACGGTTCGTTCACCCTCACCCGCGTGCGCGAGGAGCTGCTGGGCCTGTACTACAAGCCGGGCAACACCTCGGAGAACATCAACAACATCCTGCTGTACTTCAAGCAGGAAGTGCTCGGTCCGGCCCGCCTGGCCGGCCAGGTGCTGCTGGTGCACGAAACCCTGAACGCGGCCGCCGCGCCGCGCCAGGCGTGGGTGTACAACCCGGGCCAGCGCCGCGTGCGCCGCGCCCCGAACGTCGCCTACGACAACCCGGGCACCGCCTCGGACGGCCTGCGCACCAATGACATGACCGACATGTTCAACGGCGCCATGGACCGCTTCGAGTGGACCCTGGTGGGCAAGAAGGAGATGCTGGTCCCGTACAACGCCTACAAGGCGCACAGCGACAAGACCAAGGTCGCCGACCTGATCCGCCCGGGCCACCTCAACCCCGACCACATGCGCTACGAGCTGCACCGCGTGTGGGTGGTCGAGGCCAAGCTCAAGGCCGGCCAGCGCCACATCAACAGCCGCCGCACCTTCTACGTGGACGAAGACAGCTGGCAGATCATGCTGATCGACCACTACGACGGCCAGGGCAACCTGTGGCGTTATTCGGATGCGCCGTCGGTGAACTACTACGAGGTGCCGACCTTCTGGTCCACCCTCGAGACCCACCACGACCTCAAGTCGGGCCGCTACATCACCATGCTGCTCGACAACGAGGACAAGCCGCGCGACTTCGGCTACCAGAGCACCCCGGCGAACTACTCGCCGCAGAACCTGCGCACCGCGGGCGTGCGCTGATCCACGCGTGAAGGAAGTACCAGCCGCGCCCGAAAGGGCGCGGCTGCGTTAAGGGCCCCGCGCGTGCCGGGGCAGGGCAGGAGAGAGAGATGCCGAGCAAGCTGATCAACCGCACGCGCCTGGCCGGCGCCCTGGCGCTGGTGCTGGCGTTGCCGCTGGCGGCGCAGTCGCCGGACGAGGCGACGACCGACGAGGCCGCGCAAACCGAAGAATTCGAAGCGGCGGACGCCGCCGAGCCCCTCGAGGGCGAAGGCGCGGCCACCGAACCCGGCGCGGGCTCCCCCGCCGCCGACCCCGCCACCCTCGACGCCGAGATGATGCCGCGCGCCTCGCGCTCGCTGCTGCTCGACGTGGTGGCCACCAGCGCCGGTTACTTCACCGTCGGCGAGCGTGGCCACGTGCTGGTGTCCGACGACGGCAACGACTGGCGCCAGGCGCCGGTGCCGACCCGCTCCACCCTCACCACCATCGCCAGCGCCAACGGCGTGCTCTGGGCCGGCGGCCACGACGGCGTGATCGTGCATTCCACCGACGGCGGCCAGACCTGGACGCGCCGCCGCGTGCAGACCTGGACCCCCGACTACGCCGACCCGCTCGACGGCGTGCCGGTGATGGACATCCTGTTCACCGACGGCATGAACGGCTACGCCGTCGGCGCCTACGCGATGATGCTGGTGTCCACCGATGGCGGCGTGACCTGGGAACCGCGCCAGATCCTCGACCATGACGACGCCCCGGCGGCCGACGAGCCCGCGGCCGCGGAAGGCGGCGACGAGTGGACCTTCGACGCGGCCGACCTCGAGCTCGAGGCCGAGGCCGACCCGCACTTCTACGCCATGGGCCAGGCCGGCGACGGCACCCTGGTGATCGTCGGCGAGCGCGGCACCTTCCTGCGTTCCTCCGACGGCGGCGAGACCTGGGTGCGCAAGCGCCTGCCCTACGAGGGCTCGATGTTCGGCGTGCTGTCCTGGGACGAGGGCCACCTGCTGGCCTACGGCCTGCGCGGCAACGTGCTCGAGTCGCGCGACATGGGCAACAGCTGGACGGCCGTGGAAACCGGCATCACCACCTCGCTGATGGGCGGCCACGCGCTGCCCGGCGGCGGCGCCATCCTGGTGGGCGCCAACGGCGTGGTCCTGCAGCGCCCGGACGGCGATTCGCCGTTCACCGAGACCCGGTACGAGATGGCCAGCGGCGAAACGCCGAACCTGACCGGGGTCATGCCGGCCGGCGATGCCGGCTTCATCGTGGTTGGCGACAAGGGCGCCGGCCTGTTCCGCCCGCAGTAAGGGAGTTTCCATGAGCCTGCCCAACGCCCAGCCCGGCCCGTTCGCCCGCTTCGCCGAGAACATCGTCTTCTCGAACCGGCCGGTGATCCTGGTGCTGTTCGCGATCGTCACCGTGGCGATGCTGTATTTCGCCAGCCAGCTCAAGGTGGACGCCGGCTTCAAGAAGCAGGTGCCGCTGCAGCACGAGTACATGCAGACCTTCCAGGATTACGAGGCGGAGTTCGGCGGTGCCAACCGCGTGCTCGTCGCCGTGATCGCGAAGGACGGCGACATGTTCGACCAGCAGTTCATGGCGACGCTGGAGAACATCACCAACGAGGTGATCAACCTCGACGCCACCGACGACGCCCGCGCCCGCTCGCTGTTCACCCCGAACGTGCGCTTCATCGAGGTGGTCGAGGACGGCCTGTCGGGCGGCAACGTCATCCCGCAGGAGTTCACCCCGAACGTCGAGGGCTTCCAGGCCGCCGAGGGCGACTACGAGCAGATCCGCAGCAACATCATCAAGGCCAACATCGTCGGCCGGCTGGTGGCCAAGGACTTCTCGGGCGCGATGATCTGGGCCGACCTGATCCCCGAGTCCGACGTCAACAAGGTCGACTACCAGCAGGTGGCCAACCAGTTCGAGGCCATCCGCCAGAAGTACGAGGACGAGAACCACAGCGTCCACATCATCGGCTTCGCCAAGATGGTGGGCGACATCAGCGACGGCGCGCGCTCGGTGATCAAGTTCTTCGCGCTGACCATCGGCTTCACCTGGCTGCTGCTGTTCCTGTACTCGACCTCGGTCAAGCTGGCCACGCTCACCGTCGCCGCGGCGATGGTCTCGGTGGTGTGGATGCTCGGCGCCCTGCAGCTGATGGGCTTCGGCATCGACCCGATGAACATGCTCACGCCCTTCCTGATCTTCGCGATCGCGGTCAGCCACGGCGAACAGATGATCAACCGCTTCCGCGGCGAGATCTTCTTCGGCGGGCTCGAGGAGGGCACGGTCGAGGAGCTGCGCGCGCGCTCCAAGGACGCGGTCGAGCCGCTCGAGGCCGCCCGCCTGTCGTTCCGCATGCTGCTCATCCCGGGCACGGTGGCGCTGCTGGCCGGCTGCATCGGCTTCGGCGCGATCATGATCATCCCGATTGACATGGTGCGCGAGCTCGCCATCACCGCCACCATCGGCGTGGCGCTGACCATCCTCACCGACCTGGTGCTGCTGCCGGTGCTGCTGAGCTACACGCGCCTGCGCAACATCGACCGCAAGCGCGAGTTCCGCCTGCGCCAGCTGACCCGCTTCGACCGCATCTGGGCCGCGCTGTCGCGCCTGAGCCGCCCGAAGATCGCCTACACCGTGGTCGCCATCGGCCTGGTGTCCTGGTTCTTCGCCTGGCAGCACGGCAACAAGGTGATGATCGGCGACGCCCAGCAGGGCGTGGCCGAGCTGCACGCCGACGCGCGCTACAACCAGGACGCGGTGCTGATCTCCGAGCGCTTCGCCCTGGGCGTGGACATCCTCAACGTCATCGCCGAGGCCGGCCCCTCGGCCTGCACCACGTCCTACGCGGCGATGGAGCTGATCGACCGGTTCGCCTGGCACATGGAGAACGTCGAGGGCGTCGAGCAGGTGATCACGCTGCCGGCGGCGTCGAAGATCGTCAACGCCGGCTGGAACGACGGCCTGGCGGCCTGGCGCGTGCTGCCGCGCGACCCGGACACGCTGCGCCAGGCGACGCAGAGCTTCGAGACCGACTCGGGCCTGCTCAACGTCGACTGCAGCGCGATCCCGATCACCATCTTCACCTCCGACCACCGCGCCACCACCATCGACCGCGTGGTCGCGGCGGTGAAGCAGTTCCGCGAGGAGAACAACGCCTACGCCGAGGGCAACCTGCGCGTGCGCCTGGCCGAGCAGGCCGCCGAGGACCCGAACTTCACCACCGACCAGGTGAACCTGCGCCTTGCCACCGGCAACGTGGGCGTCATGGCCGCCACCAACGACACGGTGCGCGCCTCCGAGCACACCATCCTGTACCTGCTGTACGCGGCGGTGTTCGTGATGTGCCTGATCAGCTTCCGCAGCCCGCTCTCGGCGCTGTGCATCCTGCTGCCGCTGGTGCTGGTGACCGAACTGGGCCACTCGCTGATGGTCGAGCTCGACATCGGCATGAAGGTCAACACGCTGTGCGTGGTGGCCCTGGGCGTGGGCATCGGCGTGGACTACGGCATCTACATCTTCGCGCGCATGCGCGAGGCGATGCAGACGCCGGGCCGCACGCTGTCGGAGAGCTACTTCATCGCGCTCAAGACCACCGGCATCGCGATCTTCTACACCGCGCTGACGCTGGCGGTGGGCGTGGCGATGTGGATCTTCTCGGACCTGAAGTTCCAGGCCGACATGGGCATCATGCTCACCTTCATGTTCGTGGTGAACATGGTGGCCGCCATCATCTTCCTGCCCGCGCTGTGCCGCCTGCTGCTGCGCCCGGGCGAAAAGGACGAGTGGACCGCGCGCCTCTGACCGGCTTCGCAGGGCAAGAACAGGAAGGCGGGCTCCGGCCCGCCTTTCTTTTTCAGAGTTCCTCGGGCAGTGGGGCGGGGCGGGACTTGGCCTGGGTCCGCAGGGCGATAAGCAGGATGCCGGCCAGGGTCATGGCGCCGCCGATCCAGAGCCTGGGGCCGGGGCGGTCGCCCCAGAAGGCCACGCCCAGCCCCATCGCGAACACCGGCGTGAGCAGCAGCCAGGGCATCACCTTCGCCACGGCGTGGCGCTGCACCAGCGAGTAGTACAGGCCGTGGCCGATCACCGAGGCCACGATGGCCGCGTAGCCGATGCCGGCCCAGGCCGTGCCCGAGATGCCGCCCAGCGTCGCCAGCGCGCCGGGCTCGAGCCACAGGCTCAGCGCCAGCAGCGGGCCCAGGCCCACCGCCGCCGTCCAGGCCTGCATGCCGTAGCGGGTGACGCCGCCCAGGCCGCGCATCAGCACCGTGCTCACCGCCAGGAAGAAGGCCGAGGCCAGCATCAGGCCCAGCGAGGCCGGGTGGTCGAGCACCAGCGGGTCGAAGCCCAGCACCAGCACGCCGGCGAAGCTCAGCGCGATGGCCGTGCCCGTGCGCCAGGCGAAGCGCTCGCCCAGCAGCGCCCAGGCCAGCAGCACCGACATCGGCACGTAGCTCTGCATCACGATGGCGGGCGAGCTCAGGTCGCCGGCCAGCTTGAGCGCCCAGAAGCTCAGCCCGAAGTGCAGCACGCCCGTGCAGGTGCAGATCGCCAGCAGCCGCGGCCACTGACCGGGCGAAGGGCGGCGCAGGAAGGGCGCCAGCAGCACCAGCAGCAGGGCCAGGCGCAGGGCGGTGAACAGCAGCGGGGGCAGCTCGCGCAGGGCCAGGGCCGAGCCCAGGAAGTTGCCGGCCCAGGCCAGGCAGATCAGCAGGGCGATGAGGATGTCGCGCAGGGGCATCGGGCGGGCCGGGCGTCAGGGCAGGCCATTATCGCCCCGATGCCTGCGCCCCTTGCCGCCGACCCGCCGGCCGGGCCAAAGTCGCGGGGCGCCACGAGCGCACAACCAACGAAAGGGGAGTTTCGTCATGGGAATGGCAGCCATCGGGGGCGCGTTGATCGGCCTCCTGGTCATGATGCTGGTGGGTTTGCCCATCGCCGCGTTGATCCTGAAGCTTTCGGTGCGCATCGCGGCCGGGTTCTCGCCCGGCTTCCTGCGTTGCCTGGGCGTCGTGGCGCTGGCGACGGTAGTGGGTTTCTTCCTCAACGGCGCCTTCTCGATGCTGTTCGGCATCGGCGACTTTGGCGCGGGCGGCGATCCGGAGGCGGCCGCGGCGGCGATGGCCGGCGCGGGCGCGGCGATCCTGGGCGCGATGGGCCTGAGCCTGCTGGTCGGGTTCCTGGTCACCGCCCTGCTGGTGAACCTGCTGATCAAGCGTGCCGACGGCAGCGCCATCGGCTTCGGCCGCTCGCTGCTGGTGGTGCTGGTCTACGCCATCATCCTGACCGTGGTCGGCATCATCGTCGGCGTCGGCCTGGCGATGCTGGGCTTCGGCGCCGCGGCACTGGCGCTCTGACCGCAGCGAAAAAAGAAGGCGCGGGAGCCCCGGCTCCCGCGCCTTTTCGTTTGCTTCTGGCTCAGCGGCCCCAGCCGAGCTTGCGGTAGAGCTTGTCGAGCGTCCACAGCGGGCCGACCAGCAGGTACTTGAGGTCGGTGAAGAAGCTCGGGCGCCGGCCCTCGATCTTGTGGCCGATGAACTGGCCGATCCAGGCCACCACGAACACGCCGGCCGCGATCCAGGCCAGGCCCTCGGCGCCGAAGCGCAGCCACAGGTAGCGGTTGAGGAAGCCAAAGGCCACGAAGGTGACCAGCGCACCCACCGCGAGGCGTCGCGAGAGCTTCCAGTACCAGAGCCAGGCCATGAACATGGCCACCGCCATCCAGGCGCCGGGGTTGGCCAGCGCCGGCGGCACCGGGATGAGCCAGAACGCCGCGGTCACCGACCAGACGATGGCCGGCACGCAAACCAGGTGGATGGCCTGGTTGGTGGCGTTGACGTGGTCGCCGGCGTAGCTGTCGAGCCAGCGGTCGATCGGCCGGCGCGGATCCGGCTGGTCCATCAGTTCGGGTGAGCTGGCCATGGTGGCGCTCCTGCGGTTTCGGGCTTGCGGCTGATGATAGCCCCGCGCCGCGCCGGCTGCCTCAATCGAGGTGGATGTCGGCCAGACGGGCCAGGGCCTCGGCGTACTTGGCGCGCGTGCCCTCGATGACCGGGGCGGGGATGCGCGGGCCGGGCGCGGTTTTGTCCCAGTCCAGGGTCTCGAGGTAGTCGCGCACGAACTGCTTGTCGTAGCTGGGCGGGCTGGTGCCCACCTCGTACTGGTCGGCCGGCCAGAAGCGCGAGCTGTCGGGCGTGAGCAGCTCGTCCATCACGTGCAGCACGCCGTTTTCGTCCAGGCCGAACTCGAGCTTGGTGTCGGCGATGATGATGCCGCGCCCGAGCGCGTAGGCGGCCGCGTACTGGTAGATCTGCAGCGTGGCGGCGCGGATCTGCTCGGCCAGCTCGGCGCCGACCTTGGCCACCATGGTGTCGAAGCTGATGTTCTCGTCGTGGTCGCCCACGGCCGCCTTGCTCGACGGGGTGAAGATGGGCTGCGGCAGCTGCTCGGCCTGGCGCAGGCCCGGCGGCAGGCGGATTTCGCAGACCGCGCCGGTGCGCTGGTAGTCCTTCCAGCCGCTGCCGATCAGGTAGCCGCGCACGATCGCTTCCACCGGCACCGGCCGCAGGCGCTTGGTGACGACCGAGCGGCGCGCGTAGAGCGCGGCGTCGACGCCGGGCGGCAGCACGCCGGCCACGTCCTCGTGGGTGAGGTGGTTGGGCACGAGGTGGGCGGTCTTGTCGAACCAGAAGTTGCTGATCTGGCAGAGCATCTCGCCCTTGCCCGGGATCGGGTCGGGCAGCACCACGTCGAAGGCGGAGAGGCGGTCGGTGGCGACCATCAGCAGCCGCTTGCCCGGCAGTTCGAACACGTCGCGGACCTTGCCGCGGTGGAGCAGGGGCAGGCCGGGAAGCTCGGCGGAATGCAGGGTGGTGGGCACGGGCGTCTCTGGGGAACGGGACCGGGCCGGCCATTGTACGGCGCTCACGGCGCCTGTGCGCGGGCCGCTGCTAGAATCGCGCCCATGCCACGCCATGCCTTCGTCTTCGCCCTCGTCCTGCTCCCGCTGGCGGCCTGCGCCGACGGGCAGGCCCCGGCCGCCCCGGCCGCCGTCGCCCCGGCCGTGGCCGGCGCGCCCGAGCGCCCGGCCAAGCTGGGCCTGTGCACCGCCTGCCACGGCGACGACGGCACCAGCCGCACGCCGGGCACGCCGCACCTGGGCGGCCAGGACCAGCTCTACCTCGAGCGCGCGCTGGCCGACTACCGCAGCGGCAAGCGCCAGCACGTGCCCATGACCAGCCTCGCCAACGCGCTGCAGCCGGCCGACATCCAGGCGCTCGCGGCCTGGTACGCGGCCCAGCCGGGCTTCGCCGGGAGCGTGCCATGAGGTACTACGGCAAGGTCCTGGGTTTCGTCGCCGGTTGGCTGCTGCTGCGCCACCCGGCCGGCGCCGTGCTCGGCCTGCTGCTGGGCCACGCCTTCGACGCCGACTGGTTCCGGGCGAAGAAGTACGACCCGTACGCGGTGCTGGGACTGACCTCCGAGGCCACCGAGGCCGAGATCGACCGCGCCTACCGACGGCTGATCACCCAGTACCATCCCGACCGCCTGGGCGGCGTCGCCGAGGACCTGCGCAAGCAGGCCGAGGAAAAGGCGCGCGAGATCAACCAGGCCTACGACCAGATCAAGAAACTGCGCTCGCGCAACTGAGGACGCCATGTCGAACTGCATCATCGCCCCGTCCATCCTGTCGGCGAATTTCGCCAAGCTGGGCGAGGAGGTCGACGCCGTGCTCGCCGCCGGCGCCGACTGGGTGCACTTCGACGTGATGGACAACCATTACGTGCCCAACCTCACCATCGGCCCGCTGGTGTGCGAGGCGCTGCGCAAGCACGGCGTCACCGCGCCCATCGACGTGCACCTGATGGTCAAGCCGGTGGACCGGATCGTGCCGGACTTCGCCGCCGCCGGCGCGAGCGTCATCAGCTTCCACCCGGAGGCCAGCGAGCACGTGCACCGCACGGTGCAGCTGATCAAGTCCTTGGGCTGCCAGGCCGGCCTGGTGCTCAACCCGGCCACGCCGGTGGAAGTGCTGGACTACGTGCTGCCCGAGCTCGACCTGGTGCTTCTGATGTCGGTCAACCCGGGCTTCGGCGGCCAGGCCTTCATCCCGTCGGCGCTCGACAAGCTCAAGCGCGTGCGCGAGCGCATCGACAAGCTGGGCAAGCCGATCCGCCTGGAGATCGACGGCGGCGTGAAGGCCGACAACATCCGCGCGATCGCCCAGGCCGGCGCCGACACCTTCGTCGCCGGCAGCGCCATCTTCAACGCCCCCGACTACGCCGACGTCATCGCCCGCATGCGCGCCGAAGTCGCCGCCGCCTGACAAGAAACGGGGTCAGGTTCACTTATGCGTAAGTGAACCTGACCCCGTTTCTTGCAGGGTGACGAGGTAGCGGAGGGGGCCGCGGGGAGCGGTGGCGTCGAAGGGCCAGCAGGTGACCAGCACGAGCTGGTCGGGGCCGGTGGCGAGGCGGTGGCTGCGGGAGTCGGCCACCTCGGTGGCGGTGACCACGTAGTCGCGCGGGCCCTGCGCCGTTTCGAGCACCACGCGGTCGCCATGGCGCAGGTGCCGCAGCCATTCGAAGTGGGTGTCGCGGTGGCCGCTGAGCACCGTCGTGCCGCGCGTGCCCGGCGCCGCGCTCGATTCCGCCCAGCCCGGCCCGAAGGCCAGCGTGCGGCCGCTGTCGCCGGCGAGCACCACCTGCGAAACGCCCAGCCGCGGCGCCGCGATGCGCGCCACCGCGTGCGTGTCGGCCCAGGGCCAGGGCCGGTGCGCGCCGCCCTCGTCGAGCGTGCGCTGCCAGGCGCCGTGCAGCAGCACCTGCGACAGCGCCGCCTTGGCCGGCAGCCAGGCCGCCTGTGCGCCCGTCGCCAGCGCCGCCAGCAGCAGCGCCAGCCCCAGCCAGCGCCGCGCCGGCGCCAGCGTGCCGCGCAGGCCGCGCGGCCGCGGCCGCCGCCGTGGTGGGACTTCCCTGTCCCGAGGGTGCATCCGTGATGCGGTGGCGGCGAAGTTCACGGCGCCTCCTGCGCCGTCCGGGGAGGAAGCAGGGGCATCGGCCGGCGCAGCAGCAGCGGGCTGGCGTCGGCGGGCACGAAGTGCCAGTGCATGTGCTCGAGCGCGCGTGCCGTGGAGCGGCAGGCCGGCTCGGGCGTGGGGAGGGGGAAGCGGTCGCGGTTTTCGATGATCAGGACCATGGGGGAGCTCCGGTCGCGCCTGAAGGCGCTCCTACAGGGACGGGGATTCGGTGCGAAGCACGAGAAGCAGCGCGGCGCAGGCGAGGAAGGCGAGCAGTCGGGTGGCCATGGCTCAGCTCCGCGTGCGCAGGAGCAGCAGGCCGCCGAGCGCCAGCGCCAGGGCGAGCATCAGTTCGCGCGTCCAGCCCGTGCTGCCCTGGGCGAAGGCGAGGCTGCCGGCGGGCGTGGCGTTGGCCACCTGCGCGCTGCCCAGCGTGACCTCGCGCGGCCGCGCCGGCGTGCGGTCCACCGCCACCAGGCTGGTGTAGGTGCTGACCAGGCCGTGGCGCAGCGCCACGTCGACGACGGCCGGGCGCAGGCGCTCGATGTCGCCGCCGCGGCGGATGTCGTCCTCGAGCGAGTCGATGCGCGCGCGCGCCCAGAGCCGGCCGATGCCCGGCGCCGGCGTGGCCTTCTCGCCGTCGAGCAGCAGGCGCCGCACCCAGGGCTGCGGCGCCAGGCCGCGCACCGTGGCCACGCCGCGCAGCGCGTCCAGGCGCGCCACCACCTGCAGCGCCTCGCCGTGGTAGAGGTCGGGGATGCGCGCCGGGTAGGCCTCGGCCACGCCCGGCCAGTCCACCGCCACGTCGCGCATCGCCGGGCGGTCGAGCCGCGCCAGCAGCGCATCCATCTTCTCGGCCACCTCTTCGACGTCGCGCACGACGATGTGGGTGCCGCGCCCGGCCTCGGCGGCCTTGCGCAGGAAGTGGCCGTTGGGCGCGCTGCCGATGCCCACCGGGAACAGCCGCGCATCGCCGCGGGCGTTTTCCACCAGCTGCAGCAGCGCGTCCTCGTTGCCGATCGCCGCGTCGGTGGCCAGCACCACCTGGCGCAGGTAGCCCTCGGGCGCACGGCCGGCGAACGCGGCGCGCAGCGGCGGCAGCATCTCGGTGCCGCCCTCGGCGCGCAGCGAGCGCACGAAGGCGCGGGCCCGGGCCACGTTGCCCGGCTGCGCCGGCACCGGCTCGGGGAAGAGCAGGTCGAAGTCGTCGTCGAAGCGGATCACGTTGAAGCGATCGCCCGGCTTGAGCCGCGCCAGCGCGCGGTCGGCGGCTTCGATGGCCTGCGCCATCGAGGCGCCGGACATCGAGCCGGAGTTGTCGATCACCAGGATCAGCTCGCGCGGCAGCGGCGCCACCGGCAGGGTGGGCGGCACGATCATCAGCAGCGCGTAGTCCTCGCCGCCGATGCGGTCGGTGAACAGGGCGCTGCGCGGCGCCTTGCTCGGCACCGGCGCCCAGCGCAGCTCGAAGTCGCGGTCGCTGGCCTCGACCAGCTCGGCCAGCAGCACGCGGTGCACGCCGCCTTCGGCCCACACCGTCACCGCATGCGTCGGGCTCTCGACGCGCTCGAGCTCGATGCCCGCCACGATCTCGGCGCTCAGCACCACCGTCGGCGGCAGCGCGAGGCCGCGCTCGTCGGCGGCCAGCGCCACCGGCAGCGCTTCGGGCTGCGCCGCCATCGCCTGCATCGCCAGCGAGGCCTCGGGGTCGGGCGCGGGGTTGTAGCGCGGCGTCAGCGTCAGCGGCAGGCCCAGCGAAAACTCGCCGTCGCGGTAGTCCACCGGCTGCCAGTAGCGCACCTCGATCTCGACCTCTTCGCCCGGGCCGATGTTCGCCACCGCGGTCTGGAACAGGTTGGGCCGGTTCTGCGACACCAGGCTGGCGCGCTGGCCCGACGCGGCCGCGGCTTCGTAGATGGCCTTCGCCTCCTGCTTCTCGCGCACCTCGCCCTCGACCAGGCGTTCGCCGATGCGCAGCGTCAGCCCGCCGACGGCGGCGTTTTCCGGCAGCGGCAGCAGGTAGCGGCCCTCGCGCCAGCCGGCGGTGTCGTTGCGGTAGGTCTGGCGCACGGTCACCTCGGCCAGCAGGCCGTGCACCTGCATGTGCACGCTGGTGTCCATGGCCAGGCTGGCGACCCATTGCCCGTCGCGCTCGAACACCAGGCCCTCGGGGTCGTCGGAGGCATGCGCGCTGGCCAGGGCCAGCAGCAGGCCCAGCGTCGCCAGCCAGGCGGCGACGAGCCGCGGGCGGCGCAGGGAACGGTAGAAACGGGGCTTGCGGGTGATGCGGTCGCTCATGGCGGCTCTCCGTGGTGGCAGGGCCATCTCAAGGCCCGGCGCGGCCCGCGCCGGGGCCGGCCCGGGGCAGGGCGAGGGCGAGTTGTGGCATTTGCCGGGCAATGCATTGCCGGGCCGCGGCGCCTGGCCTAGGCTGGCCGCCATGTCACGCACCGTCGCCATCGTCGAAGACGAACCCGCCATCCGCGCCAACTACACCGAGGCCCTGCGCCGCCACGGCTACGAGGTGCAGCCGCACGCCGGCCGCGCCGAGGCGCAGGCGGCGTTTTCGCTCAGGCTGCCCGACCTGGTGATCATCGACGTGGGCCTCGGCGACGAGCCCGAGGGCGGCTTCGACCTGTGCCGCGAGCTGCGCGCGCGCTCGGCGACGCTGCCGATCATCTTCCTGACGGCGCGCGACTCCGACTTCGACGTCATCTCCGGCCTGCGCCTGGGCGCCGACGACTACCTGAGCAAGGACACCAGCCTGCCGCAGCTCACCGCGCGCATCCACGCGCTGTTCCGGCGCATGGAGTCGCTGTCGGCGCCACGCGCGAAGGAGCAGGTGTTCCGCCTGCGCGGGCTGACGCTGGAACTCGAGCGCATGCGCGTGACCTGGAAGGACCAGGAGGTCGGCCTGACCGTCACCGAGTTCTGGATGGTGCACGCGATGGTGCGCTACCCGGGCCACGTCAAGTCGCGCGAGCAGCTGATGCGCGAGGCGCAGGTGGTGGTGGACGACGCCACCATCACCTCCCACGTCAAGCGCATCCGCCGCAAGTTCGAGGCCCTCGACCCGGCTTTCGACGAAATCGACACCGTGCACGGCGCCGGTTACCGCTGGCGCGCCTGAGCCGGGCATGCGACTGCGCACCAAGCTGCTGCTGGTGGCCCTGTCCATCCTGGCCCTGCCCTGGGCCGGTTGGCAGTTCGTGCAGCGCATGGAAACCCTGCTGCGCCAGGGACAGGAGCAGGCGCTGCTGGCCTCGGCCGAAGCACTGGCCCGCGGCATCGCGGTGCGCCCGGGCGGGCTGCCGCCGGCGGGCGAGAGCTGGTACGTGCACCGGCTCGACTACGCGCCGCGCCTCGACGGCCTGGCCGACGACTGGCGCGGCGCCGCCGACGCGCCCGCGCAGGCCGGTGCGCCACGGCCCTGGCTGCGTGCGGTGGCCGGACGCGCCAACGACCGCCTGCACCTGTGGATCTCGGTGGACGACGCCAGCCCCGAGCGCGGCGAGGCGCACTGGCCGGGCGACCTGGAGTTCGACCGCCTGCAGCTGTCGCTGCTCGGCCGCGGCGGCGAACTCACGCTGCGCCTGGCCAACAGCGGCACCGGCCCGCTGAAGGTGGCCGGCATCGACGGGCTGCCGCCGCCGATCCGCGTGGAAGGCTTCTGGCGCGAGCGCGAGGGCGGCTACGACGTCGAGCTGGCGCTGCCGCAGGACTACCTGGTGCGCGGCCTGGGCCTGCAGGCGCGCGACCTCGATGCCAGCGGCACGCGACGCGTGGCGGCCATGCCGGCGGACGCCGGCGACGCGGCGCGCCTGCCGCTGCATGGCTACGTCGGCGCGCTCGAGCCGGTGCTGCTGGCGCTGGCGCCGGAAGGCATGCGCGTGCGCGTGGCCGACCGCGAGGGCTGGGTCGTCGCGCGCGCCGGCGCGCTGCGCGCCGACCCTACCGAGGAAGACATCCTGCCCTGGCGCCGCGGCCTCTACCGCACGCTGCTGTTCCGCGACATCGGCGCCGCCAGCGCCGAGGCGCCGGGCGCGCGTCGCCTGGTGCGCGCCGAGCTGGCCCGCGCCGTCGCCGGCGAGCCCGCCGTGGCCTGGCGCCGCGACCCGGCCGGCGCCCGCCTGCTGCTGTCGGCCGCGGTGCCGCTGGTGGTGGACGGGCAGGTGCGCGGCGCGGTGCTGCTCGAGCGCTCGAACTCGGAGGTGCTGGTGCTCACCGACCAGGCGCTGTCGGGCCTGCTGGGCGTGAGCGCGGTGGCCTTCCTCGCCTCGGGCGGCGTGATCCTGCTGTTCGCCACGCGCCTGGGCCAGCGCATCCGCCGGCTGCGCGACGCGGCCGAGCGCGCGCTCGACCGCGAGGGCCGGGTGACGCCCTTCCCGCGCACGAACGCCCGCGACGAGGTGGGCGACCTCTCGCGCAGCTTCGCCCGCCTGCTCGACCAGGTGGCGGCCTACACCGACTACCTGCGCACGCTGGCGGGCAAGCTCTCGCACGAGCTCAACACGCCGCTGGCGATCGTGCGCACGTCGCTCGACAACCTCGAGCACGCGGCGCTCGACGACGAGGCCCGCGCCTACGTCACCCGCGCCCGCGACGGCGTGGAGCGCATGGGCCTGCTGGTGCGCACGATGAGCGAGGTCACCCGCATCGAACACGCCATCGAGGCCGCCGAGGCCGAGGACACCGACCTGCGCGCGCTGCTGGCCGACTGCGCCGAGGCCTACCGCGCACTGCTGGCCCCGCGCGAGCTGCGGCTCGACCTGCCGCCGGGCCCGCTGCGGCTGCGTGCGGCGCCGGAGCTGGTGGTGCAGGCGCTCGACAAGCTGGTCGACAACGCCCGCGGCTTCACGCCGCCCGAGGGCTGGGTGTGCCTCTCGGCCCGCGCCGAAGACGGCGGCGTGCGCATCTCGCTCGCCAACCGCGGCCCGACCCTGCCGGCGGCGATGCGCGGCCGCCTGTTCGACTCGCTCGTCAGCCTGCGCGAGAAGAACCAGCGCGGCGAAGGCGCCGCCCACCTCGGCTTCGGCCTCTACGTCGTGCGCCTGGTCGCCGACCTCCACCGCGGCCGCGCCGAGGCCCACGACCTGCCCTCCGGCGAGGGCGTCGAGTTCACCCTGCACCTGCGCGGCATGCCCTGAGGCCCCCGCAGGCCATGACCCGCGGGCCACGCGGGCTCCACGCGGAGATGGCTATACTCGGGGCTCGCCATCGATGGACGCCGTGCGTGATTTCCGCTGACGAGTTCCAGGCCCTCGCCCGGGCCGGCCACAACCGAATCCCGGTGGTGCGCGAGGTCCTGTCGGACCTCGATACCCCGCTTTCGGTCTACCTCAAGCTGGCCGACGGCCCGCACACCTACCTGTTCGAGTCGGTCGAGGGCGGCGAAACCTGGGGCCGGTACTCGATCATCGGCCTGCCCGCGCGGCGCACCTACACCTTCCGCGGCCACACGCTCGAGGTCCGCGAGCACGGCGAGCTCGTCGAGACCCGCGAGCTCGACGACCCCCTGGCCGAAACCGACCGCCTGCGCGCCTCGTTCAGGGTGCCGCGCCTCGAGGGCCTGCCGGAGTTCACCGGCGGCCTGGTCGGCTACTTCGGCTTCGAGACCATCGGCTGGATCGAGCCGCGCCTGGCCGGCGGCGACAAGCCCGACCAGCTCGGCACGCCCGATGCCCTGCTGATGCTCAGCGAGGAAGTCGCGGTGTTCGACAACCTCAAGGGCCGGCTCTACCTCGTCGTGCACGCCGACCCGGCCGAACCGCAGGCGTATGCGCGCGCCGTGCGCCGGCTCGACGAGCTGGTGCACCGGCTGCGCCATTCCGGCCGCAGCTATCCCGACGTGCTCGATCCGTCGCTGCTGGGCGAGCAGGACTTCGTCTCGGGCTTCACCCGCGAAGGCTTCCTGGCCGCCGTCGAGAAGTGCAAGGAATACATCCGCGCCGGCGACATCTTCCAGGTCGTGCTCAGCCAGCGTTTGAGCGTGCCGTTCCGGGCGCGGCCGGTGGACGTGTACCGCGCGCTGCGTGCGCTCAACCCGTCGCCCTACCTGTATTTCCTCGACCTCGGCGGCACCCAGGTGGTGGGCAGCTCGCCCGAGATCCTGGTGCGCCTGCAGGGCGGCGAGGTGACGGTGAGGCCCATCGCCGGCACGCGCCCGCGCGGCGCCACGCCCGAGGCCGACGCCGCGCTCGAGGCCGAGCTGCTGGCCGATCCGAAGGAGCGCGCCGAGCACCTGATGCTGATCGACCTGGGCCGCAACGACGTCGGCCGCGTGGCCGAGCCGGGCAGCGTCACCGTGCCCGACCGCTTCATCATCGAGCGTTACTCGCACGTGATGCACATCGTCAGCGAGGTGCGCGGCCAGGTGCGCGGGGGCGTGGGGTTCTCCGAGGTGCTCAAGGCCACGTTCCCGGCCGGCACCGTCAGCGGCGCGCCGAAGATCCGCGCGCTCGAGGTCATCCGCGAGCTCGAGCCGGTCAGGCGCAACATCTATTCGGGCGCGGTGGGCTACGTGAACTGGTGGGGCGACGCCGACACCGCCATCGCCATCCGCACCGCCGTCATCCAGGACGGCCGCCTGCACGTGCAGGCCGGCGCGGGCATCGTCTACGACTCCGACCCCGTGAAAGAGTGGGAGGAAACGATGAACAAGGGCCGCGCGCTGTTCCGCGCCGTCGCCCAGGCGGCCAGCGGGCTCTGAGTCCATGGGTGCGACGGGGCGGCTGCTGCAAAGACTCCGCCCGCGCAGCGCCGGCCTGCGCCAGTGGCTCGGCCTGACCTACGGCGTGCTGGCCGTCGTGCTGGTGGCGCTGCTGGCCTGGCGGCTCGAGCAGGTGGCCACCCGCAGCCTCGAGGACGACATCGGCCTGCGCCTGGAGGCACGCGCGCAGGCGCTGGCCAGCCGCGTCGACCGCGGCCTGTTCGAGCGGCTCAACGACATGCGTGCCATGGCCCTGCTGCCGGGCATGGACGATCCGCTGGCCAGCGAGTCGACGCTGCGCGACCTGTTCGACCTGATGCAGCTCAACTACCCGGACTTCGTCTGGATCGGCGCCACCGACGCCCAGGGCCGTGTGCTGGTGGCCAACCGCGGCCTGCTCGAGGGCGTCGACGTCTCGGCGCGGCCCTGGTTCGCCGCCGCCCGCAAGGAGCCCTACGTGGGCGACATCCACGAGGCCGAGCTGCTGTCCAAACTCATCAGCCGCCCGGGCGCCGAGCCCTTGCGCCTGATCGACGTGGCTTCGCCCATCCACGACGACCACGGCGAGGTCACCGGCGTGCTGGCCGCGCATCTTTCCTGGCGCTGGGCCGACAGCCTGGTCGAGGAGCAGACGCGGCCGAGCCGCGCCAACGACCCGGTGGACGTCATCTTCGTCAATGCCGAGGGCCGCGTGACCCTGGGCCCGGAGGCGCTGCTGGGCACGCTGCCCGACCTGCCCAGCGTGCGCGCGGTGCGCGCGGACCAGCGCGGCGCGGTGCGCGAAACCTGGCCCGACGGCGATTTCCTGGTGGGTTACGTCCAGACCAGCGGACATGCCAGCTACGGCCGGCTTGGCTGGTCCGTGCTCGTGCGCAAGCAGGCCCAGCAGGCGCTCGAGCCCGTGACCGAGCTGAGCCGCCAGATCTGGCTGGCCTCGGCGGTGCTGCTGCTGGCCTTCCTGCTGGTCTCGACGCTGATGGCGAGGCTGATCGGCACGCCGCTGCATTCGCTGGCGGTGGCCGCGCGCCGCATCCAGGCGCGCGAGCCCGGTGCTGCCTTCCCGCCCGAGCGCGGCTATCGCGAGGCGCGCGAGCTCACCGGCGCCATGCGCAGCCTGGTCGATGACCTGACCACGCACGAGCGCGAGCTGACCGAACTCACCACCCAGCTCGAGCAGCGCGTGCGCGAGCGCACCCAGGCGCTGAGCGAGGCCAACGCCCAGCTCGAAGTGCTGGCCATGACCGATGCACTCACCGGCCTGTCCAACCGCCGCCACTTCGGCGACCAGCTGGCGCGCGAGGCCACCCGCGCGGCCGAGAGCGGGCGGCCGATCAGCCTGCTGGTGATGGACATCGACCACTTCAAGTCGGTCAACGACAAGCACGGCCACCCGGCCGGCGACGCGGTGCTCCGGCACGTGGCGCTGCTGCTCGAGGAGCAGGTGCGCGGCAGCGACTTGCTGGCCCGCGTCGGCGGCGAGGAGTTCGCCGTGCTGGCGGTGGACACGGCGATGGTCGAGGCCGGGCTGCTGGCCGAGAGGTTGCGCAAGGCCATAGAAGACGCCGGCCCGGTCTCCGTGGGGCACGCGGCGGTGGCGGTGACCATCAGCCTCGGCGTGGCCACGCGCCGCATCAAGCCCGGCGACCTGGCCCGCGCCCCCGAGCACCTGCTGGCCGCCGCCGACGACGCGCTCTACCGCGCCAAGCGCAACGGCCGCAACCGGGTGGAAGTGGCGGTGGGCTGAGCCGGCAGGCTTTATACTCCGGGTCCTTTCCCGCTTCGTCCGGCCGGCCCATGCTGTTGATGATCGATCATCAACATGTGTCGAAACGGAGCGCCGTGAATTCGCATGAAAGCCTGAAAAACAAGGCGTTTTATGCAGATGGATTGAAAGGGAGTGGTGTCGTATATCAGGGCTAGCGCGAGGTGCAGCCGTATACGAGTCGGTATATCGTGAAGTCCTCTAGATCGCGTTCAGAGGCCCGCCGTGACCCAAGCCAATACCCCGCTGACAGACAAGGCCATCAAGGCTCTGAAGCCCGGAGAGAAGCCCTACACGCGGGGCCTTGGAAACGGCCTTTTCCTCTGGGTCTACCCGGACGGAAAGAAGTACTGGCGATACCGGTTTGTGCTGAACTCCAAACAGACCCTAATGGGCTTAGGGGTCTATCCGGACGTGTCATTGGCCGATGCCCGAAAGGCCCACGCGGACGCCCGCGCTCTTGTGCTGAAGGGCGTCAATCCGGTGGAGCAAACGAAGGCCGCGAAGGCAGCCAAGAAAGAGGCAGCGGCCAACACCTTTGAAACCACCGCCCGAGATTGGATGGCAGCGAACAAGCCGCATTGGTCCGCCTACTACTACGGGCAGGTGGAGACCACGCTAAAGCGAGACGTGTTCCCGGAAGTCGGAGCTATGCCTATCCGGGACGTGAGAGCCGCGCACCTGCGGCCCATTCTGAAGCGGGTTGCTACTCGCAAGAGCGTGCCGGGAATCAAGCGAGTGCGGGAGCGGGGCGCGGCAACCGTGGCGATCCTCATTCGCCAGTGGTGCGGAGCGATCTTCAACTATGCGGCAGCGGAGGGGAAAGTAGACGAAGACCGCAACCCTGCCGCCGTGCTGAAGGGACTAATCAAGCGGCCCAAGGTGGAGCATCACAAGCACCTGACACGTGCGGACTTGCCGCAATTCATAGCGGACCTTCGGGCATTGAATGATCCGGAAGACCCGAAGCTAACCGAGTCGGTAAAGATCGCAGTGGAGTTGTTGGCGCTGCTATGGGTTCGCACGGCCGAACTCCGGAACGCGGAAAAGTCGGAGTTTGATTTGGAGGGCGCGGGTGGCCTTGGTCCGGTGTGGAAGATTCCGGGTCACAAGATGAAGATGGGGCAGGCCCATTACGTGCCACTCCCTGAGCGTGCGGTGCAATTGATTGCGCGGCAAATGGCGCTTTCGGGCAATTCCACGCACCTTTTCCCCAATCAGCGCACGGCGGGCAAGGTCATGTCTGCCACGACGATCAATCGCGCACTAGAGCGGATGGGTTGGGGTGACCGACTGAGCGGCCACGGATTCAGAGGAACCGCTAGCACGGTCCTGCATGAAGCGAATTTCAATCACGCCGTGATTGAAAAGCAGTTGGCTCACGCGGAGCGGAACAAGGTCGCGGCCAGCTACAACCATTCGGAGTATTGGGAAGATCGCAAGGAACTTATGAATTACTGGCAAAACCTGCTGCTTTCTGGCGGTTCCAATGTTGTGCCAATCGGCAAAGCAAAGAAAGTTGCATGACCGCTTGCTAGGTAGTCTTTCAGCCAATAGCATTCCCTTTCATAGCGGCCACTGAGCCGTCGACAACTAAGCCGCAATGGAGTGGAGCCGGTGAAGAATCACGGCCACTGCATTGCGGCTTTTTTCGTTTCTGGAGTGAGGAAAGATGGCGATCATTTTCAAAGTAGAGAGCGCGGTAGCCAAGAATTCGCCTGACAAGCAGGCAGCACTTAAGCGGGTCAGGAAGTACAACCCCGACGCCTTCAGGGCCGTTCCTCCATGTGCGCCGCTTACCGTGCCGCAGCTGCTACGGATCAAGAATCTTCAGGCCATCTATGGCGTTTCACACGCCACGATCCGAACCCGCTTCAAGCACGGGCTGCTGCCGAAGCCGGATGGCTATGACATTTCGATGGGGGAAAAGGGATCGCGTGGCAGGCCATATTGGCACTCTGAAACGATCCTCTTTCATCTGGAATCGATGAAGGCAAAGGGTGCGGACTCAGCGCAATAAAAAAACCGGAAGGCTGTTTAGACCTTCCGGCTTCCCGTCTCGCCTGATCCGCATCAAGGAGGTCAGCGGTGACCTTGGCAGGAGTCCGTTGACATATGAAGTTTGAATCCTGCCGAACTACTGAGCAACACGCCAGAGAAAATTTGCACCAGCGTGCGACACGCCTGTCTCCGGAATGACGACATGGAGACAAGGTGCAGAGAGAAACTATCGCGCTAGCTCTTCCGCGAAACATGGCAGGAAAGCATCAAAATGGACGCAAACAATAACGATGGAACATCGGGTGATGTCGCTAATTTGCACGCTAGTGCGACAGTCGCCGATCTATGGGGGAAAAAGAAACAAGAGAGCGGGAAACGTTCACGTCAATTCACGCCAAAGGCCCAGGAATCGGAGCAGGTCAAAGAGAAATTGAAGGGCGACACCTACGCGAAACGATACGCGGAACTGCAACAAGATGTGCGCCGGTTCCCCAAGGACACTGATCTGTACTTGAAATACCGGCTCGAATACAACTCATGGCGACGTGCCCACAACCCTAAGACCCGGCAATCGGGAGTGCCGTTTGATTACGTGACCTTCGGCGACTTCCGGAATTGGCTTGTGCATCTTGGGCTTCGCCCATCGCGTGAGTACACCGCCGACCGAATCAATTTCCTGAAGGGCTACGAGCCGGGGAACCTGCGGTGGGCTACCAAGCAAGAGCAGGCGGATAACCGGAAGAGCAACCACCGCATTGAATGGTTAGGCATCCGCTACACCCGAAAGGGATTCGCCAAGTTTCTTGGCATCCCGCGCAAGAGGCTGGACAAGCAAATTGAACGGGGGAAATGGTCTTTGTCTGAAATCGTGGCAGCGGCGGGGAAGGCTATTGATCCGGTGGAAGACTTCCGCTTCAGCACTCCGGCATTGGAGCGGGAGTACTGGAGTCGCCCGGACAAGTACTTCACGCTCAATCGCCTTGATTGGCTTTCCCGGTTCTATGAAGACCATGCCAACACCGCCAAGCGGCCAGGCGTGCGAGAGAAATTCCGGGCACTGGCGAAGGATGCAGAGGGGGAGCGTCAGCGGCGATATGCCGAACGCGATGCATTGCAGGCAGCTAAGCAGGATGAACTACTAGAACAGGTCGCTCCGGCTTATCCGATGTTCAACCCGCTCCCAAGTCTTCCCCCGCAGGCTCCCGCGAATGCTTTAAAGGGCGAGGAAGAGGCAGTTTGCAATCAATTGCACGAGCCAACTACGGTGCAGGTCATGCGTGCTGCGAAGGCGAAGGACAAGGAAAACGCAGACGCATTCAATGCCTTTATGCGGCCAAGGGTTGCTGAACTCATGAAAGGCGGCATGTCCGTTATGGATGCCTCGCGAGTGGCATCCGCTGAGTTTCAGGCATCGCAATTATCTGAGCAGCCGAAACCTGCGCCAATTGATCCGAATCCGCATCGCCAGCGATTTAACGAGTGTGGCGGTGACGTGCAGCTGCTGATTAAGCGTCTTACAAGATGCGTTAGGTAGTGGTCGCCTGTTTTAAACTGAGCGAAACAGAGTGGAGTGCTTCAATGTCCATCGATCTTGATACCTTGCACGTCACCGGCAAGAATCGCGTGCAGAAGTCCATTTCCCCCGGATACGCCAGCATCCTTCATGTGGTGCCGATGCAGCCGCGCACGAAAGTGCAGAAGTCCATGCAGGTACGTAAGTCAGTGGCCAATAAGCCCAAGCAGTCCGCACGAAAGGCCGATATGTCCAAGGCTCTGCGAAAGACTCCGGATAGCCTGCCCGTTAGCACGATTGGTAACAATGGACACCCGAACGCTACCAGCAACTTGAGCGGCGCACCGGCAGCGAAGGAAGAGCCGTCTGGAATCGATGCAGTCTTTGCAGCGATCAATACCCTTGCCGCTGCTGTCACCATTGCGGCCAGTCCCAAGGCAAGCACCGCAAACATGGACGCAGTGCTACGTGCCAGCCGTGCAGAAGATGACGCGGAAGCATGGAACGCAAGCCGTAGCGCAGCCCAGCGCCAAGGCTTCACCTATCACGCCGCGAAAGGCGACAATTCCACTGTGAGCCTTGGGAAGTCTGCCCATACGGTGCGCATGCAGGGCAACAAATCCGCACCGGCTCCCATGACGGCCCGGAAGGCGGAAGAACGTAAGGCATGGTTTAACGATAGCTATATGGCGCGACTTGGGCGGAAGTAACCCGAAGCGACCCGAAGGAAGCCGAAGGTGAACACTCTCACGCCAAAGCAGCGGCAGGCAGCGCAATTCATTGCCGCAGGCCACACGCACCGGCAGGCCGCCGCAGCTGTGAAGGTGACGCCGCAGACGGTGAGCGAATGGGCAGGCCGTCGGGACTTCCGCGCCTACGTGGATTCGCTGCTGTCTGCCGCTGAGCAAGAGACCGCGCAGGCTCTTACGGGGCTGCGTCTGCGAGCGGTTGAAAAGCTAGGCGAACTGCTAGAGCACCAAAGCCCAGGAATCGCCCTGCGAGCGATTGACGCGGCGCTGAGTCTGACTGCCACGAGGATCGCACCGCCTGCCCCGTCCGCCGCTCCGGAGTGGAACGCGATCATTGCAAGGATCACCGCCTATGAAGCTGAAGAGCCAACAAGACCCCATTGATATGCAAGCCTGCCGCGAAGTGTGGCGGTTGAGGGAGCTTGGGTGCAGCGGTAGCCCGGTGGTGCAGGCCGTCATGCTGTGGGCAGTTGCGAAGGCGATTATGCGCCCCATAGAGACCATGCCACGCCCTGAGCTTGACCAGTTATGGCAGGCCTTCAAAGGGGCAATTAATTGCAAGGCCATCCGACTGACTGACCTTCCGCTCCCACTGCTATCATTCGGCGAACGGTTCGCGCTGGCAGTGGGAGCGCTCTTCAACGCCGATCACCTGCCAACCGGCGAAACTTTCCTAGAGCTTGTCGATTCGGCAACCGGCAGTGGTACCGAACAAGCGGGCATGTTTGCGTTGTCTGCGATCTTGGGACTGCCCACGGTGCAAGCGGTACTGCCCGCCGAAACGCTAGCCTTCCACGGGGCCGAGCCTGCCCGCGATTATTCCGACGATGAAGTGATAGCGCGAGCGCGGGAGGCTATGGACAGTTGTGCCGTCTAAGTTACTCCCAGCGCTGAAGCCCCACGCGACTCGGCCCTGTGATCTTAAAAGTCCTGCTGACGCCATCTCCGGCATAGGCAAGGGACGGGTTGCCGAGTTGCATATTTTGGCTGTGACTCCAGCGATTGTGGATTGACCCGTATATGCCGGATGACACCCGTTCCCATGATTGATCGTCCCAAGTTAGGTTCAGAGTGCTTTGGGAGAATGGGTGGTCTTCATCGAAGGTATAGAGCGGTAGGCGTGCCGCAGCAATCACCGCATCTTGAAATGGAGTTGCCGTTGCCGACGCGGGGCCATGCAAGAGGGGTTGGTTGCTTAGAAAGACTCTGAGAGATTCCGAGCAGCGGAGGAGGAAACAGATGACCTCCCAAGCCAAAGTAGTGATCGAGAAAACATTCTTATTGCTGTCGTGAAAGACTGGATGGGGGCAGATGGTTCCTTTGTCCACGCCCTCCACGAAATAGCCGTGCAGCCTGCCTACCTCGCCAGCATGGTTGTAATCGAGCGTAAATAGCCGCACCCGAGACTGCGAATGCTTGATTAGGTTGGCGAAGGTGGCGACAAACGTTTTATGATCTTTGATCGCCTTGGCGAAAACTTTAAATGCTGGGCATCGATTCCTGGAGTGATCGCTCTCGTAGAAGTTTTCTGCGATTAGCTTCAGATCGTCCACGTGCTCTGCGGCTGCATACAGTGCTAATTCGATGTAATCGACAAGGTCATCGGTTGGGAGTTCGGACTCCTTCCGGGATTCAATGCCGACGCCGCCTGTGATGCGCTGCTCTAATGCAGAACAGAATCGTTGAGTCTTTGTGCAAACCCGGGCGATTGAGATGTTGTAAATGCCAAGCGCGGGGCGCAAGTTTTCTTGGACGTGATAGGTTTTGGAGGCATCGACTAAATGCAGGAGCGCGTGGGCAGCGAGTGAAGATTGCGCGCCTTTAGTAAGGTCCACTGCGAATTTAGGTTTTCCCGTGGTCATGCTGGCGGAGGTGCGTGGCTGGGTTGTTTCTTGTGATCCCCGTACTGGGTAAGAATCGAGATAAGAATTTCGCAAAGCTCAGAAAAGCAGGCGACTACTTCGGCCCAGCTAAATTCAGGATAGTTCGTGTCGAACTGGCTCAGCATCATGCTAATGCTTCGGCCGCCCTCATCGTCCTTCATAGAGGTGACCGAGGCAAAAAACTGTTTTTCTGAGAAATGCACGTCACCAGATGTAGAGTTGTAGACAGTCCGGACCCAATCATGCGTTTCCGTCATACGGTCGATTAGGTAGTCATCCCTAAGTGTCTTTCCTTCCCGGCTCTTGAACTTCTTGAGAGGGGTTCCCCCGATGACCGCCTTAGCCACCTCTTCTGGATTTGAGACATAGGTGTAGGCCAGAAGGCGGCTCACGGTGTCAATTTGCATCCGGACCAGTGCGCGGCTGCATGTCATGTTCCGTGCTTCGATCATCGAAAGCAGCCCATGTCCGAGGTTAAGGGTCCGCTTGATTGCGGCGGAGATGATGAAGTCGAGGATGAAGAGAGGTGCGCCGCTCCCGCCCAGAGCGTGCATACCCACAGCGGGAATCTCGTCGAGCAGGGCATCGAGCTTTTTGCGCTCTTGTTCGAGAGTCATAGCAAAGGCTCCTACGCCTGACATTCCCAATGCTGAAGCCAGTGGCCCTAGCGTTTTGGCTTTCTCAGTGACCACTCACCATCAGCGTCTTCATTCCATGCTCTGGATTGAATGCGATAACCGCCACTCTTACTCTTGCACACTACGCCCATGACGTATTGCCCTGATCGGAAGGCAGAGAATGGCAGTGCCTTCCACTCGCCATCACGGCAGTCCATTTGGCTGAGTGCGCGTTCTACTTCGGTGTACCCAGCGCGAGCCAAAGCCTCTTCCGGTGACCTGGGCGGCGGATTGAGCTTGCTGCATCCCCAAGGGATGGCGACAAATAACACGACTGCGGTGGCCACCAGTCCTAGGCAGCCGGTATTTGTGGCTTGCCGTTCCGCTGGGTCCAGTGTCGGCTTAAGCTTTGCACCGCAGCTTGGGCAGCTGGTGGCAGACGTGGCTACGCTATGGCCGCAAGTCGGGCAATTGACCAATCCCATGGCTCCCCCTTAGTTGTCCTCAATGGTTCACGGCCGATCTTAACGTTTCTGAATGGCCGGTCTTGGGGATCATTTCGACCGAAATTGGTGACCGGTCCATGCAACGGATTGCATGGAGCTTCGTCCCTTAGTCCGAGCCGGAATCAGCGAATGACTCTCTTTCCGATGCAACAACCGTCCGGGCGCGGTCCCGCTAGGGCAAAATGAATGCCTAGACCGGAAAGGCCCAAGTGGTCCGAACCTGACCGGTATATGAATCGGTATACGGACTCGATAGCGAGGGATGAAAACCCAAGCTAATCAACTTCTTAGGGTTGCTTATGGTCCTCATGATCGATAACTACGACAGCTTCACCTACAACCTCGTGCAGTACCTGGGGGAGCTGGGGCAGGACGTGAGGGTGGTGCGCAACGACGCGCTCACGGTGGCGGAGATCGCGGCCCTGGCGCCCGAGCGCATCGTCATCTCGCCGGGGCCGTGCACGCCCAACGAGGCGGGGGTGTCGCTGGAGGTGCTGGAGAAGCTCGCCGGCAAGGTTCCGATCCTGGGCGTGTGCCTGGGCCACCAGAGCCTGGGCCAGGCCTTCGGCGGCAAGGTGGTGCGGGCGCGCACGATCATGCACGGCAAGACCTCGCCGATCCGGCACAAGGGCGTGGGCGTGTTCGCCGGCCTGCCCGACCCCTTCGAGGCCACGCGCTACCACTCGCTGGTGGTGGAGAAGGACTCGCTGCCCGATTGCCTCGAGATCACCGCCTGGACCGAAAACGCCGACGGCTCGATGGACGAGATCATGGGCCTGCGCCACAAGACCCTGCCGGTCGAGGGCGTGCAGTTCCATCCCGAGTCGATACTCACGCAGCATGGGCACGACATGCTGCGTAATTTCCTGGAGGGTGGTCGGGCCTGAAGGCCCTCCAACAAGGACGAGAAATGCCGATCAAGCCGCAGGACGCGCTGCAGCGCGTGATTGAGAACCGCGAGATCTTCCACGACGAGATGGTCGACCTGATGCGCCAGGTGATGCGCGGCGAGGTTTCGCCCGTGCTCACCGCCGGCATCCTGGCCGGCCTGCGCGTGAAGAAGGAAACCATCGGCGAGATCGCCGGCGCCGCCAAGGTGATGCGCGAGTTCTCGGCCAAGGTGGTGGTGCCCGATGCGCAGAACTTCGTCGACATCGTCGGTACCGGCGGCGATGGCGCCCACACCTTCAACATCTCCACCGCCAGCATGTTCGTGGTGGCGGCGGCCGGCGCCAAGGTGGCCAAGCACGGCAACCGCAGCGTCAGCTCCAAGTCGGGCAGCGCCGACGTGCTCGAGGCCCTGGGCGCGGTGATCGAGCTGCAGCCCGACCAGGTCTCGGCCTGCATCGCCGAAACCGGCATGGGCTTCATGTACGCGCCCATCCACCACCCGGCCATGAAGAACGTGGCGCCGGTGCGGCGCGAGATGGGCGTGCGCACGCTGTTCAACATCCTCGGCCCGCTCACCAACCCGGCCGACGCGCCCAACATCCTGATGGGCGTCTTCCACCCCGACCTGGTCGGCATCCAGGTGCGCGTGCTGCAGCGCCTGGGCGCGCGCCGGGCGATGGTGGTCTGGGGCCGCGACGGCATGGACGAGATCTCCCTCGGCGGCGCCACCCTGGTGGGCGAGCTGCGCGGCAACGAGGTGGTCGAATACGAAATCCACCCCGAGGACTTCGGTATCCCGATGGCCGCCAGCCGCAACCTGCGCGTCGAGGATCCGGAGCAGTCGCGCGCCATGCTGCTCGAGGCGCTGGAAGGCAAGGACGGCCTGCCCAGGGAAATCGTCGCGCTCAATGCCGGCGCGGCGCTGTACGCCGCCGGCCGCGCGGTCTCCATCGCCGATGGCATCGCCCAGGCCCGCAAGGCGCTCGAGGGCGGCAAGGCGCGCGCCAAGCTCGATCAATTCGTCGCGGCCACGCGCCGCCTGGCGGGCCAGTGAGCATGAACGCCGATCGTTTCGCCAGCACCCCGAAGCCGCCGTACTACGCGGTGATCTTCGCCAACCAGCGCACTCCGGCCGACCCGGACGGCTACGGCCGCGCCGCCGACCGCATGGTCGAGCTGGCCGCCACCCAGCCGGGCTTCCTGGGCATCGAAAGCACCCGCGACGCCGGCGGCTTCGGCATCACCGTCAGCTACTGGGAGAGCGAGGCCGCCATTGCGGCCTGGCGCGCCCATGCCGAACACAGCGATGCCCGCCGCCAGGGCCGCGAGCGCTGGTACGAACACTTCGAACTGCGCGTGGCGAAAGTCGAGCGCGCTTACGGCGGACCGGCCATGGCGGGGGAGGGCGCGTGAGCGACGTGCTGCAGAAGATCATCGCCCGCAAGGTCGGGGAAGTGGCCGAGCGCTCGGCGCGCGTGCCGCTGGCCGAGCTCGTCGCCCGCCAGGCCGAGGCACCGGCGGTGCGCGGCTTCGCCGCCGCGCTGCAGGCGAAGGTCGCCGCCGGCCTGCCGGCGGTCATCGCCGAGGTCAAGAAGGCCAGCCCCAGCAAGGGCGTCATCCGCCCGGATTTCCACCCGGCCGAGATCGCCGCCAGCTACGAGCGCGGCGGCGCCGCCTGCCTGTCGGTGCTCACCGACGTGGACTTCTTCCAGGGTGCCGACGCCTACCTGCAGCAGGCCCGTGCGGCCTGCTCGCTGCCGGTGCTGCGCAAGGACTTCACCATCGATCCGTACCAGGTGCACGAAGCCCGCGTGCTCGGCGCCGACTGCGTGCTGCTGATCGTCGCCGCGCTCGATGACGGGCAGCTGGCGCGGCTGTCAAACCTGGCCCTGGAGCTGGGCATGGACGTGCTGGTGGAAGTGCACGACATGGACGAGCTCGAGCGCGCGCTGCAGGTCGGCGCGCCGCTGCTGGGCATCAACAACCGCAGCCTGCGCACCTTCGAGGTCTCGCTCGACACCACGCTGGCGCTCAAGCCGGCGGTGCCGGCCGACCGGCTGCTGGTGACCGAAAGCGGCATCGCGACCCGCGAGGACGTCGCCCGCATGCGCGGCAACGACGTGCACGCCTTCCTCGTGGGCGAGAGCTTCATGCGCGCCCCGGACCCGGGCGCCGAGCTGGCGCGGCTGTTCGGCTGAGCATGCCCGGCCGCGCCGCCACCGTCCTGTTCGACTTCGACGGAACGCTGGTGCGCGGCGACTGCGCGGCCGCCTGGCTGCGCGAACTGCTGCTCAGCCACCCGCTGCGTCGCCTGGCCGCCGGCGTCAGCTTTCCCGTGCTCAAGCCGGCCTTCGGCTGGTGGCGCGTGGCCTGGCTGCCGGCCAGCTTCTACACCTGGCTGGCCACGGTGGGCCGCACCGACGAGGCCCTGGCCGAAGCCCGCGAGGATTTCCTGCGCGGTTGCGCCGCCCGGCGCGAACAGCTGCTGATCACCCCGGCGGTGCTGCGCCTGCATGCCCACCTGGCCGCCGGCGACGAGGTGGTCATCGTCACGGGCGCCGAAGCCGGCCTGGCGCGGGCGCTCTGGCGGGCGCTGGGCCAGCCGGACGTGCCGGTGGTGGGCTCGAGCGTGCGCCCGGCCCTGGGCGGCTACATCGGCGCCGAGCACACCGTGGGCCCGCGCAAGCTGGTGGCGCTGGAGCGCCAGGGCATCCGGCCGCCCTTCGCGGCGGTCTATTCCGACAGCGCCATCGACCTGCCGCTGCTGTGCGAGACGGCCCGCCCCGTGCTGGTGCGCCCGGATGCCCGCAGCCTGGCCGCGGTCCACAAGCGCCTGCGCGGCGCCTTCGAAACCCTTCTCTAATCGCCCAGGCGGCGCAGGAAGCGCAGCGCGCCTTCCTCGTAGCCGCAGGCGCGGTAGAAGGCGTGGGCTTCGCCGCGCTGCACGCCCGAGGTGAGCTCCACGCGCGCCGCGCCGGCCTGGCGGGCGCGCTGCTCGGCCTCGCGCAGCAGGCGCCGGCCGATGCCGCGGCGCTGCTCGCCGCCGGCCACGGCCAGGGCCGTGATGCGGCAGGTGGGGCCGCCCAGCGGCAGGTAGTAGCGGATGTCGAGCGCCAGCAGGCCGACCAGGCAGCCGTGGCGGTCGGCGACCAGCACCTGCTGGCCGGCCTCCTCGGCCACGGCGCGCAGGCGCGCGGCGGCCTCGTCGCGGTCGCAGGGATAACCCAGCAGGGTCAGCAGGCTGGCGACGCCGGTGGCGTCCTGCGCGGCCGCCGGACGCACCAGCAAGGTGTCGCGGCCGGACGCCAGGCTGCCCACGGCTCAGCGCGTGCCGTAGACGACGACGGTCTTGCCGCGGGCGTGCAGCACGCCCTGCTCCTGCAGCTGCTTGAGCACGCGGCCGGCCATCTCGCGGCTGCAGCCGACGATGCGGGCCAGCTCCTGGCGCGAGACGCGGATCTGGGTGCCCTGCGGGTGCGAGAGCGCGTCGGGTTCCTGGCACAGGTCGTGCAGCGTGCGCACGATGCGGCCGGTCACGTCCATGAAGGCCAGGCGGCTGGCCTTGCGGCTGGTGTCGAGCAGGCGCTTGGACAGCTGCAGCCCGATGGCGTAGAGGATGCGCGGGCACTCGGCCTGCAGCGGGCCGGCGAAGAGCTGCAGCAGGCGGTCGTAGTTGATTTCGGCCAGTTCGCAGGCGGCGCGGGTGCGCACCACGACGGCGCGGGCGTCGGCGGCGAAGAACAGGCCCATTTCGCCGATGAATTCGCCGGCGTTGACGTAGCCCAGCACCAGTTCGCGGCCGTCGGCTTCCTCGCTGATGACGCTCAGCGAGCCGCTGACCACGTAGTACAGGGAGCTGGCCGGGGAGCCGGGCCGGAACACGTCGGTGCGGGAGGAGTAGCGCCGGCGGTGGCAGTGGTCGAGGAACCGGTTCATGGTCGCGGCGTCGGGCGCCAGCGGGCTGTTGACCGGTTTCGGCGGCTGGATCGCGAAGGGCGAGTTGCTGTCCTGCGCCATGTCGGGCCTCGGTTGTCCTTGAAGCGTTCAGCTTAGGCCGGCAGGGCCGGCGGGGCAATGCTCGGGGCCCCCGGGGCGGCCAAGGTTTCCCCGGGGGGACGGATGCCCCATAATGCGCCCCCTCCGCTGCACCCCCCTCCTCACACGGGAACGCCATCGTGGTCAAGCCGCTTCCGCGCCTCAGGCTCCAGGGTTTCAACAACCTGACCAAGGCCCTGAGCTTCAACATCTACGACGTCTGCTACGCGGTGAGCGAGGAGCAGCGACAGCGCTACATCGAATACATCGACGAGGCGTACAACGCCGAGCGCCTGACCCAGATCCTGACCGACGTGGCCGAGATCATCGGCGCCAACATCCTCAACGTGGCCCGCCAGGACTACGACCCGCAGGGTGCCTCGGTGACGATCCTCATTTCCGAGGAGCCGGTCATCGACAAGAAGGCGGCCGGCAAGGAGCTGATCTCCGACGCCGTGGTGGCCCACCTGGACAAGTCGCACATCACCGTGCACACCTATCCGGAAACCCACCCGCACAACGGCATCGCCACCTTCCGTGCCGACATCGACGTGGCGACCTGCGGCGTCATCTCGCCGCTCAAGGCCCTGAACTACCTGATCGAGTCCTTCGAGTCGGACATCGTGGTGATGGACTACCGCGTGCGCGGCTTCACCCGCGACGTGAAGGGCAAGAAGCACTACATCGACCACAAGATCAATTCGATCCAGGACTTCCTGTCCAAGCCGACCAAGCAGCGCTACGAGATGATCGACGTCAACGTGTACCAGGAAAACCTGTTCCACACGAAGATGCACCTCAAGGAGTTCGACCTCGACACCTACCTGTTCGAGGAGAAGGCCAAGAACCTCGGCTTCAAGGACCGCATGCGCATCGAGAACCAGCTCAAGCGCGAGATCGTCGAGCTCTTCAACGGCCACAACCTGGCCGACTGATAGGGGCTCGAGGCGCCTGCGAAAGCCCCCTGACAAGGGGGCTTTTTGTTTTCAGGCCCGGTAGGCGATGGCCTTCATGAGCTTCGAGGTGAGGGCCATCAGGCGCGGGATGGGCGGGGGCAGGGTGCGGGCGCCGGCGTCGAGGGCGTTGTCGGCGTGGCGGGCCTCGTCTTCCTTCATGGTGCGCAGGATGGCGCGGCTGCGCTCGTCGCCCGGCGGCAGGGTTTCGAGGTGTTCCTCGAGGTGGGCCTCGACCTGGCGTTCGGTCTCGACCACGAAGCCCAGGTTCCAGCCGTCGCCGCGCAGGCCCGCGGCCAGGCCGATGGCATAGCTGCCGGCGTACCAGAGCGGGTTGAACAGGCTGGGGCGGCTGTCGAGTTCCTCCAGCCGGTCGGCGCACCAGGCCAGGTGGTCGTTCTCTTCCTGCGCCGCGTGGTGCAGGTGCTCGCGCGTGGCGTCGTCGCGCGCCACCGCCGCCTGGCCCAGGTATAGCGCCTGCGCGCAGACCTCGCCGGTGTGGTTGATGCGCATCAGGCCGGCGGCGTGGCGGCGCTGGGCGTCGTCGAGCGCCGGGTCGCGCAGCGTGCCGGCCGGGTTGGGCCGCTCGGCGCGGGCCCGGCCCAGGCTGGTGCCGAGGGCGTGCTGGGCCTCGATGATCAGGCGGTCGAGGGGGCTGAAATGGCGGGTCGCGTTCATGCCAGGTGCTCGGCGAGGAAGTCGAGGGGGTGCCGGATGCGGATTGTAGTTCCGCCGGCGAGATGAAGGCGGCAACCGATGTTGGCCGACAGCAGTTCGCGGGCCCCGCTGGCCTCGAGGGCCTCGATCAGCGGCGCGCGCAGCGCGGCCGCGCGTACTGGTTCCGCCAGCTGGTGCAGGCCCGCGGCCCCGCAGCAGCCGGTGTCCGGGAGCTCCACCAGGTCCAGGCCCGGCACGCGGGCCAGCAGGCGCCGCAGCGCGCCGTCGCTGCGCACCACGCTGCGCTGGGTGCAGGGCAGGTGCAGGGCGACGCGGTGGCTGGCCGGGCGGAAGGCCAGGCGGTCGGCGACCCGCTCCAGCGCCAGCAGGGCGTCCTCGACCGGGGTCACGCCCGCCAGCGAGCGGGCCAGCGTGTCCTGGCAGCCGCTGGCCAGGCACAGCACCCGGGCCTGGCCGGCGAAGGCCGTCTGGTTGGCCCCGGCCAGCGCCCGGGCGCCCGCGGCGTCGCCGGCATGGGCCGCGGCGGCACCGCAGCAGCCCTGGCCGGCGGGCTCGGTGGTGGCGATGCCGGCCGAGGCAAGCAGCCGGGCGAGCGCGGCGCGGCTGCCGGCCTCGTGCGGGCGGGCGATGCAGCCGGTGAATACCGCCAGCGTTTCGGCGGCGGCCGGCAGGGCCGGTCCGGGGCCGATGCCGGGCGCGGCGGGCGGCGGCACCGGCTGCCAGCCGGCCGGCAGCCAGCGGCCCAGGAGGCGCTGCAGGCGCACCAACCCGCCCAGCAGCCGCGGCCGGGCCAGCAGGGCCAGCGCGGCCCGGGTCCGGGCAGGCAGGGGACGGCGGCGGGCCTGTTCGGTGCGTGCGCCCACGAGCAGTTCGCCGTAGCGCACGCCGGCCGGGCAGGCCGATTCGCAGCGGCGGCAGCCCAGGCAGTGGTCGAGGTGGGCGTCGCCCGCCGCGCTGGCCGCCAGCTGGCCCGAGGCCACGGCACGCACGTAGGCGATGCGGCCCCGGGGCGATTCGGCCTCGTTGCGGTCAAGCCGGTAGGTGGGACAATGCGGCAGGCACAGACCGCACTGCACGCAGCGGTCGGCCAGGGCCGCGAGGGGCGTCGCGGCGGGCGTCCGGGCGGACTCGGGGCGGGCCGGGGGCGACGGGGCGGGCATGGCCGGATGCTAACACGGGGTTAAAACCGGGCTTGCGCGAGCCGGGAAGGGCCGCTATCATTCCGCCTCTTTCCACCCCGATTTCTATTTGGAGCCGTCATGAAGTCCATGACCGTCAGCGCCAAGCCGGAGACCGTCAAGCAGGACTGGTACGTCGTCGACGCCAGCGGCAAGACGCTTGGTCGCCTGTGCTCGGAGCTCGCTCGCCGCCTCCGCGGCAAGCACAAGCCGGAGTACACCCCGCACGTCGATACCGGCGACTACATCGTCGTTATCAACGCGGAGAAGATTGCCGTCACCGGCAACAAGCTCCAGGACAAGAAGTACCACCGCTTCACCGGCTACGTCGGCAACCTGAAGACCGAGACCCTCGGCCAGGCCCTCGACGCCCATCCGGAGCGCGTGATCGAGACCGGCGTCAAGGGCATGCTGCCCAAGAATCCGCTCGGCCGCGCCATGTTCAAGAAGCTCAAGGTGTACAAGGGCTCCGAGCATCCGCACACCGCCCAGCAGCCGCAGGCGCTGGACTTCAAGGCTTAAGGTAATCCCATGGCTACCCAGCAGAACTACGGCACCGGCCGTCGCAAGTCCTCCACCGCCCGCGTGTTCCTGCGCTCGGGCAGCGGCAACATCGTCGTCAATGGCCGTCCGGTGGACGAGTTCTTTGGCCGCGAGACCTCGCGCATGATCGTGCGCCAGCCGCTGGAACTGACCCAGATGGTCGAGAAGTTCGACATCAACGTCACGGTCGAGGGCGGTGGCATCACCGGCCAGGCCGGCGCCATCCGCCTGGGCATCGCCCGCGCGCTGGTCGAGTACAACGAGTCGCTCAAGCCGGAGCTGCGCAAGGCCGGCCTGATGACCCGCGACGCCCGCGAAGTCGAGCGCAAGAAGGTCGGCCTGCACAAGGCCCGCCGCGCCACCCAGTTCTCGAAGCGCTAATCGTTTCGTAAACTGGCGCGGTCCCGGAATTGGGGGATCGTCTAATGGTAGGACTGCAGACTCTGACTCTGCCTATCTAGGTTCGAATCCTAGTCCCCCAGCCAAAAACAGAAAGGCCCCCGAAAGGGGGCTTTTTTGTTTTTGGCCGGGGGCCCTCCTACAGTTTCCCGGCCGGCGGCGATAGACTCGGGCCATCCACCGCCGGAGCCGCCCATGCCCGTTCCCGTCACCGAACTCGCCCGCCTGTTCCCGCTCGAGTCGCTGCGCCAGGAGACCCGCGAGCAGCTGGCCCGCGAGGCCGTGCTGGCGGAGTACGGCCGTAATGAAAATGTGTTCGAGGCCGGCGACCTCGACGAGGACACGATCTACCTGCTCGATGGCGAGCTGCGCTGCGCCTATCCCGACGGCCGCAACGTGGCCCACATCGCCACCGCCCCGCATGGCCGCTATTCGCTCAACGATGCCGTGCCGCGCCGGTTCACCGCCAAGGTGGTGTCCTCGCGCGCCAAGGTGATGCGCATCGACCGCCGCTACCTGGAGAAGCTGATCACCTGGGACCAGCTCAGCCGCGACGAGAACTACCGCCACTTCGGCAGCGCCGCCGGCGGCAACGACTGGGTGTTCCGCCTGTTGCGCGCGCCGGCCTTCGCCCGCCTGCCCACGGGCAACATCGAGAAGATGTTCCAGCTCTTCGAGCCGGTGGCGGTAAAGCCCAGCGAGATCGTGATGCGCGAGGGCGACCCGGCCGACTATTTCTACGTGGTGCGCTCGGGCACGGCCTCGGTGTCGAAGTACCTCGACGGGGCGCCGCAGGTGGTGGCCTACCTGCGCGAGGGCGACACCTTCGGCGAGGACGCGCTGCTGTCGAACCTGCCGCGCAACGCCACCGTGCGCATGATGCAGGGCGGCCAGCTGATGCGCCTGTCGCGCGAGGCCTTCGAGGCGGTGCTCAAGCCGCCCATGCTGTCGTGGGTGCTGCCGGCCGACGCGGCCAGGCTGGTGCAGCAGGGCGCGGCCCTGCTCGACGTGCGAATGCCCGAGGAACACGCCCAGCGCGCCATCGACGGCTCGGTGAACGTGCCGCTCTACCGGCTGCGCGAGGACGTGGGCAGCGTGCTCGAGCCCGGCAGCCGGGTGGTCGTGTACTGCAACACCGGCGAGCGTTCGGCCGCCGCGGCCTTCGTGCTCAAGCGCCTGGGCTACGAGGTGAGCGCGCTGCACGGTGGCCTGGGCGCGATGTTGCGCCTGCTGGCGGCCCAGGCCCCGGCCTGAATCGAAGGAACCAGGTTGGTTTTACGCGTGGAGATGGCGGGCCGATCCAGCGTCAGTCGGGCGTAAAACCAACCCGGTTCCTGACCTTGCCGCCGATGATGACCTCGTCCGCCGGGCGCGCCGCGAACAGGCCGCAGGTGACCACGCCCGGGATCTGGTTGATCTTCGCTTCCAGCGCCACCGGGTCGGCGATGCGCCAGTGGTGCACGTCCAGGATCCAGTTGCCGTTGTCGGTGACCACGCCCTCGCGCCACACCGGCTGCCCGCCCAGGGCCACCAGCGCCCGGCCGACCAGGCTGCGCGCCATCGGGATCACTTCCACCGGCACCGGGAAGGCGCCCAGCAGCTCGACCTGCTTGGCTTCGTCGATGATGCAGACGAAGCGCTCGGAGGCCTGGGCGATGATCTTCTCGCGCGTGAGCGCCGCGCCGCCGCCCTTGATCAGGCGGTTGTGCGGGTCGCACTCGTCGGCGCCGTCCACGTAGAGCTTCAGCGGCCCGACCGCGTTGAGGTCGAGCACCGCGATGCCGTGCGACTGCAGCTGGCGCGTGCTCTGCTCCGAGCTCGACACCGCACCCTCGATGCGGCCCTTCATGCGGGCCAGGCCATCGATGAAGAAAGCCACGGTGGAGCCGGTGCCGACGCCGACGACGGTGCCGTCCTCGACGTATTCCAGGGCCTTCTCGGCGGCCAGTTTCTTCTGTTCGTCGCGGGACACGGCGCTTACTCCATCGAAAGGATGCGTTTGAACTGGCTGGCGCCCACCGGCAGCACCGAGAGGCGGTTGCCGCGGCGGAGCAGGGCGAAGTCGCCGAACTCGTCGGCGCGCGCCTTCAGGTCCTCCAGCGACACGGTGCGCCTGAACTTGCGCACGAAGCGCACGTCCACCAGCCACCAGCGCGGTTCTTCGCGCGAACTCTTGGGGTCGTGGTAGTCGGACTTGCGGTCGAACTGGGTCGGGTCCGGGTAGGGCGCCGAGGCCACTTCGGCCAGGCCGACCACGCCGGGCACGGCGCAATTGGAGTGGTAGAACAGGATCGGGTCGCCGACCTTCATGTCCTTGAGCATGTAATTGCGTGCCTGGTAGTTGCGCACGCCGGTCCAGGGCTCGGTGACCACGCGCTCGAGCGCGTCGATCGAGAACTCGTCGGGTTCGGATTTCATCAGCCAGTGTTTCATGGCCGGCATTATCGCCCGAACGACAGCCACTCGCGCTCGGTGGCCAGCGCGTCCAGGCCCACGTCCCAGGCTTCGGCGGCCAGCGCCGGCACTTCCTGGCAGCCGTAGGCCACGCCAACCAGCCAGGGCGGGCCGGGCCGTTCGCGGCGGAAGGCGAAACTGCGGTCGTAATAGCCGCCGCCCATGCCGAGGCGGTTGCCGGCGCGATCGAAGCCGAGCAGCGGCACCAGCGCGAGCACCAGCTGCGACGGATCGAGGGTCGAGGACGGCGCCACCTCGGGCTCGGGGATGCCGTAGCGGTTGTTCACCAGCGGATCGCCGGGCCGCCAGGGCGCGAAGCGCAGCTGTTTGCCCGGCTGCAGCACCGGCAGGCACCAGACCTGGCCGGGCGCCAGCCGCAGCTGCACCGAATGCAGGGGCAACTCGCCGCCGACGGCCCAATAGCCGCCGACGTAGCCGGGTTGGCGAAGTTCCGGGCGGTCGGCCAGGCGACGGGCCACCGCGTCGGCGGCGGCCAGGCGTTCGCCGGGGGCGAGCGCGGCGCGGCGTGCCCGCAGCTGGCTGCGCAGTTCGGGGCGCGTCGCGTTCAAGGAAGAGCCTCCACCATGCCGATGCGTGCGAAACGACCTTGATCCCTGGGATCAAGTGGGTACCCGTGCCATCGCTTCAGGCTTTCCGCGACAGGGCGGACATGCACACCACTTTGGCAGCGGATTCCCGTGTCGTGTTTATGGGACAAGGCGAATGTTAGGCACGCTGTCGGACACGGCAGAGGACTGCTGCGGATTATAGGCCCGGCCGCGTAGGAAAACGTGAACCTCAGCGCGGCGCGTCGAACAGCCCGTCGAGCTTGCGGTTGAGTTCGCCCAGCACCTGGCCCAGTGCCTGGTCGCGCTGGTCGGCCTGCGCCTTGAGCTGCAGCAGCTCGTGCGCGAGGTTGAGCGCGGCCAGCACGGCCACGCGGTCGATGGCGGCCATGCGGTTGCCGCCGCGGATTTCGCGCATGCGCGCGTCCACGAGGTGCGCGGCGGCGGTGAGGCCCTCGCGTTCGCCCGGCCCGACGCCGACGGTGTATTCGCGGTCGAGGATCTTGACGTTGACCGGCTCGCTCACGCGTTGTGCTCCAGGGACTTGAGGCGGGCGATCATCGCCTCGACGCGCGAGCGGGCCTGCTCGTTCTTGTTCAGCAATTGCGCACGCTCGGCCACCAGCTGCTCCTGGCCCTGGCGCAGGCTGCGGTTTTCCTCCAGCAGGCGGCGGTGCTGGTCGGCCAGGCGCTCGAAGCGCTCGGCCAGGGCCTGGAGCTGGGCAATGGGGTCGTTCGGGCTCATCGCGGCCACCTTAGGCGGGGCGGGTCGGGGGGTCAATACGGCGCCGGGATGGCCGCCACCGTGCCGGGCTGCCAGCTGCGGATGAAGGCCAGGCAGCGGTGCGCGTCCAGCGGCGGCGACAGCCAGAAGCCCTGGATCTCGTCGCAGCCCTGCTCGCGCAGGTAGCTCAGCTGCTGCTCGCTCTCCACGCCCTCGGCGATCACGTTCAGGCCCAGCGAGTGGCCCATGGTGATGACCGTGGCGGTGATCGCCTCGTCGTCCGGGTCCTTGGTCAGGTCGCCGATGAATTCCTTGTCGATCTTTAGCGTGTCGATCGGCAGCCGCTTGAGGTAGACCAGCGAGGAATAACCGGTGCCGAAGTCGTCGATGGCCAGGGTGACGCCGATCTTGCGCAGCTCGTTGAGCACGTGCGTGGTCTGCTCGGCGTTCTGCATCACCATCGACTCGGTCACCTCCAGGTCGATGCGATTGGCCGGCACGCCCAGCTCGGCGATCAGCCGGCGCAGCTGCTCGGGCACGTTGCCGCGCAGCAGCTGCAGCACCGAGACGTTGATGCCGATCGAGATGTCGTTCAGGCCGTGGGCGCGCCAGCGCTTGAGGGTCTGCAGCGCCTCCGACAGCACCCAGTCGCCGATCTGCAGGATCAGGCCCGACTCCTCGGCCAGCGGCACGAACACCTGCGGCGGGATTTCGCCCAGCTCGGCGCTGTTCCAGCGCAGCAGCGACTCGACGCCGGTGATGCGGCCGTCGGCCAGGGCCATGCGCGGCTGGTAGACCAGGCGGAATTCGCCGCGGTCGAGCGCCTTGCGCAGCGAGGCCAGCACCGTCGCGCGCCGGCGCGACTCGGCGTCCATGGTCTCGTTGTAGATCTGGTAGGTGTTCCGGCCCTCGGCCTTGGCCTGGTACATGGCCGTGTCGGCGAACTTGAGCAGGTCGGTCGGCACCAGCGCGTGGTCGGGGTAGAGGCTGATGCCCAGCGAGGGCGTGATCGACACGTCGTGCCGCTCGTCCACCTCCAGCGGCATGGTGAAGGCGGTGAGGATCTCGCGCGCCATGCGCTCGACCGCCGGCAGCGACTCGACGTCCTCGAGCACCACCGTGAACTCGTCGCCGCCCAGGCGCGCGACCGTGTCGGACGCGCCCACCGTGGCCTGCAGGCGCGTGGCCGCGGCCTTGAGCAGGCGGTCGCCGGCGGCGTGGCCGAGCGAGTCGTTGATGTCCTTGAAGCGGTCGAGGTCGAGGAACAGCACCGCCACGCGGGTGTCCTGCCGGCGCGCGCGCACGATGGCGCGGCCCAGGCGCTCAGACAGCAAGGCGCGGTTGGGCAGGCCGGTGAGCGTGTCGTAGTTGGCCAGGTAGCGCAGTTCCTGCTCGGCGCGCTTCTTGTCGGTGATGTCGTTGACCACCGCCACGAAGTGGCTGCGCAGGCCCAGGGCGTCGCGCACTTCGCTCATCTCGATCCAGCCGAGGAACTCCTCGCCGTCCTTGCGCTTTTGCCACATCTCGCCGGCCCAGTGGCCGGTGCGCTCGAGCACGTCGCGCACGCGCCGGTAGAACTCGGCGCTGTGCTGGCTCGAATCGAGCAGGCGGCTGTTCTGGCCGATCACCTCTTCCTCGCTGTAGCCGGTGATGCGCGAGAAGGCCGGGTTGACCGAGATGAAGCGGAAGTCGAGGTCGATCACCGCCACCGCTTCGCTCATCGAGCGCAGCACCTCGAGCGCGACGCGGCGCTCGCGCTCGGCACGGCGGATGGCGGTGATGTCGCGGGCGGTGCCGGCCATGCGCAGCGGGTTGCCGGTTTCGTCGCGCTCGACCACCTTGCCGCGCGATCGCACCCACACCCACTCGCCGCGGGCGTTGCGGATGCGGTGTTCGGACTCGAAGGTGTCGGTGTGGCCGACGATGTGCTCCTGCAGGAGCTTCTGCACCCGCGGCAGGTCTTCGGGGTGGATGGACTGGGTGCGCCAGTCGTCGGTGCTGAGCTGCTCGCGGCTGCCCTGGCCCAGCAGCTGGTTGGCGCCCAGGCGGTAGAGGCTGTTGGCGGGGATGTTCCAGTCCCAGAACTCGTCGCCCGAGCCCCAGAGCGCCAGGTTCAGGCGCTCCTCGCGCTCGTGGATCTCGGCCAGCAGGGAGGTTTCCTGCTGCCGCCGGTGGGTCCAGACCCGCCACAGAAGCCAGCACAGGAACAGCGCGATGGCCAGCAGCACCAGCTGCACGATGCCGCTGCTGCCGATGCCCATGCCGCCGGGGGACTGCGCCGCGCAAAGGCCCGGGGCCCCGAGGACGGGGAGGATCCAGCCGGGGCCGGGGAGGCCAGCGCGATGTGCCGACAGCGTCATTGGCCCCGGTGGTTCCCTTTGATTCCCCTGAACACCACGAGTGTAGGGTGGCGCTAACATCGCCACAAGCGCTGTGCTTGCGCTTGCTAGACTATCCGGACCCCCAGCCCGGCCTTTCCGATGACCCCAGTCCCGCTGCCCGAGCACGCCCAGGTGGCCGCCGAACTCCAGGCCCTCGAGGCCTCGCTCGAGCCCTCGGAGCTGCATGGCTCCCTGTGCGGCTACGTTTCCGGCGGCGGCAAGCACGACCGGGTGGGCTGGTTCGCCGCGGTCATGTCCGACCCCCTGCTGGCCCCGCCGGCCGCCGAGGGCGCCCTGGACCAGCTCTACCAGGCCAGCACCGCCCAGCTCGAGAGCCCCGATTTCGGCTTCGAGCTGCTGCTGCCGTCCGAAGAGGCCCCGGTGGCCGAGCGCGGCGACGCCCTGCTGGCCTGGTGCCGCGGCTTCCTCGGCGGCTTCGGCCTGGCCGCCGGCGCCAGCCCGCCGCTGTCGGAGGACTCGAGCGAGGCCCTGGCCGACATGGCCCGCATCGCCGGCAGCGACCTGAGCTACGACGAGCCCGAGGCCGACGCCGAAGCCCTGGAGGAAGTGTCCGAGTTCGTGCGCGTGGCGGTGATGCTGCTGCACAGCGACTGCGTGCTCGGGCCCCGGCACCGCCGCAAGCTCAACTGAGGCACGCATGATCAAGCCGGCCGAGTTCGCCCGCCGCCGCAAGCAGCTGATGCGCATGGCCGACGAGGACGCCATCCTCATCCTGCCCAGCGCGCCCGAGCGCGTGCGCAGCCACGACACCCACTACCCGTACCGCCAGGACAGCGATTTCTGGTACCTCAGCGGCTTTCCCGAGCCCGAGGCGGTGCTGGTGCTGGTGCCCGGCCGCAAGCACGGCGAAGTGCTGCTGTTCTGTCGCGACCGGGACCCCGAGCGCGAGGCCTGGGACGGCCCGCGCGCCGGGCCCGAGGGCGCGGTGGAGGCCCATGGCGTCGACGACGCCTACCCGATCACCGACCTCGACGAGATCCTGCCCGGCCTGCTCGAGGGCCGTTCGCGGGTGTACTACCACTTCGGCCGCGACACCGAATTCGACCTCAAGCTCATCGGCTGGGTGAACCGGGTGCGTTCGCAGGTGCGCCATGGCGCGCAGCCGCCGCACGAATTCCTGGAGCTGGGCCACCTGCTGCACGAGCTGCGCCTGTTCAAGAGCCCGGCCGAGCTCAAGCTCATGCGGCATTCGGCCAACATCGCCGCCGAGGCCCAGCTGGCGGCCATGCGCGCCACCCGCGTCGGCGGCCGCGAGTACGAGGTCGAGGCGGCGCTGCAGTACACCTACCGCCGCCACAACGCGGTGGCGGCCTATGAGCCCATCGTCGGTGCCGGCGCCAATGGCTGCGTGCTGCACTACCGCGCCAACAATGCGCCGCTCAACGACGGCGAGCTGCTGCTTTGCGACGCCGGCGCCGAGTACGCGGGCTACGCCTCCGACATCACCCGCACCTGGCCGGTGAACGGGCGCTATTCGAAGGAGCAGCGCGCGCTGCACGAGGTGGTGCTGGCGGCGCAGGCGGCGGCGATGGAACAGGCGCGGCCGGGCCGGCCCTGGATCCTGGGCCACGAGGCGGCGGTGGAGGTGCTCACCGAGGGCCTGCTGTCGCTGGGCCTGCTCAAGGGCTCGCTCAAGTCGGCGCTGTCGTCGGGCGCCTACAAGAAGTTCTACATGCACAAGACCGGCCACTGGCTGGGCCTGGACGTGCACGACGTCGGCGAATACAAGGTCGCCGGCGACTACCGCGAGCTCGAGCCGGGCATGGTCTTCACCATCGAACCCGGTCTCTACATCGCCCCGGGCAGCAAGGGCGTGCCCGCCAGGTGGCAGGGCATCGGCATCCGCATCGAAGACGACGTCGCCATCACCAAGGACGGCCACGAAGTGCTGACCGGCGCCGTCCCCCGCGACACCGACGCCATCGAAGCGGTCCTCGCCACCCGCTGAGCGCGGGGTTACATGTCGTGCTTTTTTACTTCGAGGCCGAGCGACTGGTAGTGCTTCCAGCGCGCGCGCAGGGGGCCGCGGGCGGATTCGTCGGCGGGGACGACCTCGAGCACGCGCTCGAAGCCGGCGGGCACCGGTTCGTCGCGCAGGTTGAGCACCAGCGCGCGCATCGGCGGCGACTGTTCCGGCGGCGCGATCAGCACCTCCACCTCGTCCTCGTCCTCTTCCGCGCCGGCGATCTGGTGCGGCAGGAATTCGTCCGGATCGAAGGACCACAGCAGGTCGTCGAGTTCCTCGGCCTGGGCGGCCGAGGACGCCAGCACCAGCAGCGGCTGGCCGGCGTGCACGGCCTTGCGGGCCAGCTCGCACACCAGCAGCAGCGGCTGCTCGCGGAAGCGGGGCTTGCCGATCAGGTAGAAATCGGCGCGCGCCACGTCAGCCCGCCTGGTCGATCAGCCACTGCGCCAGCAGGCCCACCGGGCGGCCCGTGGCCAGGCCCTTGCGGCCTTCGGCGTTGGACACGCCGGCGATGTCCAGGTGCGCCCAGCGCTGGCCCTCGGTGAAGCGCGCCAGGAAGCAGCCGGCGGTGATGGCGCCGGCCGACTTGCCACCGATGTTGTAGACGTCGGCGAAACCCGACTCGAGCTGGCTCTGGTACTCGTCCCACAGCGGCAGGCGCCAGGCGCGGTCATGGACGTGCTCGCCGGCCGCCAGCAGCTCGCCGGCCAGGTCGTCGTGCTTGCTCATCAGGCCGGCGGCGTGCTTGCCCAGCGCGATGACGCAGGCGCCGGTCAGCGTGGCCACGTCCACCGTGGCCTGCGGCTCGTAGCGCTGCACGTAGGTGAGCGCGTCGCACAGGATCAGGCGACCCTCGGCGTCGGTGTTGCCGACCTCGATGGTCTTGCCCGACATCGAGGTCAGGATGTCGCTCGGGCGATAGGCATCGGCGTCGGGCATGTTCTCGACGGCCGGCACCACCATCACCACGTTCAGCGGCAGCTTCATGCGCGCGGCGGCCAGGAAGGCGCCGAACACGCCGGCCGCGCCGCACATGTCGAACTTCATTTCCTCGATGCCGCCCTGCACCTTGAGGTTGATGCCGCCGGTGTCGAAGGTGATGCCCTTGCCCACCAGCGCGTAGGGCTTGGCATCGCCGGCGCCGTTGTAGCGCAGCACCACCAGCTTGGGCGCGTTGGCCGAGCCGCGGCCGACGGCCAGCAGCGAGCCCATGCCGAGCTTCTCCATGTCGGCGCGTTCGAGCACTTCCACCGTGACGCCCTCGTTCTCGGCGGCGATGCGGCGGGCGGTGTCGGCCAGGTAGCCCGGGTTGCAGATGTTCGGCGGCAGGTTGCCCAGCTCGCGCGCCAGCTCGACGCCGGCGGCGATGGCGACGCCGCGCGCCAGTTCGTTCGCCAGGCCCGCGTCGGCGGCCACGTCCACGGACTTCAGGCCCTCGGGGTCCTTGGTGCTGCGGGTGTGCGTGTAGGCATAGGCCGCGTGGTCGGCGGCGACCACCGCCTGGCGCAGGTTCCAGGCCGCGTCGCGGCCGGCCACCGGCACTTCGGCCAGGGTGAGCAGGGCGCGGCGCACCGGGCCGCTGCGCAGCGCGCGCACGGCGTCACCGATGGCCTTGAGATAGGCCGGGGCGCCGAACTTGCCCGTTTCGCCCAGGCCGGCCACGAGCACGCGCGGCGCCTTCACGCCCGGCAGGTCGTGCAGCAGCGCGGTGCGGCCGGCCTTGCCCGACAGATCGCCGCGCGCCGCGAGGGCCGCCAGCTTGCCGCCGCTGGCGGCGTCGATGGCCTGGCCGGCGGGCGTGAAGCTGCCGTCGGCGAACAGGCCGACGATGACGCAATCATGGTCGGCAGTGGCGGAGTCGGGGCGGTTCAGGCGAAATTCGAGGCTCATGGTCGGGTCACCGTTACAATTCACAAACCCCGATTCTAGCAAGCCCACCCTCCACGGACCCCCGGCGCCCCCGAATGCTGCTCATCGAGCGTTACCTGTTGCGCCAGTTCGCCCAGAGCGTTGCGGCCGTTGCCGTGGTGCTGCTGCTGGTTGGCCTCGGCGGACTGCTGGTTGACCTGATGAGCGAGATCGCGCGCGGCAAGGTGCCGGCGGGGCTGCTGGTCTCGCAGCTGGGCCTGCGTTCGATCCAGGTGCTGCCCATCCTGCTGCCGCTGGCGCTCTTCATCGGTTTGCTGATGGCCATCGGCCGGCTCTACGGCGAGAGCGAGATGGCCGTGCTTTCCTCGGTGGGCCTGGGGCCGCGCCAGCTCTGGCGGCCGCTGGCCGCCGTGGTGCTTCCCGTGGCGGCCATCATCGCCATCGCCTCCCTGTGGGCGGCGCCGGCCGGCGCGCGCCTGGCCCGCCAGATGGTCGAGGACGCCAACCGGAGCTTCCTGGTGGCGGGCCTCGAGGCCGGGCGCTTCATCGAACTGCCCGGCCGCGCCGGCGTGCTTTACGTCGAGAGCATCGACATCGAGGGCTCGCGTTTCGGGCGGATGTTCGTGCAGTCCGAGCGCGACGGCCGGCTCGACGTGGTCACCGCCCGCGAAGGCGAGCTGCTGCTCGAAGGCGACAGCGGCCGCTACCTGCTGCTGCGCGACGGCTTCCGCGTCGAGGGCGACCCGGGCCGCGCCGATTTCCGCCTGATGCGCTACGCCGAGAACGAGCTGCGCGTGCCCGACCGCGAGCCTGAAACCGACGCCGACAAACTCGAGGCCGTGCCCACGATGGCGCTGCTGCCGCCGGACACGCCGCAGGCCTCCGCCGAGCTGCACTGGCGCATCGGCGCGCCGCTGGTGGCGCTGGTGCTGGGCCTGATGGCGCTGCCATTGGGCCGCGGCGAACCGCGCCAGGCGCGCTACGGTCGCCTGCTGGCGGCGCTGCTGATCTACATCAACGCCATGATGCTGATGCTGCTGGGCAAGGGCTGGCTGGCCACTGGCGTGCTGCCGGGCTGGGCCGGCCTGTGGTGGCTGCTGCTGCCTCTGGCGCTGGTGGCCGTCTGGCTGTTCGTGGTGGACGGGCGCCTGCGCCGCCCGCGCGGAGCCGCCGCATGACCCTGCGTCCCGGCCGGCTCGACCTCTACGTCGCCCGCGCGGTGCTGGTGGCGGCGCTGGGCACCTGGGCGGTGCTGCTGGCCTTCGACCTCATCAGCGCCCTGGTCGGCGAGCTCGACGAGGTGGGCGAGGGCGGCTACACGCTGGGCCACGCGCTGCTGTACACGCTCTACACGCTGCCGCGCCGTGCCTACGAACTCTTCCCCACCTCGGCGCTGATCGGCACCGTGCTGGGCCTGGGCGGCCTGGCCGCGCGCTCCGAACTGACCGCGATGCGCGCCGTCGGCGTCTCACGCCTGCGCATCGGCCTGGGCGCGCTGGCCTCGCTGGGCCTGGTGGCCGGCCTGATGATGGTGAACGCCGAGACCCTGGCGCCGCAGGGCGAGCAGGGTGCGCAGGCGGTGGCCACCTCGGCCAAGTCGGGCGACGTGGTGATGGCTCGCGTCTCGGGCCTGTGGGCGCGCGACGGTGGCACCTTCCTCAACGCCCGCGACGGCCAGCGCCGCGAAGAGGGCGGGCGCGCCTGGACCGAACTTCAGGGCGTGCGCCTGTTCGAGTTCGACCAGGCCGGGCGGCTGGCCTCGCTGGCGGTGGCCCGCTCGGCCGAGCATCGTGATGGCTTCTGGACCCTGCACGAGGTGCGCCGCACGCGTTTCGGCGAACGCGAGGCCACCGTCGAGGAAGCCGAGACCGAGCGCTGGGAAACCACGCTGGGCGAGCAGGTGGTCTCGGCCGCGGTCACGCGCCCGCGCTACCTCTCGAGCCGCGAACTTCGCCGCAACATCGACTACCTCGAGCGCAACGGCCTGGACGCCAAGGCCTTCGAGAACGCCTACTGGGCGCGCTGGTTCTATCCGCTCAACGTGGTCGTGCTGTGCCTGGCCGCGCTGCCCTTCGCCTTCGGCTCGCTGCGCTCGGGCGGCTTCGGCAAGCGCCTTTTCATCGCCGTGGTCATCGGCGTGGCCTACCTGCTGGCGCAGCGGCTGGTGGTGAGCCTGTCGGACGTGTACCGCTTCGACGCGCGCCTGGCCTACCTGCTGCCGCCGGCGGTGCTGATGGCGGTGTGCTGGGGCCTGTTCGGCCGGCGCAGCTAGGGCTCGAGCCGCACCAGCACGGTGCGGCTGGCGAGGTCGTGCCAGGTGCGGCGCTCGCGGTCGACGAAACTCCACAGGAAGCCCAGGCCCAGCGCGGCCAGCGACAGCGTCGCCACCGCGTAGCGCAGGGCCAGCGCGCGCGGCGTGGCGAGGCGGCCATCGGTCGCCAGCACCTTCAGCCGCCAGGGGCGCATGCCCAGGGTCTGCCCGCCGCGCTTCCACGAAAGCAGCGCGTAGCCGCCCGTCACCGCCCACAGCAGCAGGAATTCGGCCCAGGCCATCAGGCTGCCCGGCGGCACCGGTTCGCCGCCGTTCACCAGCAGCATCAGGCCGGCGGTGGCGAACCACAGCGCCAGCACCGGAAAGAAGTCGTAGACCAGGGCCAGCAGGCGCCAGCCGAGGTGGGCCGGGCGCGCGGCCAGGGCAGGGGAGGCTTCGGACATCGGCACAGCATAGCCGGCGCCCGCGGCCGTCGCTAAGCTGCGGCCATGCCCGCACGCCCCGCCGACCGCCGCGCCCGCGCCCAGTCCCTGCCGCCGGTCCCGGACGCCGACCAGCGCGCCATCACCGGTTTCCTCGACCGCGCCTGGGCCGAGTCGGGCCTCTCGCGGCTCACCCTCGACAGCTACCGGCGCGATCTCGAGGGCCTGGCCCGGTGGCTGGCCGCGCGTGGCGGCGGCCTGGCCGGCGTCGACCGCCGCCAGCTGTTCGACTACCTCGCCGACCGCACCGCCCAGGGTTATGCCGCGCGCAGCAATGCGCGGCTGCTGTCGGCGCTGCGCGCCTACTTCGGCCAGCAGGCGCGGCTGGGCCTGCGCGAGGACGACCCCACCGCCCGGCTCGACCCGCCCAAGCTGCGCCGCTCGCTGCCCAAGGCCCTGTCCGAGAGCGAGGTCGAGGCGCTGATCCAGGCGCCCGACGTGGCCACGCCGGCCGGTCTGCGCGACCGCGCCATGGTCGAGCTGATGTACGCCACCGGCCTGCGCGTGAGCGAGCTGGTGAACCTGCCGGCCGCGGCGGTGAACCTGCGCCAGGGCGTGCTGCGCGTCACCGGCAAGGGCAACAAGGAGCGGCTGGTGCCGATGGGCGAGGAGGCCCAGCACTGGCTCGAGCGCTACCTGGCCGAGGCGCGCCCGGCGCTGGCCGGCGGGCGGGCGGCGGCCGGGCTGTTCCTGGGCCGCGGCGCCGCGCCGCTGAGCCGCCAGCAGTTCTGGAACGTGGTCAAGAAGCTGGCCCTGGCCGCCGGCATCGACCCGGCCCGGGTCAGCCCGCACGGCCTGCGGCACAGTTTCGCCACCCACCTGCTCAACCACGGCGCCGACCTGCGCACGCTGCAGATGCTGCTCGGGCACAGCTCGCTCTCGACCACCCAGATCTACACCCTGGTGGCGCGCGAGGGCCTCAAGCGCCTTCACCAGCAGCACCACCCGCGGGCCTGAGCGCGGCCGCGGACTGTGCGAGAATCGAAGAACTTTCCGCCCCGCGCCGGGTCGGAGCCGCATCGCACGAGGAAACCCGCCCGATGATCCGTCGTTCCCTGCTGTCCCTGGCCCTGCTGGCCACCATGACCGCCTGCGCCGCCGAGGCCCCGGCCGGCCCGACCGCCGCCGCGCCCGCGTCGCCCGCCAAGCCCGGCGCGCCCGCGCAGCCGGCATCGGCCGTGGCCTCCGCGCCCGGCGCCGCCGTCGGCGACGAGGCCATCCGCGCCGCGCTGCAGTCGCTGGCCCCGGGCCTGGAGATCGGCACCATTTCCGACTCGCCCATCCCCGGCTACCGCCAGGTCGCGCTGGGCGCGCGCGTGGTCTATGTCTCGCAGGACGCCAAGCTGCTGCTGCAGGGCACCCTGATCGACCTGGCCACCCGCGAAAGCGTCACCGGCCAGGCCGAGGCCGCGCTGCGCGTGGGCATGCTGGCCGGCGTCGGCGACGACAGCCGCATCACCTTCGCCGCGGCCAGCCCGCGCTACGAAATCACCGTGTTCACCGACATCGACTGCGGCTACTGCCGCCGCATGCACGCCGAGATCGACGAGTACAACCGCCTGGGCATCACGGTGAACTACCTGTTCTACCCGCGCGCCGGCATCGGCTCGGACTCCTACCAGAAGGCCGTCAACGTCTGGTGCGCCCCGGACCGCCGCAAGGCCCTGACCGACGCCAAGGCCGGCATCGACCTGCCGCAGGCCAGCTGCACCAGCCCGGTCACCCGCGACTACGACCTGGGCCGGCGCATCGGCCTGGACGGCACCCCGGCCATCTACTCGGCCAACGGTACCCAGCTCGGCGGCTACGTGCCGCCGGCGGAAATGCTGGCGCGGCTCGAGGAAATCGAGGGCAAGCCGGCCCGCTGAGGCCCCCGGCCGGGCCCCGGGCCCGGCCTTGGTTTACAATTGGCGGCTCGATTCCCCTGGGAACCATGCGGACATGATCGTCCTCGAGGGCCTGCCGGCCCTGTCGCCTTTCCGGCTCGAACGCCTCCAGTCCCGCCTCCAGCAGGTCGTCCCCGGGGTCCGCCTCACGGGCGCCTGGTTCGCCTACTTCATCGAGCCCGAGGCCGGCGCGTCGCCCGATACCGCCGCCCTGGGCCGGCTGCTCGAGGGCTGCGTGTCCTTCGAGGCCGCGGCCGCGGGCGCCGCCACCCGTTTCGTGGTGCCGCGCCTGGGTACCCAGTCGCCCTGGGCCAGCAAGGCCACCGAGATCCTGCGCGGCGCCGGCCTGTCCGTGAAACGCGTCGAGCGCGGCACCCGCCTCGACCTCGCCGGCCTGCCGCCGGAAAGCGACCCGCGCTGGCCGAAGCTGGCCGCCGTCCTGCACGACCCCATGACCCAGTCCCTGCTCGCCGACCGCGGCCAGGCCGCCGCGCTGTTCCGCGCCGGCGCGCCCGGACCGCTCGGCCGCATCCCGCTGGCCGGCCTCGAGGAGGCCAACCAGCGCCTGGGCCTGGCCCTGTCGGACGACGAGGTCGACTACCTGCGCCGCCGTTACACCGAGCTCGGCCGCGACCCGTCCGACGCCGAGCTGATGATGTTCGCGCAGGCCAACTCCGAGCACTGCCGGCACAAGATCTTCAACGCCGACTGGACCATCGACGGCGAGCAGCAGCCGCTGTCGCTGTTCCGGATGATCAAGAACACCCACGCCCGGTCGCCGCAGTTCACGCTCAGCGCCTACAAGGACAACGCGGCCGTGGTCGAGGGCCATCCGGGCGCGCGCTTCCGGCCCGAGCCGGGCACGGGTGAATACGGCCACGGCGCGCCGCTCGATTCGGCCTTCTGCATCAAGGTCGAAACGCACAACCACCCGACCGCCATCTCGCCCTTCCCGGGCGCGGCCACCGGCGCCGGCGGCGAAATCCGCGACGAGGGCGCCACCGGCCGCGGCGGCAAGCCCAAGGCCGGCCTGACCGGCTTCACCGTCTCGCACCTGCGCATTCCCTCGCTGCCGCGGCCCTGGGAGGGCGAGCGCCCGCTCAACCCGCGCATGGCCAGCGCGCTGGAAATCATGACCGAGGGCCCGATCGGCGCCGCGGCCTTCAACAACGAGTTCGGCCGCCCCGCGCTGGCCGGCTATTTCCGCAGCTTCGAGCTGCCCGGCGGCGAGCCGGGCCTGGTGCGCGGCTACGACAAGCCGATCATGCTGGCCGGCGGCCTGGGCGCGATCGACCCGGGCCAGGTCACCAAGCTCAACCTGCGTCCCGGCGACGCCGTGGTGGTGCTGGGCGGCCCGGCGATGCTGATCGGCCTGGGCGGCGGCGCCGCCTCGTCGGTGGCCTCGGGCCAGAGTTCGGAAGACCTCGACTTCGCCTCGGTGCAGCGCGACAACCCCGAGATGCAGCGCCGCTGCCAGGAAGTGATCGACCGCTGCTTCGCCCAGGGCGAGCGCAATCCCATCCTCACCGCGCACGACGTCGGCGCCGGCGGCCTGTCCAACGCCATCCCCGAGCTGCTGCACGATTCGAACGTCGGCGGCGTCATAGAGATGGCGAAGATCCCCAGCGACGACCCCTCGCTCTCGCCGATGCAGCTGTGGTCGAACGAGGCCCAGGAGCGCTACGTGCTCGGCATTGCCGCCGACCGCGTGGCCGACTTCGAGGCCATCTGCCGCCGCGAGCGCGCCGTGTTCGCCGTGGTCGGCCACGCCACCGCGGAAGAGCGGCTGGTGCTGGTCGCGCCCGACGGCAGCAAGCCGATCGACCTGCCGATGGACGTGCTGTTCGGCAATTCGCCCAGGATGCACCGCGACACCCAGCGCCTGCCGGCCCCGCGCTGGCCGCGCCTGGACGCCGCCGCGCTCGACCTGCGCGAGGCCGGCCTGCGCGTGCTGGCGCACCCGACCGTGGCCTCGAAGAACTTCCTGGTCACCATCGGCGACCGCAGCGTCGGCGGCCTGTGCGCGCGCGACCAGATGGTCGGCCCCTGGCAGCTGCCGCTGTCGGACGTGGCCATCACGCTCACCGACTTCAACGGCGTGGCCGGCGAAGCCATGGCCGTGGGCGAGCGCACGCCGCTGGCCCTGCTCGACGCCGCCGCCTCGGCGCGCATGGCCGTGGGCGAGGCCATCACCAACCTCGCCGCCGCGCCGGTGGCCTCGCTCGAGGAAGTGAAGCTCTCGGCCAACTGGATGGCCGCCGCCTCGCATCCTGGCGAGGACGCCGCGCTGTTCGACGCGGTCAAGGCCGTGGGCATGGAACTGTGCCCCGAGCTCGACCTGTCGATCCCGGTGGGCAAGGACTCGCTGTCGATGCAGGCGCAGTGGACCGCGCCGGAGGGCCCGCAGAAGGTGGTCTCGCCGGTGTCGCTGGTCGTCAGCGCCTTCGCCCGCGTCGCCGACGCGCGCCGCCAGCTGCTGCCGGTGCTCGACCGCAACATCGACTCGGAAATCTGGCTGATCGGCCTGGGGGCCGGCCAGCGCCGCATGGGCGGCTCGATCCTGGCCCAGGTGCACGGCGCCTTCGGCGGCGCCTGCCCGGACCTGGACGAGCCGGGCCGCCTGCGCGCCTTCTTCGACCTCATCCAGGCCGCGCGCGCCAACGACCTGCTGCTGGCCTACCACGACCGCTCCGACGGCGGCGCCTTCGCCGCGCTGTGCGAGATGGCCTTCGCCGGCCACTGCGGCCTCGAGCTCAACCTCGAGGGCTGGGGCGACGACGCCTTCGCCGCGCTGTTCAACGAAGAGCTCGGCGCCGTGGTGCAGATCGCCACCGAAGACCGCGCGGCCTTCGCCGACCTGGTCAACCGCCACGACCTGACGCACTGTGCGCAGCGCATCGGCAGGCCCACCACCGCCCCGGTGGTGCGCGTGTCCGAGGGCCGCGAGCTGCTGGCCGAGTGGAGCTGGCAGGAACTGTTCGAAGCCTGGTGGTCGGTGACCCACGCCATCCAGGCCCGCCGCGACGATCCGGCCGGCGCCGACGCCGAGCGCGCCGCGCGCCTGGACTTCGCCGACCCGGGCCTGTCGCCCAGGCTCACGTTCGAGCCGGCCGAGGACATCGCCGCGCCGTACATCGTCACGGGCGTGCGCCCGAGGGTGGCGATCCTGCGCGAGCAGGGCGTCAACGGCCAGGTGGAGATGGCGGCGGCCTTCGACCGCGCCGGCTTCACCGCTGTCGACGTGCACATGACCGACCTCATCGAAGGCCGGCATCGCCTGGACGACTTCAAGGGCCTGGCCGCCTGCGGCGGCTTCAGCTACGGCGACGTGCTGGGTGCTGGCCGCGGCTGGGCCACGTCCATCCTCGAGCGGCCGGCGCTGCGCGAGCAGTTCGCGCGCTTCTTCGGGCGCGCCGACAGCTTCAGCCTCGGCGTGTGCAACGGCTGCCAGATGTTCGCCCAGCTCAAGGGCCTGGTGCCCGGCGCCGAGCACTGGCCGCGCTTCCTGCGCAACCGCAGCGAGCAGTACGAAGCCCGCCTGGCGCTGGTGGAGGTGCAGGACTCGCCCTCGATCCTGCTGGCCGGCATGGCCGGCTCGCGCATCCCGGTGGTGGTGGCGCATGGCGAGGGCCAGGCCCGCTTCGACCAGCCCGGCCACGCCGGGCAGGCCGCGGTCGCGCTGCGCTTCGTCGACAACACCGGCGCCGTCACGGAGGCCTACCCGGCCAACCCGAACGGCTCGCCCGAGGGCATCACCGGCCTGACCAGCCGCGACGGCCGCGCCACGCTGATGATGCCGCACCCCGAGCGCGTGTTCCGCAGCCTGCAGATGAGCTGGCACCCGGGCTGGGGCGAGGATTCGCCCTGGATGCGCATGTTCCGCAACGCCCGCGCCTGGGTCGGCTGAAGCCGGCCCTGGCGCCGTCGCCGTCGCCACAGATGGCGCCGGCGCCACCGCGGAAGTGAAGGTCACTTCCTTCTCCGTGAGGCCTTTATGTCGAAGGAAGTGACCTTCACTTCCGCGGCGGCGCCGGTGCGTGTCGTCTCGGATTCCCAACGGAAGGCCCGTGGCCGCGGGCTCCGATGCTTGCGCGTGCCGATCAGGACCAAGGCCAGTCATCTTTCCTGCCGAACAGGTTTGGCTAACCCGTTCAAGGCCTGAATACCGCTGCGGCCCATCGCGACGTGTCCCTTCGGACACTGGGGGTGGCCCCACCGCGAGCCCGGAAGACGGCCAGATTGATGGACCTATCCGCCCGGCGGCGGGTGTGAGGGCGAGGCCTGGAGCCTGGGTCCATTCTTTTCCGACGACGCCTCGGCGATCGATACGGAGCGGTCGGAAAAGCATGTGCCGACCACCATCGCCAAGGTCAAACACCCGCCGCCGGGCGGATAGGACTCCCACTCTGGCCACCTTCCACGCTGGCCAGGACCCGGCATCTCGCGTCCGGAGGGACGCGTGCCGATGGGCCACAGCGGCATTCAGGCCTTGAACGGGTTAGCCAAACGAGGTCAGCGAGAAAGATGGACCGCCTTGGTCCTGATCGGCACGCGCAAGCATCGGAGCGCGTGGCCGCGCGCCTTCCGTTGGGCGCCCAAGCCGGTACGCACCGGCGGCGCCGGGAAAGCGAGGGTCGATTCCTCCGACATAAAGGCTTCACGGAGGAGGAATCGACCCTCGCTTTCCCGGTGACGACGGCGCCACACCCTGAGGCGTGAAAGGCTCTCCAGCCTCAGCCGAAGTCGGCGTCGAGCACGATGCGGTAGCGGGCCTTGCCGGCGCGCAGGTGGTCCATGGCTTCGTTCGCCTTCGACATCGGGAAGTGCTCGGTCTTGGGAAGCACCTGGTGCCGCGCGGCGAAGCCCAGCATCGTGTCGATGGCGCCGCGCGAGCCGGTGGGCGAACCCGAGACCGACTTCTGGCCCATGATCAGCGAGAAGGCGCTGAACTTCACCGGCTCGAGCACCGCGCCGACCACGTGCAGCCGGCCGCCGGGCGCCAGCGCGGCGAGCAGGCCGTCCCAGTCGAGCGACACGTTGACCGTGTCGATGATCAGGTCGAAGCGCCCGGCCAGCGCCGCCAGCGCCTTGGCGTCGCCGGTGGACACCACGTGGTGGGCGCCGAAGGCGCGCGCCTCCTCGGCCTTGGACAGGCTGGTGGTGAAGGCGGTGACCTCGCAGCCCCAGGCCTTGCAGAACTTCAGCGCCATGTGGCCCAGGCCGCCGATGCCCACGACCGCCACGCGCGCCGTGGGCCTGACGTCGAACTCGCGCAGCGGCGCGAACACCGTGATGCCGCCGCACAGCAGCGGGCCGGCCTCGCGCGGGTCCAGGCCCTCGGGCAGGGGCATGGCCCAGACCCAGTGCGCGCGCACGCGCTCGGCGAAGGCGCCGTGGCGGCCGGCGAGGGTGGGCTGCAGGCGCTGGCACAGGTGATGGTTGCCGCCCAGGCAGGGGGCGCAGTGCAGGCAGCTGCCGGCGTTCCAGCCCAGGCCCACGCGCTGGCCGATGGCCACGCCCTTGGCCTGCGGTCCCATCGCCACCACCCGGCCGATGGCCTCGTGGCCGGGCACGAACGGATAGGCGGTGAAGCCCCACTCGTTGTCGAGCATCGACAGGTCGGAATGGCAGATGCCGCAGTGCTCTACGGCGATCTCGACCTCTTCGGCGCCCAGCGGGCCGGGGTCGAACTCGAAGCTTTCCAGCGGGGCACCGGCTTTCGGTGCGGCCCAGGCGCGGATGCGGCTCATCAGGAATCCTCCCCTTGCTGCGTAAGTGAACGGCTAGACGATACGCCCCCGGCCGTGAAGGGCGCGCCCGTCGGCCCAGACCTGCTAAATTCCGGGCGTCCAACCGGGAGAGTGCCTGCGTGGCCGCGGTGTTGAACGACAGCATGGAATCGGCCGACGCCCGCATCGCCGCGGCGCTGGCCGCGCGCGGGCGCCTGAAGGACGCCGACCTGGCGCGGGCCCAGCGCCTGCACGCCGAGGCCGGTGGCTCGCTGGCGTCGCTGCTGGTGCGCCTGGGCATGGTGTCCGAGCGCGACATGGCCGAAGCCGCCGCCGAGGCCATGGGCCTGCCGCTGCTGGCCGCCCGCGACTGCCCCGAGGCGCCGCCCGCGGGCGTGCAGCTCTCGCTGCGTTTCCTCAAGCAGGTCTCGGCCTGCCCGGTGGGCGAGGACGCCGGCCACGTCGACCTGCTCGTGGCCGACCCGCAGGATCCCTACGCCGCCGAGGCCGTGGCCCTGGCCACCGGCCGCGCGGTGCGGGTGAAGGTGGGCCTGCGCGCCGAGATCGCCGACCTGATCGAGCGCTATTACGGCTCTGGCCGCTCGGCCATGGGCACCATCGTCGAGAACCTGGGCGACGACTCGGCCGGCGACGAGGCCGATGTCGAGCAGCTGCGCGACCTGGCCAGCGAAGCGCCGGTCATCCGCCTGGTGAACCTCGTTATCCAGCGCGCGGTCGAGCTGCGCGCCTCCGACATCCACATCGAGCCCTTCGAAAACCGCCTGAAGGTGCGCTACCGCGTCGACGGCGTGCTCGAGGAAGCCGAGTCGCCGCCGGCCAACCTCACGGCGGCGGTGATCTCGCGCATCAAGATCATGGCCAAGCTCAACATCGCCGAGCGCCGGCTGCCGCAGGACGGCCGCATCATGGTGCGCGTGCAGGGCAAGGAGCTCGACCTGCGCGTGAGCACCGTGCCCACCGCCCATGGCGAGAGCGTGGTGATGCGCCTGCTCGACCGCGAGTCGGTCGTGCTCGACTTCAAGGCCCTGGGCTTCACCGACGAGTTCCTGGGCCGCTTCACCAGGGTGCTCGAGCAGCCGCACGGCATCCTGCTGGTCACCGGTCCCACCGGCTCGGGCAAGACCACCACGCTCTATGCGGCGCTGAGCCAGCTCAACACCTCCGACGTGAAGATCATCACCGTCGAGGACCCGGTCGAATACCAGATCGAAGGCATCAACCAGATCCAGGCCAAGCCGCAGATCGGCCTGGATTTCGCCCAGGCCCTGCGCAGCATCGTGCGCCAGGACCCGGACATCATCATGATCGGCGAGATGCGCGACCTCGAGACCGCGCGCATCGCCATCCAGTCGGCGCTCACCGGCCACCTGGTGCTGAGCACCCTGCACACCAACAACGCCGCCGGTGGCATCACCCGCCTGCTCGACATGGGCGTGGAGGACTACCTGCTCACCTCGACGGTGAACGGCATCCTGGCCCAGCGCCTGGTGCGACGACTCGAGCCCACCCACGCCGAGCGCTACGAAGCGCTGCCGGAAGTGGTGGAGGAATTCGGCCTGCGGCGCTTCCAGCCCGAAGGCCCGATCTACCTGTATCGCCCGAAGCCTTCGGCGCTCACGCCCACCGGCTACCTCGGCCGCACCACCATCATGGAATTCCTGGTGATGGACGACGAGCTGCGCCGGCTGGTGATGCAGCACGCCGGCATGGGCGAGATCGAGGAGGCCGCGCGCGCGCGCGGCATGCGCACCATGTACGAGGACGGCCTGGCCAAGGCCCTGCAGGGCCTGACCACGCTCGAGGAAGTGCTGCGCGTGACCCAGGAAGCCTGAGCCGATGGCGCTGTTCCGCTACAAGGCGCTCTCCACCGCCGGCGAAACGCTCGAAGGCCAGATGGAAGCGGCCAGCGCCGACGACGTGGTGGCGCGCCTGCAGGAGCAGGGCCACCTGCCGGTGGAGGCGCGTCGCGCCGACGAGGCCGGCGGCGGCGCCGGCCTGTCGGGCCTGCTGCGCCGGCGCGAACTCGACGACGCCCAGGTGCTGCAGTTCACCCAGCAGCTGGCCACGCTGCTCGGCGCCGGCCAGCCGCTGGATCGCGCGCTCGGCATCCTGCTCGAGCTGCCCGACACCGTGCAGGCCCGGCGCGTGATCGAGCGCATCCGCGAGGCCGTGCGCGGCGGCGCGCCGCTGTCCACGGCGCTCGAGCAGCAGCACGGCCTGTTCCCGCGCCTGTACGTGAACCTGGTGCGCGCCGGCGAGGCCGGCGGCAGCGTGCACGAATCCCTGCGCCGCCTGGCCGACTACCTCGAGCGCAGCGCGAAACTGCGCGGGCGGGTGGTCAATGCGCTGATCTACCCGGTCATCCTCGCCGTGCTCATCGTCGTCTCGGTGGGTTTCCTGATGGCGGTGGTGGTGCCGCAGTTCCAGGTGCTGTTCGAGAGCCTCAACGCCGAGCTGCCCTGGTACTCGCAGGCCGTGCTGGCCACCAGCCTGTTCGTGCGCGACTGGTGGTGGGCGCTGGTGCTGGCGGTGGCGGCGGCCGGCCTGTGGCTGGCGTCGCGGCTGCGCAGCCACGAAACCCGCCGCGCGCTCGATGCGCGCCTGCTGCGCCTGCGCTTCGTCGGCGACCTGGTGGCCCGGCTCGACACCGCGCGCCTGGCGCGCACGCTCGGCACCCTGGTGCGCAACGGCGTGCCCCTGCTCAACGCGCTGGCGCTCTCGCGCCCGGTGCTGGGCAACCGCGTGCTGGCCGAGGCGCTCGACGAGGCCGCCGAGGAGGTCAAGACCGGCTCGGGCCTCGGGCATGCGCTCGGCCGGCGCAAGGTATTCCCGCGCCTGGCCGTGCAGATGGTGCAGGTGGGCGAGGAGTCGGGTGAACTCGATACCATGCTGCTGAAGGTGGCCGACACCTTCGACCTCGAAACCGGCAACGCGCTCGACCGCCTGATGGCGGCGCTGGTGCCGGCGCTCACGGTGCTGATGACCGCGGTGGTCGCCATCATCATCCTCTCGGTGCTGCTGCCGATCTACGACCTGACCAACTCCATAGGCTGACCCATGCGTCGAATCCCTGCTTCCCCCCGCCGCGCGCGCGGCATGAGCCTGATCGAGATCATCATCGTCATCGTGCTGATCGGCGGCGTGCTGGCCATCGTCGGCAATCGCGTGCTCGGCGGCCGCGACCGCGCCAACGTCGGCCTGACCAACACCCAGCTGCTCACCCTGGCCGGCAAGGTCGACCAGTTCCAGATGGACACCGGCCGCCTGCCCGAATCGCTCGAGCAGCTGGTCAGCGCCAGCGGCCTGCCCAACTGGCTCGGTCCTTATGCCAAGGCCGAGGAGCTGCGCGACCCCTGGGGCAACGCCATCCTCTACCGTCGCCCGGGCGCCGCTGGCCCCTACGAGCTGGTGAGCCTGGGCGCCGACGGCCAGCCGGGCGGCGAAAGCGTCAACGCCGACATCCGCAAACCCTGACCGGGCCGGCGGCGCCGCCATGAACCGCGCGCGGGGCCTGTCGCTGCTCGAGCTGCTGGTGGTGGTGGCGCTGATCGCCACCCTCGCCGGCATCGGCGCGATGGTGATCGGCCGCGCCATGCCCGGCCAGGAGCTGCGCGCCGCCGCGCGCGAGCTTGCCGCGGAGCTGCGCTACACCCGCGCCCAGGCCATCGCCACCGGCGCCGAGCAGGTCTTCCGCCTCGACGTCGACAGCCGGCGCTGGAACGCAGCCGGCAAGCGCGAGGGCGCACTGCCGGCGAACATCGAACTGGTGGCCACCACCGCGCGCGACGGCCAACCGGTGGCGCGCGAAGCCACCGTGCGCTTCTTCCCCGAGGGCGCCGCCACCGGCGGCCGCTTCGTGCTGCGCCGCGACGGCGCGGCCTGGCGCGTGGACGTGGCCTGGCTCACCGGCGAAGTCACGCTCAGCCGCGGCGAGGGTCGGCCATGAAGCACCAGCGCGGCTTCAGCCTGCTCGAGGTGATCGTTGCCTTCGTGCTGCTGGCCGTGGCGATGGGCGTGCTGCTGGCGGTGCTGGGCGGCGGGCTGGCGCAGGTGCGCCGCTCGGGCGAGGCCAGCGAGGCGGCGCTGCACGCGCAGTCGCTGCTGGCCCGCGTCGGCGTGCTCGAGCCGATCGCGCCGGGGCGCAGCAGCGGCGTCATCGACCGCGGGCGTTATCGCTGGACGCTGGAGATCACCGAGATTGACGACCCGCTGCCGCCGACCGAAGCCATCGCCGGACTCGATCTCGTGGAGTCGGTGGGCCTGCAGCAGCCCAATGCGCCGGTGCTCTATCGACTGCAGCTCGACGTGGCCTGGGGCGAGGGCGAGGCGGCGCGCAGCCTGCGCCTGGCCAGCCTGCGCGCGCGTTATCCGCAGGCGGCGTTGCCATGAGGCGCGCGCGCGGCTTCAGCCTGCTTGAAGTGCTGGTGGCCACCACGCTGCTGGCGGCCGGCATGGCGCTGGCTTTCGCCGCCATTTCCAACGCCTCGCGCGTCACCGCCAACGCCGAGGCCGAGGCCTCGCGCAGCGAGCGCCTGCGCGCGGTGCAGGGTTTCCTGCGCCGGCAGGTGGAAGGCGCGCTCGCCATTCCCATCGAGCCGCAGTCGCCCGGCGACGCGCCGCGGGTGTTCGAGGCTTCGGCCGACCGCCTGCGGCTGGTGGCGCCGATGCCGGGTTACCTCTCGCGCGGCGGCCCGCACGTACAGACCTTCCGCCTGGTGCGCGGCCCCAACGGCCTGCGCCTGGAATTCGAACACCAGCTGCTCGGCCCCGAAGGCCCGATCGAGGACGAGCGCGAGCCCGAGGTCCTGCTCGACGGCATCGCCGAGGCCAGCTTCGCCGTGCGCGGCCTGGACGAGATCGACGAGGCCGGCGACTGGCGCAGCCAGTGGCAAACCACCGACCAGGTGCCGGCGCTGGTGCGCCTGCAGCTTCGCTTCGCCGAGCCGCGCGCGCGCTGGCCCGAGTTCGTGGCCGCGCCGCGCCTGGGCCTGGCGCCGCCGCCCGGCCAGGCCGGGCAGGAGGGGCTGGAATGAAGCGTCCGGAACGCGGTGCGGCCCTGCTGCTGGTGCTGTGGTTGCTGTTGCTGCTTTCCGGCCTGGTGGCGGTGTTCGCCTTCACCAGCCGCATCGAGGGCCTGCAGGGCAGCGCGCTGCGCACGCGGCTGGCGGCGCAGCTGGCCGCCGAAGGCGGCATCGAGGTGGCGGCCCTGCGACTGAACGAGGCCGACCCGCAGCGGCGCTGGTTCCCCGATGGCCGCCTCTATGGCTACGCCTTCGACGGCTTCCGGGTCGAGGTGCGGGTGGTGGACGAGGGCGCGAAGATCGACATCAATGCCGCCGATGCCGCGCTGCTGGCGCAGCTGGTCAAGGCGCTGGGCTTCCCGGAGGACCGCGCCGCGCGCCTGTCGGGCGCGATCCAGGACTGGCGCGACCCCGACGGCCTGCAGGCCATCGGCGGCGGCGCCGAGGACCGCGACTATGCCGCCGCGGGCCTGGACTACGGCGCCAAGGACGCCCCCTTCGTCACCGTCTCCGAGCTGCAGCAGGTGCTGGGCATGGACGAGGAGGTCTATCGCGCGCTGGTGCCGCACGTCACCGTGTACACCGGCTTCCCGCGTCCGCGCGCCGATTTCGCCCGCCAGTCGGTGCTGCAGGCCCTCGGTCTTTCGCCGGCCGACGCGGCCGCGTGGGTGGCCGCCCGCGGCGCCTGGCAGCCGGGCCTGCCGCTGCCGCCCGGACCCGACGGCGAGCCGCTCGCCGTTGCCGGGTCCGGCACGTATAGTGTGGCGAGCCGGGCTGTCCGGGACGATGGGCTGGCGGTCGAGGTCACCGCGGTGGTGCGCATCGGCGCGCCGGCGGGCTTCGGCCAGCTCTACGCACCGCTGGCCTGGCGGGTAGGGGAACCCGACTAGATGCCTGCAGCCGAACAACTGACCACCACCTTCGACGCCCTGCGCATGCACCTGGCGCGCACGCCCGTGCCCGGCTGGGCGCGCAAGGTCGCCGAGGCCTGGCGCGCGCTGTTGCCCGCGTCGCTGCGGCCGCTGTTCCAGGCCGATGCCGGCCAGCTGCGCCTGCGCCGCGAGGGCGAGACGCTGCAGGTTTCCGTGCAGGGTCCCGACGGCGAGCATTCGTTGGGCGAACTGCCGCTGTCGGCGGCCGAGGCCCTGGCGGCGCGCCTGTCCGGGGGCGCCTCGCGCGCCTGGCTGGTGCTGCCCGCCGGCGCCGTGCTGCGCCGCACGCTGTCCCTGCCTGCGGCCGCGCTGCCGCGCCTGCGCGACGTGCTCGCCCACGAGATCGACCGGCAGACGCCGTTCCCCGCCGACCAGGTGAGCTACGAGGGCCGCGTGCTCGCGCACGCGCCCGCCGGCCAGCCGGTGCCGGTGGAGCTGGTGGTGCTGCCGCGTACGCGCCTGGACCAGGAGCTGCAGGCCATCGGCCCGCTCGCCGGCCTGCTCGCCGGCGTGGACGCGCTCGATGCCCAGGGCCGTCCGCTCGGCCTGAACCTGCTGCCGCCCGCGCGGCGTCCGCGCCGGCGCGATCCGGTGCGTCGCCTCAACGCCATGCTCGCCGCGGTCGCGGGCGGCGCGCTGCTGCTGGCCATGCTCCTGGTGCTGGGCAACCGCGCCAGCGCGCTCGAGGACCTGCGCGCCGACGTCGCCGCCGCCAACGCCGAAGTGCGCGAGGCGCGGCTGGCCCGCAACGAGCTGGTGGCTCGCACCGCCGCGGCCAACTTCATCGCCACGCGCCGCGCCGCCAGCCCGACCATGCTCGAGGTGCTCGACGACCTCACCCGTCGCATCCCCGACGACACCGCCATCGACAAGCTCCAGATCTTCAACGGCCAGGTTTCGCTGGTCGGCCAGAGCCGCGGCGCGCCCGCGCTGGTGGGCATGCTGCAGGCTTCGACGCTGCTCGAGGAACCGGCGCTGTCGGGCGCCGTGCAGGCCGACCCGCGCACCGGTCGCGACCGCTTCACCCTGGTGGCCCGCGTGGTCGCCGCCAAGCCCGGGGCTTCGCAGTGAGCCCGGTCCTCGAGCGCGCCCGCTGGCTGCTGCTGGGCCTGGCCGCGCTGGCCCTGGCCTACCTGGTGCTGGTGCACTGGTGGTTCACCGCGCCGATGCTGGCCATGGGCGACGAGGTGCAGCGCCTGCGCGACGAACAGCTCGCCCTGCGCATGGAAATCGCCCAGCGCCCGGTGCTCGAGCAGGAGCTGGCGCGGGTGCGGGAGTTCGAGGCCGGCAACGCCGGCTTCCTGCCCGAAGCCAACCGCCAGCTCGCCACCGCGGCGCTGGTGCAGCGTCTCGAATCGGTGGTCGAGTCGGCCAGCCCGCAGCGCGGCCGCTGCGAAATCACCGCCCGCACGCCCTCCGATGCGCGCACCGAGGAACCCTTCGTGCGCGCCTCGGTGCAGATCCGCCTGCGCTGCGGCATGGCCGAGCTGGGCGCGGTGCTGCATGCGCTCGAAAGCGGCAGCCCGCAGCTGTTCATCGACAACCTCGACCTGCTCTCGCGCGCCGCCTACCTCGGGACCGACCGCGAGGGCGGCATGATGGACGTCAGCTTCGACCTCTACGGCTACCTGGCCACGCCCGCGGGGGTGCCCGGTGCTTGAGTCGCTGCGCCACGGCAACGTGTTGCTGGCCGCGCTGGCGGCCTGGGCCCTGGGCCTGCTGGTCCTGGCCGTGCTGGGGCTGGGCGCCAACTTCGGCCCGCAGCCCGACAACGCCGCGCTGGCGCCGCCGGTGCCGCAGGTGGTGCTGTCGGAAGTCGGCGCACGCCTGGGTCCGCTTTCCAACTACGACGAGCTCGGCCGCCGGCCGCTGCTCAATGCCGACCGGCGCCCCTCGATGTCGGGCGAGGCCGGCGATGCCGAGCAGCCGATGGACCTCGAGCTCACCGGGGTGCTGATGGCCGGCGGGTTCCAGGCGGCGATGCTGCAGTCGCGCGACGGCCAGCGCAGCGAACGCGTGCGCGTCGGCGACCCGGTGCCGGGCACCAGCTGGCGCCTGCTGTCGCTGGCGCCGCGCAGCGCCGAGTTCGAAAGCCCGCAGGGCCGGCACACGCTGGAGCTGCGCCTTTACGACGGCCGCGCCGATGGCGCGACTTCGGCCGCGCCTGCCGACGGCGCCGCCGCGCCGCCGGTAGCCGCGGGCCCGGCCGCTGCGCCGGCCAATCCGCCGCCCGGCGCCAACACCAGCACCAACGAACCCGCGGAAGCCGAGGACCAGGTCCAGGCCATCCGCCGCCGCATCGAAGCCCGCCGCGCGCAGCTGCGCGAGGAAGCCGCGCGCCGCAACGGCCAGAAGGTAGAGTAGCCGCATGAAGTCCAGCCACCGTTCGACCACCGTCCTCCTGCCGGCCCTGCTGGCCTTCCTCGCGGGCTGCGCCGGCGTGCCGACGCCGGTGGTGCAGCGCGGCGCCGACCCGCTGGCCGGCCAGCCGGTGATCAGCCGCGAGGCCACCACCGACGCGCCGGTCGCGGACGCCGCCGAAACCACGTCGCCGGCGGTGTCGGCCGTGCTCACGCCCGGCACCGGTACCGTCATCAACGAGCGCGTCGCGGCCACGCCGCCGCCGTCGCTGGACATGCCGGGCGAGGCCACCTTCAACTTCGAGGGCGAGCCGGTGCACGCGGTGGTCAAGGTCATCCTCGGCGACCTGCTGCAGCAGAACTACGTCATCGCGCCGGGCGTGCAGGGCCAGGTGACGCTGGCCACGCCGCGCCCGGTGAACGCCGCGCAGGCCCTGGGCCTGCTGGAGATGGTGCTGGGCTGGAACAACGCGCGCCTGGTCTGGCTCGACGGCCGCTACAACGTGCTGCCCACCGAGCAGGCGCTGGCCGGCAACCTCTCGCCGCGCACCGGCGGCGTGGCCAATGCCCGCGGCTACGAAGTGCGCGCGGTGCCGCTGCGCTACATCTCGGCCTCCGAGATGAAGAAGCTGCTCGAGCCCTACGCGCGCCCCAACGCCGTGGTCAGCACCGACGCCTCGCGCAACCTGATCGTGCTGGCCGGCACCCGCGCAGAGCTGCAGAACTACCTGCGCACGGTGGAGATCTTCGACGTCGACTGGCTGGCCGGCATGTCGGTGGGCGTCTACCCGCTGATGTCGTCCGAGGCCGAGGCGGTGGTGTCCGACCTCGAGGCCGTGTTCGGCGCCGACGGCAACACGCCGGTGGCGGGCATGTTCCGCTTCATGCCGCTGCGCGGCCAGAACGCCGTGCTGGTGATCACGCCGCAGCCGCGCTACCTGCGCGAGGTGCAGGCCTGGATCGAACGCCTGGACGCCGGCGGCGGCGAGGGCGCGCGCCTGTACACCTACGAAGTGCTCTACATGAAGGCCGTGGACCTGGCCGAGCAGCTCAACCTGGTCTTCGGCGGCGCCGCCGCGGTGGGCCCGTCCACCGCCACGGGTGGCCCGCCGTCGCTGATGCCGGGGCTCGAGCCCGTGCAGCTGCGCTCCATCAACACCCCGGCGACGGACGCCGCCGACCCGAAGGCGCGCGCCGCCGCGGTCGACCGTGCCTCGGCCGCCACCGGCGCAAGCGCCGGGGCCGGCGTGTCCGTGGGCAGCACCGAAGGCGTGTCGGTGAGCGCGGTCGAAGAGAGCAACGCACTGCTGGTGCGCGCCACGCCCGGCCAGTGGGAGTCGATCCGCCGCACCATCGAGCGGCTCGACACCATGCCGCTGCAGGTGCACATCGAGGCGCAGGTGGTCGAGGTGCAGCTCAACGGCCGGCTCAGCTACGGCGTGAACTGGTTCTTCGAAAACGCGGTGGCCGACGAAGGCCTGCCCGCCGCGGCCGGCCGCACCATCTGGGGCGACCTGGCCGGCAGCGTCGGCGAGGACGGCCTGTCCTGGACCTTCCTGGGCCGCAATGCCGCCGCGGTGATCTCGGCGCTCGATCGTTATTCCGACGTGCGCGTGCTGTCCACGCCCTCGGTGGTGGTGCGCAACAACGCCGAGGCCAAGCTCGACGTGGGCACCAAGATCCCGGTCAACTCCACCAGCTTCAACCCGATCGATGGCGGCGGCGGCACCGGCACCTTCACCCAGGTGCAGTACCTCGACACCGGCGTCATCCTCACCGTCACCCCGCGCATCAGCCGCGACGGCACGGTGTTCATGGAGATCGAGCAGGAAGTGAGTTCGCCGGGCGACTCGCCCGATGCGAACGGCAACCTCGCCATCAACAAGCGAAAGCTCACCACCGAGGCCGCCGTGCAGAGCGGCGAAACGGTGATGCTGGCCGGCCTGATCTCCGACAGCACGCTCGACGGCAGCGACGGCCTGCCCGGCCTGAGCCGGCTGCCGGTGGTCGGCGGGCTGTTCGGCCGCAAGACCCAGGACAAGCTGCGCACCGAAGTCATCATCCTCGTGACGCCGCGCGTGGTCCGCGACCCGAACGAGGCGCGGCGCCTGACCGACGAATACGGCGAGCGCTTCCGCGCGCTCGAGCCGCTGCGCCGGGGCAACGACGGCCGCTGACATGGTCGCCGCCGTGCCCCGCCCGGGCGACGCGGGCCCCTTGCCTGTCGTCGTCGTCACCATCCACAACGCGCTCGAGGCGCTCGACGCCTGCCTGGCTTCGCTGGAACGCACGCTGCCGGCGGGCGCGAAGGTGCTGCTGGCCGACGACGCCTCGCCGGACCCGCGAATCAACCCCATGGCACGCGGCTGGTGCTACCGCAGCGCGCTCGATGCGCGCTACGTGCGCCGCGAGCTCAACATGGGCTATCCGGCCAACTGCAACGCCGCCTTCGCCGAGACGGGCGAGGCCGACGTGGTGCTGCTCGACTCGGACACCGTGGTGACGCCCGGCTGGCTGCAGCAGCTGGCCCGCTGCGCCGCCGGCGATCCGCGCATCGCCACCGCCACGCCCTGGTCGAACAACGCCGACACCTGCTCCTTCCCGCGCCTGGGCGAGCCCAATCCGGCGCCCGGGCATCCCGAAACCCTGGCCGAGGCCGCGGCGATGTCCTCGCCGGCCTGGCCGGACATCCCGGCCGCGGCGGGTTTTTGCATGTACGTGCGGCGCGCGGCGCTGCGCCAGCTGGGGGGCTTCGACGCGGCCACCTTCGGCATCGGCGGCGGCGAGCAGGACGACTTCAGCCTGCGCGCGGCCGCCATGGGCTGGCGCAACGTGCTGTGCGACACCGCCTACGTCGTGCACCAGGGCGGCGCGTCGTTCGGTGCACTCGACCTGCCGCCGGACGGGGACAACCTGGGCCGCCTGCTGGCGCGCTGGCCCGGCTACCACGAGCAGGTGGCGCGTTTCCTGCTCGACGACCCGCTGCGCCCGCATCGCGCGCGGCTGCAGGAAAACCTCGAGGCGCTGCAGCGCTCGGGCCCTCAGCGCGACCTGTTCGGCTAGCATCGCGGCATGCACGAGCACCCGCTGCCGCCGCTCACCGGCGAACACACCACGCCCGCCCCGGGGGGCGTGCCGGACTTCGGCACGCGCGACATCGGCGTGGTGGTGGTCACGTACGCCAGCGCGGCCACCATCGAGCGCTGCCTGGCGGCGCTGCTGGCGGCGCGCGATGTCGCCCGGGTGGTGGTGATCGACAACGCCTCGCCCGATGACACCGCGGCCATCGTCGAGCGCCTGGCGCGCCGCGACCCGCGCCTGGGGCTGGTGCGCAACCCGGACAACCGCGGCTTCGGCGCCGCCTGCAACCAGGGCGCGACGGCCATCGCCCAGCCCTGGGTGGCCTTCGTGAACCCGGACGCCTTCGTCAACCGCGACACCCTGGCCCGGCTGGTGGACTGCGCGATGGCGCGCCCCGGTGCCGGCCTGCTGGGCGTGGAGCAGCGCGACGAGCGCGGCGTGCCCGATCCGGCTTCGCGCCGCGCCGACCCGTCGCTGCGCGAGCAGCTGCTGAGCCTGGGCAAGCGCGAGCACCTGTTCCTGGGCAAGGACCCGGCCCTGGCGGTGCAGCCGGTGGATGCGGTCTCGGGCGCGCTGATGCTGCTGCCGACGGTGCTGTTCGTGCGCCTGGAGGGTTTCGACGAGGGCTACCGGCTGCACGCGGAGGACCTCGACCTGTGCCGCCGCGTGCGCGAGGCCGGCTACGAGGTGGTGGTGGCCAACCAGCTCTGGGTCACCCACGTGCGCGGCGTGTCCAGCCGCCGCCGCCCGGCCTGGGTGGAGCTGCAGAAGCACCGCGGCCTGTGGCGTTACTTCCGCAAGTTCGAGGCCGCCGGCACGCCGGCCCTGCTGCAGCCGGTGCTCTTCATCGCACTCTGGGCCCACTTCACCGCCGTACTGACCCGCCAGATCTGGCAGAGCCTGCGCGGCTGACCCAAAAAACGGCCCCCTCGCGGGGAGGGGGCAGGGGGTCTTACTTGAGGGCCTTGAAGCGGATGCGGTGCGGCTGGGCGCCTTCCGCGCCGAGGCGGCGCTTCTTGTCCTCTTCGTACTCGCGGTAGTTGCCCATGAAGAACTCCACGTGCGAGTCGCCCTCGAAGGCCAGGATGTGCGTGGCGATGCGGTCGAGGAACCAGCGGTCGTGCGAGATCACGAAGGCGTTGCCCGGGAACTCGAGCAGGGCGTCTTCCAGCGCGCGCAGGGTTTCGATGTCCAGGTCGTTGGACGGCTCGTCGAGCAGCAGCACGTTGCCGCCCTGCAGCAGCGTCTTGGCCAGGTGCAGGCGGCCGCGTTCACCGCCCGAGAGCGTGCCGACCATCTTCTGCTGGTCCTGGCCCTTGAAGTTGAAGCGGCCGATGTAGGCGCGCGACTGGATCTCGATGCCGTTGATGTTGAGGATGTCGGCGCCGCCCGAGACTTCCTGGAAGACGTTGTGGTTGCCGTCGAGCTTGTCGCGGCTCTGGTCCACGTAGGCCAGCTTGACCGTCGGGCCGAGCTCGATCGAACCCGAGTCCGGCTTCTCCTGGCCCGTGATCATCTTGAACAGCGTCGACTTGCCGGCGCCGTTGGGGCCGATGATGCCGACGATGGCGCCGGCCGGCACGGTGAAGCTCAGGTCGTCGATGAGCAGGCGGTCGCCGAACTTCTTCGAGACGTTCTTGAACTCGATCACCTTGCTGCCCAGGCGCTCGCCCGGCGGGATGAAGATCTCGTTGGTCTCGTTGCGCTTCTGGTAGTCGACCGCCTGCAGCTCCTCGATGCGGGCCAGGCGCGCCTTGCCCTTCGAGCGGCCGCCCTTGGCGTTCTGGCGGGCCCACTCGAGCTCCTTCTGGATGGCCTTCTGGCGGGCCTTCTCCGAGCTCTCTTCCTGCTTGAGGCGCTCGTCCTTCTGGGTCAGCCACTCGGTGTAGTTGCCCTTCCACGGGATGCCGCGGCCGCGGTCGAGCTCGAGGATCCACTCGGCGGCGTTGTCGAGGAAGTAGCGGTCGTGGGTGACGGCCACCACGGTGCCCGGGTAGCGGGCCAGGAACTGCTCCAGCCACTCGACCGACTCGGCATCGAGGTGGTTGGTGGGCTCGTCGAGCAGCAGCATGTCGGGCTTGCTCAGCAGCAGGCGGCACAGGGCCACGCGGCGCTTCTCGCCGCCCGAGAGCTTGCCGACGACGGCGTCCCAGGGCGGCAGGCGCAGGGCGTCGGCGGCCACCTCGAGCTGCTGCTCGAGGGTGTGGGCGTCGCCCGAGGCCAGGATCGCCTCCAGGCGCTCCTGCTCCTTGGCCAGCTTGTCGAAATCGGCGCCTTCCTCGGCGTAGGCGGCGTAGACCTCGTCCAGGCGCGCCTGCGCCTGCATGATCTCGCCCACGCCTTCCTCCACCGCCTCGCGCACGGTGTGCTCGGGGTTGAGCTTGGGCTCCTGCTCGAGATAGCCGATCTTGATGCCCGGCTGCGGGCGGGCCTCGCCGGTGAAGTCGGTATCGACGCCGGCCATGATGCGCAGCACCGTCGACTTGCCGGCGCCGTTGAGGCCCAGCAGGCCGATCTTGGCACCCGGGAAGAACGACAGCGAGATGTCCTTGATGATCTGGCGCTTCGGCGGCACGGTCTTGCTGACGCCGATCATGGTGTAGATGTATTGCGACATGGGGCTCTTCGTCCTGGGCGCCGCGCGCGGGCGCGGTCGGGGGTGGGGCCGGCCCGGGGGCGGGGCGGCCGTCTGGTCTGCTTCGAATCGGCCATTATCGCCGAAAAGCGACCGCACAAGGTCCATTTTTCCCGCCTGAACCGAACGAACCAGGTTCATTTTTCCCGCCCGCCGGGCCGACCGGCGACTGGCCGGCCCGGCGGGCGGGAAAAATGAACCTGGTTCGCGGCCGTGGTTCGTCGCTGGCCGCAAACCCCCGCCGGGGCTACAATTTCCGCCTCGAAAGCCCCACAGGAAGCGCGCCCCGATGTTTGCCAAGGACATGCAGATCGCTGGTTACGACGAGGAGCTCGCCCGGGCCATCGCCCAGGAGGCCCGCCGCCAGGAGGACCACGTCGAGCTGATCGCCTCGGAGAACTACGCCAGCCCGCGCGTGCTCGAGGCCCAGGGCAGCGTGCTGACCAACAAGTACGCCGAGGGTTATCCGGGCAAGCGCTACTACGGCGGCTGCGAGTACGTGGACATCGCCGAGAAGCTGGCCATCGCCCGCGTCAGGCAGCTCTACGGCGCCGACTACGCCAACGTGCAGCCGCACTCGGGCTCGTCGGCCAACATCGCCGTCTACATGGCCCTGCTGCAGCCGGGCGACACCGTGCTGGGCATGAGCCTGGCCCACGGCGGCCACCTCACCCACGGTGCCAAGGTCAACTTCAGCGGCAAGACCTACAACGCCGTGCAGTACGGCGTGGACGAGCAGGGCCTGATCGATTACGACGAGGTCCAGCGCCTGGCCGACGAGCACAAGCCCAGGATGCTGATCGCCGGCTTCAGCGCCTACTCGCAGGTGGTGGACTGGGCGCGCATGGCGCAGATCGCCAAGTCGGTGGGCGCGTACTTCTTCGTCGACATGGCGCACGTGGCCGGCCTGGTGGCCGCGGGCCTGTACCCGAACCCGGTGCCGCATGCCGACGTGGTCACCTCCACCACCCACAAGACCCTGCGCGGCCCGCGCGGCGGCATCATCCTGGCCAAGGCCAACGAGGAGCTGGAGAAGAAGTTCCAGTCGCTCGTGTTCCCCGGCACCCAGGGCGGCCCGCTGATGCACGTGATCGCCGCCAAGGCGGTGGCCTTCAAGGAAGCGCTGGAACCGTCCTTCAAGGACTACCAGGCCCAGGTCATCAAGAACGCCCAGGCCATGGCCAACACGATCATGGACCGCGGCTACAAGATCGTCTCCGGCGGCACGCTCAACCACCTGATGCTGATCGACCTGATCGGCCGCGACGTCACCGGCAAGGACGCCGAGGCCGCGCTGGGCGCCGCCCACATCACCGTGAACAAGAACTCGGTGCCGGGCGACCCGCGCTCGCCCTTCGTCACCTCGGGCCTGCGCATCGGCACGCCGGCGGTCACCACCCGCGGCTACAAGGAGCCCGAGTGCGTGGCCCTGGCGAACTGGATCTGCGACGTGCTCGACGCGCCCACCGACGAGAACGTGATCGCAGGCGTGCGCGACAACGTGACCAGGCAGTGCCGCGCCTTCCCGGTGTACGGCTGACCGCGCGCGGATGCACTGCCCCTTCTGCCAGCACGAAGACACCCGCGTGATCGACTCGCGCGTGTCCGAGGACGGCAGCACCATCCGCCGCCGCCGCGAGTGCGAGCACTGCGGCGAGCGCTTCAACACTTTCGAGACGGCCGAGCTCAAGCTTCCGGCCATCGTCAAGAGCGACGGCCGCCGCGAAGCCTTCGACGAGCGCAAGCTGCGGGTGAGCTTCGAGCGCGCCCTGCAAAAACGCCCGGTCTCGGCCGAGGACATCGACGGCGCCGTGCGCGCCGTCATCCACGCCCTGCGCCTGAGCGGCGAGCGCGAGCTGCCCTCGCTGCGCGTGGGCGAATTCGTGATGGCCGAGCTCAAGAAGCTCGACCAGGTGGCCTACGTGCGCTTCGCCTCGGTGTACCGCAAGTTCGAGGACGTGCAGGCCTTCCGCGAGGAGATCGAGCGCCTCGAGCGCGACCTGCCCGGCCTCGAGGGCCTGCAGCTGCCGCTGCTCGACGGAGCGCCCGACAAGGCCCGCAAGTGAGCGTCGTGGTCATCCGGCCCCTGGCCGAGGTACCCGGCCTTGCCGCGACGCTGGCCGCCTGGCACCACGCCCACTGGGGCCATTTCTACGACCCGTCCGACTGGAGCCTGCAGGCCGCCACCGAGGAGCTGCGCGACCACGCCACGCGCCGCGGCCGGCCCACCACGCTCGTCGCGCTCGAGGGCGACGCGCCGGTGGGTTCGGTGAGCCTGGTGGACGAGGACGCGCCCGAGTTCACGACGGTGGGCGACGCCTGGCTGGCCAGCCTGTTCGTCCGGCCCGAATGCCGGGGCCGCGGCATCGGCCGGGCGCTGGTGCGCGAATGCGTGGCCCTGGCCGCGCGCGAGGGGGTTCCCAGGCTGTGGCTGTTCACGCCCGAACACGTCGACTTCTACGCCGCCCTGGGCTGGCGTGACCTGGGCACCGCCACGCTGCGTGGCCACGCGGTGCACCTGATGGATATCCTGCCGGCATGAGTGCGTTCTCCGCCCACGACCACGCCCACATGGCGCGCGCCCTGCAGCTGGCCGCGCGCGGCGCCTTCACCGCGCGGCCCAACCCGATGGTCGGCTGCGTGATCGCCGACGGTGGCCGCGTGCTGGGCGAGGGCTGGCACGCGCGCGCCGGCGAGCCGCATGCCGAAGTGCACGCGCTGCGCGCCGCCGGCGGCCGCGCCGCCGGGGCCACCGCCTACGTCACGCTCGAGCCCTGCGCCCACCACGGGCGCACGCCGCCCTGCGCCGATGCGCTGGTGGCGGCGGGCATCACCCGCGTGGTGGCGGCCTGCCGCGATCCCTTCCACCAGGTGGCGGGGCAGGGCTTCGCCAAGCTCGAGGCCGCCGGCGTCACGGTGGAGTTCGGGTTGATGGAAGCGGCGGCGCGCCACCTCAACCGCGGCTTCTTCTCGCGCATCGAGCGAGGCCGGCCCTGGGTGCGGGTGAAGCTGGGCATGAGCCTGGACGGACGCACGGCGCTGGCCGACGGCAGCTCGAAGTGGATCACCTCCGAGGCCTCGCGCGCCGACGTGATGCGCTGGCGTGCGCGCTCGGGCGCCATCCTCACCGGCATCGGCACGGTGCTGGCCGACGACCCGAAGCTGACGGTGCGCCTTCCGGACGACGAGGCCTTCATCCCGCCGCTGCGCGTGGTGCTCGACGAGCGAGGCCGGCTGCCGGCCGGCGCCGGCCTGCTCACCGACGGCGCGGCGCCCACCCTGGCCGTGCACGGCGACGACATCGTTCCCGACTACGGCGACGAGGTGGATGCGTTCGCCGTGCGCCGCATCGAGGGCGGCCTGGACTTGGGCGCGGTGCTGGCCCAGCTCGGGCAGCGCGGCATCAACGAACTGCAGGTGGAGGCCGGTGCCACGCTGTCGGGCGCGCTGGTGTCGGCGGGCCTGGCCGACGAGCTGCTGGTCTACATCGCCCCGGTGCTGCTGGGCGAAAGCGGCCGCCCGCTGCTGGCGGGCGTGACGCCTGCGTCGATGGCCGAGCGCCTGGCGCTCGAGCTGGTCGAATCGCGCCAGGTCGGCCCCGACCTCAGGCTCAGCCTGAGGCGACGGCCCAGTTGACGCGAGTCCGGTCGAGCGCTTGCTCTATGCCGGGCATGGAAGGGTGGATGCGGGTCACCCTTCAGGAGAACGCCCCATGCCCGCGTCGCGCACCTTGCTGCTGCTCGTCCTGATCACCGGCCTTTGCGCCTGCACCCGGCAGGCCACCGTGGAAATCGCCAACAACGACGTCGAGGGCCTGGTACGGGCCATCGAGCAGGCCAATGCCAGCCCTGGCCACACCACCATCCGCCTGGCCCGTCGCGGCCTGTATGTCCTGACGCAGGAGTCCCGCGAGGGACTGCTGCTGCCTGTCGTTTCCGACCGCCTGACCCTCGAGGGCAACCATGCCGAGGTCCGCGGCTACAGCGCGCGGCCGGCCAGCCTGCTCGAGGTGGGCGAGGGCGCCCAGCTGCGGGTGTATGACCTCGTGCTGGCCGAGGGCACCGACGGCGCGGTGCGCAACTTCGGCGAACTGACCCTGCACAACGTTTCCATCGTCGACAGCTCGGTGCGCCAGGCCTCGGCGATCGTGCTCAACCACGGCCTCATCACGGCCCGCGACAGCGAGATCGCCCACAACCTGCTGTTTGCCGGCCGCCGCGACGCCGGCACGGTGCTCAACTACGGCCAGATGGTGCTCGAGGCCACGCGGGTGCACGGCAACCGGGTGCTGGGCACCTACGAGGCGGTGGCGGCGGCCGGCGGCATCCTCAACTTCGGCACGCTGCGCGCCCGCGGCCTGGCGCTGGAGGACAACGCCGAGCCGGGCGAGGTGCGCCCAAGCCTGCACTTCGAAGGCGTGCTCAACCTCGGCAACGGTGTATTCGAGGGCGAAACGGCGCCGGGCGCGGTCCGCGACGGTCGTCAGGCGGCCGTGCTGGCCGGGCTCTAGGCGTCCCAGGCGGCCCGTCCGGCGCAACGGACGGGCCGCCGACGCGACCCAGTGTTGCGGGGCGGCGGCCGGTTTCATCGGCCCGTGGCGGCCGGGCCCGGTAGAATCGCGGTTTCGCCGGCGTTTCGCCCCGGCCCGAGGCTCTTCCGTCCATGTTCACCGGTCTGATCCAATCCGTTGGCCGCCTGCTGGCCCGCGAAGTGCGCGGCGGCGACCAGCGCCTGCGCTTTTCCTGGGGCACGCTGGCCCACGACGACATCGCCCTGGGCGAGTCGATCGCCGTCAGCGGCTGCTGCCTCACCGTGGTGGGCTGGGACGAGGCCGGCTGGGACGCCGACGTCTCGAACGAGACCCTGGCGCTGACCAAGCTCGGCGCGCTCGATATCGGGGCCGCGGTGAACCTCGAGCGTTCGCTGTTGCCGACCGACCGCCTCGGCGGGCATCTGGTCTCGGGCCACGTCGACGCCGTCGGCACGGTCGACAAGGTGTGGGAGGACGGCCGCAGCCAGCGCTGGCGCTTCAGCGCGCCGGCCTCGGTGCTGCGCTACGTGGCGGTGAAGGGCTCGATCGCGGTCGATGGCACCAGCCTTACCGTCAATGCCGTCGACGACGCCGGCTTCGAGGTGAACCTCGTGCCGCACACCGTGGCGCACACGGCTTTTGGTGAAACCAAGCCGGGTGATCCGGTCAACCTGGAGGTCGACACCGTCGCCCGCTACGTCGAGCGCCTGCTGGCGACCCGCGAGGAATCGAAATGAGCTTTGCCACCGTTCCCGAACTGCTCGAGGAAATCCGCCAGGGCCGCATGGTCGTCATCGTCGACGACGAGGACCGCGAGAACGAGGGCGACCTGATCATGGCCGCCGAGCTCGTCAAGCCGTCCGACATCAATTTCATGGTCACGCATGCGCGCGGCCTGGTGTGCCTGTCGCTGACGCGCGAGCGCTGCCGCCAGCTGGGCCTGGGCCCGATGGTGCGCGATAACAACTCGCCCTACCACACCAACTTCACCGTCTCGATCGAGGCCGCCGAGGGCGTCACCACCGGCATCAGCGCCTACGACCGCGCCCACACCATCCGCACCGCCGTGCGCCCCGACGCCGCGGCCGAGGACCTGACCCAGCCCGGCCACATCTTCCCGCTGATGGCCCAGCCCGGTGGCGTGCTCACCCGCAGCGGCCACACCGAGGCGGCCAGCGACCTGTCGCTGCTGGCCGGCCTGGAGCCGGCCGGCGTGCTGGTGGAGATCCTCAACCCCGACGGTTCGATGGCGCGGCGCCCGGAGCTCGAGAAGTTCGCCGCCGAGCACGGCCTGAAGATCGGCTCGATCGAGGAGCTGATCCGCTATCGCCTCGAGACCGAGCACACCGTCGAGCGCGTGGACGAGCGCGCGGTGGACACGGCCCACGGCGCCTTCCGCCTGGTCACCTACCGCGACCGGCTCAGCCGCGACCTGCATTTCGCCCTGGTGCACGGCCAGCCGCGCGCCGACACGCCCACCCTGGTGCGCGTGCACGTGAAGAACCCGCTCTCGGACGTGCTGCACTGGCGGCGCGCTGATTTCGGCGTCAGCGCGGGCGACGCCCTGGCCGCGGTGGCCGCGGCGGGCGAGGGCGTGGTGGTGGTGCTCAGCGAGCCGCTGTCGCCCGACGACCTGCTCGCGCGCATCACGGAAACCAGCCAGGCCGAGGCCCCGCGGGCCCGCGAGTGGCGCCGCAACGGCGCCGGCGCCCAGATCCTGCACGACCTGGGCCTGGGCAAGCTGCGCGTGCTCGGCACGCCGCGCCGCCAGGTGGGCCTGGCCGGCTATGGCCTTGAGGTCGTGGAGTACGTGGAGCCCCCGGCGCGGTAAACTGGCGGCCTTTCCCCCGACCCGCCCCGCCATGGCCCACTTCGAAGGCGACGTCCGCAGCCCTGCCGGCGCCCGCTACGCCATCCTCGCCAGCCGCTGGAACCCGCGCATCACCGATGCGCTGGTGGACGGCGCGCGCCGCGCCTTCGCCGCCAACGGCGTGGCCGACGAGGCCGTGGACCTGATCCGCGTGCCCGGCGCCTGGGAACTGCCCGTGGCCGCCGCCAACGTCCTCGACCGGGTCGGCTACGCCGGCGTGGTGGCCCTGGGCTGCGTGGTGCGCGGCGACACCCGCCACTTCGAGCAGGTGGCCGACGAGTGCGCGCGCGGCCTGATGCGCGTGGCGCTCGATACCGGCGTGCCGGTGGCCAACGGCGTGCTGGCGGTGGACGACTACGCCGATGCCGAGGCCCGCGCCGGCGGCAGCCACGGCAACAAGGGCGAGGAGGCGGCGCTGGTCGTCATCGAAATGGCCAACCTGATCGGAAAACTGGCATGAAGCACACCCGCCCCGACGGCATCGACCCGCACGCGCGCTCGCGCGCCCGCCGCCGCGCGCTGCAGGCGCTTTACGCCTGGCAGCTGTCGAACACCGCCATCACCAAGGTGATCGAGCAGTTCCGCAACGAGCAGGACATGGAAGTGGCCGACCTCGAGTACTTCGAGGACCTGGTGCGCGGCGTCGAGAAGAACCTCGCGGCGCTGGACGAAGCCCTGGCGGCTTTCCTCGACCGCGGCATCGACCAGGTCGACCCGATCGAGCGCGCGGTGCTGCGCATCGCCGCCTACGAGCTGCGCCACCGCCCGGACGTGCCCTACCGCGTGGTGATCAACGAGGCCATCGAGACCACCAAGCGCTTTGGTTCCGAACACGGCCACACCTACGTCAACGGCGTGCTCGACCACGCCGCCGCCGCCTGGCGCGCGGCCGAGGCGCAGGCCGCCCGCCGGTCCTGATGCCGGGCGAGTTCGCCCTGATCGAACGCATCCGCGCCCGCGCCGGGCGCCGCGACGACGTGGTGCTGGGCATCGGCGACGACGCCGCGGTGTTGGCCGTGCCGCCCGGCCACGAGCTGGTGGTGAGCTGCGACACGCTGGTGGCCGGCGTGCATTTCCCCGACGACACCGCGCCGGCCGACATCGGCCACAAGGCGCTGGCGGTGAACCTCAGCGACCTGGCCGCGATGGCCGCCACGCCGGCCTGGTGCACGCTGGCGCTGACCCTGCCCGAGGCCAACGCCGCCTGGCTCGATGACTTCCTCGACGGTTTCCTGGCCCTGGCCGACGAACACGGCGTGTCGCTGGTGGGCGGCGACACCACGCGCGGCCCGCTGTCGATGAGCATCACCGTGCACGGGCTGGTGCCGGCCGGCCAGGCGCTGCGCCGCGACGGCGCGCGCGAGGGCGACGACATCTGGGTCACCGGCACCCTCGGCGACGCCGCCGGCGGCCTGGCGCAGTGGCGCGCGCGCGGCCCGGCCTCGGCCAAGCTGCGCCATCGCCTCGATCGCCCGACGCCGCGCGTGCAGGCGGGCCTGGCGCTGCGCGGCCTGGCCACGGCCGGCATCGACCTCAGCGACGGCCTGGCCGCCGACCTCGGCCACGTGCTGGCGGCCAGCGGCGTCGGCGCGCGCCTCGAACTGGGTCGCCTGCCCACCTCGCGCACGCTGGCCGACCATTTCGACGAGGCGCGGCGCTGGACGCTGCAGCTCACCGGTGGCGATGACTACGAGCTGTGCTTCACCGCGCCGGCGGCCCGCGCCTTCGAGATCGAGCAGGCGATGGCAGCCATCGACCTTCCCGTCACCGTGGTGGGCCAGGTGGAAGCCGGCGCCGGCCTGCGCTTCGGCACGCCCGACGGCGACGCCTGGACGCCGCCGGCCGACGGCTACCAGCACTTCAGCGGTGGCCATGCATGAGCCGCTTTCCCGAGGGCACCCGCCGCCGCCTGATGAAACACCCGCTGGGCTGGCTCGCGGCCGGCTTCGGCGCCGGTTTCTCGCCGCGGGCGCCCGGTACGGTGGGCAGCCTCGCGGCGCTGCTGCCGTGGTGGTTCCTGATGCGCGATCTTTCGCCGCTGGCCTACTTGGCCGTTGTCGCGGCGGGCTTCGCCATCGGCTGCTGGGCGGCGCACTGGGTCATCCGCGAAACCCGCATCGAGGACCCGGGACTGGTGGTCTGGGACGAATACATCGGCGTCTGGATCGCGCTCTTCGCCGCGCCCGCCGGCTGGCCCTGGATGCTGGCCGGCCTGGTGCTCTTCCGCGTCTTCGACATCGCCAAACCCTGGCCCGTCAGCTGGGCCGACCGCCAGCTGCACGGTGGCTTCGGCGCCATGCTCGACGACGCCCTGGCCGGCCTCTACGCCCTGGGCTGCCTGCAGCTGCTGGCCTGGCCTTTTTGAACGCGGATCAAATCGGATGCAAGCGGATAAACGCTGATAAAGAAAATGGGGTCAGAGAACATTAACGATTCAATCGACTGCTTGAAGCGTTAATGTTCTCTGACCCCATTTATTGATTCGCTGTTATCCGCTTGCATCCGATTTGATCCGCGTTGAAACCTGCCCCGGATGGCGCGACAGAGTCTTAAACCGGCGGGAGGACCTTGCCGGGGTTGAGCAGGTCGTCGGGGTCGAACTGCGCTTTGATCGCGCGCATCAGGGCCAGCGTGGCTGGCGAAAGCGAGCGGGCGAGCAGCTCGCGCTTGGCCAGGCCGATGCCGTGTTCGCCCGAGACCAGGCCGCCGAGCGCGATGACGGCGTCGAACACGGATTCGAGCGCGGCGTTGGCGCGCGCGGCCTGCGCGGGATCGGCCGGATCGTAGAGGATGTTCACGTGCAGGTTGCCGTTGCCGGCGTGCCCGAAGCAGACGATGGCCAGCGACTGCGCGGTCGCCGCGGCGCGCACCGCCGCGACGAGGTCCGGGATGCGCGAAACCGGCACCACCACGTCCTCGTTGATCTTGCCCGGCGCCAGCGTGCGCAGCGCCGGCGAAAGCGCCTTGCGCGCTGCCCAGAGCGTCTCGCGCCCGGCCTCGCTGGCCGCGGCGTCCACCGACAGGCAGCCGGGCCCTTCGGCGGCGCGGCGCAGCGCGGCCTCGGCGGCGTCGAGCACCGCGGCCTCGCCGTCGGCCTCGAGCATCAGCAGCGCACCGGCGCCGACGGGCAGGTCGGCGCCGCCGACCTCGCGCGCCAGGCGCACGCAGTCGCCGTCCATGAACTCGAGCATCGAGGGCGTGACCGGCTGCGCCATCAGGCGCGCCACGGCCGCCGCGGCGCTTTCGACGTCGGCGTAGATCGCGCGCAGCGCGCGCCGGTGCGTGGGCGTGGGCGTGAGCCGCAGCGTGGCCTCGACGATCAGTGCCAGCGTGCCCTCGGAGCCGATCAGCAGGCGCGAGAGGTCGTAGCCGCTGGCGCCCTTGGTGGTGGCCGCGCCGAACTCGACCCGCTCGCCGGTGCCGGTGACGGCCTTGAGCGCGAGCACGTTGTCGCGGGTGGCGCCGTACTTCACCGCGCGCGGGCCGCCGGCGTTGCAGGCCAGGTTGCCGCCGATCGAGCTGAAGGCCGCGCTGGTGGGGTCGGGCGGCCAGAACAGGCCGTGCGGCGCCAGCGCCGCCTGCAGGTCGCCGTTGAGCAGGCCGGGCTCGACCACGGCGACGCGGTCGCCCGGGCGCACGTCGAGCAGGCGGTTCATGCGCTCGAACGAGACCACCAGCGCATCCTCGCCCGGCACGCTGGCGCCGGTGGTGTTGGTGCCGCGGCCGCGCGCGACGATCGGCAGGCGGTGCGCGCGGCACAGGCGCACGATGGCCTGCACCTGGGCAGCGTTCGTCGGCAGCGCCACCGCCAGCGGCAGCCCCTGCCGCCGCGAGTTGTCATACCCGTAGGCCAGCCGCTCGGCCGCATCCAGCAGCAGCCCGCCCGGCCCGAGCAGTGCGCCGAGTTCGTCAATCAGGTCCGCTGGCAAGGTGCCCATTTCGTGATGATACGGGTTCTGGTTCGAACGCGGATCAGAGCGAAAAAAGGCGGATAGGATCCGATGAATCTGGAGTCCAGCGCGGAAAAATGAAGCATCGCGGCGCAGCCAATCCTCCTCTTTCTTGCTCTTATCCGCCTTTTTTCGCTCTGATCCGCGTTCAATCCCCGTGCCCTCACGAAGCCCAGATCAAAGGTCGTCGAGGGTGAAGGCGGCGCGGTGCCAGTCGAGGCTGGTGGGCGAGGCGGCGACGATGTCGAAGCGGCAGGGGGCGTTGGCGAGTTCCGGATGGCGTGCGAGCCAGGCGCGGGCGGCGAGGGCGACGCGGCGGCATTTGCGGCGGTCGACCGAGGCTAGGCCGCCGCCGTAGCGGTCGTCGGCGCGGTAGCGTACTTCCACGAAGACCACCCACTCGCCCTCGCGCATCACCAGGTCGAGTTCGCCGAAGCGGTAGTTCACGTTCTGCGCCAGCAGGCGCAGGCCTTCGCCCTCGAGCAGCTGGCGCGCGGCCTGTTCGGCCGCGTCGCCGGTGGCGCGTTTTTCAGGGCGCGCCGGCATCGGGCAGCAGGGCGCCGTCCGGCGCCGGGCGCGGGCGGCCGCCGCTGAACACGGCCCACGCCGGCTTGCGCTGCACCACGCCGTTGGCATCGAGCGAGAGTTCGCCGGTGGCGCCGCGCACCTGTGCGCCCGGGTCGGACACCAGGCGGTCGAGGTAGGCCGCCAGGCGCCAGGCGTCGTGGCCGAAGGCGAACAGGCGTGCGCCGCCGCCCTGGGCGCCGGGCAGCGTGTTGCCCAGCGTGTCGGACTCCGGCAGGCCGCCGCGCAGACCCAGCAGCCAGGGCAGCTCGGGGTATTCGATGCCGTCGAGCTCGACGTCCATGCGCAGGTTGGCGCCGGAGAGGATGAGCGACGAGGCCACGCGCGGCACGCCGGCCAGGCCGGCCGGTTCGACCTGGCTGGCCAGCAGGCGCGCTTCGGCCGCCTTCAGGCTCAGGAACAGCGCGTCGGGGCGCAGGCCGCCGGCAGCGGCCACGGCCGCCTGCAGGGCCGGCACGTAGTCGGGATTGTCCGGCGACACGACGACTTCGCCGATGACTTCGCCGCCGCGCGCGGACAGCTGCACCCGGAAGCTGGCCAGCGAACGCCGCGCCGTCTCATCGTTCTGCGTCACCACCAGCACGCGGCGCTGGCCACGATCGACCAGGCGGTCGGCGGCGGCCGCGCCCTCGTCCTCGGGCGCCAGCGCGAAGCTGGTGCTGCCGGGCGTGGGCGGATGGGTGCCGCGGTTGAGTGCCACCGTCGGCAGCGACAGCTCCGGCGTGGCGAAGACGGTGTTCACTTCCTCGCGCGAGAGCGGGCCGATCAGCATCTGCGCGCCGTCGGCGGTGGCGCGGGCCAGGGCCTCGCGCAGGCCGCCGGGCGCGGCGGTGTCGTAGAAACGCAGGCTCGGGCGCCGGCGCGGCTCGGCGTAGTACGCGGCCAGCACGCCATCGCGCACCGACAGGCCGGCGGTGGCCAGCGGGCCGCTGAGCGGCAGCAGCACCGCCAGGCGCTCGGGCGGGCGATAGCCGTCGCGTTCGGCCGGCGGCAGGGCGTCGAGCGAGGGCGTCGAGCCGCTGCGGTCGTAGGGACGCGGCAGCGGCAGGCCACGCTGGCTCAGGCTGCGGCCGGCGTAGGCGTAAAGCGGTTCGCCGACCGGCAGCGCGGCGGCCCTGGCCGAAAGGTTGGCGTCGGACTCGGCCGACAGCAGGGCGACGATTTCGCCCACGGTGCGTACCCGCGCTTCGCCGGACTGCGTGGCCGCCAGCCAGGCGAGGTCGGCGGCGGCGTCGAAGCCGCGGCCCAGCCGGCGCAGCGCGTCGGCGCGCAGGCCATGCCAGTCGGCGGCGAGTGCAGCCGGCACCGAGGCGCGCGGCTGGCCCAGCATCCCCAGTGCCTCGGCGGCGCGGCCGGCCTGGAGATGGAAATGGGCGCCCAGCAGGTCGTGGCGGAGCGCGGCGCTGCCCTCGAGGCGACGGCGCGACACTTCCGACCAGGCCTGGCGCGCGGCGGCGTCCTGGCCGGCCAGGCGGTACTGCCAGGCGGCGTCGAGCAGGGCGCGCTCGCGGGCGGCGCCGCGCGACTCGGCGGCGATGGCCGCGTAGGCACGCGCGGCTTCGGCGTGCTGCCCTTCCTCGGCCAGGCGCGAGGCCGGCGTGGCCACGGCGGGCGTCGGCCCGGCGGCGGAAGGATCGCGCTGCACGCTGACGCTGGCGCAGCCGGCGAGCAGGGCGAGGGCCAGCAGCAGGGGGGCGGTTCGCAGCATGGTCGGGGTCCGTTGGGATTGCCGCGTAAGATGATACCCGGTGCACACGGAGGGCGCGGTCATGGCAACGGTACACGCGGGGGCGCTGCACGTGGTGGCCACGCCCATCGGCAACCTCGGCGACCTGACCGCGAGGGCGCGCGAGGTGCTGGCCGGCGTGGACGCCATCTGCGCCGAGGACACGCGGCACACCCGCCAGCTGCTGGGCGCGCTGGGCATCGACCGCCCGCTGATCGCGCTGCACGAGCACAACGAGGCCGACGTGGCCTGGAAGCTGGTCGAGCGCCTCCGGGCCGGCGACGCGCTGGCGCTGGTGTCCGACGCGGGCACGCCGCTGGTGAGCGACCCGGGCTACCGGCTGGTGCGCGAGGTGCGCGCGGCCGGCCTGCGCGTGGTGCCGCTGCCGGGGGCCTGCGCCGCCATCGCGGCGCTGTCGGTGGCGGGCATCCCGTCCGACCGCTTCTGTTTCGAAGGCTTCCTGCCGGCGAAGGCCGGCGCCCGCCGCGAGCGGCTGCAGTCGCTGGCGAGGGAAACGCGCACGCTGGTGTTCTACGAAAGCTCACACCGCATCGAGGAATGCCTTTCCGATCTGGTGGCGGAATTCGGAGCCACGCGCGAAGCCGTGCTGGCGCGCGAGCTCACCAAGCTGTTCGAGACGGTGCTGGGCGACACGCTTGGCGACCTCGCCGCGCGCGTGGCCGCCGACGAAAACCAGCGCAAGGGCGAGTTCGTGCTCGTCGTGCGCGGCTGCGAAGACGATGCCGAAGCGCGCCTGCGCGAAGGCCAGCGCCTCTACGCCCGCCTGAGCGAACACCTCAAACCCTCCGTTGCCGCCAGACTCGCCGCCGACCTCAGCGGCGCCCCCCGCAAGGCCCTCTACGGTGGAGATGGTGGCCAGTAGGGGGATTGGTTTTTTGAACGCGGATCAGAGCGGATGAAAGCGGATAAGAGCGAATGAAAGCGATTGGGATTGGGTCAATACGCTGCGGGGCAGTTTCTGGCGTAGACCAAACTACCGATTGATCAGATTTTATCCGCCTCCATCCGCTCTGATCCGCGTTCAAATACCCACCCCCCCGATGTGCGAGAATGCACGCGGCGGAGCCGGCCAAGACAGTCGCGTCGCAGCAATGCGCCGAGGAAAGTCCGGGCTCCACAGAGCAGGGTGCCAGGTAACGCCTGGGCGGCGTGAGCCGACGGAAAGTGCAACAGAAAACAAACCGCCGAACGGCCCGAAAGGGTGCGTGGTAAGGGCGAAACGGTGGGGTAAGAGCCCACCGCCCGGGGGGACAACGCCCCGGGGCACGGCAAACCCCACCCGGAGCAAGGCCAAATAGGGGTGCGATGGCATGGCTCGTGCCGCACCCGGGTTGGCTGCTTGAGGCCTGCGGCGACGCAGGTCCCAGAGGAATGACTGTCCACGACAGAACCCGGCTTAGCGGCCGGCTCCGCCACTTCCTCCCCCCGACACCCCCGATTCGCGCAATCCGGCCCCCGGCCGGCCTGGCGAGGCCTGCCCGCGTCCGGGTGCCTGTCCCCGGTCGGTCGACCGGAACTGTTTCACGGGTTTGGATCAAATCCATGTGAAACAACAGTTGCCGAATGGTTCTTAAACAAGACTCTCAAGTTTCGCGCAACGCCTTGATCCGCCTAGCGAAATTCCCCTGATTTTGTCCTTGACACCCCATGGGGGCAGGTCTAACGTGGACATTTGAGGGAAATCCGGGCTTTTTGTGGTTTTCAGTGGGCGAGGGCGGAACCAGGGCGATGTTCCAGGGCGAAACGGCGATCACGATTGACGACAAGGGGCGGCTGGCCATTCCGACGGCCTACCGCGACCAGGTCGCGCGCGCCTGCGCCAACCGCCTGGTGGTCACCTACAACCCCTACGAGGCCGGCTGCCTGTGGCTGTACCCGGAATCGGCCTGGGAAAAGGTCCGCGACCAGGTCAATGCCCTGCCCAACGCCAAGCGCGTGCACCGCAACCTGCAGCTCAAGCTCGTCGGCGCCGCCACCGTGGTCGAGCCCGACGGCAACGGCCGCGTGCTGCTGCCGGCGAGCCACCGCAACGCCGCCGGCATCGAGAAGAAGGCCGTGCTGCTGGGCATGGGCGGCAAGTTCGAACTTTGGAGCGAGCAGGCGCACCTCGCGCAGATCCGTCAGACCATCGGGGAAGACGAGATCAGCGAGGACATGCTCGACCTCAGGCTGTGACGGGCATGGCCGGGATGCGTGCGGAAACGCAGCCCAGCCATCTCCCGGTGATGTGGGCGCAGGTCATGGACGGCCTGCAGGTACGCAGGGATGGCAGGTATCTGGATGGCACGTTCGGGCGAGGGGGCCATGCGCGCGGCGTGCTCGACCGGCTTGGGCCGGATGGACGGCTGTTGGTGATGGACAAGGACCCGGAAGCGATCGCGACCGCCCACGCGCTTTTCGGCGCGGACGGGCGGGTCGCCGTCCGTCGCGGCTCCTTCGCCGGCATGGCGCAGTGGGACGAGGCCGCCGCCGGCCTCGACGGCGTGCTGCTCGACCTCGGCGTGTCCTCGCCCCAGCTCGACGTGGCCGAGCGCGGCTTCAGCTTCGGCAAGGACGGCCCGCTCGACATGCGCATGGACCCCGAGTCCGGTGAAAGCGCCGCGCAGTGGCTGGCCCGCGCCGACGAGCGCGAGATCGCCGACGTGCTGTGGACCTACGGCGAGGAGAAGATGAGCCGGCGCATCGCCCGCGCGATCGTTGCGCGTCGCGGCGAGGCCCCGATCGAGCGCACGGCGCAGCTGGCTGAAATCATCGCCTCGGTGATGCCGCGCGGCGGCGACAAGATCCACCCGGCCACGCGCAGCTTCCAGGCCATCCGCATCTTCATCAACCGCGAGCTCGACGACCTCGAGGCCGGGCTCGACGCCGCGCTCTCGGTGCTGCGCCCCGGCGGCCGGCTGGCGGTGATCAGCTTCCACTCGCTCGAAGACCGCATCGTCAAGCAGTTCATCGCCCGCCACGCCAAGGCGCCGCCGGGCAATCGCCGCATGCCGGTGCCGGCCGCGTTCACGCCGGGCCTGCGCGACGTCTCGGGCGCCCTGCGCGCCACCGCCCAGGAAGTGGCCGACAACCCGCGCGCCCGCAGCGCCGTGCTGCGCGTGGCGGAAAAGCTCGCGGCGGGGGAGGCGGCATGAGCCTTCGCCACTTCCTCCTGCTGGCGCTGGCGGCCGCGGTGATCAGCAGCGCCCTGGGCGTGGTCTGGGCGCGCCACGAGCACCGCCAGGCCTACATCGCCCTGACCACGCTCGAGAAGCAGCGCGACGAGCTCAACATCGAGTTCGGCCGCCTGCAGCTCGAGCAGGCCACGTGGTCGGAGGCCAACCGCATCGAGCAGGTCGCCGGCACGCGCCTGGGCATGACCTTCCCGTCCGACGACGACATCGTGGTGCTCAAGCCATGAGCGGCCGCAGCAGCTACAGCCCCCGCAAGCGCCTGATGGTGGTCGGCGGCGTGCTCGCCGCCTGCTGCGTCGTGCTGGTGGCGCGCGCGGCGCACCTGCAGGTGATCAGCGAGGAGTTCTACCAGCAGCAGGGCGATGCGCGCTTCCTGCGCGAGGTACCCATCGCCACCTCGCGCGGCATGATCACCGACCGCAACGGCGAGCCGCTGGCGGTGTCCTCGCCGGTCGAGTCGATCTGGGCCAACCCGAAGGAGCTGCTGGTCCATCCCGACCGCCTGCCCGAGCTGGCCAAGGCGCTGCAGATCCCGCTGGACGTGCTCACCCGCCGCGTCTCCGAGCGCGCCGACAAGGAGTTCGTCTACCTGCGCCGGCACCTCAACCCGGACGTCGCCGAAGAGATCACCGCGCTGGGCATTCCCGGCGTGTACTCGCAGCGCGAGTTCCGCCGCTTCTACCCGCACGGCGAGGTCCTGGCCCACGTGCTGGGCTTCACCAACATCGACGACCGCGGCCAGGAAGGCCTGGAGCTGGCCTTCAACGAGTGGCTCACCGGCCAGGAAGGCAGCCAGCGCGTGATCCGCGACCGCCGCGGCCGCATCGTCGAGAACGTGGACCTGGTGCGTGCCGCCGAGCCGGGCAAGGACCTGGTGCTGTCGATCGACCGCCGCATCCAGTACCTCGCCTATCGCGAGCTCAAGGCCGCGCTGATCGAGACCGGCGCCACCTCGGGCTCGGTGGTGGTGCTCGACGTGCCCACCGGCGAAGTGCTGGCGATGGTGAACCAGCCGTCCTACAACCCCAATTCCCGCGTCGGCGCCGACGCCGAGGCGCGCCGCAACCGCTCGGTCACCGACGTGGTCGAGCCCGGCTCGGTGATGAAGACGCTCACCCTGGCCGCGGGGCTCGAGGCCGGCAAGTTCACGCCCGAGACGCTCATCCCGACCGCGCCGGGCTACATGCCGCTGCCCGGTGGCTACACGGTGCGCGACTTCCGCAACTACGGCACGCTCACCCTGGCGGGCATCCTGACCAAGAGTTCGAACGTCGGCGCCATCAAGGTGTCCAACGAGCTCAGCGCCGACCACCAGTACGACATGTACCACCGCTTCGGCCTCGGCCAGCGCAGCGGCAGCGGCTTCCCCGGCGAGCTGCCGGGCGTGCTGCCGCTGGCGCGCCGCTGGGGCCCGACCGAAAAGGCCACCATCTCCTACGGCTATGGCCTGTCGGTGACGCCGCTGCAGCTGGCGCGCGCCTATGCCGCGATCGGCAACGACGGCCGCATCATGACGCCCACCTTCGTCAAGGGCGGTGCCGGCGAAGGCGAGCAGGTGATCGACCCGGCCATCGCCCGGCAGCTGATGGACATGCTCGAAACGGTCGTCGGCCCCGAGGGCACCGCGCGTCGCGCTGCCGTCACCGGCTACCGCGTGGCCGGCAAGACCGGCACCTCGCGCAAGGCCGACGGCGGCGGTTACGCGGCCAAGCGCTACGCGGCGGTGTTCGTCGGCCTGGTGCCGGCCACCAACCCGCGCTTCGCGATGGCGGTGGTGATCCACGAACCGCAGGGCCTCGAATACGGCGGCGGCGCGGTGTCGGCGCCGGTCTTCCATCGCGTCATGGACGGCGCGCTGCGCCTGATGGACGTGCCGCCGGACGACATCGAGAAGTGGTACGCGGCCCAGGAAGCCCGCGCCCGCAAGAAGGCCCCGGCCCCTGTCCGGCAGGAGGCGCCATGACCCGCGCCATGCACCTGCACGAACTGCTCGGGGGCGCCGCGTCGCCCCCGCCGGCGTTCAACCCGGCGCTCACCGGCCTGGCCGCCGACAGCCGCGAGCTGCGGCCCGGCTACGCCTTCGTCGCGCTCGCGGGCGCCAGCACGCACGGCCTGCGGCACGCCGCGCAGGCCGAAGCCGCGGGCGCCAGCGCCATCCTGTTCGAACCGCCGGCGCCCGAGGGCCTGGCGTTGCCGGCCAACGCCATCGCCGTGCCCGGCCTGCGCGCGCGCCAGGGCGAACTGGCCGATCGTTTCTACGGCTCGCCCTCGCGCCACGCGCAGGTCGTCGGCGTCACCGGCACCAATGGCAAGACCTCGACCGTGCAGCTGCTGGCCCAGGCCCTGCATCTTTCGGGCGCCACCGCCGGCACCATCGGCACCCTGGGCGCGGGCCTGCACGGCGCCCTCGTGCCGGGCGAGCGCACCACGCCCGACGTCATCGCCGTGCACCGCCTGCTGGCCGGCATGCGCGACCAGGGCGCCAGCCACGTGGCGATGGAAGTGAGCTCGCACGCGCTCGAGCAGGGCCGCGTGGATGCCGTGGCCTTCCGCGTGGCGGTGTTCACCAACCTCACCCGCGACCACCTCGACTTCCACGGCACGATGGAAGCCTACGGCGCCGCCAAGGCCAGGCTCTTCGCCTGGCCGACGCTGCAGGCCGTGGTGCTCAACCTCGACGATGCCTTCGGCGCGGGCCTCGCGACGGGCATCGCCGAGGGCGTGGACGTGATCGGCGTCAGCGCCCGCGGCCACGCCGGTGCGCGCCTGCGCGCCGAGGCCGTGCGGCTGGTGCCGCAGGGCCTGCGCTTCGACCTCGTGGAAGGCGACCAGCGCCTGGCGGTGGCCTCGCCGCTGCTCGGCCGCTTCAACGTCGACAACCTGCTGGCGGTGGCCGGTGCGCTGCGCGCGCTGGGCTGGCCGCTGGCCGAGGTCGCCGCGATGCTGCCGCGCCTGTCGCCGGTCGGTGGCCGCATGAGCCGCGTCGGCGGCGAGGCCGGCCTGCCGCTGGTGGTGGTGGACTACGCGCACACGCCCGACGCCCTCGGGCAGGCGCTGGCCAGCCTGCGCGAACACACCCCGGGCCGCCTGAGCTGCGTGTTCGGCTGCGGCGGCGAGCGCGACGCCGGCAAGCGCCCGCAGATGGCGGCGATCGCCGAGGCCGGCGCCGACCGCGTCATCGTCACCGACGACAACCCGCGCCGCGAGGATGGCGATGCCATCGTCGCCGGCATCCTGGCCGGCTTCCGCAATGCCGCCGCCGTCACCGTGCAGCGCGACCGCGCCCGCGCCATCGCCCTGGCGCTGGAGGGCGCCGGCGCCGGCGACGTGGTGCTGGTGGCCGGCAAGGGCCACGAGCCCTACCAGGAAGTCGCCGGCGTGAAGCATCCCTTCGACGACCTGCAGGTGGCGCGCTCGCTGCTGGAGGCGCGCGCATGAGGCCGCTGCTGCTCTCGCAGGTCGCCCGCTGGGTCGAAGGCCGCCACCTCGGCGCCGACGTCGAGGTCACGTCGGTCGGCACCGACACCCGCACGCTGCAGCCGGGCGCGCTGTTCGTCGCGCTGCGCGGCGAGCGCCACGACGCCCACGACCTCGCCGCCGAGGCGCTGGCGGCGGGCGCCGCCGCCCTGCTGGTGCACCGCGAGGTCGACTGCCCGCTGCCGCAGGTGCTGTGCGCCGACACCCAGGACGCGCTCGGCGAACTCGCCGCCGGCGTGCAGCAGGGTCGCCCGGCCGTGGTCGTGGCGTTGACCGGCAGCAACGGCAAGACCTCGGTCAAGACCCTGGTGCTGTCCATGCTTTCGCGCGCCGGCAAGGCCCACGCCAACCCCGGCAACCGCAACAACGAGATCGGCCTGCCGCTGGCCGTGCTCGAGGCGCCGGAGGACGCGCGCTTCGCCATCTACGAGATGGGCGCGGGCAAGCCGGGCGACATCGCCTACCTGGCCTCGATCGCGCCGCCGCAGGTGGCGCTGGTCAACAACATCGGCCCGGCCCACCTCGAGCGCATGGGCAGCCTGCTGGGCATCGCCGAAACCAAGGGCGCGATCTACGAGGCGCTGCCCGACGACGGCGTGGCGGTGGTGAACGCCGACGACGCCTTCGCGCCGCTGTTCATGCAGCGCATCGGCCACCGCCGGGTGCTGCGCTTTGGCCTGGAGAACGACGCCGACCTGCGCGCCAGCGACATCCGCGCCAGCGCCGACGCCTCGGAATTCACCCTGCACACGCCCGCCGGCGACGCCCGCGTGCGCCTGCCGCTGCCGGGCCGGCACAGCGTGATGAACGCGCTGGCCGCCGCCGGCCTGGCGCTGGGCGCCGGCGCGCGGCTCGAACACGTCGTCGCCGGCCTGCAGGAAGCGCCGCCGGTACCGGGCCGGCAGGTGCCGCACGTACTGCGCAACGGCGTGGTGCTGGTGGACGACAGCTACAACGCCAACCCGGGTTCGGTGGCGGCGGCGATCGCCGCGCTGGCCGAGTCCGGCGGCGAGGCTTGGCTGGTGCTGGGTGACATGCACGAGCTGGGCGAGGACGCCCTGGGCCTGCACGCCGAAGTCGGCAGCCAGGCCCTGCGCGCCGGCCTCAAGCGCCTGTGGACGGTGGGCGAGATGAGCGCCGCCGCCAGCCGCGCCTTCGGCCCCGGCGCGCTGCATTTCAAGGACCAGGCCGGCCTGCTGGCCGCGCTCGGCCCGGCGCTCGCCGCCGCGCCGGCGGGGCTGCGCTGCCTGGTCAAGGGTTCGCGCTCTAGCGCGATGGACAAGGTGCTGGCCGCGCTGCTGGCCGCCGACCGCGAAGGAACCGCACACGATGCTGCTTGAACTGGCCCGCTGGCTGCACGAGATGGGGTGGATGCCGCCGCTGTTCGGCTACCTCACCTTCCGCGGCATCCTCGGCGCGCTCACCGCGCTGCTGCTCTCGCTGTGGCTGGGCCCGAAGGTCATCGCCCGCCTGGCCGAGCTCAAGGGCGGCCAGCCGATCCGCACCGACGGCCCGCAGAGCCACTTCTCCAAGGCCGGCACGCCGACCATGGGCGGCGCGCTGATCCTGCTCACCATCGCGCTCTCGACCCTGATGTGGGCCGACCTGCGCAACCGCTACGTCTGGATCCTGCTGGCGGTGATGCTGGCCTTCGGCGCCATCGGCTGGCTCGACGACTGGATCAAGATCGTCCGCCGCGACCCCAACGGCCTCAAGTCGCGGCACAAGTACGCGCTGCAGTCGCTGTTCGGCCTGGCCGCGGCGCTGGTGCTGTTCTTCACCGCCGACCACCCGAACAACACCACGCTGTTCCTGCCGCTGCTCAAGGACTTCGCCGTGCCGCTGGGCGCGATGTTCGTGGTGCTGGCCTACTTCTGGATCGTCGGTTTCTCCAACGCGGTGAACCTGACCGACGGCCTCGACGGCCTGGCGATCATGCCCACGGTGCTGGTGGCCGGCGCGCTGGGCGTGTTCGCCTATGCCTCGGGCAACGCGGTGTTCTCCGAGTACCTTCAGATCCCGGCGGTGCCGGGCGCGGGCGAGATCGCCATCGTCTGCGCGGCCATCGCCGGCGCGGGCCTGGGCTTCCTGTGGTTCAACACCTACCCGGCGATGGTGTTCATGGGCGACATCGGCGCGCTGGCGCTGGGCGCCGTGCTGGGCACCATCGCGGTGATCGTGCGCCAGGAGGCGATCCTGGTGGTGATGGGCGGCATCTTCGTCATCGAGACGCTGTCGGTGATGATCCAGGTCGCCAGCTTCAAGCTCACCGGCCGCCGCGTGTTCCGCATGGCGCCCATCCACCACCACTTCGAGCTCAAGGGCTGGCCGGAGCCGCGCGTGATCGTGCGCTTCTGGATCATCTCGGTGATGCTCGTGCTGGTCAGCCTCGCCACGCTGAAGGTGCGCTGACATGAGCTTCCTCGACGAGCGCGCCAACCAGGCCACCAAGCTCGAGCAGATCGGCGGTCGCTACGACCCCGTGCTGCTGGGCCTGGCCCTGCTGCTGGCCGGCTTCGGCGTGGTGATGGTGGGCTCGAGCTCGATCGCGATCGCCGAAGGCCTGGACGTCGGCCCGTTCTATTTCCTCACCCGCCACGTGGTGTTCCTGGGCCTGGGCGCGGTGCTCGCCTTCGGACTGATGCGCACCGAGCTCAAGCTCATCGAACGCTACAACCACGTGCTGCTGCTGGCCTGCATCGTGCTGCTGGGCCTGGTGTTCATGCCGGGCATCGGCCACACGGTCAACGGCGCCCAGCGCTGGATCAACCTGGGCGTGTCCAAGTTCCAGGCCGTCGAGGCGGTGAAGCTGCTGCTCATCATCTGGCTGGCCAGCTACGTGGTGCGCTACCGCGACGAAATCGGCCAGAAGTGGTCCACGCTGCTCAAGCCGCTGGGCGTGGCCGGTTTCCTGGTGTGCCTGCTCCTGCTGCAGCCCGATTTCGGTTCGGCCGCGCTGATCATCGCCATCACCGCCGGCATGGTCTGGCTCGGCGGCGCGCGCATCGGGCACCTGCTGCTGATCGGCGCCGGCGTGCTGCCCGTGCTGGTGGGCGTGGCGGTGGCCGCGCCCTACCGCGTGGCGCGCCTGAAGTCCTTCCTCAATCCCTGGGAGGACCCGTTCAACGACGGCTTCCAGCTCACCCAGGCCCTGATCGCCATCGGCCGCGGCGAATGGTTCGGCGTCGGCCTGGGCGGCAGCGTGCAAAAGCTGTTCTACCTGCCCGAGGCGCACACCGACTTCATCTTCTCGGTCACGGCCGAGGAGCTGGGCTTCGCCGGCTCGGTGGGCATCATCGCGGTGTTCGCGCTGTTCTCCTGGCGCACCTTCGCCCTGGGCCTGCGCGCGGTGGAGATGCGCCGCTACTTCGCCGGCTTCTGCGCCTTCGGCGTGGGCCTGTGGATCAGCCTGCAGGCCTTCGTTTCGATCGGCGTGAACCTGGGCATCCTGCCGACCAAGGGCCTGACCCTGCCGCTGGTGTCCTCGGGCGGTTCGAGCGTGCTGATCACCTGCGCCGCCATCGGCCTGCTGCTGCGCGTGAGCTACGAGCTCGACCGTTCCGAGCGCCAGGTGGCCCGCCTGCGCGGCGCCGGCGCGACCGGCGACGAGGGCGCGCCGCGTCCGGACGTCATCCAGGCCGAACATTCGCCGGCCGCGGTGGCGCCGGCGGCCGGACCGCGCGGCTCGCGGCATCGCGTCGAACCCAGGATCGGAGCGGTGGCATGAACGCCGCCAGCGCACCCGTGCTGATCCTGGCCGGCGGCACCGGCGGCCACATCTTCCCCGGCCTGGCCGTGGCCGAGGCGCTGCGCCGTCGCGACGTGCCGGTCGTGTGGCTGGGCGCCGCCGGCGGCATGGAAACGCGGCTGGTGCCGCCCGCCGGCATTGCGCTCGAAACCATCGCCGTGCGCGGCCTGCGCGGCAAGGGCGCGCTGGCCCTGGCCAAGGCGCCGTTCCAGCTGCTGCGCGCCTGCCTGCAGGCGCTGGCCGTGCTGCGCCGCCTGCGTCCGCGCGCGGTCGTCAGCTTCGGTGGCTACGTGGCCGGCCCGGGTGGCCTGTGCGCCTGGCTGCTTCGGCGGCCGCTGCTGGTGCACGAGCAGAACCGGGCGCCGGGCTTCACCAACCGCGTGCTGGCGCGCTTCGCGCGACGCGTGCTGTGTGGTTTCCCGGGCAGCTTCGCCGGGGGCCGCGCCGAAGTGGTGGGCAATCCGGTGCGCCCGGCCATCGCCGCGCTGCCGGCGCCGGCCGAACGATTCGCCGGCCGCACTGGTGCGCCGCGACTGCTGGTGCTGGGCGGCAGCCAGGGCGCGCATGCGCTCAACCGCGTGCTTCCGGCGGTGCTGGCCGGCCTGCCGGCCGACCGTCGCCCGCAGGTGCGCCACCAGTGCGGCGAGCGCCATGCCGACGCCACCCGCGAAACCTATGAAAAGGCCGGCGTGCAGGCCAGCGTCGAACCCTTCATCGCCGACATGGCCGAAGCCTACGGCTGGGCCGACCTGGTGGTCTGCCGCGCCGGTGCCCTGACCCTGGCCGAGCTCTGCGCCGCCGGCGTTGGCTCGGTGCTGGTGCCGTTCCCGGCCGCGGTGGACGACCACCAGACCCGCAACGCCGAATTCCTGGTCGAGGCCGGCGCCGCCGTGCTGGTGCCGGAAGGCGAGGGCTTCGCCGAGCGCATGGCCGCTGCCGCCGGCGAGCTGCTGCAAGACCCGTCGCGTCGCCGGGCCATGGCCGGCGCCGCGCGTGGCATCGCCCACGCCGACGCCGCCGGTCGCGTCGCCGGCATCGTGCTCGAGGAGGCCCGCGCATGATCCGCCGCCGCCTGCAGCAAACCGGCGACCTGGCCCGTGCCTTCCCGCGCGTGCACTTCATCGGCATCGGCGGCGTCGGCATGAGCGGCATCGCCGAAGTGCTGGTCACGCTGGGCTACCAGGTGTCCGGCTCGGATGCGAGCGATTCGGTCGCCACCCGTCGCCTGGCCGGCATGGGCGCGATCGTGCACCGCGGCCACGATGCCTCGCACGTGGCCGGCGTGGACGTGGTGGTGGTGTCGAGCGCCATCCGCCCCGACAACCCCGAGCTGCGCGCCGCGCGCGAGCAGCGCATCCCGGTGGTGCCGCGCGCCGAGATGCTGGCCGAGCTGATGCGCTTCAAGCGCGGCATCGCCATCGCCGGCACCCACGGCAAGACCACCACCACTTCGCTGGTGGCCAGCGTACTCAGCGAGGGCGGCCTCGACCCGACCTTCGTCATCGGCGGCCAGCTGCTGTCGGCCGGCGCCAACGCGGGCCTGGGCAGCGGCCAGTGGCTGGTGGCCGAGGCCGACGAGAGCGACGGCAGCTTCCTGCGCCTGAACCCGATGGTGGCCGTGGTCACCAACATCGACGCCGACCACCTCGAGAACTACGCCGGTGATTTCGCCCGCGTGCAGGCGGCGTTCAACGAGTTCCTGCACCGCCTGCCGTTCTATGGCCTGGCCGTGCTGTGCGTCGACGATCCGGAGGTGGCCACGCTGGCCGCCCAGACGCCGCGGCACCTGGTCACCTACGGCATCCGCGAAGCCGCCGACGTGCGCGCCACCGACGTGGTGCAGCACGGCGCATGCATGCGCTTTACCCTGCACCTGCCCGACTCCGCGCCACAGCCGGTGACGCTGAACCTGCCCGGCGCGCACAACGTGCTCAACGCCCTGGCGGCTGCCGCGGTGGGCTGGGAGCTGGGCGTGGCGCCGGAGGCGATCGCCGCCGCGCTGGAGAAGTTCCAGGGCATCGGCCGCCGATTCAACCTCAAGGGCGAGCTCGACTTCGGCCGCGGCAAGGCGCTGCTGGTGGACGACTACGGCCACCACCCGCGCGAGCTCGAGGCCGTGTTCGCGGCCGCCCGCGGCGGCTGGCCGGATCGCCGCCTGGTGGTGGCCTTCCAGCCGCACCGCTACAGCCGCACGCGCGACCTGTTCGACGATTTCGCCGCGGTGCTCTCGAGCGCCGATGCGGTGCTGCTGACCGATGTCTACCCGGCCGGCGAGCAGCCCATCGTCGGCGCCGACGCCAAGGCCCTGGCCCGCGCCATCCGCGCCCGCGGCCGCATCGACCCGGTGCTGGCCGGCCCGGCGCGTGAACTGCCGGCCGTGCTGGCCGACGTGCTGGCCGACGGCGACCTGCTCCTGGTGATGGGTGCCGGCGACATCGGCGCCGTCGCCACCGAGCTGGCCAACCACGGACTCCATGGAGCCACCCAGGCATGACGCCGAACCTCGCCCCGACCCGCCTCACCGACCCGCGCGCCTTCGGCCGCGTCGCCGTGCTGATGGGCGGCACCAGCGCCGAGCGCGAAGTCTCGCTCGACTCGGGCCGCAACGTGCTCGAGGCGCTGCGCGCCCGCGGCATCGACGCACACGCGGTGGATGGCATCCCGGCCCTGATCGAGGCGCTGGTGGGCAAACGCTTCGACCGCGTGTTCAACATCCTGCACGGCAACAAGGGCGGCGGCGAAGACGGCGTGCTGCAGGGCCTGTGCGAGGCCCTGGGCGTGCCGCTGACCGGCTCGGGCGTGCTGGGCTCGGCCCTGGCCATGGACAAGATCCGCACCAAGCAGGTGTGGCTGTCGCTGGGGCTGCCGACGCCGCGCTACGTGCGCCTGGCGCGCGGCGATACCGCCGGCGTGCGCGCCGCGGCCGCTTCGCTGGGCCTGCCGGTGATCGTCAAGCCCTCCTGCGAAGGCTCCAGCGTGGGCGTGTCGCGCGTGTTCGACGAAGCCGGCCTAGATGCCGCCGTCGAGCTCGCCGCGCGCTATCCGGGCGAGCTGCTGATGGAGCAGCTCATCGTCGGCGGCGAGTACACCGTTGGCATCCTCGGCGACCTGGCCCTGCCCAGCATCCGCATCGTGCCGGCCGGCGAGTACTACGACTACCACGCCAAGTACCAGGCCGAGGACACCCAGTACCTGTGCCCCGGCCTGCAGGGCGCGGACGAGGCCGGCATCCGCGCGCTGGCGCTGGCCGCCTTCCGCGCCGCCGGCTGCAGCGGCTGGGGCCGCGTGGACGTGATGCGCGACGCCGCCGGCAACAACTACCTGCTCGAGGTGAACACCGCGCCCGGCATGACCAGCCACTCGCTGGTGCCCAAGGCCGCGCGTGAGCTGGGCGTGTCGTTCGAGGAGCTGTGCTGGCGCGTGCTCGAAACCAGCCTGCCGGCGGGGGAGGGCGCGCGATGAGCGCACTGGTCCGCCTCGCCGCCTGGATCCTGGCCATCGGCCTGGTGGCGCTGCCCGTGGTGGCGGTGCTCAACGGCTGGATCGCCGGCGAACGCTGGCCGATGCGCAAGCTGGCCGTCACCGGCGAATTCGCCCAGGTCGACGAGGCCGCGGTGCGCGAGGCAGTGCTGCCCTACGTGCAGGGCGGCTACTTCGCGGTCGACCTGGCCGGCGTGCGTTCGTCCGTGGCCGCGCTGCCCTGGGTGGAAAAGGTGGAGGTGCGCAAGCGCTGGCCCGACCGCCTGGAAGTGAGCCTGACCGAACACACGCCGGTGGCGCGCTGGTCCGACGGCCGGATGCTCAGCGAGCAGGGCCAGCTGTTCGCCGCGCCGCCCGGCGCCGGCCAGGGCCTGCCGGTGTTCGACGGCCCCGAGGACCGCGCCTCCGAGCTGATGTCGATGTACGGCATCGCCCGCCCGCTGTTCCTGCCGCTGGGCCTTCGGGTCGAGAGGGTGACGCTCAGCGCGCGCGGCAGCTGGAACCTGGTGCTCGACGACGGCACCGAACTCGAGGCCGGCCGCGGCGACCCGCAGGCGCGCCTGGCGCGCTTCGCGCGGATGCTGCCGCAGCTGCGCCAGGACCCGGCGCGCCGGGTGGCGCGTGCGGACCTTCGCTACACCAATGGCTTCGCGATTGTCTGGAAGGAACAAGTGAATGAATCGCAAGGGTGACAAGTCGCTGATCGTGGGCCTGGACATCGGCACGTCGAAGGTGACGGCGCTGGTGGGCGAGTACTCGCCGGGCCAGGAGATCGAGGTGATCGGCATTGGCTCGCACGAGTCGCGCGGCATGAAGCGCGGCGTGGTGGTCGACATCGAATCCACCGTGCAGTCGATCCAGCGCGCGGTGGAAGAGGCCGAGCTGATGGCCGGCTGCGAGATCCGCTCGGTCTACGCCTCGATCTCGGGCAGCCACACCCAGTGCCGCAATTCGCCGGGCATCGTGCCGGTGGCCGGCGGCGAGGTGACCTATGCCGACCTCGACCGCGTGCTCGAGGCCGCCAAGGCCGTGGCCGTGCCGGCCGACCAGAAGATCCTGCACGCCATCGCCCAGGAATACATCGTCGACAACTCGCAGGAAGGCATCCGCAACCCGGTAGGCATGTCCGGCGTGCGGCTCGAGGTGCGCGCGCACCTGGTCACCGGCGCGCAGTCGGCCGCCAGCAACGTGATGAAGTGCGTGCAGCGCTGCGGCCTGCAGGTGGACGACCTGATCCTGAGCTCGCTGGCGTCCAGCACCGCCGTGCTCACCAGCGACGAAAAGGAGCTGGGCGTGGTGCTGGTGGACATCGGCGCCGGCACCACCGACATCGCGGTGTTCGTGCAGGGCGCGATCCGCCACAGCGCCAGCCTGCCGATCGCCGGCGACCAGGTGACCAACGACATCGCCCATCTGCTGCGCACGCCCACGCCCGAGGCCGAGCAGATCAAGGTGCGCTACGCCTGCGCGCTGGCCCAGCTGGCCACCGCCGAGGAGTCGATCCAGGTGCCCAGCGTCGGCGACCGCCCGCCGCGCCGCCTGGCCCGGCAGGCCCTGGCCGAGGCGGTGCAGAACCGCTACGAGGAAATCTTCGAGCTCGTGCAGGCCGAGCTGCGCCGCTCCGGCTTCGAGGAGCTGGTGCGCGCGGGCCTGGTGCTAACCGGCGGCGCCTCGCGCATGGAAGGCGTGGTCGAGCTGGCCGAGGAAATGCTGCACATGCCGGTGCGGGTGGGCATCCCCCAGCACGTGTCCGGCCTGGGCGAAGTGGTCGGCAACCCGGTGCACGCCACCGGCGTCGGCCTGCTGCTCTGGGGCAGCCAGATTGAAAACCCGCGCCGCCCGACGCTGTCGGCGGGCAAGGCCGGGACGATTTGGACGAAGTTCAAGAACTGGTACCGCGGTGAGTTCTGAGCGACGTCCCTGAAACAAGTGCGACACCGACAAGAACAGAAACAAAACAAACCTGGGTTTGAATCACGGAGGACGAGGACATGGCACATTTCGAACTGATCGAGAAGCTGGCACCCAATGCGGTGATCAAGGTGGTGGGCGTGGGCGGCGGCGGCGGCAACGCCGTGGCGCACATGGTCAACGCAGGCGTGGAGGGCGTGGAATTCATCACCGCCAACACCGACGCGCAGGCCATCAAGCAGTGCGGCGCCAAGCTGCAGCTGCAGCTGGGCGGCAACGTCACCAAGGGCCTGGGCGCCGGCGCCAACCCGGAAGTGGGCCGCCAGGCCGCGCTCGAGGACCGCGAGCGCATCGTCGAGGCGCTCGAGGGCGCCGACATGGTGTTCATCACCGCCGGCATGGGCGGCGGCACCGGCACGGGCGCGGCCCCGGTCGTGGCGCAGCTGGCCAAGGAGATGGGCATCCTCACCGTGGCCGTGATCACCAAGCCCTTCCCGTTCGAGGGCCGCCGCCGCATGCAGGTGGCGCTCAAGGGCATCGAGGAGCTGAGCCACCACTGCGACTCGCTGATCACCATCCCCAACGAGAAGCTGATCACCGTGCTCGGCCGCCAGGCCACCATGGTGCAGGCCTTCCGCGCCGCCAACGACGTGCTGCTGGGCGCCGTGAAGGGCATCGCCGACCTGATCGTCAGCCCGGGCCTGATCAACGTCGACTTCGCCGACGTGCGCACCGTGATGAGCGAGATGGGCCTGGCCATGATGGGCACCGGCATCGCCCGCGGCGACGACCGCGCCCAGGCCGCCGCCGAGGCCGCCATCTCCAACCCGCTGCTCGACGAGGTCAACCTCTCGGGCGCCAACGGCGTGCTGGTCAACATCACCGCCGGCCCGGACTTCACCATGGCCGAGTTCGACGAGATCGGCCGCACCATCGAGGACTTCGCCTCGGAGGACGCCACCGTCGTCATCGGCACCTCGCTCGACCCCGAGATGCAGGACGAGGTGCGCGTGACCGTGGTGGCCACCGGCCTCAACCGCGGCGTGGTGCGCCAGCCGGTCCGGACCCCGGAGCGCGAGACCCACCGGGCCCCGGTCAAGCTGGTGCGCAACGCCACCACCGGCATGGTCGACGAGGTCGCCACGGCCTACGCCAACGGCGGCGCCAGCACCCCCAACCCGATGGGCCTGCGTGCCGGTCGTGGCTCGTCCGAGCCGGTGTCGGGCGCCGAAACGGCCCTGTCCGGCCTGGGCGGCGACACCAGCTACCTCGACATCCCGGCCTTCCTGCGTCGCCAGGCCGACTGATCCAACCCGGCAGGACCGGCGCCCGACCAGGCGCCGGCCCGCCACACCGGGTGGCCCGGATGGCCGCCCGGGCAGGACCCGCGGGCCCCGGCCCGCGGGGCGTCCCCAGGGGAAATGCAGGTTTTGGCCCGCCGGAAGGCTCCGGCGGGCCCTTTTCCCGCCCCGGCCAGGGGCCTGGAACGTGAACGGGGTTGCAGGATCAATACAATTGTTTGAATGTTAGGTTTTCGTTTGTTCGGCGCTGTGTTATCGTTCGGGACGGTTTTGCGCGCTCCTTTTCCGGAGAACGCCTTAAAAATGATCAGACAACGCACCCTCAAGAACGTCATCCGCGCCACGGGCGTCGGCCTGCACAGCGGCGAAAAGGTCTACATGACCTTGCGCCCGGCTGCGCCCGACACCGGCATCGTCTTCCGGCGGGTCGACTTCGACCAGCCCATCGAGATCCACGCCAAGGCCGAAAAGGTCGGCGACACCAGCCTGTGCACCGCGCTGGTGGAGGACAACGTCCGGGTGATGACTATCGAGCACCTGCTGTCGGCCATGGCCGGCCTGGGCATCGACAACGCCTACGTGGACCTGTCCACGGCCGAGGTGCCGATCATGGACGGCTCGGCCGGCCCCTTCGTGTTCCTGCTGCAGTCGGCGGGCATCGAGGAGCAGAACAAGGCCAAGCGCTTCATCCGCATCAAGAAGCCGATCAAGGTCACCGACGGCGACAAGTGGGCCCGCTTCGAGCCCTTCGAGGGCTTCAAGGTCGGCTTCACCATCGACTTCGCCCACCCGATCTTCAACAAGGCGACCTCGAGCACGGAAATCGACTTCTCGACGACCTCGTTCGTCAAGGAAGTCAGCCGCGCCCGCACCTTCGGTTTCATGAAGGACATCGAGTTCCTGCGCGAGCGCAACCTGGCGCTGGGCGGCTCGATGGACAACGCCATCGTGCTCGACGACTACCGCGTGCTCAACGACGACGGCCTCCGCTACGAGGACGAGTTCGTCAAGCACAAGATCCTCGACGCCATCGGCGACCTGTACCTGCTGGGCCACAGCCTGATCGGCGCCTTCTACGGCTACAAGTCCGGCCACGCGCTCAACAACCAGCTGCTGCGCACCCTGCTGGCCGATACCTCGGCCTGGGAAGAGGTGACCTTCGAGGATCCGGCCCTGGCGCCGATCTCCTACGCCCATCCGGCGCAGGCCGTCTGAAGGAAGCGACCCGATCGGGTCGCTTTAACCTGTATTTAACGCCTGATTAACGACAGGCCCCGCCAGCCGGGGCATCATGCCCCGTCGGTCGTCGACCGGGGTTTCCCAGCCAGCCGCAGAAGCTGAGCACGCAACCCCGGGTCCGAGACCGATTGGGCGGTGGCCCGCAGTGAATCGCGGACTGCCTCGGAAAGTGGTTTCGATTGGCCGGTTCCTGCGGGGATGGCAGGTTCGGGCGGCGCCACTTTCACCACCAGCGTCCTGGCCTTGAGCCCGGCCGCGGCCGCCGCGTCCAGCAGGGCGTCGGCATGGAGCCGCAGCCTGGCCTTCCAGACCGGGGCGCTGACGAGGAACACCAAGTTCTTGTCATCCACGTTGGCCAGCTTGCACTGGTCGGCCAAGGTGGCGGGGAGACTCTGGCGAAGCACGGGGTCGAGTTCGCCCAGCCAACGGGCGCGTTCGACCACGCTGGCCAGCCCGGTCCCGGAGAGCGCTTCGAGCGCGCGCGGGGGAAGGCGGGTCGGCGGTGCGGCGCCGCGGACGGAAGGTTTGGAAGCGTCACTCATGATGAACGTCATCATCGCAGCAAATTTCCTCCGGGGGCCAAAAAAACTGGCCTTCGACCAGCCCAAGGTCCTGGCCTCGGCGCTGGGCATCGTGGGGCTGGTGCTGGGCCTGGCGTTCACCGCCGGCTTCCTCGCCCGGGGCGCCGACGGCGCCGCCAAGGCCGAGATCGCCAAGCTCCAGGCCGAATTCGACCAGCAGGCCGCCGACCTCGCCGCCGCGCGCGAGCAGGCCCAGGTCGAGGTCAACGCCATCGCCGCCCGCGTCGCCGAGCTGCAGGCGCAGGCCAACCGCCTCAACGCCCTCGGCGAGCGCCTGACCCAGGTCGGCAAGCTCAAGGACGGCGAGTTCAACTTCAACGACCTGCCCGGCCAGGGCGGCGCCGAGACGGCCGTGGACATGCCGGCCCGCGACCTGATGGGTGGCCTGGATTCGCTCGAGGCGCAGTTCGCCCACTCCGGCCGCCAGCTGTCGGTGCTCGAGGCGATGCTGTTCAACCAGCAGCTCGAGAACAAGCGCACCCCGTCGGGCATGCCGGCCCCGGGTTACGTCTCCTCCCGCTTTGGCGCCCGCTCCGATCCGTTCGGCGGCGGCCGCGCCCACCACGCCGGCATCGACATCGACGCCAACGCCGGCGACCCGGTCACCGCCGCCGCCGAGGGCGTGGTCAGCTTCTCGGGCTGGCGCAGCGGCTACGGCAACGTGGTGGAGATCGACCACGGCAACGGCTACAAGACCCTCTACGCCCACAACCAGGCCAACCTGGTGAAGGCCGGCGACGTGGTCCGTTCCGGCCAGCAGATCGCCAAGGTGGGCTCCACGGGCCGCTCGACCGGCTCGCACCTGCACTTCGAGGTGACGCTCAACGGCCGCCAGGTCAACCCGCGCAACTACCTGGACAAGAACCGCGGCTGATGGCCCCGGACGGGGGCTTGATACCCCGTCCCCCGTCCCCACGTTAGACTAGACGGCCGCGACGCCCCCGAGGGCTGCCGCGGCCTTGTTCTTTTGCGCCGAGCGCGCCGCGCGCTCCCCAACCGGCTTTCCCAATGCTCAACAGCTTGCTCACCCGCATCTTCGGCAGCCGCAACGAACGCCTGCTGCGCCAGTTCCAGAAGAACGTCGCCCGCATCAACGCCTACGAGCCTGAGCTCGAGAAGCTCGACGATGCCGCCCTGCGCGCCAAGACCGACGAGTTCAAGGCCCGCCTGGCCGACGGCGCCAAGCTCGACGACCTGCTGCCCGAGGCCTTCGCCGTGTGCCGCGAGGCGTCGCGCCGCGTGCTGGGCCTGCGCCACTACGACGTGCAGCTGATCGGCGGCATGGTGCTGCACTCGGGCCGCATCGCCGAGATGCGCACCGGCGAAGGCAAGACCCTGGTGGCGACCCTGCCCACCTACCTCAATGCGCTGGCCGGCAAGGGCGTGCACGTGGTGACGGTCAACGACTACCTGGCCAAGCGCGACTCGGCCTGGATGGGCAAGCTCTACAACTTCCTGGGCCTGAGCGTCGGCGTGGTCTTCCCGGGCATGCCGCACGGCGACAAGAAGGGCGCTTATGCCGCCGACATCACCTACGGCACCAACAACGAATTCGGCTTCGACTACCTGCGCGACAACATGGCGCTGGCCAAGGAGGACCGCTTCCAGCGCGGCCTGAACTTCGCCATCGTCGACGAGGTCGACTCGATCCTGATCGACGAGGCGCGCACGCCCCTGATCATCTCGGGCCCGGCCGATGAGTCGCCGGAGCTGTACATCAAGGTCAACCGCATCGTTCCCAAGCTGGTCAAGCAGGAGTCCGAGCAGGGCGAGGGCGACTACTGGGTGGACGAGAAGGGCAAGCAGGCGCACCTGTCCGAACAGGGCATGGAGCACGCCGAGGAGCTGCTGCGCGAGGCCGGCATCATCGCCGAGGGCGACGGCCTGTACTCGGGCAACAACCTGGCCGTGGTGCACCATCTCAACGCCGCGCTGCGCGCGCACGCCATCTACCAGCGCGACGTGGACTACATCGTGCGCGACGGCGAGGTCATCATCGTCGACGAGTTCACCGGCCGCACCCTGGCCGGCCGCCGCTGGTCCGACGGCCTGCACCAGGCCGTCGAGGCCAAGGAAGGCGTGCCGATCCAGCGCGAGAACCAGACGCTGGCCTCGATCACCTTCCAGAACTACTTCCGCATGTACGCCAAGCTCGGCGGCATGACCGGCACGGCCGACACCGAGGCCTACGAGTTCCAGACCATCTATGGCCTTGAAGTGGTGGTCATCCCCACCCACCGGCCGATGGTGCGCAAGGACCACCCGGACCTGGTCTACCTGGCCCGCCCGGCCAAGTTCAACGCGGTGATCGAGGACATCAAGGACTGCTACGAGCGCGGCCAGCCCGTGCTGGTGGGCACCACCTCGATCGAAACCTCGGAGCTGCTGGCCACCCAGCTCAAGAAGGCCGGCATCCCGCACGAGGTGCTCAACGCCAAGCAGCACGAGCGCGAGGCGCAGATCGTCGCCAACGCCGGCCGCCCGAAGGCCGTCACCATCGCCACCAACATGGCCGGCCGCGGCACCGACATCGTGCTCGGCGGCTCGCTCGAGGCCGAGCTGCACGCCCTGGGCGAGGACGCCAGCGAGGCCGACAAGGCCCGCGTGAAGGCCCAGTGGCAGGCGCGCCACGACGAGGTCAAGGCGCTGGGCGGCCTGCACATCATCGGCACCGAACGCCACGAGAGCCGCCGCATCGACAACCAGCTGCGCGGCCGTTCGGGCCGCCAGGGCGACCCGGGTTCGTCGCGCTTCTACCTCTCGCTCGAAGACAACCTGATGCGCATCTTCGCCTCCGACTGGGTGCAGAAGGCGATGCGCGGCATGGGCATGAAGGAGGACGACGTCATCGAGTCCGGCCTGGTGACCAAGCAGATCCAGAACGCGCAGCGCAAGGTCGAGTCGCACAACTTCGACATCCGCAAGAACCTGCTCGACTTCGACGACGTGGCCAACGACCAGCGCAAGGTGGTCTACCAGCAGCGCAACGAGCTGCTCGAGGCCGAGTCGGTGGCCGACGCCATCGCCGCCATCCGCGAGGACGTGCTGGCCGAGGTCACCCGCCGCCACGTGCCGGCCGAGTCGATCGACGAGCAGTGGGACCTGGCCGGCCTGCAGCGCAGCCTGGCCGACGAGTACGGCGTGGTGGTGGACCTGCAGGGCCTCGTCGAGCGCGAGGAAGGCGTTGACGACGAGCGCATCCTGGCGCTGGTGCAGGAGGCCGGCGAGCGCATGTTCGCCGACAAGGAAGCCCAGATCGGCCCGGAGATGATGCGCCACCTCGAGCGCCACCTGATGCTCAACGTGCTCGACCAGAACTGGAAGGAGCACCTGGCGCGCATGGATTACCTGCGCCAGGGCATCCACCTGCGCGGCTATGCCCAGAAGCAGCCCAAGCAGGAGTACAAGCGCGAGAGCTTCGAGCTGTTCACCGAGATGCTCGACAAGGTCAAGCAGGAAGTGGTGTCGCTGCTGGCCCGCGTGCGCATCCGCAGCGAGGAGGAGGTGGCCGCGATGGAGGCCGCCGAGCGGCAGCGTGCCGCCGCCGCAGCCAACAAGATGCAGTTCCAGCACCCCGAGACCGGCGGCTACGGCACCGAGGAAGAGGCCGAGCAGGCGCAGGCGCTGGCCCGCGAAGGCCAGGGCGTGCTGGCACCGGTCACCCGCGAGGGGCCCAAGACCGGCCGCAACGACCCCTGCCCCTGCGGCAGCGGCAAGAAGTACAAGCAGTGCCACGGCAAGCTCGACTGACCGACCGGAGTTGAGCCGGACGCATGCCCGGAGACCGACCTAAGCCTCCCGTGCACGTGGTCGCGGCCGTCCTGAGGGACGCCCGCGGCCGCATCCTGTTGGCCCGGCGCACCGCCGGGCGCGACCTGGCCGGCGCCTGGGAATTCCCGGGCGGCAAGGTCGAGCCGGGCGAAACCCCGTTCCAGGCGCTCGAACGCGAGCTGCACGAGGAGCTGGGCATCCGCATCCAGGCTGCCGAGCCGCTGGTGTCGGTGCCGCAGGCCTACCCCGGCAAGCGCATCGTGCTCGATGTCTACGAGGTGCCGTCCTTCACCGGCACCGCCCGCGGCCTGGAGAAGCAGGCCCTGGCCTGGGCCCCGCCCGAGAAACTCGCCTCCTATCCGATGCCGCCCGCCGACCGGCCGGTGGTGGCGGCGCTGACGGCGCCGGCGCGCTACCTGATCAGCCCCGAGCCGGAGTCGGCGGCCTCCTTCCTTTTACGGCTCGACAAGGCGCTGGCCAACGGCGTCCGGCGCGTACAGCTGCGCGCCAAGGCCATGCCGGCCAAGGCGCTGGCCGAGCTGGCCATGGACGCGCGCACGCGCTGCCATGCCGCCGGGGCCGAGTTGCTGGTCAACGGCGAAGTGGCCGTGGCGGCCGAGCTGGGCATCGGCGTGCATCTCACCTCGAAGCAGCTGATGGGCTTGGCGGAGCGGCCCCTGCCGGCGGGCCAGCTCGTGGCGGCCTCCTGCCACGATGCCGACGAGCTGGCCCAGGCCGAGCGCTTGGGCCTGGATTTCGCCGTGCTGGGCCCGGTGCGCGCCACCGAGAGCCACCCGGGCGCCGCCACGCTGGGCTGGGAGGGTTTCTCCCGCCTGCGCGAGGGCGTTTCGCTGCCCATCTACGCCCTGGGCGGGATGCGGCCGCAGGATGTGGCCACGGCCCGGAGGCATGGCGGGCAGGGTGTGGCGGGCATCCGGGCTTTCTGGCCGAAGTAGCCCCGAGCTCCTACGGGGACGATTCCAGGTATCGGGCGTGCAAGCGCCGCACGGCGTCCTGCAGCTCGAACAGCCCCCCGTCGTTGATGATCACATCGTCGGCCAGCGCGAGCCGCTGGGCACGCGATGCCTGCGCCGCCACCATTCGCGCCGCCAGCGCCGCATCCACGCCGTCGCGCGCCTGCAGGCGGGCCAGTTGCACGGCTCCGGGCACGTCGACCACCAGGATGCGGCCCAGCCAGGGGTAGGCCGCGCGGCCGCCGCCCTCGGCGAGCAGGGGGATGGCGACCACGACGTAGGGCGAGGTGGCGGCCTCGCAGGCGGCGCGCAGCCAGGCGCGGATGGGCGGGTGCAGCAGGCCCTCGAGCGCCGTGCGGGCGGGCGGGTCGTTGAAGACGTGCTGGCGCATGGCCGCGCGGTCGATGCGGCCATCGGGGCCCAGGACCCCGGCCCCGAAATGCGCCACCACCGCCGCCAGCGTCGGCTGGCCGGGCTCGACCACGGCGCGTGCGGCGACATCGGCGTCGGCCACGGTGATGCCCAGGCGCTCGAACTCGCGGGTGGCCTCGGACTTGCCCGAGGCCACGCCGCCGGTCACCGCGACGACGAAGGCCGCCATGGCCTCAGTTCAGGCCGGACCAGTCGCGGTAGGCCTGCAGGATCTGCGGGCCCCACATCAGCTGCACCCAGCCGGCGGCGGCCAGGTAGGGGCCGAAGGGAATCGGGGTGGCGCGATCCTGGCCGCGCAGGGCCAGCCAGGCCGTGCCGACGATGGCGCCGATGAAGGACGACATCAGCACGATGGGCAGGATGCCGGCCACGCCGCACCAGGCGCCCAGGCCGGCCAGCAGCTTGAAGTCGCCGTGGCCCATGCCTTCCTTGCCGGTGAGCAGCTTGAAGCCCCAGTAGACGCTCCAGAGGCTCAGGTAGCCGGCCAGGGCGCCGAAGATGGCCTGCACCGGCGAAACGAACAGGGTCATCGTGGCCAGGCCCAGGCCCAGCCAGAGCAGCGGGTAGGTGAGCTGGTCGGGCAGCAGGGTGGTGCGCAGGTCGATGCCCGTCAGCGCCACCAGGAAGCCGCTGAAGGCCATGGCGGCCAGGGCCTCGGGGCCGAGGCCGAAGCGCAGCACGCAGGCGGCGAACATCAGGCCGGTGGCGAGTTCGACGATGGGGTACTGCCAGGAAATGGGCGTGCCGCAGCCGCGGCACTTGCCGCGCAGCAGGACGAAGCTGAGCAGGGGCAGGTTTTCCCAGGGCGCCAGCCTGTGGCCGCATTTGGGGCAGGCCGAACGCTGCACGACGATGCCGGGCGGGGCCGGCTCGTAGTGCTCCGGCACTTCCAGTATCTCGCGGGCGTCGCGCCGCCACTGCCACTCCAGCCGGGGCGGCAGCCGCAGGATGACCACGTTCAGGAAGCTGCCTACCAGCAGGCCGAAGAGCAGGGCGACGCCGGCCGCCAGCGCGGCCGAGTCCTGGAGCAGTTCGAGCATGCGCGCTTAGCCGACGGTGGCCGCGAGCTTGAAGATCGGCAGGTACATGCCGACCACCATGCCACCCACGAGCACGCCGATGACCACCATGATGAAGGGCTCGATCAGGCTGGCCAGGGCGTCGACGGAGTTGTTGACTTCCTGCTCGTAGAACTCGGCGACCTTGAGCAGCATGGTGTCGAGCGCGCCGGCCTCTTCGCCGATGGCGGTCATCGAGACCACCATGTGCGGGAAGATGCCGACCTGCTTCATGGCCACGTTGAGCTGGTAGCCCACCGACACGTCCTCGCGGATGCGCTTGACGGCGTCGTTGTAGACGATCGAACCGGTGGCGCCGGCCACGGTTTCCAGGGCCTCGACCAGGGGCACGCCGGCCTTGAAGGTGAGCGCCAGGGTGCGGGCGTAGCGGGCGATGGCGGACTGGTGGAGGATCTGGCCGATGACGGGGAGCTTGAGCATCAGGCGGTCTACCGTGCGCTCGAGGGCTGGGGAGCGCTTGTAGATGAAGATGAATCCACCGATTGAGCCGACCACGATCAGGAGGATGGCCCACCACCACTGCGTCAGGAAGCGCGAGGCGTTGACGATCATCTGGGTGAAGGCCGGCAGGTCAGCGCCGAAGCCCTTGAACACGTCCTCGAACTGCGGAACCACGTAGATCAGCAGGATGGCCGACACCAGGATGGCCACCGCCATGACCGCCGCGGGATAGAACAGGGCCTTCTTGATCTTGCCCTTCAGCGCCTCGGTGCGCTCCTTGTAGGTGGCGACCGTGTCGAGGACCGTGTCGAGCACACCCGCAGCTTCGCCCGCGCGGGTGAGGTTGCGGTAGAGCAGGTCGAACTGCACAGGGTGCCGGGCCATGGCCTCGCTCAGCGACGAACCACCCGCGATGTTGTCGCGGATGTCGGTGAGCATGTCGGCCATGCGCTGGTTCTTCTGGCCGGTGGCCAGGATCTCGAAGCTCTGCACCATCGGCACACCGGACTGCAGCATGGTGGCGATCTGGCGGCTGAAGATCGAGATCTCCTGGGCCGTGATCGCGCTGCCCGTCTTGCCAAAAAGTGGCTTGGACTTGGCCCGCACCACCGTCGGGTTGATGCCCTGCTTGCGCAGCTCCGCCTTGAGCAGGTTGGCGTTCTTGGACGTGGTTTCGCCCTTCATCTTCACGCCACGCTTGTCGGTACCCTCCCAGGTGAACTGCTGCATCTCGGAGGTACGCGTCGCGGGGGCTTTCGCTTTCGCAGCGGTGGTCGCCATGGCTTAGTCCTTGGTCACGCGGTTGACTTCGGCCAGGCTGGTGACGCCCTGCCTGGCCTTCCAAAGGGCGGATTGGCGCAGGTCGCGCACGCCGGCCGCCTGGCTGGCCTCCGCGATCTGCATGGCGTTGCCGCCCTCGAGGATAATCTTCTGGATGTTCTCGGCCATCGGCATCACCTGGTAGATGCCGACGCGGCCCTTGTAGCCGTCGTTGCAGTCTTCGCAGCCGACCGGCTCGTAGAGCGTGATGCCGGCCTTGACGTCCTCCGGCGAGAAGCCTTCCGCCAGCAGCGCGTTCTCGGGCAGCGTGATCGGCCGCTTGCAGCCATCGTGCAGGCGGCGCGCGAGGCGCTGGGCGATGATGATGGTGACCGACGAGGTGATGTTGTAGGGCGCGATACCCATGTTCATCAGTCGCGACACCGTCTGCGGGGCGTCGTTGGTGTGCAGGGTGGAGAGCACCAGGTGGCCGGTCTGGGCCGCCTTGACGGCGATCTCGGCGGTTTCGAGGTCGCGGATCTCGCCGACCATGATCACGTCCGGGTCCTGGCGCAGGAAGCTGCGCAGGGCCGCGGCAAAGGTCATGCCCTTCTTGGGGTTCATCTGCACCTGGTTGATGCCCGCGACGCGGATTTCGACCGGGTCCTCGGCGGTGGAGATGTTGCGTTCGTCGGTGTTGAGGATGTTCAGGCCGGTGTACAGCGACACGGTTTTACCGGAGCCCGTGGGGCCGGTGACCAGGATCATGCCGTAGGGCTTGGCCAGGGCGTCGAGATAAAGCTGCTTCTGGTCTTCCTCGTAGCCCAGCTTGTCGATGCCCAACTTGGCCGCGCTGCCGTCGAGCAGGCGCAGCACCACTTTCTCGCCGAAGAGGGTGGGGCAGGTGGACACGCGGAAGTCCATCTGCTTGGTCTTGCTGATGTTGAGCTTGATGCGGCCGTCCTGGGGCAGGCGGCGCTCGGCGATGTCGAGGGCGGCCATCACCTTCAGGCGGGCGGTGATGCGCGGGTGCAGCTTCACGGGTGCCTTGGCCACCGTGCGCAGGATGCCGTCCATGCGAAGGCGCACGCGGTACTCGGTTTCGTAGGGCTCGAAATGGATGTCCGAGGCGCCGCGCTTGATCGAGTCGAGCAGCACCTTGTTGACGAAGCGCACCACCGGGGTGTCGTCGCCGCCCTTGGCGTCGGCCAGGTTGTCGGAGGGCTCGTCGTCGCCGCCGCTGGATTCGAGGTTCTCGAGGCCCTCGTCGTCGCCCATGCCCGAGTCCATCGAGTCGCTGGCCGTCAGGGCCAGCTCGATGGTGCGGCGCAGGCGGTCCTCGTCGACCAGGATGGGCTCGACGGTGAGGTTGGCGGCGAACTTGATCTCGTCCAGCGCCCGGGTGTTGGTGGGGTCGGAGATACCCACGAACAGGCGGTTGCCGCGCTTGTACAGCGGCAGGGCCTGGTGCTTGTTGATCAGCTCCTCGCTGATGAGCTTGGTGGCGGCCTGCCCCAGGTCCAGGGCCGTGGCGTCGAACAGGGGCATGCCGAACTCGACGGCATTGGCCCCGGCGATCTGGGCCGAGCTGGCCAGCTTCTTTTCCAGCAGGTACTTGTGGACCGGCTGCTTGGCCTTGCTGGCTTCGTCCAGGGCCTTGCGCGCGTCGGCCTCGGCCAGGTGGCCGTCCAGCACCAGGCGCCGGGCAATGCCCGTGATCCCCACCAGGTTGGCAGTCGCGTTGGCGTTCACCCTTCCTCCCCGAGCCGCGCCTTCGCGGCCACTCTAACCCAAAACGCCGCCCCGGCCAGCCCCTCGGGCCCCGGTTCCCGCCGGCGGGCGTCCGTGTAAAGTACCCCAGAATCAGGCGGATCCGGGGAATTCATGAAAATCAGCATCATCCTCCCAGCCAAGAACGAGGCCGAGGGGTTGCGCCGGACATTGCCGGCTATCGCCGGGGTGCTGCCGGAGGTCGAGGTGATCGTGGTCGACGACGGCTCGACGGACGAGACCGCCGAGGTGGCGCGGGCGGCCGGGGCGAGGGTGCTCAGCTCCCCGTACTCGATGGGGAACGGGGCGGCGATCAAGCGCGGGGCGCGGGCCGCCACGGGGGAGGTGCTGGTTTTCATGGACGCCGATGGGCAGCATGACCCGGCGCATATCCCGATGCTGCTGGCCCGGCTCGACGAGGGTTACGACATGGTCGTAGGTGCCCGGGACGGCTCGGGGCAGGCCAGTGTCGGCCGCGGGCTGGCCAACGGGCTATACAACCGGCTGGCGTCCTGGATGACGGGGCACGAGATCAAGGATCTGACGTCGGGGTTCCGGGTGGCCAAGGCCGAGCGGTTCCGGGAGTTCCTGCACCTGCTGCCCAATGGGTTCAGTTACCCGACGACCAGCACGATGGCGTTTTTCAGGAGCGCCTATCCGGTGGACTATGTGCCGGTGGACGTGGGCCGCAGGGTGGGCACGGCCAGCCATATCCGGCCCGTGCGGGATGGATTGAGGTTTCTGCTGATCATTTTTCGGATTGCGACGCTGTTTTCGCCTCTCAAGCTTTTCCTGCCCGCCTCGCTCTCGTTCCTCCTTGCAGGAGCTGGGCACTATCTTTTCACGTACCTGACGATGGGCCGCTTCACAAATATGAGCGCCTTGTTGCTGAGTGCAGCCGTGATCGTCTTCCTCATCGGGTTGGTGTCGGAGCAGATCACGTCGCTTACCTACCTGTCGGCTCAGGGCAACCGCAGACAGGAATGAACATGCGAAGGCAGGACGTCCTAGTGCTCGTAGGTACCAAGGCCCAGTTCATCAAGACAGCGCCGGTGCTGATCGCCATGGACAAAGTGGGAGTGAAGTATCGGTTGGTCTATACCGGGCAGCACTCAGAGACGTTCGGCGAACTTGAGCGGGCGTTCGGTGTGGCACCCGCAGTGGATATCCTGGTTCCGGGCGTCGAAGCGGATACGGCCCCTGGCCTGGTGGGTTGGGCATGCAGATTCCTTGTCGCCGCTTACTCGAGGATCCGGAAAGGAGAATGGAGGGGCTTCACGGCGGGCGTCGTGCACGGAGATACTGCGTCGACACTGCTGTCGGCAATCATGCTCAGGCTCGCGGGAATACCCGTGGCGCACGTTGAGGCTGGATTGCGGTCCCCCAGGCTCTGGTCGCCCTTTCCCGAAGAATTAATCCGCCGCTTGGTTTCGCGGGCGACCTCGGTCCACTTTGCGCCGGATCAAACGGCAGTCAATAACCTTATCGGCTCGTCCGGTGAAGTCATCGATACCGGGGGCAATACGTTGGCCGACTCCCTGAAACTGGCGCTTGATAAATGCGCTGCGTCGAGGTCCCCGCCGCGCGGCCGGGAGCGCCCCTATGCCATCGTGTCACTGCACCGTAGCGAAAACCTTGGTTCACGGGCTCGCCTCAACGTACTCATGGAAGAGGTTGCACTGGCGTCGAGGACTGTCAGGTTGAAGTTTGTGCTCCATCCGGTCACGCGGGTGAAGCTTGCCCGGGTGGGCTGGTTGGCGAAGTTGGAGTCCGAGCCCGGAATGGAGCTTGTCGAACGAACCGATTACGTGACCTTCATTGATTGGCTCGGGGGCGCGAGGTTCCTGCTCACCGACGGCGGCAGCAATCAGGAGGAGGCAGCCATGCTTGGCATTCCGACCTTGTTGCTGCGGACCGAGACCGAGCGTCAGGATGGGATCGATACCGGCGTGGTTCAGGTTTCCGGCTTGGACCGGCAACGGATCAGGGATTTCGTGGGCAGCCACGCATCGTTCGCTTGGGAGCCTGCACTGAGGCTTCCTGTCGATTCACCATCGATGGCCATCGCGGAACGTCTCGCCAAGCCAATCGGGAAACTGGTGGAATGAACGCGAGTAGTTCGTCGGCTGGCGGACTGGTCAACAGCACGCTCCGCGTAATCTGGTGGAACGGGCTGCGTCTGCTGGTCCAGCTCGGCTGGATGGTTGCCTTGGCGCATTGGCTAGGCGTTAATCAGTATGGCGCATTCATCGGCGTCGCCAGTCTTGGGGTCGCCGCGGGCGGGTTTGCCGGCCTTGGCATGGGTTTGAAGATGTACCGGGACGTAGCGACCGGATCAGTCACCGTCGCGCAAATGTGGGGGCGTGTCCTCGGGGTGATGGCATGGAGCTCAATGGGGCTTTTCGCTGCCGCGCTGCTCGTAGCGGACTTGGTCCTGGACTTGGCGACGACGTTCGAGTTCCAAGTTCTGGCCTACCTGTTGTTCTCGGAGGTGGTGGTAGCGCCGATTGCAACCCAGATTGCCTTTGCGTATGCAAGCGTTGGCGACATGGGGCGGTCCGCCGCCGTGCCGGTCGTCTTGGCCGGCGCCCGGCTTGTAGCCCTGATAATGCTTCCAAGTGGCGTTGGCCTGCATGGCGTTGCACTGGCGCACCTTGCTGCAACCGTGGCCGGCGTCTACTTCGTGGTCATGCGCTCGGGTGCGCGGCTTGGTGTGGGCTGGCGCATGTCGGGGACCAGCCGATCCGAAGTGTTGGACGCGCTGTCATACTCGAGTCTGTGGGCCAGTGGGTTGGCTGTGGGGTCGCTGGACAAGTCGCTCGCATTGAAGTGGGGTGGTGAAACGGCGGCAGGCCACTACTCCGTTGGCCAGCGACTTGCTGCGATCGCCTCCATCCCGGTGGAGGCGATTTCAGCTGCGGCTTTGCCTCGGTTGTTCCGTGGGCACGACGCGGGCCTTTCCGATGGGGTTCGCATCGGGGTCATGGCGTCCCTGGCGGCGCTCTACGGCGTGGCCGCCGGCGCGGTGGTCTGGGTCGCGGCACCATTCGTTGTGGTTGTGCTTGGACCCGCGTTCAGCGCCATTGCGGGTTTGGGTGCATGGATGGCGGCTTACGTACTGCTCTACTGCGTGCGGGTGGTTGCAGCATCAGTCCTGTTGGGACGTGGCCATATCGCCTGGAGGACAGCCTGCGAGGCGGCCTCGCTGGTCGTATTCGCCTTGCTGGCAATGAGCCTCGCTCCTGCCCGCGGGGCAGTCGGTGCAATGGCCGCCCTGGTTTCGATGGAAGCATTCATGGCGGCGCTATTCTGGGCAAGGATACTTTGGCCAGGTCGCCGGGAGTCGGTTAGTGCCGCATAACCATTTGCACAACATGCGCAGCCACGAGTTGAGGGTTGCACTGACCCTGCTCCCTCCTGTCAGGGACAACGGCAATGCACCTAGGCTGCTTGAGCTCGGGGCTGGGACCGGCTTTCAGGCCGCATGCCTCTCTTCCATGGGCTATCGGGTGAGCGCCGTAGAACTGGCAACCAGCGCGTACTCGGGGTCGCGGGTATTCGAAGTCGTGGACTACGACGGGAAACGCCTTCCATTCGATGACTCCTCCTTTGACATCGTGTTCAGTTCTAACGTACTGGAGCACGTATCGGATCTTGTCGGGCTGATGTCGGAGATTCGTCGAGTCCTCGCGCCGTCGGGGGTGGCGGTGCACGTGCTTCCGACCCCTGCATGGCGTCTTTGGACAACTGTCGCTCACCCCGTGTGGGTTATCAGCCGGATTCTTAGGCGTCTCAGGCGGCCGGATGTTGGTCCTGGGATGGAGGGCGGCGGTGGCCTGAGTCGGAGGATGGTCGACGATCTGCTCCCTTCGCGGCATGGCGAGCGGGGTAACGTGTTCACGGAAACTATCTATTTCTCGAGGTGGTGGTGGCGGCGGTGCTTTGAGGCCAATGGATTCGAAGTTCAGGCGGAGCGCCCTGCTGGCATCCTCTATTCGGGCTGTATGGTGCTGGGAAGCTCGTGGGGCATTGAAAGCAGGGTCGGGTTCTCGCGTTGGTTCGGATCATCGTGCCGAATATTCAAGTTGGCGGTGGGTCAGCAGTTGGGGGAGAAGAAATGATCGGACGATTCAAACGAGCGGTGCGTGCATTTCGCCAGGGTGACCCATGGCCGGATGTCGATGGCTGGCAGCGCGAGATCGCCGCCAAAGTCGCGCCGTACACGATGGCGAGCTTTGAGCAGGCGCTGGCGACGATTGCGGCAGTGGCGTACATCCATCGTGCGGGCGTTCCGGGCGATTTCGTGGAATGTGGCGTTTGGCGAGGCGGCCAATCGATGGCCGCAATTCTGACCCTTCAGCGCCTCGGCGGAGCGAGGGATATCCACTTGTTCGACACATTCGAAGGTATGACGCCGCCGGACGATGTCGATGTCGATTTCACGGGAAAGCCAGCCAGCAGCGTCCACCAGAAGCTCGCGGTGCGTGCCAAGGGTGAAAGATGGTGCGAGGCAAGTCAGGAGGAAGTTCGTGAGAACATCGGATCGCTGGGCTATCCGATGGAGCGTGTGCATTTCTGGCGCGGCGACGTTCGCGACACTATTCCCGAGGCGGCGCCAGAACAGGTCGCTTTCCTAAGGCTGGACACCGACTGGTACGAATCCACCCTGCACGAGCTCGAGCACCTGTACCCAAGGGTGCCTAAGGGAGGCGTGGTGACAGTCGATGACTATGGGCATTGGCAGGGGGCGCGCAAGGCGACGGATGAATACCTGGGTCGCTCGGGCGCGATGCCGCTGCTCTACCGGATTGATTACACGGGCCGACAGTGGGTGAAAGCTTGAGCCCCAACACGAAACTTTCTGAGCACGCTTTGGCGCGGCTGCGCGATCCGAAGACCGGTGTGCCATTGGTCCAGTCTGAAGATGGATTTCTGCATTCTTCGGATGGGGGCGGCTACCCGGTCGTGGGGCACATCCCACGGTTCGTGGGTTCGGGGAACTACGCCAACGCGTTTGGCAAGCAATGGCTGATGTTCGCGAAAACCCAGTTGGACTCCTATACGGGGCTGAGCTTGTCAGCAGAACGACTCGAGCGTTGCTTGGGCCACCCGATTGGCCGCTTGGAGGGTCTGCGCGTTCTCGAGGCGGGGTCGGGTGCGGGCCGGTTCACGGAGCTCCTCCTCAAGGCCGGGGCCTGGGTCGACTCCTTCGACTACTCCAACGCGGTCGAGGCCAACTGGAAGAACAACGGTGGCAACGAGCGCCTCGTGCTTGTCCAAGCAGATGTCCGGCGGATGCCCTTCCCGGCGGAAGCCTATGACCTCGTGGTCTGCCTTGGGGTCGTCCAGCACACGCCGGATCCTGACGAAACAGTACGCAGCCTCTGGTCGCGTGTGAGGCCTGGCGGCAGGCTGGTTTTCGACCATTACCGGAGGAAAGTCAGGAACTACCTTCCCCCTCCCTTGGGCGTGGCGGGGATGGTCTACCGGTGGTACTTCCTCGCGCTTCCCGAGGAGAAACAGTTCGACGCCGTGAAGCGCGTGTTCGATTTCTGGTTCCCGGTCATCTGGAAGTTCCGCAGGAGCCGGCTGGCCCAATTCCTTCTCAGCAGGCTTACACCCATCGTCAATTACTGGCCGCATTTTGGGCTACGCGATCGCGATATGTATTACGAATGGATGCTGCTCGACACACACGATGCCATGACCGACGTGTACAAGCATCGACGTACCTCCGGTGAACTCAGGCGGCTTCTCCATACCCTAGGCGCCGAGGACGTACGAACCAGGCACGCTGGGAACGGTGTCGAGGTTGCCTGTCGAAAGCCGGTCCACGTCCAGGCATGAATGACCCTCTCCAAAGGCCGGGGAAACGAGGATGTGCGGCATAGCAGGCGTACTGGGCCCGGGATCGACCTCCCCGGACACATTGGTGGCCATGGCAAGGGCACTTGCGCACCGAGGGCCGGACGGACAGGGCATTTGGCAGGATGCTGGCGCAGGCGTGGCGTTCGTCCATCGGCGGTTGGCCATCCTGGACCTGTCCGAAGCGGGCTCCCAACCGATGCTCGACCGGGAGGGGCGGTGGGCCATCAGTTTCAATGGCGAGATCTACAACCACCAATCGCTTCGCAAGGCGTTGGGCGGTCATTCCCAAGCCTGGCGGGGAACGTCGGACACGGAGGTCTTGCTTCGTGCGATCGCGGATTGGGGGGTCGAATCCGCATTGGTGCGCTGCGAAGGCATGTTCGCGTTGGCTGCCTGGGATCGAATCAATGGCGAGTTGTTCCTCGCCCGGGACAAGACGGGCGAACGACCTCTTTACGTTGGCTGGCTGGGTGGAGATATCGTTTTCGGCTCCGAGCTCAAGGCCTTGCGATGCCATCCCTCGTGGCGTGGTGGCATGGTCGAGAAAGCAGTGCATTCATTGCTCAGATGGGGGTTCATTCCTTCTCCCCTTTCGATCCATCCCGCGGTCTACAAGATCCCTCCGGGCACGCTCCTTCGCTTGAAGCTTGGTGATGCTGGGTCTGCTTGGGACCTTGTCACTTTCCAGTGCCGGCTAAAGAACTATTGGTCACTCGCCAGCATCGTCGATGAGGCGGCCCGCTCGCCGTGGGAAGGAGGGTTGGATGAGGCCGCCGGTGAGGCCCAGCGTCTGCTGGACGCGTCAGTTCGATCGCGGATGAACGCCGATGTCCCGGTTGGCGCACTTCTTTCGGGTGGCATTGACTCCTCGCTTGTCGTTGAGTCGATGCAAAGACAGGCCTCAGGACGCGTTCAGACGTTTTGTGTCGGCTTCGACGAGGCGGGCCTCGATGAATCGGAGGTTTCGCAGAGGGTGGCCAGACTACTCGGCACCGAGCACCACATCCTTCGCTTGCCTAGCCATGCCGCAATGGATCTCGTCCCATCGATGGCAGAAATCTATGACGAGCCCTTCGCGGACATGGCCCAGTTGCCTGCCGTCCTCGTAGGAAGGGCCATTCGCGAACACGTTACGGTTGCCCTCACCGGGGATGGCGGCGACGAGCTCTTCGGTGGGTACCAGCGATATCTCGATTGCGAGGATGCGTGGCGAATTGCCTCGGCGCTGCCAACGCCGGTAGTTCGCTGCCTGGAGGGGCTGCTCCGTGCCGTTGGAAGGATGGTTTCCCCTGGCCTGGGGCGACTGCCTCAGCGAGCGAACAGGTTGGTGGATCGCTTGCGGGAGAAGGAATTCGGGGCCTTCTACGAAGCTTGGCTCGCATTCCCTGGTTCGGGCAGGGTCCTCTCATCCCCGTGCCGGTCGACGCTTGCATCCCACGTCCGGGAGTGGCCGCGCAAGTCGCTGACGCCAGGTGAGAGCATGCGCTATTTGGATCAATCGACCGTTCTCGCGGACGGTATACACACTAAGCTCGATCGATCGAGCATGGCCAGTGGCCTGGAGTTGCGCGTCCCGTTGCTCGACTCTGCGATACTTTCGTTCTCATGGGGCCTCGCCGATGAATTGGTTAGGCGCGACGGCGCTGGAAAGCCTGTGTTGCGGCGAATGCTATCAAGACACCTTCCGCCCGAAGTCTCGGAGCGTCGCAAGCACGGGTTCGACGTGCCGGTGAGCGCTTGGCTCCGGGGCGGTCTGAGGTCCTGGGCAGAGGAGTTGATTTCTGGTGCCGGCGACATCCCGGGACTAGATAAAGCCGGGCTCCGCCGGTTGTACGACGACCACCTTTCCGGAAGATTGGATGCAGGACATGCCCTGTGGGCGGCACTGATGGTCATCGCCTGGCGCCAACACAATGACTGACAGAGCCCTGAGGATTCTAGCGATTGCGAATCTGCCACCCTTCGTGCTTGGTGGGGCGGAGAACCAGACGGCACGTATGGTGGATGCCTGGGTCGATGCCGGAGCCTGCGTGATGGTCGCCGGTCACGCTTTGCCAGAAGGTTCGGTGGCGGTGGGAAGGAACCGTGTCCCTACCAGAAGGATCAAGGTGTGGCGAGGTCTCGGGCGCGCTGGTCGTGCCGCCTCGTATTTCCTCTCGATACTTGGATTGGTTCTGTCACTCAGAGATAAGGTGGATGTGGTTTATTGCCGTGGCCTAGGTGATGCCGTTGTTTCGATCGCGGTACTCAAGTCCCTGCGTCTTTGTCGCTGGCCGGTTCTGGCATGTCCCATCAATGCCCGTGGTTCGGGTGATGTCTCCTACATCAGGTCGATTCCCGGGTGGCGATGGATTGCGCGGCGAATCGATCGGCATATCGAGGCGATAAACCTTATCAACGGATTGGTGGAGGAGGAGTTGGATTCGATCGGGATCCGTTCGCCGGAGATTTCCAGGGTTCCAAATGGAATCGCCCTTTCCGCGCCGGTGGAGCGCGGCGCACCAGGATTGCGGAGGCTCGTTTGGACCGGGCGACTAGAAAAGCAGAAGGGACTGGATCTGTTGTTCATCGCTCTGGCGGCGCTTCCGAGTCGCCTGCCTGAATGGCGGCTCCGGCTATATGGAGACGGTCCATTGAAGCAGGAGTTGGTTTCGCAGCTTAAGTCGCTCGGGCTCAGGGACTTGGTGACGATCCATGACAGCGTGCCTCGCGAAGCTGTCAGAGGGCTCCTTGCCGACAGCGACGCGTTCGTGCTGCCGTCCCGGTACGAGGGCATGTCAAACTCTGCAATCGAGGCCATGGAGGCTGGACTGCCCGTGATATGCACGCGATGTGGCGGGATTGATGACTTCGTCGGGAGTGCAGCGGGCTGGGTCTGCGAGCCGGACTCGGTTGAATCGTTGAGACTTGCCCTCGAGAGAGCGCTTCTGGCTCCACCTTCGGACTGGCTGGAGAAAGGAGTAAACGCGCGGCGAATAGTGGAGCGCCACCTGTCAATAGCTACGACGGCTGGCGGAAACCTTGCGATCATGCGGCGCCTGGCTGCCGGGTGCTGACATGAAGGTTCTTGTTTTGTGTAAGCGGTACTCGACAGGCAGGGACTCCTTGGGAGATCGCTACGGCCGTCTATACAATCTGCCGCGGGAATTGGCCCGACTGGGATGGCAAGTCGACGTGCGGTCACTCTCCTATCGGTCAAGGGTGGCCGGGGAGGGCTGGAGCAGCCTGGCAGGGTTTGATTGGAGGGACTATGCATTCTCGCCCGTGGGCTTGATGGCTTATCGTGCTGACGTCCTTGACGTAATACGGCGCCCGGATATCGTTTGGTCAAGCTCGGATGCACTTCATTGTGTCATCGGTGACCGCGTCGCTTCGCGCCTTGGGGTTCCCCATGTCGTCGATCTTTACGATGATTACGAGTCGTTCGGCCTTACTCGCTTCCCTTTCCTTCGCGGGGAGATGAGGGCGGCGTTTGACCGGGCGGCCGCTCTGACCGTCGTCAGTCGCTCCTTGATGGAGATCGTCAAGGAAAGACAACGCCAGGGTATCCGCCTGATTCATGTTCCGAACGGCGTCGATGAGGCTCCGACGATCTTCGGTCGCGATGAGCTGCTGCGCCGCCTCGGTTTGGCTTCTGGCGTGCGCCTGGTCGGTGCCGTCGGCGCACTGGATCCGACTCGGGGCATCGGCGATCTTTTCGAAGCGTTTTTTCGATTGTGCGATAGCTATTCAGACCTCCATCTCGTGCTGGCGGGCCGGGAGTCGGGGGCGACACGGCGCGTGCGCCATCCGCGAATTCACCGACTCGGGCAAGTGCCCCATCAAGAAGCGCGTTCCGTGCTGGCGGCTTTGGATGTTTCGGTAGTCTGCAACCGGGACAGTCGATTCGCCCGCGCCTGCCATCCCATGAAGCTCGTTGAGTCGATATCGGCCGGTGTGCCGGTGGTGGCGGCGGAGGTAGGGGAGGTGGCCCGAGTGCTCAGGGCGTGGCCCGAGTGCTTGTATCCGTCGGGTGATGTCCCGGCTCTGGTGCATCGAATTGCCGGCCAGCTTGGGTCGCCACGACGGATCGACCCAACCGTAGTGCAGTCCTGGGCGGAGGTTGCCGTCTCGTTGGCAGCCGCGCTCCAGGGCGCAGTCGGCCGCCAGCAGTCAACGTTGTCAGGACTTATTCGGACTTAGTTGCATTCCTATAGCCTGCATACGCTCAAGCACCGCTCTGGCTTGTGCGCCTCGCCCCTCGCTCTGAAGTGTCTCCAGGAGGTGCATCGCAAACCGGGCGTCCGTTGGATCGGCCGCCACGGCCTCCGCGAACAGCTCATTGGCCCGCGCCTCGTCGCCCAGCTCCACCAGCACGAAGTCGGCGAACGTGGCGTAGGCATGGCCCGGGAAGCCGCCCCGGTCGAGCATGGCCTGGTAGGCGCGCGCCAGGCGCTCAGGGTCGACCCGGAAGCCGCGCAGGTGCTGGGTGAGTAGTCCCTGCACCGCCATCACCTGCTGCGGCCCCAGCGGCTGGGTGCGGATCTTGTGCTCCAGACGGTCCCACCAGGCCGGGTCGGTCGGGTAGCCGGAGACGGCGGCCATCAGTAGCAGGCCCTGCTCGGGCAGCGGCGAGGCGCCCGGCAGTCGGGAGCCGCGCTCGAATTCCTGCATTCCCATGTAAAGGAATGGCGAATCCGGGTCGCCGTCCGACATGCCGACGTAGATCATCGCCAGGTCGTTGCTTGCCCGGGGCGAGTCCGGGTTGCGCGCGACGAGGTCCGAAGCCAGTAGCAGGGGATGTCCCCAGGTGGCGGCCCGGATCAGCGTGAGCGCGCCGACGAGAACCAGCACCGCGGCGACCCCGAAGATCTTCAGGCCCTCGCCGTCCTGCATGGGCAGCCGGCGGACACCGTCAGCCACCGCCAGCACGATGCCGAACATTGCCAGGTAGTTTCGGTGTTCGAAGACGAGCTCGAGGTTCAGGGGGCCGCTGGTCAGCAGGTGCCCGGCGAAGAACCACAGGATGCCGAGGCTCGCCAGCGGCGCCCCACGGCGGAGGCGCCAGGCCAGCGCGGCCAGCGCGACGAGGAACACACCGCCGAGCAGGGTGGTGACGGGGGAGAACCAACCAGTCGACTTGGGGAAGGTGTCGTAATAGAAGGTCATGCTGTCGGGCAGCGGCAGCAGCACCTGGCCGAGGTACATCGGCAGCACGCGCAGCTGCGTCAGCAGGCGCTCGCCGACGGTGAAGTCGCGGATTGCGAACGTCTCGGGGCTGGCGAACCGGGGCAGCAGCCAGCCGAAGAACAGCACCGTGGCGATGGCCGCGCCGCCGGCGTAGGCCACCTGTAGGAAGCGCCGCGTCGCCGGGAGGCCAGCCTCGAAGCGCAGCACGGTGGCCTCGAGCGCGAGCGCGAAAACGGGCAGCAGCACCGCCGACTCCTTGGCCAGCATGCCGACCGCGCCGCAGAGCGCGGCCACGCCCAGCCAGGGCCAGCCGCGTCGACCGTCACGCTGGGCCAGCCGGCCGCGCAGGTAGGCCAGCAGGCCAAGCAGGGTGGCCGTGGCAACCAGGATCTCCATGCGCTGCACCACGTACAGCACGGTCGAGACCTGCAGCGGATGGATGGCCCAGCCTGCGGCGATCGCCAGGGCCGCCCAGACCGACCATGCAGGGGCCGCCCTGGGCAGGGCCAGCAGCCGGCTGGCCAGCAGGAAGACGAGCAGGGTGTTGAGCGCGTGCAGCGCGATGTTCGTGCGCTTGAAACCCGCCGGGTCCTTGCCCTGGAAATAGTGGTCGAGCGCGAAGCTGACCGTGGCCAGCGGGCGGCCATAGCCGCCGGCCTGGTAGGCGCCCGCGGCGCGCTGCAGGGACTCGGCGTCCAGCGAGCTCAGCTGGATCGCCGGATTGACCTGGATGTTGTGGTAATCGTCGAACAGGAACCCGCCATTCAGACCGGGCCAATAGGCCGCGGCCGCGAGCAGGACCAGCAGGATCGGTGCGATCGTGCGGAAGAGGCGCAAGGGGTTCATGGGCAGCGGGATCCGGGCGGGCGTGGCGACGTTGGCGGGTGGTGCCCGCATGGAGCCGCTACCTTCCGCGGAAGTGCCGCGCCTGTAAAGACTTCAGTTGCAGCCTTCGGGCTTGTGCTTGTCGGCCGCGACGTCCGTGGTGCAGTTCCACTCACCGGAGCTGTTGCGGTTGAGGCGGACGAACTTGCCCTGGACCAGCGGATGGCCACGCATTGCGCAATCAATGTAGCCAGCGCCAGGGGCCGGATCCATGGTGATGGCGCTGCAGCGGGCGGTCGAGCTCTGCAGGCCGATATCGGTGATGGTGAAGCTGGAGGAGTTGTTGGCGACGACCTGCGCCTCGTAAAGCGCCTTGCCGCCAGTGATGTCGGCCAAGCCAGCCGTTACCTGGGAACGGATCGTGTAATCCTGATAAGCCGGGAGCGCGATGGCCGCGAGGATGGCGATGATGGCCACCACGATCATCAACTCTATGAGAGTAAAACCCCTGATGCTGCGCATGCGAGCCTGCTCCGATGGAAGGGCGGCGCTATGGCGAAGTGTCCCTGCTTCGCGGTGGGCCGGTCCCCTTCGGCGCCACCAGGCTGGCAGGGGCCGGAGCCCCTGCCAGGTACTGCTGGTAAAGCTCGGGATTAGTTGCAGCCGCCCGGGTTGTACTTGGCCTTGTCGTCGGCAGCCAGGTCGGTGGTGCAGTTCCAGGCGCCCGAGGCATTGCGGGTCAGGGTGACCTTCTTGGTCGAGACCTTCGGGTTGCCCTGCATGGTGCACTCGAGAGTCTGGCCGCTGGTGGCGTTGAAGGCGCCAGTGGCCGCGATGGTCGAGCAACGGGCGGTGGCGCTGGCCAGGCCGACGGAGGCCGGGGTCGCGGTACCAGTCGAACCACGGTTGATCAGCTCTTCGAACGCCGTCACGCCGCCACGGATGTCAGCCAGGCCAGCAGCGACCTGCGAACGGGCGATGTAGTCCTGGTAAGCCGGCAGAGCAATGGCGGCCAGGATGGCGATGATCGCGACCACGATCATCAGCTCGATCAGGGTGAAACCTTTCTGGATCTTCTTCATGGGTAAATCCCCTAGGTGGATTGTGGTGCCCTTCCCCGGAAAGGACGATCCCTTCCTTGGATTTCCGCTCCGAGCGGGGGCTATTACGGTGGTGCAACTACTGTGCCAACCTTTGACGGCCGTCACAGGCCGGACTATAGGCCTAGTAAGGAACGCAAGACCAGTCAGTTGCGGGACAGGCTTGTTGCTTCTGTGAGGCAAGTCACAAACTGACGCAAGGCGTCACTTTTTGACCCTGGCTTCGTGGAACAGGTCACATTGCGGCCCCGGGGCGGTGGGCTGGGCTATGCTCGCCCCATCGAACAAGGGGGAGCAATCGATGACCGGACGGGTCCTGGGACTGGAGCGCACGCTCCTCGCGCTTTTTGTCGCTTCCGGCTTCGCCGGCCTCATTTATCAGGCCATCTGGTCGCACTACCTGGGGCTCACGCTGGGGCACGCGGCCTATGCCCAGACCCTGGTCCTGGGCATTTTCATGGGCGGTATGGCCCTGGGCGCCTGGTTGGTCAGCCGCCGCGGCGCAAATTGGAAGCGCCTGGTCTTCGCTTACGCGGTGGTCGAGATCATCATCGGCGTGGCCGGCTTGTTGTTCCACCCGATTTTCGTCGCCTACACCGGGTTCTCGCTGGAAGTTGTGTATCCCGCGCTGGGCGAAGGCGGGGCCGTCCGGGCGTGGCAATGGGGCAGCGCGGCGTTTCTGATTGCGCCGCAGAGCATCCTGCTGGGCATGACCTTCCCGCTGATGAGCGGTGGCTATCTGCGCGTGGCCCCGGAGGCCGACGGCGAGATACTGGGCGGCTTGTATTTCAGCAACAGTCTCGGTGCGGCCTTCGGCGCCCTGGCGGCCACCTTCCTGCTGTTGCCTGCTGTTGGGATGCCCGGCACGGTAGCCGTGGCCGGCGCCCTGAACCTCCTCGTTGGCGTGGTTGCCTGGATGGTGTCGCGTCGCGCCGACCTGCGCCCTGTGCCCACCAGCGTCGCGCCCGCCCCGATCAGGACCGAGGCCGAGGCTGCCGAGGACAAGGACTTCCTGAGGTTCATCCTGCTCGCCGCCATGATCACTGGTGCCAGCTCGTTCGTGTACGAGATCGGCTGGGTGCGCATGCTCAACCAGGCGCTCGGCACTACCATCCACTCCTTCGAGCTGATGCTGGCGGCCTTCATCCTCGGCCTTGCCTTCGGCGGCCTGTGGATCCGCCGCCGCAGTGCGCGCATCAAGGATGCCCTGGCCTATGCGGGCTTCGCCCAGCTCTGGATGGGCGTCGCGGCCCTGGTATCCCTGCCGATCTTTGCCCAGAGCTTCCGCTGGGTGGGCGGGCTGATGGCCTGGCTGCCCAAGACCGACGACGGCTATAGCCTCTTCAGCTTCGGCAGCGCACTGATCTCGCTCGCCGTGATGTTCCCGGCCGCGTTCTTCGCCGGCATGACCCTTCCACTGTTCACCATGGCCCTGCTGCGTCGTGGCGCGGGCGAGTCGAGCATCGGCAAGGTTTACGCCGCCAACACGCTGGGCGCGATCCTGGGCGTGGCCCTGGCGGTGCACCTGCTGATTCCGGCCCTGGGCCTGCACCTGGCGGTGACGGTCGCCGCCTTGGTGGACATCGGCCTGGGCTTCGTCATCCTGAAGAAGTACGCCGACGACGTGCCGGCCAAGCCCTATTTCGCCGGCGCCGCGGCGGCCCTGCTGGTGCTGCCGTTGAGCCTGGTCCTCGGCCGCGCCTCGCCCGAGGCGCTGGCCTCCGGCGTGTTCCGCACCGGAAGCTCGGAGCTGCAGGAGGGTGCACAGGTCCGATTCCTGCGCGATGGCAAGACCGCCACCGTCGCCGTCTACCAGCAGGGCAACGCCGCCACCATCGCCACCAACGGCAAGCCCGACGCGGCCATGCAGCTCGACCTCGGCCAGCCGCCCTCGGATGACGAGATCACCATGCTCATGCTCGGCGCCATGCCGCTGGCCGCGCATCCCAACCCCGAGCGCATCGCCATCATCGGCTGGGGCTCGGGCTTGAGCACGCACACGGTGCTGGGCAGCGGCAAGCCGCTGCAGGTGGACTCAATCGAGATCGAGCGCGCCATGTACGACGGCGCGATGCTGTTCGGCCCGCGCGTCGAGCGTGCCTACCGCGACCCGCGCTCGCGCCTGCACATAGACGACGCCCGCACCTTTTTTTCCACCGGCAGCCGCCGCTACGACGTCATCGTTTCCGAGCCCTCGAATCCGTGGGTCAGCGGCGTCGCCAGCCTGTTCACGCGGCAGTTCTACGCCTTCCTTGGCAACCACCTGAAGGACGATGGGATCCTGGTGCAGTGGATCCACACCTATGAACTGAGCGACCCGCTGCTTATGACGATGCTCGCGGCGCTCTCGGCCGAGTATCCCTACATCGAGATGTACCGGCCGAACTACGGCGACCTCGTGCTGCTGGCAAGCCGAAGCCCGATCCCGTCCCTGTCCTATCCGGCTGCCGAAGGGTCGCCCCTGCAGCGCGAGCTGGCGCGGGTGGGCCTGGCCAACGCCGCCGACTTTGGTGTCTATCGGCTGGGCTCGAAGGCGGTGATCGACAACCTCGTGCGCCTGTCGGGGGCCGAAGTGCACGATGACTTCCATCCCACAGTGTCGCTTCAGGCCCCGCGCGCCCGTTTCCGCGAGGATTCGGCCATCTGGCTGCACAGCCTGGCCAAGTCCGGCCTGCCCGTGCTCGAGGTCACCGACGACTGGCGCGTGCCGCGGCTGTCCTCAGGCATGAGCACGGCTGGCAACGACGACATGGTGCGCTTGCCCGTGGTGGCCAGCCGCCTGGCCGAGGCGGTGCGCAGCGGCGAGACGTCTGCGATCTCGGCTGAGTACCAGGCCCTTTCGGCCCAGGTGACCGTGCTGCGGCAGCTCTCTAGCCGGCCGGTGGCGGCCGCCGACATCGACAACTGGCTGGTCGCGGCCACCAACATCGCCGAGCATTCGCTAGCGCACCTGGCCTTCGAGGACCAGGGCGGCATGTGGCTGGAGCCGGCGTGGTTCGTGGCCGAGGGCCAGCCCGAGGAAGTCGCCGCGGTGATGGCGGCCTACCAGGCCACGGCCGCGCGCGATCCCGAGGCCATGCTCGAGGCCGGGCGCCGTGCGCTCGGGCTGCTGGGCGTCGAACGTCCCCTCGCCACCCGCGAGCACATGCTGGTCATCGCGATGCTCGGTGCGCACGGCAGCGGCGACCCGGCCGAGGCCGTGAGGCTCGACCGCGAAGAGGGCAGGCTGGTGCCCGTGCTGCCGGGCTCGGACTACGGATTCATCCGCGCCTACCTGCTGGCCTGGGCGGACCGCTGAAGGGGGATGGGGCGGCCCCGCCGCCCAGCCTCACTCCATCCCAAGCTTCTTGAGCTTGTACCGAAGCGCCCGGAACGTAATCCCCAGCGCCGCCGCCGTCCTGGTCTTGTTGTAGCGGTTCGCCTCGAGCGCCTTCTGGATGGTCTCGCGCTCCATCTGCTCGATGGCTTCCGGCAGGGCGGTGGCGTCGGCCAGGCCGGGCGGCAGGGCGGGCGAGGGCGCGGCGGCCACCGGACGCAGGGGCATATCGGCTTCCTGGCCGATCAGCTGGTCCACCTGGGGCAGGTAGAGGTCCGCCACTTCGATGGTCTGGCCGTCGCACAGGGCCACGGCGCGCTCGAGGATGTTCTCCAGCTCGCGCACGTTGCCCGGGAAGGGATAGGCCGACAGGGCCGCCTCGGCTTCCTCGCTCAGGGCCGGCACGGTGCCGCCGTTGCCGGCCAGGCGGGCCAGCACGGCCTCGGCGATCTGCGGGATGTCCTCGCGGCGCTGGCGCAGCGGCGGCACGGCCAGCTCGATCACGTTGATGCGGTAGTACAGGTCCTGGCGGAACTTGCCGTCCTCGACCAGCTTGGCCAGGTTCTTGTGCGTGGCCGACAGGATGCGCACGTCCACCGGCAGCTCGGCCTGGGCGCCCACCGGGCGCACCGACTTCTCCTGGATCACGCGCAGCAGCTTGACCTGCATGTGCAGCGGCAGCTCGGCCACCTCGTCCAGGAACAGGGTGCCGCCGTTGGCGGTCTGGAACAGGCCTTCCTTGTCGGCGTGGGCGCCGGTGAAGCTGCCCTTCTTGTGGCCGAACAGCTCGCTCTCCATCAGCTCCGACGGGATCGCGCCGCAGTTCACCGGCACGAACGGCCCGGCCGCTCGCGAGCCCTGCTCGTGGATCAGCCGCGCCACCAGTTCCTTGCCCACGCCCGACTCGCCGCTGATGTACACCGGCGCCTGGCTGCGCGCGACGCGGCCGATGGTCTGGCGCAGCTGCTGCATGCGCTGCGACTCGCCCAGCAGGCGCGCGCCGGCCGGGGCCGCCTTGCGCTGCTGGTTGAGGTCGAGCGCGTGCTGCACCAGCCGGCGCAGCACCGACAGGTCCACGGGTTTGGTCACGAAGTCGAAGGCGCCGGCCTTGAGCGCGTCCACCGCGGCCTCGACGTTGCCGAAGGCCGTGATCATCGCCACCGGCGTCTCGGCATAGCGCTGGGCGATGTGCTCGATCAGCTCCTGTCCAGAGCCATCGGGCAGGCGCATGTCGGTCAGGCACAGGTCGTAGCGCGACTGGGCCAGGTGCGCCCTGGCCGAAGCCAGGTCCGCGGCCGTGTCCACGCGCAGGCCCATGCGGCCCAGGGTCAGGACCAACAGTTCCCGGATGTCGCGCTCGTCATCTACTACCAGGGCGCTGCGGGCGGTTGCCATGCGGTATCGGGGGGTGGGAGTCCCCTACACCTTAGCTGAAGCCGGGTGTCTCAGGCCAGATTGAGGCGCCCCGGCGAGGCCTCTTCCTGCATCAGGGTCATGCCCGGCGGGAGGATGATGCGGAAGCAGCTGCCGCCGCCCGGCACCGGCTGGTAGCTCAGGGTGCACTGGTTGGCCTCGCACAGCTGCTGGGCGATGTAGAGGCCCAGGCCCGTTCCGTGCTCGCTGGTCGTATAGAACGGAGTGAAGATCTGGCTGGCCACGGCGGCCGGGATGCCCGGGCCGCGGTCGATCACGTTCAGTTCGGGCGGCGTGCCGGGTGGCGCGCTGCGCACGGCCACGGTCACCTTGGCCGGCTCGCCGGGCATGCGGCCGTAGGTCAGGGCATTGGCCACCAGGATGGTCAGCACCTGGTGCAGGTGGCGCGGGTCGGCCATGGCCAGCACGCTGCGCTCGGACACGGCCTGCAGGATGTCGGTCTCCAGCGGGTGGCTGGCCCGGTACTCGTCGACGAACCTGCGGGCGAACAGGCCGATGTCGATCGACTCGGGCTGGCTGCGCTCGCGCCGGGCCAGGCCCAGGATGTCCTGGACGATGCCGTTCATGCGCTGGCACTGGGTGTGGATGATCTCGAGCAGGCGCTGGTCGCCCTCGGGCAGGTCGGTCGATTCCTCGAGCAGCTGCACCGAATACATGATCGCCGCGAGCGGGTTGCGGATCTCGTGGGCGATCGAGGCCGACAGGCGGCCCAGGGTGGCCAGGGTCAGCTCCTCGGCGCGGTTCGAGAACACCCGGCTGTCCTCGAGGAAGATCAGGAACAGGTTGTTGGTCAGGCTCAGCGAGACGAAGCGCGGCAGCACCTCGGGCGCGCCCTCGCCGAGGGTCATGGCCTTGGGGATCTCGCCGCGGCCCTGGCGCCAGGCCTGCAGGCTGCGGTGCAGGGGCAGGGCGATGTCGGAAAGCTGCCGGCGGTCGGGCGAGGGCTTGCCCAGCAGCGCCCAGGCCGCCTCGTTGCAAACCCGCACCTGGTGGTCGCCGTCCACCACCAGGATGCCGGTGCGGATGCGGCGGATCACCAGTTCGTTGATCTCGGCCTGGTTGGCCAGCTCCTCGCCGCGCTGTTCGGCCAGGGCCTGCGACTCGAGGACCTGGCGGCTGAGCAGTTCGCAAAGCACGGCCGTGGCCAGGTAGGTCACCGAGAACATCACCGACTCGGCCAGCGGGCGGGCGTCGTCGAAGCCGACGGCACGCAGGTAGACGCTGTCGAACAGCACCACCAGCGAGGCGGCGCCGGCGTAGGCCAGGCCGGCCTTCTGGGGCAGGATCAGGGCGCCGGCACCCACGTTGAAAAGCAGCAGCAGGGCCACGCCGCCCTGGCTGCCCGAGGTGGTGGCCAGCACGGCCGCCGCCACCAGGATGTCGATGCCCAGGCCGATCGCGGCCTGGCGGGGCGGGGGCAGTTCGCTGCGGTAGCCGGCCACGAGCAGCGCAATCGCCGCCACCATGTAGAGCACGACGAGGCTCTGCAGGATGGCCGGCTCGCGGATCTCGAGCAGGTAGCCGCCGGCCGGGCTGAAGGCCACCAGGGCCAACAGCGCCGCCTCGAGCACCCGGTAGAGCGTGAAGAAGTACAGCTCGCGGCGCTGGGGCGGGGGGCTGGCGGTTTTGCGGGGGGCGGCGGCCATGTCCCCAGTATGCCTCGGCGCCGGCTGTCAAGGGTGGGGGTTTTTGCGTTGGGGGCACCGTTGCGGCGACAATACCGCCCCCGTTCGCGACCCCCTTCCCACACAGGTATCGGCATGAACTTCCACGAATACCAGGCCAAGCAGCTGTTCGGCGACTACGGCATTGCCGTCCCGGCCGGCCGCGTCGCCCGCAGTCCCGAGGAGGCCGTGGACGCGGCCAAGGCCATTGGCGGCGACTTCTGGGTCGTCAAGGCGCAGATCCACGCCGGCGGCCGCGGCAAGGCCGGCGGCGTCAAGCTGGCCAAGACCCTCGAGGACGTGCGCAAGTACGCCGAGGGCATGCTCGGCACCAAGATGGCCACCTACCAGACCGCCGGCATCGAGCTGCCGGTCGACTCGGTGCTGGTCACCCAGGCCACCGACATCGCCAAGGAGCTCTACCTCTCCGTGCTGGTCGACCGCGCCTCGCGCTCGATCACCTTCATCGCCTCGGCCGAGGGTGGCGTCGAGATCGAGCAGGTCGCCGCCGAGAACCCGGAGGCAATCAAGTCGCTCAACGTGAACTTCGTGCAGGGCCTGCAGCCCTACCAGTGCCGCGAGATGGGCTTCGCCCTGGGCCTGAACGCCAAGCAGGTCGGCCAGCTGAGCAAGATCATGCTGGGCCTGTACAAGCTGTTCAACGAGAAGGACCTGGCCCTGGTCGAGCTCAACCCGTTGGCCATCCTCACCAACGGCGACCTGGCCGTGCTCGACGGCAAGATCAACTCCGACGACAACGCCACCTTCCGCCACCCCGACCTGGCCGCCATGCGCGACATCCGCCAGGAGGACGAGACCGAGGTGCTGGCCTCCAAGCACGACCTCAACTACGTCACCATGGACGGCAACATCGGCTGCATGGTCAACGGCGCGGGCCTGGCCATGGCCACCATGGACGTCATCAAGCTCAACGGCGGCGAGCCGGCGAACTTCCTCGACGTCGGCGGCGGCGCCAACAAGGAGCGCGTCACCGAGGCCTTCAAGCTCATCCTGTCGTCCGACAAGGTCAAGGCCATCTTCGTCAACATCTTCGGCGGCATCGTCCGCTGCGACATGATCGCCGAGGGCATCATCGCCGCGGTGAAGGAAGTCGGCGTCAAGATCCCGGTCATCGTGCGCCTGGAAGGCACCAACGTGGAGAAGGGCAAGGAGCTGCTGCGCAACTCCGGCCTCGCCATCATCCCGGCCGATGACATCAACGACGGCGCCAAGAAGTCCGTCGCCGCCGTCGCCGCCGCCTGAGCCTGAAGGACAACCCACCCATGAGCGTTTTGGTCAACAAGAACACCAAGGTCATCGTCCAGGGCTTCACCGGCCAGCAGGGCACCTTCCACGCCGAGCAGATGCTCGACTACGGCACCAAGGTCGTCGGCGGCGTCACCCCGGGCAAGGGCGGCACCACCCACATCGGTCTGCCGGTCTTCAACACCGTGCGTGAGGCCGTTGACGAGACCGGCGCCGACGCGTCGGTCATCTACGTGCCGCCGCCGTTCGCGGCCGATGCCATCCTCGAGGCGGCCGACGCCGGCATCCGCGTCATCGTCTGCATCACCGAGGGCATCCCGGTGCTCGACATGCTGCGCGTGAAGAACACCCTGGCCGGCTACGACGACGTCGTGCTGATTGGCCCGAACTGCCCCGGCGTGATCACCCCGGGCGAGTGCAAGATCGGCATCATGCCGGGCCACATCCACATGCCGGGCAAGATCGGCATCGTCTCGCGCTCGGGCACGCTCACCTACGAAGCCGTGAAACAGACCACCGACGCCGGCCTCGGCCAGTCGACCTGCATCGGCATCGGCGGCGACCCGATCAACGGCACCAACTTCATCGACGCCCTGAAGCTGTTCCAGGACGACCCGCAGACCGAGGGCATCATCATGGTCGGTGAGATCGGCGGCAGCGCCGAGGAAGAGGCGGCCGAGTTCATCGCCGAGTACGTCACCAAGCCGGTGGTCGGCTTCATCGCCGGCGCCTCGGCCCCGGCCGGCAAGCGCATGGGCCATGCCGGCGCCATCGCCTCCGGCGGCAAGGGCACCGCGGCCGGCAAGTTCGAGGCCCTCGAGAAGGCCGGCGTCACCACCGTCAAGTCGCCCGGCGACCTCGGCGCGGCGATCGCGGCCCGCCTCAAGAAGTAATTCTGCGGCTTCCCTGCAGGAGCGGCTCAAGCCGCGAAGCTGTTGAAGAGCCGCCCTCGGGCGGCTCTTCGCTTTATGATCCTCGCGAAAGGCAGGCGAGGGGGCGGCGCTGGAACACAAGCCGGAAATCGACGGGCTGCGGGCCATCGCCGTAGCGGCAGTGGTCATCTACCACGCCGCGCCCGGCGCAATGCCTGGCGGATTCGTCGGCGTTGATGTCTTTTTCGTCCTCTCCGGCTACCTGATTACGGCGCTGCTCGTTCGCGAATGGGCCGCCAACGGGCGCATAGACTTCACCGCGTTCTACGCCCGGCGCGCTCGGCGCCTGCTGCCGGCGCTGGTGGCGATGCTGCTGGGCGTCATGCTGCTTCTGGCTGGGCCGATGGGCCGGCACGAGTCGCTGGTGGACGAGGCGGCGACGTCGTCGCTGCATGCGCTGGCCTTTCTGGCCAACTTCCATTTTCAGGCCAGCACGGGTGGCTACTTCGATGCCGGCGCGGAAATGCGACCGATGCTGCATCTGTGGTCGTTGGCGGTCGAGGAGCAGTTCTACCTCGTCTACCCGTTGCTGCTTGTGGCGCTGCTGCGCTTCGCGCCCGGTGCGCCTGCGCGCCGACTGGCAATGCTGGCGCTGGGATCGCTGTTGCTCGCCGAGTACTGGGTGAACATTCAGCCCGAGCGGGCTTTCTACCAGATGCCGGCGCGCTTCTGGGAGCTAGCCGCGGGTGGCTTGGTGGCGCTGTCGCCGGCCGCGGCGCACGCGGGCCGGCTGTCCCGCGTCGCATTGCCGGCAGGATTGGCCTTGGTGCTGCTTGCCTGCCTCCAGACCGGAGCTTGGGGGCCTTTCCCAGGAAAAAGCGCGATGCCGGTCGTGGCGGGGACGTCGCTAGCGCTGCTGGCCATCCATCGCGGTGCGGTGTCCGGCTGGGTCGCCTCCCTCCTGCGCTCCGGACCGATGGTCGGGCTCGGGCTGGTTTCCTACTCCCTCTACCTGTGGCACTGGCCGTTGCTCGTTATCGCAGAGGCCGCGTGGCCCGAACCGGCCGGGATAGGGTTGCGATTGCTGGCGTGCCTCGCGGCGCTCGTCCTGGCCTGGGCAAGCTGGCGTTTCGTCGAGCGGCCGTTCCGGCGGCCCGGCATCGCCCCGGCGCGGGCGCTGGGCGCGGGGCTTGCGGCCTGCGTTCTCGCTGCGGTCGCAGTGGCGGCCCTTGCCCGGATCGATCGACTGCCTGCCGAAGTGCGCGAAATCTCAGATGCCGCGCGCCAGGACCTGCCCTCCATCCTCGGCCAATGCCACTTCGACACCCGCGACGAGGTGCGCGCACTCAAGCCCGAGGCCTGCCATTCCCGGCCCGGCGTGCCGCCCACCTATGCCCTCTGGGGTGATTCGCACGCGCTGGCATGGCAGCCCTACGCCTGGTGGCTGGCCGAGGCCGGCGATGCGTCGGCGGCACCGCTGACGCTCAATTCCTGTCCGCCCGGTCCGGGTGACGCCGGTTCTGGTGATGACTGTGTACGTTTCAACGGGCTCGCCTTGGATTGGCTGGCAATGCGGCCGCTCGACATCCTGGTCATCGCCCAGCGCTGGCCGATCGGCTATTCCGAAGTGGGTGCGGCGCCGCCACAACTCGGCGAACGCGTGGCGGCCCTTTCGCAGGTGCTGGAGCAACTCGGCCATGTGCGCCGCATCCTCGTGATGGGGCCGCTGCCGGACCTCAGCCAGCCTGCGCCGGACTGCATCGCCCTGGGCTGGGAGGACAGCTGCAGCCGAACGGCGCCGGCGCATCGCCAGCGGGTCGCGCGGGCCTGGCGTGAGCTCGACGAGTTGGCGCGCCGGCATCCCAACGTCGAGCTGGTCGACCCCACCGACTACTTCTGCGACGAACGGCGATGCCCGCCGGCGCGGCATGGTTTCGCCCTGTTCTGGGACTCGAACCACATCAGCGCCTCGGCCTCCCTCGGCTTCGCCGAGGCCTACGCCGCCGACCCGGCGCGCTACACTCGGCGCCCCATCGATGCCGCCCCCGACACGGAGTCCCGATGACCACCCTCCGCCTCGCCCTCGCCCAGTTCGATTTCCCGGTCGGCGCCGTGCAGGCCAACGCCGCGCGCATCGCCGCGCTGGTGGCCGAGGCGCAGGACGTGCACGGGGCCGACCTGGTGCTGTTCCCGGAGCTGGCCCTGAGTGGCTACCCGCCCGAGGACCTGGTGCACCGTCCGGCCTTCCTCGAGGCCTGCGAAACGGCGCTGGCCGAGGTGGCCAGGGCCTGCACCGGCATCACCGCCGTGGTCGGCTGGCCGCAGGCCGCCGGCTCGATCGTCTACAACGCCGCCAGCGTGCTGTCCGGCGGCAAGGTGCAGGCGACCTACCGCAAGCGCGAGTTGCCCAATTACGCCGTGTTCGACGAGCGCCGCTACTTCGACATCGACCCCGACGGCGGCGCCTGCACCTTCGAGGTGAAAGGCGTCACCGTGGGGTTGGTCATCTGCGAGGACCTGTGGTTCGCCGAGCCGCTGGCCGAGACCGTGGCCCGGGGCGCCGAGCTGGTGCTGGTGCCCAACGCCTCGCCCTTCGAGCGCGACAAGACCGCCCAGCGCGACGCGCTCGTGGCGTTGCGCGTGCAGGAAAGCGGCGCCGCGCTGGCCTACCTCAACCTCGTCGGTGGCCAGGACGAGCTGGTGTTCGACGGCGCCTCGGTGCTGGCCGACGGCGACGGCAACGTGCATCCGGCCGCGCGCGCCTTCGAGGAACACTGGCTGGTGGCCGACTACGCCGCCGGTACGCGCCGCTTCACCCGCGTGCACTGGCCCGAGGAGGACGACGAGTCGCGCGAGTCCCTGGCCTGGCGCGCCATCGTCCGCGGCATCCGCGACTACTGCGGCAAGAACGGCTTCGACCGCGTCTGGCTGGGCCTGTCGGGCGGCATCGACTCGGGCCTGGTGGCGGCACTGGCGGTGGACGCGCTCGGCGCGCGCAACGTCGCCGCGGTGCGCCTGCCTTCGCGCTTCACCTCCGACCTGAGCAACGACCTGGCCGAAGAGCAGGCGCGCATGCTCGGCATCCGCCTCGAAACCGTGCCCATCGAGGCACCGTTCCAGGGCTTCCTGCAGGCCCTCGCGCCGCTGTTCTCGGGCCTCGAGCCCGGCGTCGCCGAGGAGAACCTGCAGTCGCGCTGCCGCGGCGCGCTGATGATGGCGCTGAGCAACAAGTTCGGCGGCCTGCTGCTCACCACGGGCAACAAGAGCGAATACGCGGTGGGTTACGCCACCATCTACGGCGACATGTGCGGTGGCTTCGCGCCCATCAAGGACCTCTACAAGTCCGAGGTGACGGCGTTGTGCCATTGGCGCAACCGCATCTCGCGGGTCATCCCGGAAGAGGTGATCACCCGGCCGCCCTCGGCCGAGCTGCGCGAGAACCAGACCGACCAGGATTCGCTGCCGCCCTACGCCGTGCTCGACGGCATCCTGCTGCGCTACGTGGACCAGGACCTTTCGCCGGCCGAGATCGTCGCCGCCGGCTTCGACGCCGACACCGTGGCGCGGGTGCTGCACCTGCTGCGCATCAACGAGTGGAAGCGCCGCCAGGCGGCGCCGGGGCCCAAGCTCTCGCATCGCGCCTTCGGACGCGAGCGGCGCTATCCCATCACCACCGGCTGGCGGGACTGAATGCAGGAGGGCCTTCAGGCCCGAAGCTCTTGGCGAAGAGCTTCGGGCCTGAAGGCCCTCCTACAGGATCAAGGGCGGGGCTTACTTGCCGGCGAAGGGGTTGAGCTTGCCGAAGAAGCCGCGGCTCTCCGGCCAGTCGCCGCCGAAATAGGCGTGGTCGGGGTAGTTGGTCTCGAGCACGCGGCGGGCGTCGGCCGCCAGCTCGTCCTGGCCCAGGGCGGTGTAGGACGCCACCATCAGCGCCAGGGCGTCGCCCTCGTACTCGCTCTGCGGATAGGTCTGGATCGTGTACTTGCCGCGGTTGGCGGCGGCCACGAAGGCGTCGCGCTGCAGGTAGTACACGCCCACGCCGACCTCGTAGCGGGCCAGCTGGTTGCGCAGGTAGATCATGCGCTGGCGGGCATCCGGGGCGTAGCGGCTGTTCGGGTAGCGGCGGATGACCTCGCCGAAGTCGGCCAGCGACTGCGTGGTCGCGCCCAGGTCGCGCTTGGACATGTCCTGGCGGGCCAGGCGCATCAGGGTGGCGCGGCCCTGGTCGAAGTTGATCAGCGCCTTGAGGTAATAGGCGTAATCGATGTGGCGGTGGGTCGGGTAGGTGCGGATGAAGCGGTTGATGGCCGAGGTGGCTTCCTCGTTCTTGCCCTGCTTGTAGAGCACGTAGGCCAGCTCCAGCTGCGCCTGCTCGCTGTAGGGGCCGTACGGGAAGCGCGCCACCAGGCGCTGGAAGTACTGCGCCGAGCGGTTGTAGTTGCGGCCTTCCATCGAGCGCTTGCCGACGGCGTACATCTCTTCGACCGGCAGGGTTTCGGTGGGCTTTTCGCGTTCGCCGCCGAACCAGCCGCCGATGGTCTGGCAGCCGGAGAGGCCGAGGATCAGCGCCAGGATGGCGAAATTGCGGAACAGGCCGGTGCGTCGGGTCATCAGGATCGGGGTCTGGGCGCTGCGGGCAGCAAGTTCGGGGATAATACCGGAAAGCCCGCTGTCGCCTCCATGAACCCGGGGCCGGCCCCCACCCAGGCCCAGGATGCCCGCCATGCCCGCCCAGAACACCCCCGAAACAGACGAAAACGAGCGCGAACTGCTCGAGGCCGCCGTGCCCATGGAGTCGGCCGGCCGCCGCTTCGACCAGGTGCTGGCCGAGCTCTTCCCCGACTTCTCGCGCTCGCGCCTGACCGAATGGGTCAAGTCCGGCGACGCCCTGCTCGACGGCCGCCAGGTCAAGCCCAAGGAGGCCGTGCGCGGCGGCGAGCCGATCACCCTGTCGGTGCGGCTCGAGACCGAGACCCACGCCCTGCCCGAGGCCATCGCCCTCGAGGTGCTGCACGAGGACGAGGACGTGCTGGTCATCAACAAGCCGGCTGGCCTGGTGGTGCACCCGGGCGCGGGCAACCCGCGCGGCACGCTGGTCAACGCACTGCTGCACTTCGACGCCCGGCTGGCCGAGCTGCCGCGCGCCGGCATCGTGCACCGCCTCGACAAGGACACCTCGGGCCTGATGGTGGTGGCGCGCACGCTGCGCGCGCACACCTCGCTGGTGGAGCAGTTGTCCGGCCGCGAAGTACACCGGCAGTACCTGGCGGTGGTGCAGGGCACGATGGTGGCCGGCAATACGGTGGATGCGCCGATCGGCCGGCACCCGACGGACCGGGTGCGCATGGCAGTCGTGAAGGAAGGGGGGCGTGATGCGGTGACGCACTACCGCGTGCGTGAGAAGTTCAGGGCACATACGTTGGTCGAGTGCCGCCTGGAGACCGGCCGCACCCACCAGATCCGCGTCCACATGGCCTACGTGCGCCATCCCATCGTCGGCGACCCGCTCTACGGCGGCGCCTTCCGCCTGCCCAAGGGCGCCACCGAGGCGCTGGTGGCCCGCCTTCATGGCTTCCGCCGCCAGGCCCTGCACGCCGAAAAGCTCAGCTTCGCCCATCCCGCCAGCGGCGAGGCGGTGACCGTGTCGGCGCCGATGCCGGCCGACATGCAGGCCCTCGTGCTCGACCTGCGCGAGGACACCGCGGCCTTCAAGGCCTGAACCATGGCCGGCGCGGCCTGGCTCGACGCCGATTGGCCCGCGCCGCCGGGCGTGAGGGCCGTCACCAGCCTGCGCAGCGGCGACGGCGTCTCGCAGGCGCCGTTCGATCGCCTGAACCTGGGCATGAACTGCGGCGACGAGCCGGCCGCGGTGCTCGAGAACCGGCGTCGCATGGCGGCCTGGCTGCAGCTGCCCTCCCAGCCGCGGTGGCTCAGGCAGGTGCATGGCGTGGAGGTCGTGCGCGTCGGGGCGGGGCTGGCCCGGGGAGAGGGCGCGCCCGAACCCGAACCCGAAGCCGATGCCGCCGTCACGTCCGAACCCGGTGTCGTGCTGGCCATCCTCACCGCCGACTGCCTGCCCGTGGTCTTCGCCGCGCGCGACGGCAGCGAGATCGGCGCCGCCCATGCCGGCTGGCGTGGCCTGGCCGGCGGCGTGCTGGAGGCGACCGTTGCCGCCATGCACACGCCGCCGGGCGAGCTCGTCGCCTGGCTCGGCCCCGCCGCCGGTCCCGTGAACTACGAGATCGGCGAAGAAGTCCGCGCCGCCTTCACCGGGCCCGATCCGGGCGCCGCCGAAGCCTTCATCGCCACCCGGCCGGGTCACTGGCGCGTGGACCTTTACGCCCTGGCCCGGCGCCGCCTGGCGGCCGTCGGCGTAACCAACGTGCACGGCGGCGGGCTTTGCACCATCGCCGACCCGAGCCGCTTCTACTCTCACCGCCGCGACGGCCGCAGCGGCCGCCTCGCCACCCTGGCCTGGCTCGGTGCGTCCTGACTTCCGGCAGGATGACGGCGGCCCCCGGCCTGCCGCAGGATGCCGGCTGCGCCCCCACCGGACCCCGCCATGCCCGCTCTCCTGACCGCCGCGCTGCTTTGCCTTCTCCTCGCCGCTTCCCCGGTCCTGGCCTCGCCTGAGCGGGCCGACCTGCTGCTGAAGCAGGGCGACCCCGGCGCCGCGCAGGTCATCGAGGCCCTCGCCAAGGCGCGGCCCGGCGACCCCGACGTGGGCGTGCTGCAGTTGCGCCTGTTGCTGCAGAAGCGCGAGGCCAAGCGCGCGCTCGAGCTGGCCGAGAAACTCGTGCGCCAGACGCCCGGGCATGCCGCGTCGCACTATTGGATGGGCATGGCCTATGGCGCGCGCATCGGCCAGGTGGGGGCGTTCAGCCAGGCCACGATGGCGCCGAAAGTCCGGGCCGCCTTCGAGCGCGCCGTCGAGCTCGACCCATCCCTGCACGATGCCCGCTTTGCGCTGATGGAGTACTACCTGCGCGCGCCGGGCATCGTCGGCGGCAGCGAATCCAAGGCGCGCGCCCAGGCCGAAGAACTGCTGCGCCGCGACCCGCCGCGCGGTCGTTTCGCCCAGGCGCGACTCGCCATGCACGACGGCAACGACGCGGAGGCGCGCAGGCAGGTGCTCGCCGCCTACGCCGCGCGGCCGGGCGAGGCCATGTTCCGCATGGCCGCCGGCGCGCTGCACCAGCAGGCCGAAGAGTGGGACCAGGCCTTCGCCGTCTTCACGGCCTGGGCCGCCGATGAACCCTGGTCGGCCAGCGCCTGGTACCAGATCGGCCGCACGGCCGTGCTGTCGGAGCAGCGCACCGAAGAGGGCATCGCCGCCTTCGAGCGTGTCCTGGCCCTGAACCCGCAGCCCGGCGCGCCCGAGCACAAACACGCCTGGTACCGGCTCGGCCAGCTGCACGCCCAGGCCGGCGACAAGGCGGCCGCCAGGCAGGCCTTCGAGCGCGCGCTGGCGCTCGATCCGGACCTCGAGGACGCGCGCAAGGCGATGAGCGCGCTCTGATCCGCGCCTTCAGGTCGTGCAGACCACCTGGTCGCGGCCGGCGCGCTTGGCTTCGTAGAGGCCCCGGTCGGCACGGTCGAGAAGGCCGCCCAGGTCGCGGTCCCCGGGGCCGAGGCAGGCCACGCCGGCCGACAGGCGCAGCGGCACCCGCTGGCCATCGATTTCCAGCACCGCCGCGGCCACGGCCGCGCGCAGGCGCTCGGCTATCTGCCGGGCCGTGGACGCGTCCGCGCCCGGCAGCAGCGCGGCGAACTCTTCGCCGCCCAGCCGCCCCAGCAGGTCCTGGTCGCGCAGCACGCCACCCAGGGCGCTGGCCACCCGCTTCAGGGCGGCATCACCGCCGGCATGGCCAAAGGCATCGTTGACCGCCTTGAAATGATCGAGGTCCACGACCACGACGGAGAGCGGCTCGCCACGCTGCCGGGCCCGCGACAGGCAGGCGTTCGCGGCCTCGAAGAACGCATGCCGTGACGCCGCGCCGGTCAGGCTGTCGTGGCCGGCGATGCGTTCGAGCCGGTCGAGCAGGCGGTCGGCGCCCATCAGCGCGAAGGCCAGGGTGGCGACGGCCGGCCCGAGCACGCAGGTGCCCAGCAGCAGGCTCTGCGCCAGCGGTGATTCGGCCCACAGCCGGGCCGGGGCATCGGCGGGCAGGTAGAGCAGGGTGGCCCGGCCGACCAGCACGAGGGCGACCGCGACGAAGGCCGCCACCAGCACGGCCGCCTGCGGGCTGCCGCCGGACCGCAGGTGCCCGAGCGCCGACTGCGCCGTGGACAGCGCGGCGGCGGCGCACAGCAGGTTGAGCAAGCCGGTGCGCATGGGGTCGGAGGGATGTGCCGCGGCGAAACCCACGGAAAGCAGGCCCACCGCGAGCACCGGGATCCAGAACCAGCGGCGGCCGACCGGGTCGTCATCGAGCTGGTGCATCGCGCGCAGGAACTCGATGAAGGCCGCCATGAACAGCATCTTGGCGGGGATCGCCAGGGCATGGACGCCCAGCCAGGCAGACGTCTCCAGCAGCACCCAGCCCAGCGGCAGCCCCGCCAGCCCGCGCGCCCAGGCCATCTGGGCCGAGCGCACCGGCTCGGGCTGGCGGCGCGCCGAGCCCGCCAGGGCCAGCGCCATGGCGAGCGCGCCGGCCAGCAGCGTGCAGGCAACGACCAGCGGTTCGATGGCGATTTCGGACATGCCGACATCCTAGGCCAGTCGGCGCCGCCTTGCGCGGCTTGAAACCGCGGCCGCCGGGCGCCATTTCCAAATGCAGGCGGGCGGCCCGACGCCGCCCCACCTTTCGAGGGGACGACCCGATGCGGATGGACAAACTGACCTCGCGCTTCCAGCAGGCCCTGAGCGACGCGCAGTCGCTGGCCGTGGGTCGCGACCACAACCTGATCGAACCGGCGCACGTGCTGCTGGCCCTGCTCGACCAGCAGGGCGGCTCGACCCGGCCGATGCTGGCCCAGGCCGGCGTCAATGCCGCGGCCCTGCGCCAGCGCCTGGCCGAGGTGCTCGACAAGCTGCCGAAAGTGAGCGGCCAGGAGGGCAACCTCTCGGTCGGCAACGAGCTCGCGCGCCTGCTCAACCTCAGCGACAAGCTGGCCCAGCAGCGCGGCGATGCCTTCATCGCCAGCGAGCTGTTCGTGCTGGCCGCGCTGGAGGACAAGGGCGAGGCCGGCGCCGCGCTCAAGGCCGCCGGCGCGAAGAAGGAGGCGCTGGAGAAGGCCATCGACGCCCTGCGCGGCGGCGAGAAGGTGGCCGACGCCAACGCCGAGGAGAACCGGCAGGCGCTGGAGAAATACACCATCGACCTCACCGCGCGCGCCGAGTCGGGCAAGCTCGACCCGGTGATCGGCCGCGACGAGGAGATCCGCCGCACCGTGCAGGTGCTGCAGCGGCGCACCAAGAACAACCCGGTGCTGATCGGCGAGCCCGGCGTGGGCAAGACCGCGATCGTCGAAGGCCTGGCCCAGCGCATCGTCAACGGCGAGGTGCCCGAGGGCCTGCGCGGCCGGCGCGTGCTCTCGCTGGACATGGGCGCGCTGATCGCCGGCGCCAAGTTCCGCGGCGAGTTCGAGGAGCGCCTCAAGGGCGTGCTCAGCGACCTGTCCAAGCAGGAAGGGCAGGTCATCCTGTTCATCGACGAGCTGCACACCATGGTCGGCGCCGGCAAGGCCGAGGGCGCCATGGACGCGGGCAACATGCTCAAGCCGGCGCTGGCCCGCGGCGAGCTGCACTGCATCGGCGCGACCACGCTCGACGAATACCGCAAGTACGTCGAGAAGGACGCCGCGCTGGAGCGTCGCTTCCAGAAGGTGTTCGTGGGCGAGCCTTCGGTGGAGGACACCATCGCCATCCTGCGTGGCCTCAAGGAGCGCTACGCGGTGCACCACGGCGTGGAGATCACCGACCCGGCCATCGTTGCCGCGGCCACGCTCTCGCATCGCTACATCGCCGACCGCCAGCTGCCCGACAAGGCCATCGACCTGATGGACGAGGCGGCCTCGCGCATCCGCATGGAGATTGATTCCAAGCCCGAGGAGATGGACCGCAAGGAGCGGCGCCTGATCCAGCTCAAGATCCAGCGCGAGGCGCTGAAGAAGGAGAAGGACAAGGAGTCGCAGCAGCGCCTAGCCGACCTCGAGGCCGAGATCGCCACGCTCGAGCGCGAGTTCAACGACCTGCTGGAGATCTGGAAGGCCGAGAAGGCCACGCTCACCGGCGCCACCCGGGTCAAGGAGCAGCTCGAGCAGTCGCGGCTGGAGCTCGAGGCGGCGCACCGCCGCCAGGACTTCGCCAAGGCCAGCGAGATCCAGTACGGCCGCATCCCGGAGCTGGAAAAGCAGCTCGCCGCGGCGCAGGCCATCGAGACCCAGGGCTTCCAGCTGCTGCAGGACAAGGTGACGGCCGAGGAGATCGCCGAAGTCGTCTCGCGCTGGACCGGCATCCCGGTGAGCAAGATGCTCGAGGGCGAGCGCGAGAAGCTGCTGAAGATGGAGGACGCGCTGCATGGCCGCGTCGTGGGCCAGCACGAGGCGGTGAAGGCGGTTTCCGACGCCATCCGCCGCAGCCGCGCCGGCCTGTCCGATCCGAATCGCCCGAATGGGTCCTTCCTGTTCCTCGGCCCGACCGGCGTGGGCAAGACCGAGCTGTGCAAGGCCCTGGCCGGCTTCCTGTTCGACACCGAGGACGCGATGGTGCGCATCGACATGAGCGAGTTCATGGAGAAGCACTCCGTGGCCCGGCTCATCGGCGCGCCCCCGGGTTACGTGGGCTACGAAGAGGGCGGCTACCTCACCGAGGCGGTGCGGCGCCGGCCCTACAGCGTGCTGCTGCTCGACGAGGTCGAGAAGGCGCACCCGGACGTGTTCAACATCCTGCTGCAGGTGCTCGACGATGGCCGCCTGACCGACGGCCAGGGCCGCACGGTGGACTTCCGCAACACGGTCATCGTGATGACCTCGAACCTGGGCAGCCAGCACATCCAGGAGCTCAGCGGCGAGGGCGACGCGGCCTACCTGCAGATGAAGGCGGCGGTGATGGGCGTGGTGCAGGCGCACTTCCGGCCGGAGTTCATCAACCGCCTCGACGAGATCGTGGTCTTCCACCCGCTGGGCCGCGAGCAGATCCAGTCCATCGCCCGCATCCAGACCGCCTACCTGTCCAAGCGCCTGGCCGAGCGGCAGATCAGGCTTGAGATCGACGACACCGCGCTGGCCCTGCTGGGCAACGTCGGTTTCGACCCGGTCTACGGCGCCCGCCCGCTCAAGCGCGCCATCCAGCAGCAGCTGGAAAACCCGCTGGCCCAGAAGATCCTGGCCGGCGAGTTCGGCCAGGGCGACACGGTGAAGGTGGGGGCCTCGGGTGGAGTCCTCGCATTCACGAAGGACTGAGCCCCGGGAAGGGCGGGAGGGACCGAAGTCCCTCCCGCCAGTCGCAGCGCCGGATCGCTTTTACCAGCTGTACTTGGCGTTGGCGTACAGGTAGGCGCCGTTGAAGCCGAACGGCGAGCTGCCGCTGTAGGGCAGCTGGCCACTGGTGCTGTTGGCGAAGAGCACCTCGTCGGGATAGCTGTCGAGCACGTTGTCGGCGCCGAGGGTGAAGGCCCAGCTGCCAAGCTTGTAGGTGCCCGACAAGTCCAGCGTCCACTCGGCGCCGTAGGTCTGGTCGCGCGAGGTGTCGGCCGGGTTGTTGCCGAACAGCACCGTGAACTCGCCGTAGCGCGTGGCATTGGCCGCCAGGCTCCAGTTGCCCACGTTGTACACGCCCCCGAGCTGGAACTTGTCGCGCGGCGAACCGACTTCGAAGCGACCCAGCTCGACGCGGCCGAACCGCAGGGCGGTCGGGTCGATGGCGTTGAGCGCGGCCGGATTGGCGGCGATGCGGTCGATCTCGGTCTTGTTGTAGTTGTAGCCCAGGGTCAGGTCGAGCTGGCTGTTCTCGAGCTGCCAGGCATAGGTGCCCACCACGTCGACGCCGCGGGTGGTGGTGTCGATGGCGTTGGTGAAGTAGCGGCCGCCGCCGACGCCCGGGAAGCCGTTGGCATTGAGGAAGTTGCGCACGGCGGTGCTGGTGAGGTTCTCCGAGAGCGTGATGCGGTCGTCCACCTCGATCTGGTAGGCGTCGATGGTGACGTACAGCCCGTCGGCCGGCTGCAGCACCAGGCCCAGGCTGATGTTGGTGGATTCCTCGGGGCGCAGCGGCTCGGCGCCCAGCGCGATCGCGGCCGGGTTGGTGACGCGGAAGGTGACGATGTCGAAGGGCACGCCGCCGATGAAGTTGGTGGCGGTGGACTGGAAGAACTGCTGCTGCAGCGACGGCGCGCGGAAGCCGGTGGAGACCGTCGCGCGCAGCGCAACCGTCTCGCTGAACGCGTAGCGCGACGAGAGCTTCCAGTTCGAGGTGGTGCCGAAGTCGCTGTAGTCCTCGTAGCGGGCGGCGACACCCAGCGAGAGCTGCTCGGTCACGTCGCCCTCGAGGCCGGCGTAGAGCGAGACGTTCTGGCGGTCGAAGTTGCCGCCGTCCGAGGGCTTGAAGCCCGGGAACACCTGCGAGCCAGGCAGGTTGGCGAAAGTGCCAAGCGCGTAGGAGAGCGGCTCGCCGGGGCCTTGCCTGAAGGCGTCCTGGCGCCACTCAAGACCGTAGGACAGGGTCACCGGATAGGCCATGCCCCAGTCGAGCTGGTTGCTCAGGTCCACGTTGAAGACGTCCTGCTCCACGCCAAGCAGGCCGGCGTAGAACTCGGTTGGCGAGGTCGGGCCCAGGCTGCGGTTGAGCGTGTTGAGGATGTCGAAGGTCAGCTCGTTGCTGCCGTAGGTGTAGCTGACGTCCACGCTGGTGCCGTTGGCCATCGTGCCGCGCACGCCGACGCCCAGGTGCTTGTCGGTGGAGACGTTGTTGATCTGCGGCAGGAAGCCGTTGGGGTAGATCGACGGGATGTTGCGGGCGTCGCCGGCGGGGCGGAAGAAGCCGTTCGACAGCGAATCGCGCTCGGTGTAGATGCCGGTGCTGTAGATCGAGAAGGTGTCGCTGAACGCGACCTCGCCGTTGTAGGTGAACGAGCCGAACTCCACGGCCGGGTCACCCTGGCGCTGGACCACCACGCCCAGCGGCGGCGTGGTGGGCGAGGGCGTGCCGATGAAGGGGCGGGCGCGGTTGGTTTGCTCCTGGTCGCCGACCTGGGCCGAGAAGTGGATGAACCCGTCCTCGCCGATCGCGAAACCGGCATCGGCGCCGAACTGGCTGATCGCGCCGTCGCCGGCGCTGTACTGGCCATGGCGCGCGTTGAGGCTGCCGCCGGAGCGGCTGCCCTTGAGCACGATGTTGATGACGCCTGCGATGGCATCCGAACCGTACTGGGCCGAGGCGCCGTCGCGCAGCACTTCCACGCGCTCGATGGCCGACATCGGGATGGTGTTGAGGTCGACCGGCGAGGAGCTGCGGCCCTGGGAGCCGTTGACGTTCACCAGCGAGCCGCTGTGGTAGCGCTTGCCGTTCACCAGCACCAGGACGTGGTCGGGCGACAGGCCGCGCAGCTGGGCCGGGCGCACGGCGTCGGTACCGTCGTTGATCGCCGGGCGCGGGAAATTGAGCGAGGGCAGGGCGCGCGCGAGCGCCGTGGCCAGCTCGGGCGTACCGGTCGCCGTCAGGGCTTCCACGGTCAGGATGTCGATGGGCGCCAGTGATTCGGCCGCGGTCCGGTCGGCGACGCGGGTGCCGGTGACGATGATCGAGTCGAGCACCTTCGTTTCTGCGCCTTCCTCCTGCGGGGTGGACTGGGCGTGTACGGGGGCCGTGGCGAGCGCGGCCAGCAGCGCGAGGGAAAGCGGGTTGCGGCGCATCCGGAATCTCCTGCAGGTGGGTTGAACCTCGTAACTACCACGCCGGCCGCGCCGATGCCAGCGCCCGGCCCGGCGATGCCCGTGCGCCATGTGAAGGCGGCCGGGGCGGCCTTCACGGTGCCCGGACGGAGGCACCGCGACCCTTGGTCGATGTCTCTGCAGGTCGTGTGGTTCAAACGGGACCTTCGCGTGGTCGACCATGCCCCGTTGGTCGAAGCGGCGGCGCGCGGGTCGGTGCTTCCGCTGTACGTGGCCGAGCCGGCGTACTGGCGACTGCCCGATACCAGCGGCCGGCAGTGGGAGGCCATCGCCGACGGCCTGCGTGAGTTGCGCGAGGACCTGGCGCGCCTGGGCCAGCCGCTGGTGATGCGCACGGGCGACGTGGTGCAGGTGCTGGAGCAGCTTCGAAAGCGCCACGGCATCGCCGGCCTGTGGTCGCACGAGGAAACCGGCAACGGCTGGACTTACGACCGCGACCGTCGCGTGGCCGCCTGGGCCCGCGGCCACGGCATCGAATGGCGCGAAACGCCCAGCGGCGGCGTCGTGCGCCGACTGCGCAGCCGCGATCGCTGGGCGACGCAGTGGGAAGCGCGGATGGCGCCGGCGTCGCTCGATCCGCCTGCGCTGGCGCCCTTGACCGGCGTCGAGCCGGGCGCCATTCCCACCTCCACCGACCTGGGCATTCCCGACGACCCCTGCCCCGGTCGCCAGCGCGGCGGCCGACGCCGCGGCGAACGTGCGCTGCAGACCTTCCTCGGCGGCCGCGGCACCGGCTACCTGCGCGGCATGAGCAGCCCGCTATCGGCGGAAACCCGCTGTTCGCGCTTCTCGGTCGCGCTGGCGACCGGAACGCTGTCGCTGCGCGAGGTGGTGCACGCGGTGCGCGCGGCTCGCGAGGCGGCCGGCCCGGTGCCGGCGCGCGACCTGGCCTCGCTGGAGAAGCGCCTGCACTGGCACTGCCATTTCATCCAGAAGCTCGAAAGCGAGCCGCAGATCGAGTTCCGCAACGTCCACCGCGGCTTCGACGGTCTGCGCGAAGACCAGTTCAACCGCGAGTGGTTCGAGGCCTGGCGGCAGGCCCGCACCGGCTGGCCCTTCGTCGACGCCTGCCTGCGCGCGCTGCAGGCCAACGGCTGGATCAACTTCCGCATGCGGGCGATGCTGGTTTCGATCGCCAGCTACCACCTGTGGCTGCACTGGCCCGGGCCGGCGCAGCAGCTCGCGCGCTGGTTCACCGACTACGAGCCGGGCATCCACTACCCGCAGGTGCAGATGCAGGCGGGCGTCACCGGCATCAACATCCCGCGCATGTACAACCCGGTCAAGCAGAGCCAGGACCAGGATCCGCGCGGCGAGTTCATCCGCCGCTGGCTGCCCGAGCTCGAGGGCGTGCCCGACGACTGGATCCACACCCCGTGGCTGATGGGCGGCGCCCGGCAGCGCGCCGCCGGCCTGCGCCTGGGCGAGACCTACCCGCTGCCGGTGCGCGACCACGAACAGGCCGCACGCGAGGCCCGCGCCAAGCTCACCGCCTGGAAGCGCGCCTACGTCGAGCGCGAGGAAAGCCGCCGCGTCTTCGTCAAGCACGGCAGCCGCGCGCGCCAGCCCAACCGAAAGCGCCGCAACAACGCGCCCGCCGCGCCCGTCGCCCCCGCCACCGGCCAGGGCGAACTGTTCTGATCAGGCGGGGCGGTGGCGGAAGGGTGGGGCGGAGAGGGCCATCTCGGCCATCGAGTGGGCCAGCTCCTTCTCGGCCAGCACCGCGCCGTCGGCGCCGTTCTTGAGCAGGTGCCGCACTTCGACGTCGCTGTGCGCGCGCGCCAGGATGGTCATTTCCGGCCGGCGCTCGCGCAGGCGGGCGATGACTTCGCCGGCTTCCAGCGCCTGCGGGATGGCCAGCACCAGCAGGCTGGCCCGGTCCGGCGCGGCCTCCTCGAGCACGCGGGCATTGGCGGCGTTGCCGCGGATGGCCGCGAAGCCTTCGTCGCGGGCGCGCTGCACCAGGTCGATGTCGTCGTCGATCACCACCAGCGGCACGGCGCGTTCGCGCAGCAGGCGGGCGATTTCGCTGCCCACGCGGCCGAAGCCCACCAGGATGGCGTGCTCGCCCTCGGGCAGCGGCGGGCCGACCCAGGCCGGCGGCTCCTGCGCCACCGCCTCGCCCTGGGCCTCGGCGCGCGCAAGCCGGCGCGCCTGCCAGGCGTCGAGCCAGCCGAAGATCAGCGGGTTGGCCATGATCGACAGCAGCGCACCGGCCAGCACCAGGTCGCGGCCCTCGGGCGGCAGGATCGCCAGCGACACGCCCAGCCCGGCCAGGATGAAGGAGAACTCGCCGATCTGCGCCAGGCTGGCGGAGATCGTCAGCGCCGTCTCGTTCGGATGCCCGAAGGCGCGCACGATCAGGTAAGCCGCCACCGACTTGCCCAGCACGATGATCAGGAAGGTCGCCAGCACCGGCAGGGGCTGCTCGACGACGATCATCGGGTCGAACAGCATGCCCACCGACACGAAGAACAGCACCGCGAAGGCGTCGCGCAGCGGCAGCGAATCGCTCGCCGCCTTGTGGCTCAGGTCGCCGCTGAGCAGCATGCCGGCGAAGAAGGCGCCCAGCGCGAACGACACGCCAAAGAGCTTGGCCGAGCCGAAGGCCACGCCCAGCGCGATCGCCAGCACCGACAGCGTGAACAGCTCGCGCGAGCCCAGGCCCGCCACGCGCTCGAGCATCCACGGGATCACGCGCTTGCCCACGAGCAGCATCACCGCCACGAAGGCCGACACCTTGAGCAAGGTGATGCCCAGCGAGGCCAGCACCGGGCCCGCGCCCTGTCCCTCGCTGCGGCCACCCAGCGCCTCGGCCAGCGCCGGCAGCAGCACCAGGGCCACCACCATCACCAGGTCCTCGACGATCAGCCAGCCCACCGCGATCTTGCCGCGGCGCGTGTCGAGCAGGCGCCGGTCCTCCATCGCCCGCAGCAGCACCACGGTGCTGGCCACCGACAGCGCCAGGCCGAAGACGATGCCCTGCATCGTCGGCCAGCCCAGGAACCAGGCCAGGCCCCAGCCCAGCACGGTGGCCACGGTGATCTGGACGATGGCGCCGGGGATGGCGATGGATTTGACGTCGAGCAGGTCCTCGACCGAGAAGTGCAGGCCGACGCCGAACATCAGCAGGATCACGCCGATCTCCGACAGCTCCATGGCCAGTTCCATGTCGGCCACGAAGCCCGGCGTGAACGGCCCCACCAGGATGCCGGCCACCAGGTAACCCACGATCGGGGACAGCCGCAGCCTCTGCGCCACCGTGCCGAACACGAAGGCGAGCACGAGGCCCACGGCCAGCAGGGCGATCAGCGGGGTGTCATGGGGCATGCGGGGTCCTCGGGGGGCAGGCTGATAGACTAACCGACCTTTCCTGAAACGCCCGTCATGATCGCCTTCCGCAACTTCGCCCTGCGCCGCGGGGAACGCCTGCTCCTTTCGCAGGTGGACCTGGCCCTGCACGCCGGCTGGCGGGTGGGCGTGATCGGCCGCAACGGCTGCGGCAAGTCGAGCCTGTTCGCCGCCATCCTGGGCGAGGTCGAGGCCGACCAGGGCGACATCGACCTGCCGGGCAAGGTGCGCATCGCCTGGGTGGCCCAGGAAACCCCCTCGCTGCCCGACCCGGCCATCGACTTCGTGCTCTCGGGCGACGTCGAGGTGCACGCCGTGCTGCAGGCCGAGGCCGCGGCCACCGCCGCCGAGGACTGGGATGCCGTGGCGGAGGCGCACCAGAAGCTGGCCGAGATCAACGGCTACGACGCCACCGCCCGCGCCGGCCGACTGCTGCACGGCCTGGGCTTCCCGCCCGAGACCCACGGCAAGCCGGTGTCCGATTTCTCCGGCGGCTGGCGCGTGCGCCTGAACCTGGCGCGGGCGCTGATGATGCCCTCCGACCTGCTGCTGCTCGACGAGCCCACCAACCACCTCGACCTCGACGCCGTGCTGTGGCTCGAGCAGTGGCTGCTCAAGTACCCCGGCACGCTGCTGATGATCTCGCACGACCGCGAGTTCCTCGACGGCCTGAGCACCCACACCCTGCACCTGCACGAAGGCCGCGCCAAGCTCTACACCGGCGACTACACCAGCTTCGAGCGCCAGCGCGCCGAGCACCTGCGCCTGCAGCAGATCGCCCACGAGAAGGAGCAGGCCGAGCGCGAGCACCTGCAGAAGTTCATCGACCGCTTCAAGGCCAAGGCCAGCAAGGCCAAGCAGGCCCAGAGCCGCATGAAGCGCCTGGCCAAGCTGCAGGGCACGGAGGCGGTGCGCGCCGAGCGAAGCTTCCGCATCCAGTTCGCCGAGCCGGCGCGGCTGCCGCACTCGCTCATCCGCCTCAACCATGTCGACGCGGGTTACGGCACCGACGCGCGGATCCTGCACGACGTCGGCTTCGGCCTGGAGGCCGGCGACCGCGTCGGCCTGCTCGGCCCCAACGGCGCCGGCAAGTCCACCCTGGTCAAGACGCTCGTGGCCGAGCTGCCGCTGCTGGCCGGCGAGCGCGTGGCGCACCCGGACCTGCGCATCGGCTATTTCGCCCAGCACACCGTCGAGAGCCTGCACGAGGGCCAGAGCCCGCTGTGGCACCTCAAGCAGCTCGCGCCCAACGCCGGCGAGCAGCCGCTGCGCAACTACCTCGGGCGCTGGAACTTCGTCGGCGACCGCGCCTTCGAGAGTGTCGACGGCTTCTCCGGCGGCGAGCGCGCGCGCCTGGCGCTGGCGATGATCGCCTACCTCGAGCCCAACGTGCTGCTGCTCGACGAGCCCACCAACCACCTCGACCTCGACATGCGCGAGGCCCTTGCCGAGGCCCTGGCCGATTTCCCCGGCGCCATCGTGCTGGTCTCGCACGACCGCCACCTGATCGGCCTGGTCTGCGAGACCTTCTGGCGCGTGGCCGACGGCCACGTCGAGGAGTTCAACGGCGACCTCGACGAGTACGCCGCCTGGCTGCGCGCCCGCGGCAACGAACCCCGGGCGCCCAAGCCGGTCGCGCCGGCCCCGGCGCCCAAGCCCGTGGCCCGCCCGGCGCGCAGCAAGCACGAGGTCGACCAGGCCGCGCGCCGCGCCCGCCAGCTCGAGGCCCGCGTGGCCGAACTGGCGGCCGAACTGGCCAAGGTCGAGAGCCAGCTCGCCGACCCGGCCATCTACGGCAACGACGGCGGCATCGAGGTCGCCCAGCTCGGCCAGCGCCAGGAAAAACTGGCCGCCGAGAAGGACAAGCTCGAAGCCGAGTGGCTGGCCCAGCTCGAGATCGCCGAGGCTTGAACAACCCGCCGGGCGGCCCCACGTCGGCCCGGTCCCACCGCACCACCCGGAACTCCGCCATGCCCATCTACGCCTTCGAGTGCACCGCCTGCGGCCACGCCTTCGACCGGCTCCAGAAGCTGTCCGACGCCGACCCCACCGACTGCCCCGCCTGCGGCCAGCCGCAGGTGCGCCGCCAGGTGACCGCGCCCAGCTTCCGCCTCGCCGGCGGCGGCTGGTACGAGACCGACTTCAAGAAGGATGGCGACAAGAAGAAGAACCTGGCCGATGGCGGCGGCGACAAGCCCAAGGCCGACGCCCCCGCGGCGCCGGCGGCCAAGCCGGCCGAGACCAAGAGCGCGGGCTGAGTCCGGTCCGGCGGGGCCGGGCCTTGCCCGGCCGGTTGCCCGCGACTAGGGTGGGGCCATGAAGACACCCACCCTGAGCCTGATCGCCTCGTCCCTGCTGCTGGCCGCCTGCTCGGCCCCGCAGGCCCCGTCCGCACCTGCGGCTCCGGTCGCCCCCGAGGCGCCGGCCACCGTGGCCGAGCCCGCGGCTGGAGCCGACCAGGTTGCCCCGGCCGATGCTTTTCTGGCCGCCATCGACAGCCACTGCGGCCAGGCTTTCGCCGGCCGGGTGCTGGTGGACGAGCCCGCCCAGCCCGACAACAACGCCTTCGCCGGCCAGGCCCTGGTGATGCACGTGCGCGAGTGCGGCACGGCGGAAATCCGCATCCCCTTCCACGTCGGCGAAGACCGCTCGCGCACCTGGGTGCTCACCCGCACCGCCGGTGGCCTGCGCCTGAAGCACGACCACCGCCACGCCGACGGCAGCGACGACCCGGTGACGATGTACGGCGGCGACACCGCCAGCGCCGGCACGGCCCTGCGCCAGGAGTTCCCGGTGGACGCCGAATCGATCGCGATGTTCGAGCGCGAGGGCCTGCCGGCCTCGGTCACCAACACCTGGGCCATGGAAATCGAGCCCGGCAAGCGTTTCCTCTATGAACTCTCGCGGCCCGGCGGCCGCCTCTTCCAGGTCGAGTTCGACCTCACGGCGCCGGTGGATGCGCCCCCGCCGCCCTGGGGCAGCGGGGACGAGACGCCCTGAGCCGGCTCAGCGGCGCCCGAAGCGGGCGCGGCAGCCGTTGTCGACCCAGATCTGGCCGGTGCGGTAGCCCCAGTCGCGGCCTTCGCTGCACGAGGACTTCGAGAGGCGCTCGATCAGCTGCGGCCGGCCCTCGCGGGCGTTCCAGGCGCAGGTGGTGTAGCGGTCGCCGATGCTCGAACAGGTGACCGTGTAGCCGCTCGGGTTGCCCCAGCGCTGGTCCTCGGCGAAGCGGCCTCGGCAGCCCTTGTTCACCCAGATCACGCCGCGGCGGTTGCCCCAGTTCTGGTTCTCGATGCAGCGGGTCTTGGAGATGTTTTCGACCAGCCGCGCCTGGCCGCGGAAGGGCTTGCTGCACTCGGCGTAGCGGTCCTTGATGCTCGAGCAGATGACCGAACTCTGCTGCCAGTCCGGCGGGCGCCCCCAGCCGCCGCCCGGCGGGCGGTTGCCGCCCTGGCCGTGGCCCAGCGAGCGGGCCATGTCGGCCTTGATGCGGCTGAAGGTCCAGCCCGACTCGATCTGGTCGAGGTAGAACTCGAGCTGGTCGTCGGGCAGGCGGCGGCCACCGGACTGCTCGGCGTACTCCTTCTCCAGCACCCGGATCCGCTCGGACACGCGCAGCTGGCGCAGGTCCTCCGGGGCGTAGGCGCGGGCGCCCGCCTGCGCCTGGGCGGGCGCGGCGGGCAGGGTGAAGGCGGCGGCTGCCGCAAGGCAGAACATCAGCACTAGTCGATGCATGGCTCCCCTCCGGGGCTTGGGTCCGGTGCGCCGACTATATGCCCGGGCGCGGCCGCCGGGGTGAAGCCGCCCCGGCCGGCGCCGATTTGCTGGCCATGCCCGCCAAGCCCTACCATTACGGGCTTTTTCGCGAATTCCGGAGCCCCCATGCGCAGCCATTTCTGCGGCCTCGTGGACCAGTCCATGATTGGCCAGACCGTCACCCTTTGCGGCTGGGCCGACGTCGCCCGCGACCTGGGCGGCGTGTGCTTCATCGACCTGCGCGACCACGAGGGCATCGTCCAGGTGGTGGCCGAGCCGTCCGACGCCGAAGGCAATGCCGCCGTGGTCAAGGCCGCCGCCGCGGTCGGCTACGAGGACTGCCTGCGCATCACCGGCGTGGTGCGCAAGCGCCATTCGGTGAACGAGCGCATCCGCACCGGCCAGGTGGAAGTGGTGGCCACGGCCATCGAGGTGCTCAACAAGGCCGAGCCGCTGCCCTTCCACGCGCACGAGAACGCCGGCGAGGACATCCGCCTCAAGTACCGCTACCTCGACCTGCGCCGCCCCGAGATGCAGAAGATGATGCGCACGCGCATCAAGCTCGTGCAGGCGCTGCGCCGCTGGCTGGACGCGCGCGGCTTCCAGGACATCGAGACGCCCATCCTCACCAAGGCCACGCCCGAGGGCGCGCGCGACTTCCTGGTCCCGGCGCGCATGCATCCGGGCGAGTTCTACGCGCTGCCGCAGTCGCCGCAGCTGTTCAAGCAGATCCTGATGGTGGCCGGCTTCGACCGCTACTACCAGATCGCCCGCTGCTTCCGCGACGAGGCCCTGCGCGCCGACCGCCAGCTCGAGTTCACCCAGCTCGACATGGAGTTCGCCTGGGTGCGCGAGCGAGACGTGCAGGACGCCGTCGAGGGCATGATCCGCGAGGTGTTCAAGGAAGTGATCGGCGTCGAACTGGCCGATCCGTTCCCGCGCATGACCTACGAAGAGGCCATGCGCCGCTACGGTTCGGACAAGCCCGACCTGCGCAACCCGCTCGAGCTGGTGGACGTCGCCGAACTGGTGAAGGGCTGCGAATTCAAGGTGTTCGCCGACGCCGCCAACGACGCCTTCGGCCGCGTCGCCGCGCTGCGCATCCCGGGCGGCGCCTCGCTCTCGCGCAAGCAGATCGACGAGTACGCCGCCCACGCGGCCAAGTTCGGCGCCAAGGGCCTGGCCTACGCCAAGATCGACGAGGCCGGCGTGGTCAATTCGCCGGTGTCGAAGTTCTTTTCCGAAGACGCCTTCGCGGCGCTGCTGGCCCACGTCGGCGCCGGCAAGGGCGACATGGTGTTCTTCGGCGCCGGCGCCTGGAACAAGGTCAGCGACTTCATGGGCGCCGTGCGCCTGAAGGCCGGCAAGGACTTCCACCTGGTGGCCGATGGCTGGAAGCCGCTGTGGGTCACCGACTTCCCGATGTTCGAGTGGGACGAGGAAGAGCAGCGCTACGTCGCGCTGCACCACCCGTTCACCGCGCCGGCCGTGGACGACATCGCCGACCTCAAGGCCAACGCCCGCATCGCCGTCTCGCGCGGTTACGACATGGTGCTCAACGGCAACGAGATCGGCGGTGGCTCCATCCGCATCCATCGCCCCGACATGCAGAGCGCGGTGTTCGAACTACTGGGCATCGGCGCCGAGGAGGCCGAGGCCAAGTTCGGCTTCCTGCTCGACGCGCTGCGCTACGGCGCGCCGCCGCATGGCGGCATCGCCTTCGGCATCGACCGCATCGCGGCGCTGATGGCCGGCACCGAGTCCATCCGCGACGTCATCGCCTTCCCCAAGACCACCACGGCCCAGTGCCCGATGACCGGTGCGCCCTCGCCGGTGCCGGACGCGCAGCTGGCCGAGGTGCACGTCTCGGTGCGCCCCAGGCCCGACAAGGCCTGAGCCATGGCGCCGCGCATCCGTCGAGCCACGCCGGCGGATGCCGGGGCGCTGGCGGCGCTGGCCGAGGCCAGCTTCGTGGAGGCCTTCGGCCACCTGTATCCGCCGGAAGACCTCGAGGCCTTCCTGCGCGGGGCCTACACCGTCGAACGCCAGCGCGAGGTGCTTGGATCGCCCGACGAAGCCGTGTGGCTGCTCGAGGACGACGGTGCGGCCGTGGGCTACGTCCACGCCGGCCCCTGCGGCCTGCCCAACCCGGCGGTGGCGCCGGCCGACGGCGAGGTCAAGCGCATGTACGTGCTGGCCTCGCACCAGTCCGGCGGCTGGGGCGGCCGGCTGATGGACCTTGCCGAGCAGTGGCTGCTCGCGGGCGGCGCGCCGGCGATCTGGATTGGCGTGTGGTCGGGCAACCACGGCGCCCAGCGCGTCTACGCCCGTCGAGGCTACGTGCAGGTGGGCGAGCACACTTTCCCGGTGGGCCGGGTCATCGACCGCGAATTCACCCTGCGGCGCGGGCCCGCGCTGGCCTAGACTGAGGCGCATGCCCACGCCCTCCGGTCCCCGCGTCATCCTGCTGCACGGTGTGTGGATGCGCGGCCTGACGCTGTGGCCGCTGGCCCGGCGCCTGCGCGGATTCGGCTACCGGGCCGAAGTCTTCGACTACGCCAGCCTCTGGCACGGCCCCGCGCCCAGCGTCGACCGCCTCGCGGCGCGGCTGATGGCGAGCGGCGACGGCCCGGTGCACCTGGTCGGGCACAGCTTGGGGGGCCTGGTGGCCCTGGAAACGGTGGCGAGTTACGCCGGCCTGCCGCCGGGCCGGGTGCTGTGCCTGGGTTCGCCGCTGGCCGGGTCGGGCGCGGCGCGCGGGCTGGCGCAGCGCCACCTGGGCTTCTGGCTCGGCCGCAGCGCCACGCTGCTCAAGGCCGGGCTGCACGCGCTGCCGCCGGGGCGCGAGGTGGGCGTGATCGCCGGCAGCCACGGCGTCGGCCTGGGCCGGCTGTTCGGCGGCTTCGACGGCCTCAACGACGGCACCGTGGCAGTGTGGGAAACCCGTCTGCCGGGCCTGGCCGACCACCGCGTGGTGCCGGCCAGCCACACCGGCCTGCTGCTCGACCGCCGCACCGCCGACCTGGCCGCCGGCTTCCTGCGCGACGGCCGCTTCCCGGCCTGAGCGGGCGGGGCACCGGCGCCCCGTATAATCATCGCTTCGACAAACGCACGATGACGGGTTCCCCATGGGCAGATTGATGGCCATCGAAGGGCGCAAGAACGCCCAGGATGCCAAGCGCGGCAAGGTCTTCACCAAGATCATCCGCGAGATTTCCACCGCGGCGCGGCTCGGCGGCGGCGACCCCAAGGCCAACCCGCGCCTGCGCCTGGCGGTGGACAAGGGCCTGGCGGTGAACATGTCGCGCGACGTGATCGAGCGCGCCATCAAGAAGGCCACCGGCGAGCTCGAGGGCGTGAGCTACGAGGAAATCCGCTACGAGGGCTACGCGCCCGGCGGCGTCGCCGTCATCGTCGAATGCCTCACCGACAACAAGGTGCGCACCGTGGCCGACGTGCGCCACGCCTTCAACAAGTGCGGCGGCAACCTGGGCACCGACGGCTCGGTGGCCTTCATGTTCCGCAAGCTCGGCGTGCTCAGCTTCGGCCCGGGCAGCAGCGAGGACGCGCTCACCGAGGCGGCCATCGAGGCCGGCGCCGACGACGTGGCCAGTTATCCCGAGGACGGCGTCATCGAGGTGCTGACCTCGCCCGAGGCCTTCGAGGCGGTCAAGGCGGCGATGGTCGCGGCCGGCCACCAGCCGATCCAGGCCGAGGTGACCATGCGCGCCGACAACGACATCCGGGTCGAGGGTGACACGGCGCTGCAGGTGCGCAAGATGCTCGACATGCTCGAGGACCTCGACGACGTGCAGGACGTCTACCACAACGCCGACCTGGGCGACGCGGCCTACGCGTGACCCGCATCCTCGGCATCGACCCCGGCTCGCAGCGCACCGGCATCGGCCTGGTGGACGTGGACGCGGCCGGCAAATGCCGCTACGTGCATTGCCAGGCGATCAACCTGCTGCAGGACACCGACGACTTCCCGGCGCGGCTGGGCAAGCTGGTGTTCGACCTCGAGGACGTGCTGTCGGAGTGGAAGCCGTCGGTGGTGGCGATCGAGTCGGTGTTCATGGACAAGTCCGCCACCTCGGCGCTCAAGCTCGGGCACGCCCGCGGCGCCGCCATCGCCACCGTGGTGCGGCACGGACTGCAGGTGCATGAATACGCGCCGCGCCTGATCAAGCAGTCGCTGGTCGGCGGCGGCGCCGCCGACAAGGCCCAGGTGCAGCACATGGTGCGCCTGCTGCTGAACCTGGGCGAGCAGAAGCTGCAGGCCGACGCCGCCGATGCGCTGGCCGTGGCCCTGACCCACGCGCACATGAGCGCCACCGCCGGCCGCACCGGCCTGGCCACCGCCTTGCTGAGGAGACGCCGATGATCGGCCGCCTGAAGGGAATCCTGGTCTACAAGTCGCCGCCGCAGCTGATGGTGGACGTGGGCGGCGTCGGCTACGAGCTCTCGGCCCCGATGAGCACCTTCTACGACCTGCCCGAGGTGGGCCGCGAGGTGGTGCTGAGCACGCACTACGCGGTGAAGGAAGACGGCGTGGCGCTGTACGGCTTCCTCACCGAGGCCGAGCGCCGGCTGTTCCGCGAGGTGCAGAAGGTGACCGGCGTGGGCGCCAAGATCGCCCTGGCGGTGCTCTCGGGCGCCAGCGTGGACGAGTTCGCGCGCCTGGTGCAGTCGGGCGACGTGACCGCGCTGTGCCGCATCCCCGGCATCGGCAAGAAGACCGCCGAGCGCATGGTGGTGGAACTGCGCGACCGTGCCGCCGATTTCGCCGGCGGCGCCGCCGTGCTGGCCGGCCCGGGCGCCGGCGTGCCCGCCGACCCGGCCGCCGAGGCCTCGGTGGCCCTGCAGCAACTGGGCTACAAGCCCGCCGAAGTCCAGAAGATGCTCAGGCAGGCCGCCCCCGGCGACAGCGCCGAGGACATCATCCGCAAGGCCCTGCGCTCGGTCCTCAAGGGCTGACCGAACCCTGCCATAATCGCGGGCATGGAAGACACCCGCGTCATCGCCCCTGGCGCCACCCGCGAAGACGACCTGGCCGAGGCCAGCATCCGGCCCAAGCGGCTGGACGACTACCTGGGCCAGCAGCCGGTCCGCGAGCAGCTCAAGATCGCCATCGAAGCGGCCAAGGGCCGCGCCGAGGCCATGGACCACGTGCTCATCTTCGGCCCGCCCGGCCTGGGCAAGACCACGCTCAGCCACGTCATCGCCAACGAGCTGGGCGTGAACCTGCGCCAGACCTCGGGCCCGGTGATCGAACGCGCCGGCGACCTGGCCGCGCTGCTCACCAACCTGCAGCCGCACGACGTGCTGTTCGTCGACGAGATCCACCGCCTCTCGCCCGTGGTCGAGGAAGTCCTGTACCCGGCGATGGAAGACTTCCAGATCGACATCATGATCGGCGAGGGCCCCGCGGCCCGCTCGATCAAGCTCGACCTGCCGCCCTTCACGCTCATCGGCGCCACCACCCGCGCCGGCTTGCTGACCGCGCCGCTGCGCGACCGCTTCGGCATCGTCCAGCGCCTGGAGTTCTATTCGCCCGAGGAGCTTACCCGCATCGTGCGCCGCAGCGCCGAGATCCTGGGCATCGAATGCGCGCCGGAGGGCGCCGGCGAAATCGCCCGTCGCTCGCGCGGCACGCCGCGCATCGCCAACCGCCTGCTGCGCCGCGTGCGCGACTTCGCCCAGGTGCGCGCCGGCGGCGTCATCACCCGCGAGGTGGCCGACCAGGCCATGGCCATGCTCAAGGTCGACGCCGAGGGCTTCGACCAGCTCGACCGGCGCATGCTGCAGATGATCATCGAGAACTTCGAGGGCGGCCCGGTCGGCGTCGAGTCGCTGGCGGCGGCCCTGAGCGAGGAGCGCGGCACCCTCGAGGACGTCATCGAGCCCTACCTGATCCAGCAGGGCTACCTCGTGCGTTCGGCCCGCGGCCGCATGGCCACGCACAAGGCCTACACCCACCTGGGGCTCAAGGCCCCCCGCAGGACCCCGGCGCCCGACGATCTGTTCGAGCAGCCATGAAGCCCGCGTTCAGCTTCCCGATAAGGGTCTATTGGGAGGATACCGATGCCGGCGGGGTGGTCTACCACGCCAGCTACCTGCGCTTCCTGGAACGTGCCCGCACCGAATGGCTCCGCGCCCTCGGGGCCGGGCAGCAGGAACTGCGGGAGCGCGACGACATCGTCCTGGTGGTTCGCGGCATGGCCCTGGAGTTCCACCGGCCGGCGCGGCTGGACGATGAACTGCAGGCCAGCGTCACCCTGCTCGAACGCAGGCGCGCCAGCCTGCAGTTCGCGCAGCAAATCACGCGGGGCGACGAGGTGCTGGTGGACGCGAAGGTTCGCGCCGCCTGCCTGGTCGCCTCGAGCTTCAAACCGCGAGCGCTGCCCGGGTGGCTGTTCGCGGACCACACTTCACCGGAGTCCCCCTGATGCCTTCCGCCCTTGCCCTGATCCTCGCCGCCGCCCCGGTGACCGAGCTGCCGCCGGAAACGGCCGTGGCCGCCGTCGAGGCCGCCGCCAGCGGCGGGGAGCTCAACTACCTGCAGCTGATGCTGCACGCCAGCCTGCCGGTGCAGCTGATCGTCCTGCTCATGCTGGCCGGCTCGCTGCTGAGCTGGGTGATCATCTTCCGCAAGAACCGCGTGTTCTCGCAGGCCAATCAGGAGGCCGACGAGTTCGAGGACCGCTTCTGGTCCGGCGCCGACCTGACCCAGCTCTACCGCGCCGCCACCGACCGCAATCGCGTGGTCTCGGGCCTGGAGGCCATCTTCGAGGCCGGCTTCCGAGAGTACGCCCGCCTGCGCCAGAAGAAGGGCGTGGACGGCCGCACCCAGCTCGAGGGCGCCCAGCGCGCCATGCGCGCCACCTACGCCCGCGAGGTCGACCGCCTCGAGCACAACCTCGAGCTGCTGGCCAACATCGGCTCCACCGCGCCCTACGTGGGCCTGGTGGGCACCGTGTTCGGCATCATGGTGACCATGCACGGCCTGTCCACCACGGAAAGCGCCAGCATCGCCGCCGTCGCCCCGGGCATCTCCGAGGCGCTGTTCGCCACCGCCATCGGCCTGTTCGTGGCCATCCCGGCGGTGTGGGCCTACAACCGCTTCGCCACCCGGGTCGAGCGGCTGAGCGTGCGCTACGAAACCTTCGCCGAGGAGTTCTCCTCGATCCTGCAGCGCCAGTCCCACGTCGAGGAGTGAGCGGGCCAACCCCGTTCCCCCCGACCCGACGTTGAGAGCAGACGCCATGTCCGCCACCATCACCCGCCGCCACAAGCGCAAGCTCAAGGCCGACATCAACGTCGTCCCGTACATCGACGTCATGCTGGTGCTGCTGATCATCTTCATGGTCACCGCGCCGCTGCTCAGCCTGGGCGTGGACGTCGAGCTGCCGCAGGCGCGCGCCAAGCAGATCGAGCAGAAGAAGGACCCGGTGGTCGTCACCGTCGACGCCAGCGGCGCCTACAAGCTCAAGCTCGAGTCCGCCGACGCCGAGCCGGTGGACGCGGCCACGCTGCAGGCCAAGGTGGCCGCCTTCGTGCGCCAGAACCCCGACGTGCCGGTGTTCGTCGCCGGCGCCCGCGACGCCGAGTACGCCCTGGTGTTCGACACGATGGTGCTGCTGCAGCAGTCCGGCGTGCCGCGCGTGGGCCTGATGGGGCAGCCGCCCGCCAATGCACGCTGAGGCCATCCGCCAGCACGGAGCGGAGGAGGACCTGGGCGGGCCGGTGCTGATGGCGCTGGCCCTGCACCTGGGCATCGCGCTGTTGCTGTTGGTCGCCGGCTGGCTGCAGCCCCCGCCCAAGCAGATCTCCGTGGCCGGCCCGGTGCTCGATGCGATGCTGGTGGTGTCGGCCTCCGACATCGCCGCCGCCGAGCAGACCGCCGAGGCCGCGCCGCAGCCGGCCCGCCGCGCCGAAATCGAGGCCGCGCCGCCGCCGCAGCCGATGCCGGCCCCGCGCCCGCAGGACGCCCCGCGCGAGGCCCAGCCGGCCCCGCAGGCACCGATCCCCAAGCCCGACACCCGCGAGCTCGAGGCCGCCGCCCGGCTGGCGCTCGAGCAGGAGCAGGCCCGCGAGCGCGAGGAGCAGGAAGCCCGCAAGCGCCAGGAACAGATCGACCTGACCGAGCGCAAGCGCCAGGAAGAGGTCGAGGAGCGCCAGCGCCTGCGCCGCCAGGAGCTCGAGGCCCTGCGCGCCGAACGCGAAGCCGCCGAGCGCCGCGCCAAGCTGGAGGAAGCGCGCCTGCGCCAGCTGGCCGACCGCCAGGCCACCCCGGCCCCGGCGGCCCAGCCGACGCAGGCCCCGGCCCAGGTTTCCGGCGGCAACAACGGCACGGACACCGACCTGGCCGCCCGCTACGCCCTGGCCATGCTGCAGACCGCCCAGAACAACTGGAACCGCGTGCTGGCGCCCGAGCGCACCCGCTGTCAGGTTGAGTTCACGCAAATCCCGGGCGGGGAGGTTATTGATGTTGCGTTCCTTGCCTGCCCGTTCGACGCCCAGGGCCGCGAATCGGTCGAGCGCGCGCTGCGCCGCACGCCGATGCCCTACGAAGAGTTCAAGTCCGTGTTCCGCCGCAAAGTCCAGCTGACGTTCTGCTACCCCGAAGAGGCCTGCCGATGAGTCGTATCCTTACCTTCCTGGCGCTCGCGCTGTTGCTCCCCTTCGGCCAGGCCCGCGCCCAGCAGGCCTTGGACATCGGCGTGGTGACCGGCACCGAGGGCGCCCTGCCCATCGCCGTGGTGCCCATGCCCTACCTGGGCACCTCGGTGGCACCCGACACCGACATCGCCGCGGTCATCCGCGCCGACCTCAACCGCTCGGGCCAGTTCCGCGCCCTGGCCGAGCAGGATGTGATCGAGAAGCCCATCCGCGGCAGCGAGATCAAGTTCCCCACCTGGCGCGTGCTGCGCCAGGACTTCGTGGTGGTCGGCCGCGTGCTCGACAACCCGGACGGCGGTTACCGCGTCGAGTACGAGCTGTGGGACGTGGCCAAGCAGGAGCGCCTGCTGGGCCTGGCGGTCGGCGGCCGCGCCCGCGGCATGCGCGACGTGGCGCACCAGATCGCCGACCAGATCTACGAGAAGATCCTCGGCGTGCGCGGCGCCTTCTGGACCCGCATCGCCTACGTGACCGCCAACGGCGTCGGCGGCAACATCCAGTACACCCTGATGATCGCCGACTCCGACGGCTTCAACCCGCAGACCGTGGTGCGCTCGCCCGAGCCGCTGCTGTCGCCGGCCTGGAGTCCGGACGGCCGCAAGCTGGCCTACGTCAGCTTCGAGCGCGGCAACTCGACCATCTACATCCAGGAAATCGCCACCGGCGCCCGCGAGGTCGTGGCCAGTTTCCGGGGCATCAATGGCGCCCCGGCCTTCTCGCCGGACGGCCGCCGGCTGGCCCTGACCCTGTCCAAGTCGGGCAACCCCGAGATCTACGTGATGGACCTGGCCAGCAAGCAGCTGACCCAGATCACCCGCCACTGGGGCATCGACACCGAGGCGGTCTGGAGCGCCGACGGCCAGACCCTGGTCTTCACCTCCGACCGGGCCGGCAAGCCCCAGCTCTACCAGGTGCCGGCCGCCGGGGGCGAGGCGACCCGCCTGAGCTTCCAGGGCGATTCCAACGCAAAGGCCAGTATTTCCTTTGACGGCAAGAAGATAGCTATGGCGCAGGGCAATGGAAACGTTTATCGTATTGCCGTTCTTGACCGCAGCTTTGGCGGGGCGGGGCGCTGGCAGACGCTGTCGCCGGGCAACCTCGACGAGTCGCCTAGCTTTGCCCCCAACGCCAGCATGCTGCTGTACGCCACCAAGGAAGGTTCCCGTGGCGTGCTGTACGCCGTGTCGGCGGATGGCCGCGTGAGACAGCGTTTGGTTTTGGCCGATGGTGACGTCCGGGAGCCCGCCTGGTCACCTTACAGGCAGAGGTAACCGCAGGACGGGCCGTTAGCCAAAATAATCAGCAACACCACTGCATCCGAAAACCCCAAAAGAGGCTCAAGCCATGAACACCACCACCCGCGTGCTGCTCGCCGCTTCCATCGTCGTCGCCCTCGCCGCCTGCTCGAAGAAGGTGAAGGAAGAGGTCGACACCGTCACCACCGCCCCGGTCACCACGGCCCCGGCCTCCGACGGCCGTTACACCCCGGCCGACCTGGACACCGACGCGTGCCTGCGCCAGCGCACCGTGTACTTCGACTTCGACCAGGACACCCTGCGTCCGGAGTTCCAGGCCATCATGGCCTGCCACGCCAAGTACCTGTCGGACCGTCCGGAGTCGCGCATGACCCTCGAGGGCAATGCCGACGAGCGCGGTACCCGTGAGTACAACCTGGGCCTCGGCGAGCGCCGCGGCAACGCCGTCTCCGGCGCCCTGCAGGGTGCGGGTGGTTCGGCTGGCCAGATCACCGTCGTGTCCTACGGCGAAGAGCGTCCGGTCTGCACCGACTCGGCCGAGTCGTGCTGGCAGCGCAACCGCCGCGTCGAAATCGTCTACACCGCCAAGTAATCGGCGATGGGACGTCAGCGCATCCTTTGCGTTGTGACCGTGGTGGCCGCCCTCGTGGCGGCCACCCCGGCTTTTGGCCAGCGCCTGAGCCTGGCCGAGCGCGTCACCCTGCTCGAGAACAAGGCCAACGTCGACAACCAGTCGGCGGGGCAGGCCAACCTCGAGATGCAAAACCGCGTCACCCAGCTGCAGTCCGAAGTGCAGTCGCTGCGCAACCAGGTCGAAACCCTGACCTACGAGCTCGAGCAGCTCCGCCAGCGCAACCGCGACCAGTACGTGGACATCGACGGCCGACTCGCCCGCCTCGAGGGCGGCGAGCCCGTGGCCTCGGCCCCGTCCGCTCCGGCTGCTTCCCAATCCCCTGCTGCCGCGCCGGCTCCCGCCGCCGCCGCCGCGAACCCGCCGGCCCCGGCCACCGCCGCGGCAACGGCCGATCCGGCCGGTGAACAGGCCGCCTACCAGGCGGCGCTGGACCTGCTGATCAACGACTTCGAGGCCGACCGCTCGGCCCGCCTGTTCCAGGACTTCATCCGCGACTACCCGCAGAGCAGCCTGGTGCCCAATGCCTGGTACTGGCTGGGCGAGAGCTACTACGTCACCCAGAACTACGAGCTCGCCGTCGAGGCCTTCCAGGCCCTGCTGGCCCAGCACCCGGGTTCGCGCAAGGAAGGCGACGCCCTGCTCAAGCTTGGCTACTGCCAGCTCGCCCTGGGCCAGCGTGCCGCTGGCGAGGCCAGCCTGCGCGAAGTGCCGGTGCGCTTCCCGGGCACCGACTCGGCCGCCAAGGCCGAAGCCCGCCTGCGCACGCTCGCGCTCGAAAACCGCTGATCCCGGCCGCGTGCCGGAACCCCGCCATGGACACCCCGGCCGCCGAGCGCCTGCGCCTGACCGAAATCTTCCTGTCCGTGCAGGGCGAGTCGCGCTCGGTCGGCTGGCCGACTGTGTTCGTGCGCCTCACTGGCTGCCCGCTGCGCTGCCAGTACTGCGACACCGCCTACGCCTTCCACGGCGGCGAGTGGTGGGACCTCGATGCCATCCTGGCCGAGGTCGGCAAACACGGCGCCCGCCACGTCTGCGTCACCGGCGGCGAGCCGCTGGCGCAGAAGCGTTGCCTGGCCCTGCTCGAGAAGCTTTGTGACGCCGGTTACGAGGTGTCGCTGGAAACCTCCGGCGCACTCGATATCGCCGGCGTCGATCCGCGCGTGAGCCGCGTGGTCGACCTCAAGACGCCGGGCTCGAAGGAGATGCACCGCAACCGGCTCGGGAACATCGCACTGCTCACGCCGCGCGACCAGGTGAAGTTCGTCATCTGCGACCGCGCCGACTACGAGTGGGCGAAGTCGATGGTGGCCGAACACGCGCTGGACTCGCGCTGCGAGGTGCTGTTCTCGCCCAGCCAGGGCCAGCAGTCGCCCGCCCAACTGGCCGAATGGCTGCTCGCCGACAGACTGCCCGTGCGCTTCCAGCTCCAACTCCACAAAGTGCTCTGGGGCGACCAGCCGGGCCGCTGAGGGATGCGTCGATGAAGAAGGCAGTGGTGCTTGTTTCCGGGGGGATGGACTCGGCGGTGGTGTTGGCCATTGCCCGCGAGCAGGGCTTTGACTGCCACGCGCTGAGCGTGGCCTACGGCCAGCGGCATACGTCCGAGCTGGCCGCGGCGGCCGAGCTGGCCCAGTCCGTCGGCGCGGTGCACAAGGTCGTCAACGTGGACCTGCGCAGCATCGGTGGCTCGGCGCTGACCGCCGACATCGACGTGCCGGAGGCGGGCGGCGAGGGCATCCCGGTCACCTACGTGCCGGCGCGCAACACCATCATGCTGTCGATCGCGCTGGGCTGGGCCGAGGTGCTGGGCGCCGACGACCTGTTCTGCGGCGTCAATGCCGTGGACTACAGCGGCTATCCCGATTGCCGCCCCGAATTCATCGAAGCCTTCGAGCGCCTGGCCAACGTCGCCACCAAGGCCGGCGTGGAAGGCCACGGCCTGAAGGTGCATGCGCCGCTGCTGCGCATGTCCAAGGCCGACATCGCCCGCGAAGGCGCGCGCCTGGGCGTGGATTTCGCGCGCACCGTTTCGTGCTACCAGGCCGACGGGCAGGGCCGCGCCTGCGGGCGCTGCGACGCCTGCCGCCTGCGCGCCGAGGGTTTCGCTGCCGCCGGGCTGCCCGACCCCACGCGCTACGCGCCGCGCGGTTGATGCGTTAAACTTGTGCCCTTGGTTTTCAGGTGGGCCGTTAGCTCAGTCGGTAGAGCAGCTGGCTTTTAACTAGTTGGTCGTTGGTTCGAATCCAACACGGCCCACCAACCCGACGCGGGGGCAGGTGCCATTTCCGAAGGAAATGGCACCTGCCCCTTTTCGTTACAGATCGAGCGAGACGGTGAAGCTGCCGTACACCGGCGCCGCGGGCTGGCCGTCGAACTCGCGGCTGCGGCGGTAGTGGCCGTAGGCCAGGCGCCAGGGGCCGTGGGTGAGCACCACGCCGAGGCCGGCTTCCGCGACGAATTCCTTGCGCTGCACCGAATGGCTGTCGCCATGGCCGTCGAGCGTGATGTCGTGCGCGACGCCGCGGGCCTCGAGGCTGGCGAACACATGCCAGTCCCACTCTTCGTCGGCGTCTGCCTCCGCGCCCGGGGCCAGGCCGTCGCCGGCCGCGCGCATCGGGTTGGAGCCGAAATCGTCGGCCAGGTCGATGCCCCAGCGCCACTCCACGCCGGCGCGTGCGTCCACGCGGGCATTGCCCGCGCTGGCGCCGAGGTAATGGATGCGGTCCGACTCCAGGCCTAGCACGCTGGCCCGCGCCGCCCGGCGCCAGAGCCGGTCGTGCGAGAGCTGCACCAGGGGCAGGTCATCGATCTGGTTGTCCCAGCCCTTGAAGCGCTCGCGGCCGAACAGGTGGTGCAGCGCGTCCTGCGCCATCTCGCCCTGGGCCGAGGGGCCGATCAGGCCCAGCTGCAGGCGCGTCACCGCCAGGCGGTCGCCGTCGCGCACCTGCTGGCCCACGCCGAAGAGCATGGTCGCGGCGTACGGGCGGTCGTCCGGGTCGATGTCGACGCGCTGGCCATCGCGCGGGGTGTAGATGGAATGGTGGTAGTCGAGCAGCAGGTTGCGCTCGCTGCCGCTGCCCCAGCGCAACCAGCGGGTGGCGCGGTCGAGCCAGGCCACGCCACCCGGCAGGCACTCGCCGTCGCCCACCACGGTGGGCGACACCCAGGCGATGTAGGCGCCGGCCGAATAATTCTCGTCCTGGCCGGCCTGGCCGTAGACGTCGTTGTCCGAGCGCAGCAGGAGGCGGTCGTCGTCGCCGCAGCCGGCGTGGGCGAAGGGCGCGAGGGCCAGCAGGGTGGCGGCGAGCAGGGCGTGGCGGGGCATGGGGAGGCTGGCTGGTGTGGGAGGGCCATAGTTTAGGGGACAGGTGCAATTTCCTGCGGAAATTGCACCTGTCCCCGGACTGGCCGTTCAGGCCGTCTCGACGTCGCGGAGCACGGCCAGCACCTGCTCGCCGTAGCGCTCGAGCTTGGCCGCGCCGACGCCGCCGACGCGGGCGAGGGCGTCGAGGCTGGCCGGGCGCTGCTCGGCGATGGCGCGCAGGGTGGCGTCATGGAAGATCATGTAAGGCGGCAGCGAGAGTTCGCGCGCCAGCTCGGAGCGCAGCTGGCGCAGGGCTTCGAACACCGGCAGGTCGTCGGCCGACAGGGGCACGGCGGGCGTCGGTGCCGTACTGGCGCCACTGCCCGGCGCCGCGCCGCGGCCGCGGCCGCGTTCGCGCCGGCGCACCACCTCCTCGCGCAGGGCCACGGGCTTTTCGCCGCGCAGCACCGCCCGGCTGTCGGCGGTCAGGCGCAGGCTGCCGTGGCCCTCGAGGTCCACTTCCAGCAGGCCCATCGCCACCAGCTGTCGGAACACGCCCTTCCACTGGCGCGCGTCGAGTTCGGTGCCGATGCCGTAGGTGCTCAGCTGGTCGTGGCCCAGCTGGCGGATGCGGTCGGTGTCGGCGCCACGCAGCACGTCCACCAGGTGGGTGACGCCGAAGCGCTGGCCGGTGCGGTAAACGCAGCTGAGCGCCTTCTGCGCCGCCACGGTGCCGTCCCAGGTGCGCGGCGGGTCGAGGCAGTTGTCGCAGTTGCCGCAGCCGCCCGGGTGCTGCTCGCCGAAGGCGCCCAGCAGCAGCTGGCGCCGGCAGCGGGTCGACTCGCAGTAGCCCAGCAGCGCGTCGAGCTTGCGCCGCTCCAGCCACTGGCGCTCTTCGCCCGCGCCCGACTGGGCGATCATCTGGCCCAGGGTCACCACGTCGCCCAGGCCGTAGCAGAGCCAGGCCTCGGCCGGGTCGCCGTCGCGGCCGGCGCGGCCGGTTTCCTGGTAGTAGCCCTCGACCGACTTGGGCAGGTCCAGGTGCGCCACGAAGCGCACGTCGGGCTTGTCGATGCCCATGCCGAAAGCGATGGTGGCGCACATCACCACGCCTTCGCCGCGGATGAAGCGGCGCTGGTTGGCCGCGCGCGTGGCCGCGTCAAGGCCGGCGTGGTAGGGCAGGGCCTCGATGCCGCGCGAGGCGAGGAATTCGGCGGTTTCCTCGACCTTGCGGCGCGAAAGGCAGTAGACGATGCCGGCCTGGCCGCGGTGGTCCTCGAGGAAATCGAGCAGCTGGCGGCGCGCATCGTCCTTGAGCACCACCCGATAGCGGATGTTGGGGCGGTCGAAGGAGGTGACGAACCAGGGCGCGTCCTGCAGGCCCAGGCGCTCGGCGATCTCGCGGCGCGTGGGGTGGTCGGCGGTGGCGGTGAGGGCGATGCGCGGCACCGCCGGCCAGCGCGCGTGCAGCACGTCGAGCTGGCGGTACTCCGGGCGGAAATCGTGGCCCCACTGCGAGACGCAGTGCGCCTCGTCGATGGCGAACAGGGCCACGTGGATGCGGTCGAGCAGCGACAGGAACCGGTCGGTGAGCAGGCGCTCGGGCGCCACGTAGAGCAGGTCGAGTTCGCCGGCCAGCAGCTGGGCCTCCACCCGCGCGGCTTCGTCGCCGGCCAGCGCCGAGTTCAGGCAGGCCGCGCGCACGCCCAGCTGGCGCAGGGCTTCGACCTGGTCCTGCATCAGCGCGATCAGCGGCGAGATGACGATGCCGGTGCCCTCGCGCAGCAGCGCCGGCACCTGGTAACACAGCGACTTGCCGGCGCCGGTGGGCATCAGCACCAGGCAGTCGCCGCCGGCCACCAGTTGCTCGACCACGGCGGCCTGCTCGCCGCGGAAGTCGGCATGGCCGAAGACGCGGCGCAGGAGGTCGAGGGCGGGGGAGCTCATCGGCGCATTTTACCGGCGCCAGGCGGGTCCGGGGGCAGGGATGTCCACCCCGGATGGAGTGGGAAATCCTCCCGGCCTGCGGCCATGGGATCGCGCTAGACTCGGGCGCGGGGCTTCGGGCGGGTCCGGGCCCGATCATCCTGCCAAGAGGTTGCCTATGAAGACGCTCAAGCTGGTGCTGATCCTGCCCATGGTGCTGCTGCTTGCGGGGTGGTCGGGGAAGACACCGGAGGAGACGGTCCAGGTGGCGTTCGCCGCGCTCTGCGAATCCGGCGACCCGCGGGACGCGCGCCCCTACATGGCCGATCCGGCGTTGTTTGACGAGTTCGACTCGAACGTCGCGATTCTCATCGAGGTGGATCCGGACCAGTGGGAGCAGATCAAGGCCGACGCGCGCGCCGACTGCGCCGCGAGCCGTGCTGTCGAGTTCCGGAGCGTCGACATCCAGGGCGACAAGGCCACCGTTCGATTCCTCCAGGCCAATGGCGAAGAGGGCGAGGATGAACTGGTCCGGCGCGACGGCAAGTGGAAGCTGGTCGTCGTCATGTGAGCCACGCCCTGCCTGCCTGCCGGGCGGGGCCGCGGGACGCCGGTCTTCACGTTGGTTACACTCGCAGCCGGGGTTGCGAGCCCGCCCCGTCCACAACGAGAAAGGACCGACATGAACAAGCTCCGTATCCCCCTGGTCGCGGCCGCCGTGCTGGCGCTGGCCGCCTGCTCCGGCAAGCAGCCGGGCGACACCATCATCAAGATGCAGGCCGAGGTCTGCGAGACGGGCGATCCGTCGGTGATGTCCAAGTACGTCAGCGCCAAGTCGCAGCCGGCCGTCGGCATGATCTCCGCCATCATGGCCGAGCCCGAGAAGGCCGAGCAGATGAAGACCCAGATCAAGGCCGAGTGCGAAAACGCCAAGCCGATCGAGATCCTCGAGACCAAGATCGACGGCGACCGCGCCACCGTCCGCTACACCAACCCGGAAGGCAAGGAAGAGACCGACACGCTCATCCTCGAAGACGGCGAGTGGAAGCTGGACTTCAACCTCAACAAGTAAGCCCATGCGCCTGTCGGGGCTCGCCGCGGCCGCCTTGCTGGTGACGCTCGTCGCCGGCCCGGCGGCCTCGCGCGCGCCAGCGCCTGCCGTGCTTTCGCCGCTGGCCTTGCTCGAGGCGATGCCGCTGGCGCGCATGGTCCCGCAGTTGCGCGAGGCCGACCTGGTGTTCCGCCGCGGCGATGGTCGCTGGAGCGGCTACTTCGCCGGCGCTTCCGGCGGCGAAGGCTTCTTCAGCCACGTCGGCGTCCTGGTGCGCGAGGCCGACGGCTGGCATGTGGTGCACACCGAGGCCGACGAGCGCACCGGCGTCGGCGGCGTGCGCTCGGACCGGCTGGAGGATTTCCTGGTGGGTGCCCACGGCGTGGCCGTGGTGCGCCCGCGGCTCAGCCCGGCCCAGGCGGCCGAGGCCGTGCGGCTGTCGGCGCAGCCGCAATGGCGCTCCATTCCCTTCGATTCCGCCTTCCGCCTCGATGACGAGGGGCGGGCGATGTACTGCACCGAGTGGGTGCAGGCCCTGGTGCTGGCGGCCACCGGCGAGGACATCGCCCGGCCGCGCAGCTATTTCGGCAGCCGCGCCATCATCAGCGTGGACGACCTGCGGCTGAGCGCGCGGGTCGAACCGGTGCTGGAACACCGGCTCGCCGCGAATTGAGGCTCACTCGAGCAGCGAGCGCAGCATCCAGGCGTTCTTCTCGTGCACCTGCAGGCGCTGGGTGGCGAGGTCGACGCTAGGGTCGTCGCCGGCCGCGTTCGCCACCTTGATCACCTTGCGCGCGGTGCGGCACACGGCCTCGTTGCCGGTCACCAGCTGGCGCACCATGCCGCGCCAGTCCAGCGCGTCGGGCGACTGCTCTTCCCTGATCGACGAGAGCCGCACGAACTCGGCGTAGGAGCCGGGCGCCAGGAAACCGATGGCGCGGATGCGCTCGGCGATCTCGTCCAGCGCCGTCCACTCCTCGGTGTACTGGGTCATGAACATGTTGTGCAGGGTGTTGAACATCGGCCCGGTCACGTTCCAGTGGAACTGGTGGGTCTTGAGGTAGAGCGTGTAGCTGTCGGCCAGGAAGGCGGAAAGCTCGTCGGCCACCTTGCGGCGGTCCTTGTCGGAGATGCCGATGTCGATCTTGGGGGCGCCGTCGGCCTTGGGGGCGGGCTTCTTGGTCTTCGATGCCATTTCGGACTCCTCGTTGACTGTGTTTCCCATCCTACAACAGCGGCCGCAGTCATCGGATGAATACGCCCCGACGTTAGAATGGCGTTATATGTCCGATCCAACGGCCCGCCCGACCCCGTTTCCCGCCGACGCCGTGCTCAGCCGCGACCGTGGGCGGCTGCTGCGGCTGCTCGACGCCGTTCGCAAGGCGCCGGGGCACGTAGGCAAGCGCGAGGCCTACGAAACCGCGCTGGCCGCGTCGATAGCCGCCCGCGAGGCCCGCGCCGCGCGCCTGCCCACGCCGAGCTTCGACGACGCACTGCCGGTGGCACGCGAGGCCGACACGCTTGTCGAGCTCATCCGCAAGCATCCGGTGGTGGTCGTGGCCGGCGAGACCGGTTCGGGCAAGACCACCCAGCTGCCCAAGCTGTGCCTGGCCGCCGGTCGCGGCGCGGCCGGCCTGATCGGCTGCACCCAGCCGCGCCGCATCGCCGCGAGAGCGGTGGCGCGGCGCGTGGCCGAGGAGCTGCAGGTGCCGCTGGGCGGCGCGGTGGGCTACCAGGTGCGCTTCACCGAGAACGTCGGCGACGACACCGCCATCAAGTTCATGACCGACGGCATCCTGCTGGCCGAAATCCAGTCCGACCGCTGGCTGTCGAAGTACGACACGATCATCGTCGACGAAGCGCACGAGCGCAGCCTCAACATCGACTTCCTGCTCGGCTATCTCAAGCAGCTGGTGGCGCGCCGGCCCGACCTCAAGCTGGTCATCACCTCGGCCACCATCGACACCGAGCGCTTCGCGAAGCACTTCGGCAACGCCCCCGTGGTGAACGTCGAGGGCCGCGGCTTTCCCGTCGAAGTCCGCTACTTCACCCCTGGACGGGGACAGCGGGAGGAGAAACGGGGTCAGGTTCACTTATCCGGGCCTGATTCCTCGGGGACCAGCCAACCGCACCGGAGAAGTGAACCTGACCCCGTTTCTGAAGAGCTGCCGCTGGCGGAAGCCATCGTCGCCGCGGCCGACGAGATCACCCGCCTCGCCCCGCAGGGCGACATCCTGGTGTTCCTGCCCGGCGAGCGCGAGATCCGCGACGCGCACGCGGCGCTCAACCGCCGCAAGTACCGCGCCACCGAGGTGATCCCGCTGTACGCGCGGCTGTCGGTGCGCGACCAGGACAAGGTGTTCAACCCCGGACCGGGCCGGCGCATCGTGCTGGCCACCAACGTGGCGGAAACTTCGCTCACGGTGCCGCGCATCCGCTACGTCATCGACCCGGGCCTGGCGCGCGTGAAGCGCTACAGCCCGCGCGGCAAGCTCGACCGCCTGCACATCGAGCCCATCAGCCAGGCCAGCGCCGACCAGCGCAAGGGCCGCTGCGGACGAATCGCCGCCGGCGTGTGCTATCGCCTCTACGGCGAGGACGACTTCGCCGCGCGGCCGCGTTACACCGACCCGGAAATCCTTCGCGCCTCGCTGGCCGGCGTGATACTGCGCATGCTCTCGCTCGGCCTGGGCCGCGTCGAGGACTTCCCCTTCATCGACCCGCCCGACCCGCGCGCCGTCGCCGACGGCTGGCAGACCCTGGGCGAGCTCGGCGCGGTGGACGCCGAGCGTCGCCTCACGCCCATCGGCCGGGAGATGGCGCGCCTGCCGGTGGACCCCAAGCTCTCGCGCATGCTGGTGGCCGCCCGCGGCCACGGCGTGCTGGCCGAAGTGCTGGTGGTCGCCAGCTTCCTCGGTATCCAGGACCCGCGCGAGCGTCCCTCCGACGCGCGCGAGAAGGCCGACAACGCCCACGCCGAGTTCGCCGATCCGCAGTCGGAGTTCGTCGGCATCCTCAAGCTCTGGGAGGCCTACCGCGTCGCCCACGAGGACCTGACCCAGTCCAAGTTGCGCACCTGGTGCGAGAAGCGCTTCCTGTCCTTCCTGCGCATGCGCGAGTGGCGCGAGCTGCACCGCCAGCTGCTGCTGGCCTGCGAGGAAATGGGCTGGGGCGGGCAAGAAGGGGGTCAGGTTCACTTCTCGTGGTCCGATCCCCGGCAAGACCGGCCCGCGGGCAGGAGAAGTGAACCTGACCCCCTTCTTGCGCGGTACCGGAGCCTGCACCGGGCGCTGATCGCGGGCCTGCCCACGCAGATCGGCCACCGCACCGAGAAGGGCCTGTACGACGCGCCGCGCCAGCGCAGGTTCCAGCTTTTCCCCGGCAGCGCGCTGGCCAAACAGCCGCCGCCCTGGGTGCTGGTGGCCACGCTGCTCGACACCCAGAAGGTCTGGGGCCTGATGGCCGCGAAGATAGAACCCGACTGGGTCGTCGCCGAGCTGCCGCACCTGCTGGCGCGCAAGCACTTCGACCCGCACTGGTCGCGCAGCCAGGGCCGCGTGATCGGCAGCGAGCTGATCAGCCTGTTCGGCCTGGTGCTGGCGCCCAAGAAACCCGTGCACTACGGCGGCCTGTACCCCGCCGAGGCGCGCGAGCTGTTCGTTCGACAGGGCCTGGTGCCGGGCGAAGTGGACTGCCGCGCCACCTTCCTCAAGCGCAACCTCGCCACGCTCGACAAGGCGCGCGAAGAAGAAGCCAAGCTGCGCCGCGCCGGCCTGGTCGCCGACGAGGACTGGCAGGCGCGCTGGTACCTCGACCGCCTGCCGCCCGACCTCAACTCCGTCGCCGGCCTCGACAGCTGGTACGGCAAGCTGGCGCCCGAGCAGAAGAAGTCGATGGAATGGCCGCTGGCCGAGCTGCTGCCGGGCGAGGGCAGCGAGGCCGAGCGCTTCCCCAAGTACTTCGCCCTGGGCGACGCGCGCCTGGCGCTGCAATACCGCTTCGAGCCCGGCCACGCCGAGGACGGCGTCACCCTCGACGTGCCGCTGCACCTGCTGATGGCGCTCGACGCTTCGCGCCTGGGCTGGCTGGTGCCCGGCCTGGTGGAGGAGAAGGCCACCGCGCTCATCCGCGGCCTGCCCAAGGCCCTGCGCCGCAACTACGTGCCCGCGCCCGACTTCGCCCGCGCCTTCGTCGAGGCGCATCCGCGCCCGGAGGCCGACGCACTGCCCGGTTCGCTGGCGCGCTTCCTGGGCAAGACCACCGGCGTGCCCGTGACCGCGCTCGACTTCGACGAGGCCGCGCTCGAGCCGCACCTGCGCATGAACCTGCGCCTGGCCGAACGCGATGGCCGCGTGCTGGCGATGGGCCGCGACCTCGCCGCCCTGCGCGCGCGTTTCGGCGAGCGCGCCGAAGCCGCCTTCGCCGAACGCGCCGGCGAACAGCTGGCGCGCGACGGCCTGCTGCGCTTCCCCGACGCAGCCATTCCCGAACAGGTGCCGGGCGCCGCCGGCGTGCCGGCCTTCCCGGCCCTGGTCGACCAGGGCGAGTCGGTGGCGCTGAGCGTGTTCGCCGACCGCGCCGAGGCCGCGCGCGAGCACGCGGCCGGCGTGCGCCGCCTGCTGCACATCGCCCTGGCCGACAAGCTGCGCCAGGCCCGCAAGCAGCTGCCGGTGTCGCCCAAGCTGGCGCTGCTGTACGCCGCCATCGAAGGTTTCCAGCAGCAGCCGGGGCAGGGCCCGGCGCACGAACACCTGCGCGCCGACCTGGCCGAGGCCGCGCTGTCGGCGGTCACCGAAGGCGAGCTGGGCCACGTCCGCACGCCGGCGGCGTTCGAGGCGCGCGTGCAGGACGCGGGCAAGAGGCTGTTCCCCGAGGCCATGCAGCGCCTGCAGCTGGCCGAGCAGATCCTGGGGCTGGTGGCGGAGATCAAGCCGCGGCTCGAATCACCGCTGCTGGGCTGGGCCCGCGGCAATCTCGACGACCTGCAGGCGCAGCTGGCGGGCCTGGTGCCGCCGGGCTTCCTGCGCGCCACGCCGCCCGAGGCGCTGGCCGAATACCCGCGTTACCTGAAGGCGCTGCAGCTGCGCGCCGAACGCGCCCTGCGCGACCCGGTGCGCGACCAGGCGCGCATGCTCGAGCTCAAGCCCTTCAGCGACGCGCTGGTGCAGGCGCGCAAGGACGGCCGGGCCGGCGAACCGGCCTGGCAATCGCTGCGCTGGGACCTGGAGGAACTGCGCGTGTCGCTGTTCGCGCAGGAACTGGGCACCCGCCGCCAGGTTTCGGCCAAGCGGCTGGCGCGCCAGCTGCAGTCGCTTACTTGATGCGGCGGACCTTGGCGCGGGTGTTGTAGCCGGCCACGCGCAGGTACCACGAGTCGAGAACGCCCGGCTCGATGATGACCTCGGGGTTGGTCAGCTTCACCGCCAGGCGGGTCGAGGAGTCGGTGGTCTCCCAGATCTGGCCGTTGTCGAGCTCGAAGCGGGTGCCGGCGCCGGACCAGCCGCGGAACTCGCCGGTGATCGAGGTGATGATCTCGCCCTGCGGGCCGCTGCGCTGGTAGAAGCCGCGGGTGTCGGCCGCCGGGGTCGCGCCCGGCACCACGCCGGCCGACTGCGCGGCCTGGGCGTTCTGGCCGGCGACGAAGGCGTTCAGGCGCGCCAGTTCCTCCGGCGAGAGCTTGTCCAGGCCCGCGGCCTTGAACTCGGCCTCGGTCATGCGCTCCTCGAGCGAAGAGAACTGCTGGGCGGAGGCGGCACCCGCCACCAGGGCGGCGAGGGCGAAGGAGAGAAGGAACTTCTTTTGGCGCATTGTCTTGTCCGTACTGGTTGAACTGCCAGCCATCGCGGGGCAGTCTAACTCCCCGGCCAACGCAGGCGCCACTTGAACACCCCCATCTCCCCTCCCGCACGGCTGGCCCCGCTGCTGGCCCGCCCCGGGACCGGCCACGAACCCGGTGCGCCGCTGCTGGCAACGCTGGCCACCGCCGCCGGGTCGCTGCCGGCCGGCCCCGGCGAGGCGATGGCCTGCAAGGTGCTCGAAACCCTGCGCCCGCTGCGCGCCGACCCGGAAGTGCAGGCCGCCGCGGCCCTGCACCTGTGGCCGGCCCTGCGCGAGGCCCTGCCGGCGCAGGCGCTGGCCGCCGCGCCCCGGGTGGGGCGCCTGCTCGAGGGCCTGGCCGCCGCCGGCCAGGTCGACGACCTTCACCACCAGCGCCAGCGCCAGGGCAGCGCCGAGGGCCTGCGCCGCCTGCTGCTGGCCCTGGTGCGCGACCTGCGCGCGGTGCTGGTGTTGCTGGCCATCCAGCTCGTGCGCCTGCGCGACGCGGGGCAGCTGCCCGCCGACGAGCGTCGCGCCCTGGCCGAACTGGCGCGCGACATCCACGCGCCGCTGGCCAACCGCCTGGGCATCTGGCAGCTCAAGTGGGAGCTCGAGGACCTGGCCTTCCGCTGGCTGGAGTTCGACACCTACCAACGCATCGCCCGCCTGCTCGACGAAAAGCGCGGCGACCGCGAGCGTTTCATCGACGAGGCCATGGCGCGCATCCGCGCCGCGCTGGCCGAGGCCGGCATCCGCGGCGCCGACGTGGCCGGCCGGCCCAAGCACATCTACAGCATCTGGAAGAAGATGCAGCGCAAGGGCCTGCCCTTCAGCGAGCTCTACGACATCCGCGCCATCCGCGTGCTGGTGGACGACATCCCCACCTGTTACGCCGTGCTGGGCGTGGTGCACCAGCTCTGGCCCTCCATCCCCAGCGAGTTCGACGACTACATCGCCCACCCCAAGGGCAACGACTACCGCTCGCTGCACACCGCGGTGGTGGGGCCGGGCGGGCGCACGCTGGAGGTGCAGATCCGCACCCGCGAGATGCACGAGCACGCCGAGCTCGGCGTGGCCGCGCACTGGCGCTACAAGGAAGGCGGCGGCGCCGACGCCAGCTTCGAGCGCAAGGTGGCCTGGATGCGCCAGCTGCTCGAGGCCCGCGAGGAGCGCGAGGACTCGCTGGTCGAGGGTTTCTCGACCGAGCTGGTGGAGGACCGCGTGTACGCGCTTACGCCGCGCGGCGAGGTGGTGGACCTGCCGCGCGGCGCCACCGTGCTCGACTTCGCCTACGCCGTGCACACCGAGGTGGGCCACCGCTGCCGCGGTGCCAAGGTCAACGGCCGCATCGTGCCGCTCGACCACCGCCCGGCCACCGGCGACCAGGTCGAGATCCTCACCGCCAAGGCCGCCGAGCCGCGCCGCGACTGGCTGCTGGCGGCCAACGGCTTCCTGGCCACCGGCCGCGCCCGCGACAAGGTGCGTGCCTGGTTCCACAAGATCGACCGCGCCCGCAACCTGCAGGCCGGCAAGGAACTGCTGGAAAAGGAACTGCGCCGCGTCGCGATGATGCAGGCCGACCTGGCGCCGGTGCTGGCGAAGTTCCGGCTCGACACCGTGGACGACCTGCACCTGGCGCTGGCCCTGGGCGACCTCGGCCCCAGCCAGGTCAGCCGCGCCCTGCACGACCACGCCCAGGCCGCGAAGGCGCCGGCCGCGGAGGCCGAGCCCGGCTTCGTGGCCCGCCGGCCATCGCGTCCCGGGAAGACGCCATTCGAAGTGGAGGGCGTGGGCAACCTGCTCAGCCAGATCGCCCGCTGCTGCCAGCCGGTGCCGGGCGACCCGATCGTTGGCTACCTCACGCGCGGCCGCGGCGTGAGCATCCATCGCGCCGGCTGCCCGGCCCTGCAGCGCCTGCTGCTGCGCCAGCCCGACCGCATGCTGCCGGTGGAATGGGGCGGCGGGCCGGCGGGCAATTACGAGGTCGACATCCTGGTGCGCGCCTTCGACCGCAAGTGGCTGCTCAAGGACCTCACCAACGCCATCGCCCAGCTGGGCGTGAACATCCTGGGACTGCAGTCGCGGGTGGACCCCGACCGCGCCCTGGCCGAGCTGCGGCTGGCGGTGCGGGTGGCCGACTTCGGCCAGCTCAGCGACCTGCTCGGCCGCCTCAACGCCATCCCCGGCGTGCAGGAGGCCCATCGCCTCGGCTGAACGCGGTTCATTCTTCCTGCGTATGCTGTTGGCCATGCATGAGGGCAGCCAATGAACGGCAGGCGTGACAACGGCGCGGAAGCGACGCCGTCTCTGGGCGCGATGGACCAACTCGAGCTCGGCGACGCCCGGCGCGCCCCGCCGCCGCCGCGCGCGCCCGAGCCGCCGCCGCCCCGCCGTGGCTGGCTGGGCTGGCTCGCCGCCGGCCTCGCGCTCGGGCTGCTGGCGGGCGCCGCGCTGGTGCTGCTGCAGTGGCGCGAGCCCATCAGCCAGGCCCTGATCCCCGACTCCGAACTCAACCGCGAGATCGAGGCCGCCCAGCTGGCCCTGGCCCGCGGCGAGCTGAGCAACGCCGACGGCAGCGGCGCACGCGAGCGCTTCCAGTCGGTGATCGCCCGCGACCCCGACCATCCGGCGGCGCGTTCGGGCCTGGTCGCCGTGCGCGAGGCGGCGCTGGTGCAGGCACGCGCCGCGGTCGAGGCCGGCGACCTGGCCAGCGCGCGCGAGCGCGTCGCGCTGGCGCGCTCGATGGCCGCGCCGCTGTCGGACCTGCAGCCGATCGAAGCCGAGCTCGCACTGCGCCAGGGCGCGGAAGCCGACATCGCCAGCCGCCTGCAGCAGGCCCGCACCGCGCAGGCCGCCGGTCGCATCGAACAGGTGCCCGGTGGCGCGCTGGCGCTGTATCTCGAGGTACTGCGCATCCAGCCCGACAACGCCATCGCGCTCGAGGGCCGGCGCAGCATCCTGGCCGGCCTGCTCGCGCAGGCCGAGGCCGCGCTCGATGCCGGCGACAGCGCCGCGGCCATCGCGCTGGTGGCCCGCGTGGTCGATGCCGACCCCAGCCACCTGGGCCTGCCGGCCGTGCAGGCGCGCCTGGGCGAGGTCCGCGCCGGCGTCGAACAGGCGCGCGAGCGCACGCTGCAGGCCGCGCTGGCCGACCTGCGCGATGGCCGCCCGGAAGCGGCGGCGACGGCCTTCCAGGCCCTGCTGGCGGCGTCCCCGGATGACGCCGAGGCCCGCCGCGGGCTGGAGGATGCGGCCACCGCGCTGGCCCTGCGCGCCAGCCGCGAGGCCGCCGATTTCGACTTCGAGGCCTCCGAGGCCTCGCTGGCGCGCGCGCGCGCGCTGGCGCCGGACCTGCCGGCGGTGCAGGCCGCCGAGCGCCGGCTCGAGCGCGCCCACGCCACGCGCGCGGCCCTGCCCGAAACGCCGTCCGACCCGGCCGCCTTCGACGACGCGATCGCGCAGGCGCGCGCGGCGATGCGCGCGGGCGACCTGATCGACCCGCCCGGCGCCAGCGCCTGGGACCACCTGCGCCGCGCCGCCGCCATCGCACCCGACCACCCGCAGCTGCGCGAGGCCCAGGCCGAATACGACCGCCGCGCGCGCGCCTGCTTCGAGGACGAACTGGCCGGCAACCGGCTTGGCGCGGCCCAGGCCTGCCTGGACGCGATGGCCGTGCGCGAGCGCGGCGGCGCCTCGCTGGCCGAGCAGCGCCGGCGCCTGGCCGACCGCTGGCTGGCCTTCGCCGAAGAGCGCCTGGGTGCCAGCGAATTCGCGCTGGCGCGGCGTGCGCTGGAAGCCGCGCGCAGCGTGGACCCGGCCAATCCGCGGCTGGAAGCCTTCGCCGAGCGCCTGCGCAGCGCCGGCGGCTGATCAGCGCGGCGGCAGCGAACCCAGGAGGGCGCGCAGCACCGGCCGCACCACGTCGGGCGAGAAGTGCCGGCGCGTGTTCGCCAGACCGCCCTCCGACAGTCTTGCCCACAGCGCCGCATCCCCGTGCGCGCGCAGCACGGCCCTGGCGAAGGCCGCGGCGTCGTCGGCCACCAGCACGTCCTCGCCCTCGCGCAGGTGCATGCCCTCGACGGCGCAGGCGGTGGCCACCACCGGCAGGCCGTGCGCCAGCGCCTGGTTCACCTTGCCCTTGACGCCGGCGCCGTAGCGCAGCGGTGCCACCGAGACGCGGCAGGCCTGCAGCAGGGGTCCGAGATCGGGCACGTGGCCGTGGACGGTGATGCCGTCGCGCCTGCCGAGCGCGGTGATGTCCGCCGGTGCATCGCCGCCCACCACGTGCAGCGCGATCGACGGGTCGGCGGCGCGCACGCGCGGCAGGATCTCGTCGGCCAGCCAGCGCACCGCATCGACGTTCGGCGGATGCCGGAAGCCGCCGACGAACAGCAGGCCCGATCGTGCTTCGAAACCCGGGCCCGGCGCCGCCGGTTCGTGGATGTTCGACACCACCTCGACGTGCGCACCAGGCGCCAGCGTCGCCAGCAGCGCGCGCTCGGCCTCGCTCACCACCCAGGTGCGGTCGCTGGCCCGCACCAGCGCCAGCTCCGTCCGGCGCGTGCGTTCCGCGGCGCGCAGGCCGGCGCGGTCGCCGGCCAGTTCGGCCGCGCGCTGTTCGCGCAGGAAGTGCAGGTCCACCGTGTCGAACACCAGGGTGGCCTTCGGCGCGCGCGAGCGCAGCAGCGGCAGCAGCGGTTCGAGCATGGTGTGGCGGCTGGCGATGACCAGGTCGAGCGCGGCGCCGTGGCGCGCCAGCCAGCGCGGCACGTCGCCCAGCCATGGGCCGTGCCAGCACTCCACGCCCAGCTGCTGCAGCGCGTGCGTCGCCTCGCCGTCGTGGCTGCCGGTCTCGTTGAAGAAGGCCACGTGGCAGCCTTCCTCGCGCAGCAGTTGCAGCAGTGCGCGCATGCGCACCGAGCCCGAGTCGCGCTCGGGGGTGGGCGTGCAGGCGTCGAGCACCAGCACGCGGTGCCGGCGGCCGCGTTCGCTGGCGGCGTCGGCGCCGGCGCCGGGCGGCAGGTGCTCGCGCTCGAGCACCTCGCGCCAGCGCGCCACGAAGCGTTCGCGGTTGATGGCCTGGTGCGCCTTCATGCCCGCCGTGGGGTCGGTGCCGGCGCTCGCGCCTTCGTGGTGCACCACCACCGAGGCCGGCTGGTAGCGCACGCGCAGGCCTTCGCGGCGCACGCGCATGCCCAGGTCGGCGTCTTCGTAGTAGGCCGGCGCGAAGTGCGCGTCGAGGCCACCGAGCCGTTCGAACAGCGCCCGCGGGATGGCCAGCGCCGCGCCCGAGACGTAGTCCACTTCGCGCACGAACCGGAAGCGCGGATCGTCGGGATGTTCGAAGCGGCCGTGGTTCCAGCACAGGCCGTCGCGGAAGATGATTGCCCCGGCTTCCTGCAGTCGCCCGTCGGGGTACACCAGCTGGCTGCCGGCGATGCCGGTGTCGGGGTGCTCGTCGAAGGTGCGCAGCAGCGCGTCGAGCCAGCCGGGCGCGACGGTGGTGTCGTTGTTGAGCAGCACCAGGCACTCGCCGCGCGCCAGCGCCGCGCCGGCGTTGACGCTGCCGATGAAGCCGAGGTTGCGCCCATTGCGGTGCAGGCGCAGGCCTTCGACCCGGGCCAGCTGCGCGGCGCTGTCGTCCGGCGAGGCGTCGTCGACGACGATCACCTCGAAGGACGCGGCATCGCCGCTGGCGGCCAGCGACTGCAGGCAGGCCAGGGTGAGCGCGATCTGGCCGTGCACCGGCACCACGATGGAGGCACGCGGGGCGTCGGGGCAGGGCAGGCGCAGCGAGCCGGGCTGCACGGCCGCCTGCGCCGGCACCGGGCGCAGCGGCGCGGGCGGCGGCGGTGGCCTCAGTCGCGCCAGCGTGCCGGCCAGGCCGCGCACGCGCAGGCTCGCCCAGCCGCGCCGAAGCAGCGAGATCCAGCGGCGACGGCGCCAGTCCAGCGCCTCGAGCCAAAGTCTCGCCGGCGAGGCAGGTTTGCGGGCCGGGGCCTTGGGGGGAGAGGCATCCATGCGGCGGTATTCAGTCTCGGGTTGGGGCAGGGCGAGGGCGGGCTGCTAGACTCGCCGCACCCTTGGATTATCCACGTCCGTGCCGCGCAACGCCTCCCCGAAAAAATCCGAGCCTGCCCACGCCCGCCCCCGCTGGCGCACCTGGTTGTTCCGGTTCCTGCTGCTCGTGCTCGGCCTGGCCGTGGGCGTGGGCGTGCCGGTGTTCTACGTGCTCGACAAGCGGGTGCAGGCCGAGTTCGACGCCCTGGTCTGGCAGGTGCCCACGCGCGTGTACGCACGGCCGCTGGCCCTGGTGCCCGGCATGCGCCTGGACGCCGACACGCTGCTGCTCGAGCTCGGCGCCGCCGGCTATCGCGAAGACGGCGGCGAGCTGCCGGGCACCTGGTCGCGCGAGGGCAACACCTTCCGCATCGGCACGCGCGACTTCACCGACCTCGACGGGCCGGTGCCGGGCATGCGGCTCGAGGTGGTGCTGTCGGGTGGAAAGCTCGCCTCGGTCAGCGACCGCCGCGCCGGCAAGCGCCTGGAATCGGCGCGAATCGACCCGGCGCGCATCGCCACGCTCTACGGCGACGCCACCGAAGAGCGCCGGCTTGTGCAGCTCAAGGACGTACCCTCGCTGCTGGTCACGGGCCTGCAGGCCGTGGAGGACCGCAACTTCAAGCACCACCACGGCATCGACCCCTGGGGCATCCTGCGCGCGGCCTGGGTGAACGCCCGCGAGGGCGAGATCGAGCAGGGCGCGAGCACGCTCACCCAGCAGCTGGTGCGCAACCTGTTCCTGAGCCGCGAAGTGGCCTGGAGCCGCAAGCTCAAGGAAGCCGCGTACTCGATCATCATCGAGGCACGCTACGACAAGCAGCGCATCCTCGAGGCCTATTTCAACGAGGTCTACCTCGGCCAGCACGGCAACCAGTCCATCCACGGCATCGCCGCGGCCTCGGAGTTCTGGTTCGGCCGCGACATGGCCACGCTGCGCACCCAGGACATGGCCCTGCTGGTGGGCATGATCCAGGGCCCGTCGCTGTACGACCCGCGCCGCCGCCCCGACGCCGCGAAGAAGCGCCGCGACCTGGTGCTGGCGATGTGGCGCGATACCGGACTGATCAGCGCCGATGAGGCGAAGCAGGCGATGGCCTCGGGCCTGGGCGTCAGCGCGCGCCCGGGCGTGGCTTCGAACCGCCATCCGGCCTTCATGGACCTGGTGCGCCGCCAGCTGGCGCGCGACTACCCGGCCGACGCGCTGCGCGGCGCCGGCCTGTCGGTGCTCACCACGCTCTCGCCCTCGGGCCAGGTGCTCAGCGAGCGCGCCGTGGTCGGCACCCTCGACAAGGTGCAGCGCAAGGACGGCCCGGCGCTGCAGGCCGGCCTGGTGCTCACCGACACCCGCAGCGGCGAAGTGCTGGCGATGGTCGGCAACCGCGACACCGCGCAGCCCGGCTTCAACCGCGCGCTCGAGGCGCAGCGCCCGGTCGGCTCCCTGCTCAAGCCGCTGGTCTACCTGCTGGCGCTGGCCCAGCCCGACCGCTGGTCGCTGGCCACGCCGGTGGACGACGCGCCGGTGGACATCGTGCTGCCCAATGGCAAGCGCTGGAATCCCGACAATTCCGATGGCCGCAGCCATGGCCGCGTCAGCCTGGCCGACGCGCTGGCGTTCTCCTACAACCAGGCCACGGTGCGCGTGGGCATGGACGTCGGGCCGGCGCGCCTGGCGGAGCTGCTCAAGGTGCTGGCGGGCCTGCGCGCGCAGCCCAATCCCTCGCTCATCCTCGGTTCGGTGGACCTCAGCCCGTTCGCGATGGCGCAGGTCTACCAGTTCCTCGCGGCGGGCGGGCAGATCCAGCCGCTTCGCGCCGTGCGCGGCGTGGTCGACGCGAAGGGCAAGGCGCTCAACCGCTACGACCACAGCTCGCCGCCGGCGCAGGAAGGCGACGCGATCGCCTCGCGGCTGGTCACGCTGGCGCTGCAGGACGCCGTGCAGCGCGGCACCGGCCGCCAGCTGCTGGCCGACGGCCTGGGCGCGCTGCGCCCGGCCGGCAAGACCGGCACCAGCAACGACAGCCGCGACAGCTGGTTCGCGGGCTACACCGGCGACCACCTGGCCGTGGTGTGGGTGGGCAACGACCGCAACGAGGCCACGGGCCTGTACGGCTCCACCGGCGCGATGCGGGTGTGGTCGGCGCTCTTCACCAAGCTGCCCAGCGCCCCGCTCGACGTGGGCATGCAGGGCCTGGAGTGGGGCTGGGTCGACCGCGAGGCGTACGCCACCACCGAGGAGGAATGCGAGGGCGCGCGCCGCTATGCTTTCGTGGCCGGCTACCTGCCGCCCGAGCACGTGAGCTGCCAGCGAAACAGCTGGCTGGACTGGTTCCGGTTCGGCGGCGACCGCCGCGACCGGGACGAACAACGGGAAGACTGAACGTGAAGCTGAGAACCACCCTCGTGGCCGCGGCCCTGCTGCTTTCGGCCTGTGGCACCACCCCGGAACCCTCCGGTGCGCCGGCCGCCCGCGAGCGCGCCGATACCGATGCCCTGGTGGCACAGGTGCGTGCCGCCGGCGAGGCGGGCACGGAGCTGGTGGTGCAGCCGCTGCGCGATCCGCAGGTCGAGGACCTGCGCCACCAGGCCGAGGCGCTGGAAGCGCAGCGCAAGTTCAAGGCGGCCGGCGAGGTGCTCGAGCAGGCGCTCGCCATCACGCCCGGCGACCCGGACCTGCTGCAGTGGAAGGCCGAATTGGCCCTCTACCGCCGCGCCTGGCAGCAGGCCGAAGCGCTGGCGATCGAGTCCTTCGAACGTGGCCCCAAGCTGGGTGCGCTGTGCCGGCGCAACTGGGCCACGATCGGCCTGGCCCGCGCCCAGCGCGGCATCGGCGAAGCCTCGGACGTGGCGATGCGCCAGGGCGAATCCTGCACGGTGGCGCCGCCGGTCCGCATGTAAGTGGACGACCTCGCCGGACGCACCCAGGCCGCGCTGGCCGCCGACGGCCCGCTGGCGACGGGGCTGGGCGGCTACGCGCCGCGCGAGGCGCAGCAGCACCTGGCGCGCGAGGTCGCGCAGGCCATGCAGGACCGCGCCACGCTCGTGGCCGAGGCCGGCACCGGCACCGGCAAGACCTATGCCTACCTGGTGCCGGCGCTGCTTTCCGGCCAGCGCGTGATCATTTCAACGGGCACCCGCGCGCTCCAGGACCAGCTCTACCACCGCGACCTGCCGCGCGTGCGCGAGGCGCTGGGCGCGGGGCTCAAGACGGCGCTGCTCAAGGGGCGCGCGAATTACCTCTGCCTGTACCGGCTTGAGCAGGCCAAGGGCGAGAAGTTCCAGTCGCGCGAAGTCGTGGCGCAGTTCCAGCGCGTGGTGGCCTGGTCGGGCCGCACGATGCGCGGCGATCTGTCCGAGCTGGCCGACATCGCCGAGGACTCGCCGCTGTGGCCGCAGGTCACCTCCACCAGCGACAACTGCCTGGGCAGCGAATGCCCGTTCTGGGACGAGTGCTTCGTCGCGAAGGCGCGCCAGCAGGCCCAGGCGGCGGACCTGGTGGTGGTCAACCACCACCTGCTGCTGGCCGACCTGGCGATCAAGCAGGAAGGTTTCGGCGAAATCCTGCCCGGCGCCTCGGCCTTCGTGCTCGACGAAGCGCACCAGCTGCCCGAGCTGGCCTCGCAGTTCTTCGGCGAGGGCCTGGGCGCGCGCCAGTTGCTCGACCTGGCCCGCGACGCGCTGGCCGAGTGCAAGAACGTCACCGCCTCGCTGGCCAGCGTGATGGGACCGGCGCGCGCGCTCGAGCAGGCCATGCGCGATGCGCGCCTGGCCTTCGAAGGCCTGCCCCAGCGCGGCCCGCGCGCCCGCCTGCTGGCGCAGGAGAAAACCCTGCCGGCGCTGCAGCACCTCGCGAGAACCCTCGCCGACCTGCAGCGCGTGCTCGGCCCGCTCTCCGACGCCTCGCCCGGTTTCGCCACCCTGGGCGACCGCACCGCCGAACTGCGCCGTCGCCTCGCCAAATGGCTCGGCGATGAAAGCGAAGAAAGGGGGTCAGGTTCACTTTCGGACGAGGGTGACGGGCATCCCGACGTGGCTGCCCGCGAAAGTGAACCTGACCCCCTTTCTTCCCCGGGAAGTGAACCTGACCCCGTTTCTTTTGACGTGGCGTGGTACGAGCTGACGCAGCGTGGCTTCATGCTGCAGCGCACGCCGCTGGATGTGTCGGGGCCGCTGCGGCGCTATCGCGAGCAGAGCCGCGCGGCCTGGATCTTCACCTCGGCGACGATGGCGGTCGACGGGCATTTCGAGCACCTCTCGCGCCGCCTGGGCCTGGACGAGCCGCGCGAGCTGCTCCAGCCCAGCCCCTTCGACTGGGCCCGCCAGGCGCTGTGCTACCTGCCGCGGCACATGCCCGAGCCCAACAGCCGCGACTACGTGGACGCCGTGCTCGATGCGGCGTGGCCCGTGCTCGAGGCTTCGGGCGGGCGCGCCTTCCTGCTGTTCACCTCGCACCGCGCGCTGCGCCAGGCCGCCGAGGCCCTGGCCGATTCGCCCTGGCCGCTGTTCGTGCAGGGCACCGCGCCGCGCAACACCCTGCTCGAGCGCTTCCGCGAATCGGGAAACGGCGTGCTGCTGGGCGCGGCCAGTTTCTGGGAGGGCGTGGACGTCGCCGGCGAGGCCCTGAGCGTGGTGGTCATCGACCGCCTGCCCTTCGCCGCGCCCGACGACCCGGTGCTCGAGGCGCGGCTCGAAGCCGTGCGCCGCCGCGGCGGCAACCCCTTCCGCGACGAGCAGCTGCCGCAGGCCGTGATCGCGCTCAAGCAGGGCGTGGGCCGCCTGATCCGCAGCGACGCCGATCGCGGCGTGCTGGTGCTGTGCGACCCGCGCCTGGTGTCCAAACCTTATGGCCGCAGCTTCCTGGCCAGCCTGCCGCCGTTCCCGCGCACCCGCGAGGTCGCGGACGTGCAGGCCTTCTTTGCCGCACAATCGCCCGGCGACGAGACGCCGTCGCAAGCCGGGGAAGCATCGTGAAGCTGTTGGCCATCGAAACCAGCACCGAAGCCTGCTCGGTCGCGCTCTACGACGACGGCGCGCTCGCGCTGCGCCACGAGCTCGCGCCGCGCCGGCACACCCAGCTGGTGTTGCCCTGGGCCGAAGAGCTGCTGGCCGGCGCAGGCCTGCGCAAGTCGCAGCTCGATGCCATCGCCGTGGGCCGCGGCCCCGGCGCGTTCACCGGCGTGCGCCTGGGCATCGCCATCGCCCAGGGCCTGGCGCTGGCGCTTGATCGCCCGGTGCTGCCGGTCTCCACCCTGGCCGCGCTGGCGATGCAGGGCGAGGGCGACGCGATCTTCGCCGCCATCGACGCGCGCATGGGCGAGGTCTATGTCGGTCGTTTCGTGCGCGAGGCCGACGGCCTGGTCAGCCCGGCGGGGGATGAAATGCTTTGCCCGCCAGCCGGGGCGCCGTTGCCGCCAGCCGCGGTGCATGGCGTGGGCACGGGGTTCTCGGCCGAAAACGGCGCCCTCGTGGCGCGCCTGGGCGAGTCGCTCAAGGGCTTCGACGCCAGCGCGCTGCCGCGCGCCGACGACCTGGCGCGCCTGGCCGTGCGCGCTTTCCAGCGTGGCGAGGCCGTGGCGCCCGACGCCGTCGAGCCGGCCTACCTGCGCGACAAGGTCGCGCTGACCCTGGCCGAGCAGGGCAAGCCCCGCCCGGCCTGAGGCCGCGGCTTATTCCGCGGGCGTTTCCGCGAGCCGGTCGAGCAGGCGCACGCCGAAGGCCGAGGCGCCCAGCGGCACCGTCGGCAGCGGCAGGTCGTCGCGCCAGGCCATGCCGGCGATGTCCAGGTGCGCCCAGGCCACGTCCTCCGGCACCCAGGCGCCGATGAAGGCCGCGCCCACGCCGGCGCCGGCGCGGCGGCCGCCGCCGTTGCGCAGGTCGGCGATGGGCGAGGCCATGTCGCGCAGGTAGCTCGGGTGCAGCGGCAGGCGCCACAGCTCCTCGCCCGACTCGGCGCCCACCGCGACCAGGCGGCCGGCCAGCGCGTCGTCGCGGGTGAACAGGCCCGCGTACTCGTCGCCCAGCGCCGTCACCACCGAACCGGTGAGCGTGGCCACGTCGACGATCAGGCGCGGCTTGAAGCGCTCGTTGGCGTAGTGGATGGCGTCCACCAGCACCATGCGGCCCTCGGCGTCGGTGCTGATGATTTCGTAGGTCTTGCCCGAAAGCGTGCGCACCACGTCACCCGGGCGCGAAGCGCCGCCGTCGGGCATGTTCTCGGCCAGCGCGGCCACGGCCACGGCGTTCACCGGCGCGCCGCGGCGGGCCAGCGACAGCACGCTGCCGGTGACCACGGCGGCGCCGCTCATGTCGTACTTCATGCGCCACAGGTCTTCGCCCGGCTTGATGGAGATGCCGCCGGTGTCGAAGGTGATGCCCTTGCCGGCGAACACCAGCGGCGCCTGGCCGCGCGGGCCGCCTTCGTAGATCACCATCATCAGGCGCGGCGGGCGCTTGCTGCCCTGGCCCACGGCCAGCAGCGAGTTCATGCCCATTTCGCGCATCTGCCGGTCGTCGATGACCTCGATGCGCACCTTGGGCACGCCTTCGAAGGCCTTGCGGGTGCGCTCTACGAAGCTCTCGGGGTAGATCACGTTCGCCGGCTCGGTGACCAGGTCGCGGCTGAAACGCACGGCCTCGGCCAGCGGCTGCCAGCGCGACTGCCAGGCGCGACGGGCGGCGTCCGGATCGCGGGTGAGCACCACGAGCTCGCCGCGGCCCAGCACCGGCGCGGCCGGATCGACGTTGCGGTACTGGCGGAAGGTGTACTGGCCCAGGTCGGCGCCCAGCAGCAGGTGCTCGGCGCCCGCCTCGGGCCACAGCAGCGCGATGCGCGGGGCGGCGCTGAGCACGCCGGCCTGGCCGACCAGGCCGCCCACGTCCTCGAGCAGGCGCGGGCTGGTGGCGTCTTCGCCGATGCCCACGAGCACCACCTGCTCGAAGGGGCCGGCGCCGGGCAGGTTCAGCACCACGCCGCGGTCGCCGGTAAAGCCGGCGGCGGTGGCGGCGCGGCGCAGCGCGCCACCGGCGCGGGCGTCGAGCTCGGCGAACACGCCCTCGTCGGGCAGGCCCTTGCGCACGGCCACCGCCACCGCGCCGTCTTCGGGCAGGGCGTAGGGGGCGACCGACAGGGCGCGCTGGGCCAGCGCCGGCGGCGCGGCGAGCGCGGCCACCAGGGCCAGCAGGGGCAGGGTCAGGCGTTGCAGCATCGGGGTGTCCTCGGCATGGGGCAGCCCCCGAGCATAGTCGAAGCCCGCCGCCCGTCTGCCGACGCGGCGTGAAGACGCCGTGGGGCTCAGATCACCCGGACGGGATATCCGTCGTACTTTCCGAGCACATCGTCGTTGGTCACCAGTTCAAGGCCTTCATAGGCGGCCTGCGCCAGCAACATTCGGTCGAACGGATCCCTGTGGATGGCGGGCAGGCCCGCGAGTGCCGCCGCGTGGCCTGCCGTCACCGCGACCTCGGTGTAGCCGGCATCCACCAGGCCCCGCCGCAGGAGTTGGACATCGAACTCGAAGTCCTTCCGGCCAAGTCCGCTCTTGATCGCGACTTCCCACAGGCTGGCGGCACTGAAAAAAAGCTCGTGCGAAGGTGCCTCCAGAAGCTTCGCCGCCTGCCTGGGAAGCTGGCCCGTGGCCGCCCAGAGCAGCAGATGGGTGTCGAGCAGGAGCTTCACGGCGAAGCTTCGAACAGCGACTCGACATCGCCTTCGCCCATGCGATTGAAGGTCTCTGCCGAAGGCACCTTGCCGTGCCCCTTCAGAAAGCCTGTCCGGGGGGCATTTGCCGGGGCGTCGATCGCGACCAGGCGCACCACCGGCTTGCCAGCCCGGGCGATGGTGACCGACTCCCCCCGGGCAGCACGCTCGACCAGCTGGGAGAACTGGGTCTTGGCGGCGTGGATATTTATGACCTTTTCCATAGCGGCCCCGGCAGGATGGACTAAGTGGACTTAGTCTACATGGTCCGACTGCCACGGCAAGTCGGCGAATTGCCTGATTCAGGCTCGGGAAAGCGAGGCGACGGCGGGCAGGATCTGGTGGCGGGAGAGCGGGGCGACGGCCAGGTCGCCGGGGGCGGCCGGGTCGACCCAGGCCAGTTCCTCGATTCAGGGCAGCAGGACCAGGGTGGCCAGGCCCAGGAAGCAGAAGAAACCCATCACGTCGGTGACGGTGGTGAGGAAGATGGCGCTGGCCAGGGCCGGGTCGAAACCCAGGCGCTTGAGCGTCAGCGGCACCATCACCCCGGCCATGGACGCGAACAGCAGGTTGGCGCACAGCGCGGCGAAGATGACCGCCGACAGCTGCCAGTCGCCGAACCACAGCCACACCGCGCCGGCCAGCACCGCGCCCAGGGCCAGGCCGTTGAGCAGGGCCACCCGCACTTCCTTCCACAGCAGCAGGTTGGCGTTGGCGCGGCTGACCTGGCCCAGGGCCAGGCCGCGCACCATCAGCGCCAGCACCTGGGTGCCGGCGTTGCCGCCCATGCCGGCGACGATGGGCATCAGCACGGCCAGCGCGACGATCTTCTCGATGGTGGCCTCGAAGCGACCCACCACGCTGGCGGCCAGGAAGGCCGTGCACAGGTTGATGCCCAGCCACAGCACGCGGCGGCGCGCCGCGCGCGCCACCGGGCTGAACATGTCTTCGTCCTCGTCCAGGCCGGCGGCGCCGAGCGCCTGGTGCTCGGCCTGCTCGCGGATGATGTCCACCACGTCGTCGATGGTGATGCGGCCGAGCAGGATGTTGTTCTCGTCCACCACCGGCGCCGAGATCCAGTCGTGGTCGGAGAACATGCTGGCCACCACGTTCGAGGGCGTCTCGACCGGGATGGCCGGGTGCTCGCCGTCGAAGAGCTCGTTGATCGGCGTGCTGGCGTCGTGGGTTAGCAGCGAGGCGATCGAGACGCGGCCCAGGTACTGGTGCCGGCGGCTGACCACGAACAGGTGGTCGGTGTGCTCGGGGATCTCGCCGCGCAGGCGCAGGTAGCGCAGCACCACGTCCACGGTGACGTCGGTGCGCACCGTGATCACGTCCGGGTTCATCAGGCGCCCGGCCGTGTCCTCGTCGTAGCTGAGCACCTGCTCGAGGCGCTCGCGGTTCTCCCGGTCCATCGACTTGAGCACTTCGTCGATGACGGTGTCGGGCAGGTCCTCGGCCAGCTCGGCCAGGTCGTCGATGTCGAGGTCCTCGACCGCGGCGATGATCTCGTCGTGGTCCATCTCCGCCAGCAGGCTCTCGCGCACGTCGTCGCCGACGTGCACCAGCACCTCGCCGTCGTCCTCGGGATCGACCAGTCCCCAGACGATGTTGCGCTTGGCCGGCGGCAGCGACTCGAGCAGGTTGCCGATCTCGGCCGGCGCGAGCGTGTTCACCAGCCGCCGCACCGGGCCCAGGCGGCCGGAATCGAGCGCGTCCGAGAGGAGTCGGAGCTGCCGGGCGGTCTTGTCGTGGTGGACGGCGTCGGCCATCGGCGGGCTCCGGTCGGGGCCCGCGTATTATGGCTGGCTCAGCAGCGCTCGAGCCAGCGTTCGATGGCGGCGCGGTCGTGGCAACGCAGCAGGGTGGCGGCGCGGCGACGCAGGCTGCCCAGGTCGAGCTCGCGGATCGCCTTGCGCACTTCCAGCAGCGTCGACGGGTGCAGGCTGAAGTCGCGCAGGCCCAGCGCCAGCAGCAGCGGCGCGTTGGCGGCCTCGCCGGCCATCTCGCCGCAGACCGCCACCGGGATGCCGTTGCGGCGGCCGAAGGCGAAGATCTCGGCCAGCAGGCGCAGCACCGCCGGGTGCCGGGGCGTGTAGAGCTCGGCCAGCGCCTCGTGGTTGCGGTCGGTGGCCAGCAGGTACTGCACCAGGTCGTTGGTGCCCACCGAAACGAAGTCCACCAGGTCGACGATGTCGCCCAGGCCCAGCGCCGCCGCCGGAACCTCGATCATCGCCCCGAGTTCCGCCACCGGGCCGACCTGCAGGCCTTCCTCGCGCAGCTGCGCGCGCGCCGTCTCGAGCAGGGCGCAGACCCGGAGCATCTCCTCCCGGCCGCTGACCATCGGCACCAGGATGCGCACCGGCCCGTAGGCGCTGGCGCGCAGGATGGCCCGCAGCTGGGTGAGGAACAGCGCCGGGTGCGCCAGCGACAGGCGCACGCCGCGCAGGCCCAGGGCCGGGTTGGGTTCGCTGCGCAGGGCCAGGCCGGTGCGGTCGGCCTTGTCGGCCCCCAGGTCGAGCGTGCGGATGGTGGCCACGCGCCCGGCCAAACCCAGCACCAGGTCGCGGTAGGCGAGGAACTGCTCGTCCTCGGTGGGCAGTTCGGCGCGCTGCAGGAACAGGAATTCGGTGCGGTAAAGGCCCACGCCATCGGCGCCCAGGCCGTGGGCCTCGGCCACGTCCTCGCGCGACTCGGCGTTGGCGTAGAGGCGGATGTCGACGCCGTCGCGGGTGCGGGTGGGCTCGCGGCGCAGCCGGGCCAGCTCGGCGCGCTCGCGGCCGAGCTGCTCGCGGCGGGCGTGGTAGCGCTGCAGGTCGTCGGGGCCGGGCTCGAGCACGAGCTCGCCGTGGCTGGCGTCGAGCATCAGGGCGTCGCCGTCGTTGGCATGGGCCAGCAGCTCGGCCACGTTCACCAGCAGCGGCAGGTGCAGGCTGCGCGCCAGGATGGCGCTGTGCGAAAGCGGGCTGCCGGTGCTGGTGGCCACGCCGACCACGCCGCGCGCCTGCCAGGCGGCCAGCTCGGCCGGCGCCACCGTCTCGCAGACCAGGATCTCGCCGGCCAGGCCCTCGATGGCGTCGTCGCCGCGGCGGTGCAGGGCGGCGTGCACGCGGCCCACCACGTGGTCGAGGTCCTCGAGGCGGCTGCGGAAGTAGTCGTCGTCCATGCCCTCGAACACCGAGGCCAGGCGGTCGCGCTGGAGCTTGAGCGCGTAGTCGGCGCCGTAGCGGCCGGTGCGCACCAGGTCGTCCAGGCCCTGGAGCAGCTCGGGGTCGTCGAGGATCATCGCGTGCAGGTCGATGAACTCGCCCACCTCCTGGGCCAGCGCCCCGTGCAGCCGCTCGCGCAGCGCGTTGAGCTCGGCGCGGGTGGCGTCCAGCGCGGCGTGCAGGCGCGCCAGCTCGGCCGGCACGTCCCCGGCCTCGATCCGGGTTTCCTCCACGGACAGCGCCCTGGGCTGCAGCACGCGTGCGCGCCCCAGCGCGATCCCGCGCGAGGCGCTCACGCCGCGCAGGGCGCGGCGCATCAGCCGTCCTCGTCGAAGCCGCGCTCGAACAGCGCGGCGGCGGCGGCCAGGGCCTCGGCCTCGTCGTCGCCGTCCACCCGCATCACCAGGGTGGCGCCCGGCGGCGCGGCCAGCAGCAGCACGCCCATGATGGACTTGGCGTTCACCTCGCGGCCGCGGCCGAGCAGGGTGGCCTGCGCCTTGAAGCCCGACAGCAGCTGCACCAGCTTCGCGGCCGCACGCGCGTGCAGGCCGAGCTTGTTGGTCACCCGCAGTTCGCGCTCAAGCATCGTCCACCACCACTCCATTGCGGGCGCCGGCGGCGGCCGTGCGCGCCAGTTCGTCCAGGGCTTGTTCCGGATAGTTCATCACCCGCAGCAGCATCGGCAAGGACAGGCCGCTGGCCCGCCGCGCCGGCGTGCCCAGGTGCACCAGTTTGCCGGCCAGGCGGGCCGGGCTGGCGCCGTAGAGGTCGGTCAGCAGCAGCACGCCCTCGCCGCCGTCGACCTTGCGCATCGCGGCGCTGGCCTCGGCCAGCAGGGCGTCGGGGTCGGCCTCCCAGGGCACCTCGAAGGCGCCCGCGGCCAGCGGCAACTCGCCCAGCGCCCGCCGCGCGGCGGCGAGGACGGCCGGACCGATGCCGGGGTGGCTCAGCAGGAGGATTCCGACGGGCATGGCGAAACCTTAGCACCGAGGCTGGAGTGGCGACAGCTACTCGAGCTCGCGGTGGAAGGTGAGCACGCCGTCGCGGCCGCGGTCGCGGAAGTGGCGGGCCAGGCGCTCGGCCAGGTAGACCGAGCGGTGGCGGCCGCCGGTGCAGCCGAAGGCCACGGTGAGGTAGCTGCGGGTGCCGGCTTCGAAGCGCGGCACCCAGTTCTCCAGGAACTGCTCGACCGCCTCGACGAAGTCCAGCACCGCCGGGTCCTGCTCGAGGTAGTCGCGCACGGCCACGTCGCGGCCCGAGAGCGGCCGCAGGCGGGCGTCCCAGTGCGGGTTGGGCAGGGCGCGGGCGTCGAACACGAAGTCGGCGTCGGCCGGCAGGCCCTTCTTGTAGGCGAAGGACTCGAACAGCAGCGACAGGCCCTGGGTGGCGCCCACGCCCAGCGCCGTGATCACCTCGCGGCGCATCTGGTGCACGTTCATCTCGGAGGTGTCCATCACCAGGTCGGCGATGGCGCGCAGCGGCTTGAGCCGCAGGCGCTCGAGTTCGATCGCGTCGCCCAGGGCCAGGCCGTCGTGGCTCAGCGGGTGCTTGCGGCGGGTGTCGGAGTAGCGCTTGAGCAGCACCTCGTCGCGGGTCTCGAAGAACACCAGCTGGTGGTCGATGCCCATCTCGCCGAGGGTCGAGAGCCACTGCGGGATGCGGTCGAGCTCGGAGGCGTTGCGCACGTCGATGCCCACCGCCAGGCGCTGCGCATCGACGCCCTCGCCGGCCACCGCGCGCACGAACTGCGGCAGCAGCTCCACCGGCAGGTTGTCGGTGCAATAGACGTCGAGGTCCTCGAGCGTCTTGAGCGCCACCGACTTGCCCGAGCCGGACATGCCGGTGATGACGTAGAGCAGCGGGCGCTCGCTGGCTTCGCTCATGGCAGGTCCCCTTGTTGCAGGAAGGCGCTGTGGCGCGCCAGGAAGGCCGCGGCCGGGTCCATGCCCTTGCTGCGCAGCAGGTGCAGGCGCACGGCGGCCTCGGTGAGCACGGCCAGGTTGCGGCCGGCGGCCACGGGCAGCTCGACCACCGGCACGTCCAGGTCGAGCACCTTGCGGCTGCCCGACTCGCCGGTGATGCGCGCCATGGCCTCGTTGCTGGGCTCGGGCGTCTGCTCGAGGTGCACGATCAGGCGCAGGTACTTGTTCCGCTTCACGGCCGTATCGCCGAACATCTCGCGGATGTTGAGCACGCCCAGGCCGCGCACCTCGAGCAGGTCCTGCAGCAGGGCGGGGCAGGTGCCGTCGAGCACGTCGGGGGCGATCTGGGTGAACTCGGGCGCGTCGTCGGCCACCAGGCGGTGGCCGCGGGAAATCAGCTCGAGCGCCAGCTCGCTCTTGCCGGCGCCCGAGTCGCCGGTGACCAGCACGCCGATCGAATAGATTTCCATGAACACGCCGTGCAGCGTGACCCGCGGCGCCAGCGCGCGCGCCAGGTGGTACTGCAGCAGGTTGAGCAGCTCGAAGCCGCGCCGGGGCGAGACCCACAGCGGCGTCTCGCTCTCCTCGGCGGCGTCGCGCAGGTCGGCCGGGCAGCTCTGGTTCTGGGTGATCACCAGCGCCAGCGGGCGCGATTCCATCACCTTGAGCAGCACTTCCCAGCGCGTGCGCGCGTCCAGGCCGTCGAGCCAGGCCAGCTCGGCCGAGCCGATGATCTGCACCTTGTTGGGGTGGATGACGTTGAGGTAGCCGGCCAGCGAAGGCCGGCGCGAGAGGTGTTCGCCGCGTTCGATGACCCGGTGCCCGCCGCGCTGGCCGCCGAGCCAGCGCAGCTCGAGGCGCTCGCCCAGTTCATCGAAGAGTTCGTGGGCGCGCAGGCGGTCGGCCATGGCTCAGGCCTCGGTGGCCGCGGGCTGCCAGCCCGAAAGCAGGGAATACAGGGCGCCGCCGTCGGGCGCGGCGCGCAGCTGGTCGCGGAAGGCGGCGTCGCCGAACATCTCGGCCAGCTGCGAGAGCAGCACGAGGTGCTGCGAGGTGAAGTGCTCGGGCACGACCAGGGCGAACACCAGGTCCACCGGCTGGCCGTCGGGCGAGCCGAAATCGACCGGGTCGGGCAGGCGCAGGAAGCAGCCCGTGGCGGTGGCGACCTGGGTGCTGCGGCCGTGCGGGATGGCCACGCCATGGCCCAGGCCGGTGCTGCCCATGCGCTCGCGCCCGACCAGGGCGTCGAACACCGCGCGCTCGAGTTCGGCGCTGCCGCCGGCCAGCAGCGCGGCCGCCCTTTCGAGCAGCCGCTTCTTTCCGGGGATGGGCCCGGGCACGACCACGCGGCCCGGGCTGAGCAGATCGAGCAGGTGCACGCGTGTCAGCCAAAATTGTCCGAGCGCGCGGCCGACTCGCCGCGGTGGTGGTCGGTCATCTTTTCCTTCTGCTTGATCAGCAGGCGGTCGAGCTTGTCGGCAAGCAGGTCGATGGCGGCGTACATGTCGGGGGCGATGGCGTCGGCGTGCAGGGTCTTGCCGGCGGTGGCGATGGTGGCCTCGGCCTTCTGCTCGAGCTTGTCCACCGAGAGCAGGACGCGGGCCTCGGCGTGGTGGTCGTAGTGACGGGCGACGCGGGCGAACTTATCGTTGACGTAATCGCGCAGGGCCGGGGTGACGTCCATCTGGTGGCCGTTGATGTCGATCCGCATGGTCACGATCCTCCTGGTTGGTTGCAGCACAAGCTAACCACGCCGCTTGCTAACAAGGCGTGACCAGCGTCAAAAGCGGGAGAGAATTCGCGGGCATCAGCCCAGTCGCTGCCTTTCGTTCGAGGCGGGGATGTTCATCGCTTCCCGGTATTTTGCCACGGTGCGGCGGGCCACGGGGATGCCCTCGGATTTGAGCACTTCGGCCAGTTTCTGGTCGGAAAGCGGGGCGCGCGGGTCCTCGGCGTCCACCAGCTTGCGCATCATGGCCTGGATGGCCGTGGCCGAGGCGGCGCCGCCGTGTTCGGTGGCGATGCCGGAGCTGAAGAAATACTTGAATTCGAAGGTGCCGCGCGGCGTGCGCAGGTACTTGCGGGTGGTGGCGCGGGAGATGGTGGATTCGTGCAGGCCCAGCTCCTCGGCCACCTCGCGCAGGGTCAGCGGCCGCATGGCCTCGTTGCCGTGGTCGAGGAAGCCGCTTTGCTGGCGCACGATGGCCCGGGCCACCCGCAGCAGGGTGTCGGCGCGGGTCTCGAGGCTCTTGATCAGCCAGCGCGCCTCCTGCAGCTGGCCGCGCAGGTAGCTGTCGTCCTCGCGGCTGGCCTTGCCGATCAGGCCTTCGTAGTGGCGGTTGATGGCCAGGCGCGGCTGGCTGCCCGCCGCCAGCACCACCTTCCAGACGCCGGCGTGGCGGTAGGCCACGGCGTCGGGGGCGATGTACTCGGCCTCGCCGCCGCCGACCTGGGCGCCGGGGCGCGGATCGAGCGAGCGCAGCAGGGCCACGGCCTGGAGCATGTCGGCCTCGTTGCGGCCCAGCTGCACGCCCAGGCGCAGCGGGCCGAGGCGGGCCAGGGCGTCGAGGTGGCCACGGGCCAGCTCCCGGGCCAGGGCCAGGCCCGGCGTGTCGGGGCTGAGCAGGGCCATCTGCACGCACAGGCATTCGGACAGGTTGCGGGCGCCGACGCCCACCGGGTCTAGCTGATGGATGGTGCGCAGCACGCACTCGATCTCGTCCTCGCCGGCGTGGATTTCGGGGGCCAGCGCGGCCTGGATGTCGGCCAGCGGGCCCTCGAGGTAGCCATCGTCGTTGATGGCCTCCACCAGGGCCTGGCCGATGGCCAGGTCGCGCGGGCTGAGGTGGCTCAGGTGCAGCTGCCAGAGCAGGTGGGCGTGCAGGTCGACCGGGGCGGCGGTGGCCGAATCCTCGCCGTCGTCGCGGTCGTGGCGGCGCTCGCTGGTGGAGGCCTCCTGCCACTCGCTGGCCTCGGCGGGCTCGTATTCGGCCTCGGCCGGGTCGCCGCCGGACTCGTCGCCGGCCGGCGCGGCCTCGGCGCTGCCGGCGGTCTCGCCGAAGCTGGCCTCGGGCTCGTCGCCGCGCTCGAGCAGGGGGTTCGATTCCAGGGCCTCGTTGAGCTCGGCCTCCAGTTCCAAGGCCGACAGCTGCAGCAGGCGGATCGCCTGGCGCAGCTGGGGCGTCAGGGTGAGCTGCTGGCCTAGGCGGGTCTGGAGGCTCGGCTTCATGGCGGTCCGCGGGGGCGGCGGCGCCGGGGCTACAGGCGGAAGGACTCGCCCAGGTAGACGCGACGCACGTCAGGGTTGGCCAGCACCTGCTCGGGGGTGCCCCGGGCAAGGACCGTGCCAGCGTTGAGGATAACCGCGTGGTCGCAAATGCCCAAGGTCTCGCGGACATTGTGGTCCGTGATCAGCACGCCGATGCCGCGGGCCTTGAGGTGGCGGACGATTTTCTGGATCTCGCCCACCGAAATCGGGTCGACGCCGGCGAAGGGCTCGTCGAGCAGCATGAAGCGCGGGTTGGCGGCCAGGGCGCGGGCGATCTCGACCCGGCGGCGCTCGCCGCCCGACAGGCTGGCGCCCATCTGGCCGGCGACGTGGCTGACCTGCAGTTCCTCCATCAGCCCGGCCAGGGCGTCGGCGCGGCCGGCGGCGTCGAGGTCGTCGCGCAGCTCGAGCACGGCTTCGATGTTCTCCGACACCGTGAGCTGGCGGAACACCGAGGCTTCCTGCGGCAGGTAGCCCACGCCCAGGCGGGCGCGTTCGTGCATGGGCAGGGCCGTGATGTCGCGGCCGTCGAGGGCGATGCGGCCGGCGTCGGCGCCGACCAGGCCGACGATCATGTAGAAACAGGTGGTCTTGCCGGCGCCGTTCGGGCCCAGCAGGCCCACCACCTTGCCCGGCTCGACCTGCATGGCCACGTCCCGCACCACCGGGCGCGAGCGGTAGCTCTTGGCCAGGCCCGTCGCGGTCAGCATCAGTTGGCCGGCGCCGTCTTGGGCAGGATGCGCATCTGCACGCGCGCGCCGTCGCCGCCGCCGTCGAGGCGGCCGGTGTTGATGTCGTACTTCACCGTCTCGCCGCGCAGGGTGCCGCGAGGCTGGGTGATGACGACGTTGCCGGTGAGCATCATCGTCTCGTCGGCCAGCATGTAGACGATGCGGTTGGCGTTGGCTTCCATCGGCTCGCCGGCGTCGGACACCTGGCGCAGCACGGCCGGCGCGCCGGTGAGCACGATGCGGTTGGTGTCGCCGGCGGCGCGGTGCACCTCGGCGCGCTGGGCGTCCACCTCCAGCGTGCCCTGGCGGATGCGCACGTTGCCCTCGAGCACGGACACGCTGTCGTCGCCGAGCTGGGCGTCGGTGCGGTCGGCGCTGATGTCCATGGGCTGGTTGCGGTCGCTGGACTTGGCCAGCACCGGCGCGGCCGCGAGCAGCGCGGCGAGGAGCAGCAACTTACTGGCGTGGCGCATAAAGTCCCTTGACCTCGTTGAACAGCTGGTAGCGCTTGGTTTCCATTTCCACCCGCAGGCCGGTGCCGGCGAAGTTCGAGTCACCGTGGCTGATGGTAACCCGCTCGTCGCTGGTGGCGATGCCGGCCTCGGGGAAAACCGACAGCTGCGCGGTGTCGAAGCGGGTTCGCAGGCCCGAAGGCTCGACCGGGCCGACCAGGCTGACGCCGGCGATGAGCCTCACTTCGTCGGCATCCTTGCTGACCCAGGCGCGGTCTGCGCGGGCGTTCCAGCGGCCGTCGCGGCCCGGGAAGGCGAAGCGGGGCTGCTGCAGGGTGAGGCTTTCGCCGGCCGGGTCGCGCTCGAGCAGGGGCGCGGTGACGGTGAACGATTCCTTGCCGTCGTCGCCCAGGGCGGTGAGCTCGAATTCGCGCAGGATGTAGTCCGAGCGCTGCGACGGCTCGGCCGGCGGCACCCGGCTGCGCTGCCATTGCCAGGCCGTGTAGGTGCCCAGGCCAATGGCCAGCACCAGCAGCCAGGCATTGAGCGCGCGCCGGCTCATGCGGCGCCGAAGCGCTCCAGCACGGCCGCCCGGTGGCCCTGGGCCACCAGGATCAGGTCGCACAGCTCGCGCACGGCGCCTTCGCCGCCGCGGGCGCGGGTCTGCACGTGCACGCGCTCGGCCACCCAGGGGTGGGCGTTGGCCGGGGCGGCGGCCAGGCCGGCCAGCAGCAGGGCCGGCAGGTCGGGCAGGTCGTCGCCCATGTGCGCCACTTCGTTGGCGGCCACGCCGAGGCTGGCGCAGAGCAGGCGCAGGGTGGCGGCCTTGTCCTTCACGCCGGTGTGCACGTGCTGCAGGCCCAGGTCGCGGGCGCGGGCCTGCACGGCGGCACTGCGGCGGGCGGTGACCAGGGCCACGGCCACGCCGTGCTCCTCGAGCAGCTGCATGCCCAGGCCGTCGAGCACGTGGAAGGCCTTGGTCTCGCGGCCTTCGCCATCGTAGACCAGGCGGCCGTCGGTGAGCGTGCCGTCCACGTCGAGGCAGAGCAGGCGGATGCGCGCGGCGCGCTGGTTGAGTTCTTCGGGGGTCGTGGTCATTCGTTCTTCGGGCTCAGACGACGCGTGCGCGCAGCAGGTCGTGGATGTTAAGGGCGCCCACCACGCGGCGGTCGGCATCGACCACCACCAGGGCGCTGATCTTGTGCTCCTCCATCAGGTGCGCGGCCTCGACCGCCAGCGCTTCGGCGCCGATGGTCTTGGGCGAGCGGCCCATCAGGGCGCTGACGGGGGTGGCCTTGAGGTCGGTGTCCTCGTCGTCGAGGCAGCGGCGCAGGTCGCCGTCGGTGAACACGCCGCGCAGCACGCCGTCGGCGTCCACCACGGCGGTCATGCCCAGGCGCTTGCGGCTCATCTCGAGCAGGGCGGTGGAAACGGTGGCGTCGTCGCGCACCACCGGCACGTCGTCGCCGGCGTGCATCACGTCGCGGATGCGCAGCAGCAGGCGGCGGCCCAGGGCCCCGGCCGGGTGCGAGCGGGCGAAGTCTTCGGCGGTGAAGCCGCGGGCCTCGAGCAGGGCCACGGCCAGGGCGTCGCCCAGGGCCAGGGCCGCGGTGGTGGAGGAGGTGGGGGCCAGGCCCAGCGGGCAGGCTTCGGCCGGCACGCGGGCGTCGAGGTGCACGTCGGCCAGGCGGGCCAGGCTCGATTCGGGCCGGCCGGTCATGGAGATGAGCACGTTGCCCTGGCGGCGCAGGGCCGGGACGATGGCCAGGATCTCCTCGCTCTCGCCGGAGTTCGACAGGGCCAGCACCACGTCGGCGTCGGTCACCATGCCCAGGTCGCCGTGGCTGGCCTCGCCGGGGTGCATGAAGAACGCCGGGGTGCCGGTGGAGGCCAGGGTGGCGGCGATCTTGGTGGCGATGTGGCCGGACTTGCCCATGCCGGTGCAGACCACCCGGCCCTCGCAGGCCAGCAGCTTGCGGCAGGCGGCGGCGAAGTCGGCCCCCAGGGCCTCGCGCACGGCCGCAAGGGCCTGGGCCTCGATCTCGAGCACCTGCCGGCCGCTGGCCACCAGGGCCTCGTCGGTCACCTTCAATGCATGGTCGGGGGCATTCATGCGGTCGCAGGGAGTATGATGCGGGGCCGCATTGTAAGGCCTGCGCGCCCGCCGCGCCCCGCTCGCCCATGAATCCCGACATCATCCGAGAACTGATCGAAACCGGCCTGCCCGGCGCCACCGCCCGCGTGACGGGTGACGACGGCGTGCATTTCGAGGCCACCGTGGTGTTCGACGGCTTCGCCGGCAAGCTGCCGCTGGCCCGCCACCGCATGGTCTACGCCACCCTGGGCGAGCGCATGGGTGGCGAGATCCACGCCCTGGCCCTGCGCACCCTCACTCCCGAAGAAGCGAACCGCTGACCCATGGCGAAGATTGTTATTACCGGCGGCGAAGCCCTGAACGGCGAAGTGCAGATCTCCGGCGCCAAGAACGCCGTGCTGCCCATCCTGGCCGCCACCCTGCTGGCCGACGGCCCCATTTCGATCGGCAACGTGCCGCACCTGCACGACGTCACCACGACGATGGAGCTGCTGGGCGCCATGGGCGTGCAGCTGATGGTGGACGAGAAGCTCACCATCACCGCCGACCCGCGCTTCATCACCTCCACCGTGGCGCCGTACGAGCTGGTGAAGACCATGCGCGCCTCGATCCTGGTGCTGGGCCCGCTGGTGGCGCGCTTCGGCCACGCCGAAGTCTCGCTGCCGGGCGGCTGCGCCATCGGTTCGCGCCCGGTCGAGCAGCACATCCGCGGCCTGCAGGCGCTGGGCGCCGAGGTCACCGTCGAGAACGGCTTCATCAAGGCCCGCGCCGAGCGCCTGCGCGGCGGCCGCTACGTGTTCGACATGATCACCGTCACCGGCACCGAGAACGTGCTGATGGCCGCCGTGCTGGCCAAGGGCACCACCGTGCTCGAGAACTGCGCGATGGAGCCCGAGGTGGTCGACCTGGCCAACTGCCTGGTCGCCATGGGCGCGCAGGTCGAGGGCGCCGGCACCAACCGCATCGTCGTGCACGGCGTCGACCGCCTGGCCGGCATCCACTACGACGTGCTGCCCGACCGCATCGAAACCGGCACCTTCCTGGTGGCCGGCGCCATGACCGGCGGCCGCGTCACGGCCAAGAAGACCCGCGCCGACATCATGGACGCCGTGCTGGTGAAGCTCGAGGAAGCCGGCGCGCACCTGGACGTCACCGAGGACAGCATCACCGTGGACATGCGCGGCCGCCGCCCGAAGGCGGTGAACCTCACCACGGCGCCGTACCCGGCCTTCCCGACCGACATGCAGGCGCAGTTCGCGGCGCTCAACACGATTGCCGACGGCGTGGGCGTGATCACGGAGACCATCTTCGAGAACCGCTTCATGCACCTCAACGAGCTGCAGCGCCTGGGCGCCGACATCCGCATCGAGGGCAACACCGCCATCATCCGCGGCGTGCCGCAGATGACCGGCGCGCCGATGATGGCCACCGACCTGCGCGCCTCGGCCTCGCTGGTGCTGGCCGGCCTGGTGGCCAAGGGCGAAACCGTGGTCGACCGCATCTACCACATCGACCGCGGCTACGAGAACATCGAAGAGAAGCTCGGCGCCCTCGGCGCCAAGATCCGCCGCCTGCCGGGCTGAGTCATCCCTCCCGGGCGAAGCCGCGCAACCACGGCGTCAAGTGGGCGATGTCGAATTCGCCCCGGTCAAACAGGGCCATCATCTCGGCGTGGACCTGCATCGGTTCGCGCCGAAGCTGCCAGCCGTTGATCCGCAGGAACACGTCTGCCGTGGCAAATGCGATCCGCTTGTTTCCGTCGATGAAGGGGTGGTTCTTGGCCAAGCTCTCCATCAGCGCCGCGGCTTCGGCCACGATGTCCTGGTAGTAGCCGGTTTGCGGCCTGAATAGCGCGGCCTCCAGCGCGCCTGGATCGCGAAGACTTAAGGCGCCGCCGTATCGGCGCATCAGTACGGTATGCATCGCGAGTACGTCCGCGACGGTGGGGTAGTCTCGCCCCACGCCTTACTTCGCCAGTTCCCGATAGAGGCTGTCGAACTCCTCGAGGCTCGAGGCGAAGGCCGCCATGGCGTGGCGGCGCGGCTGCTGCTTCTGTTGCCGATCGATGTAGTCCCGGAGCGCCTCATCCAGGACCGCCTGGAACTGCCGCCCCTGGGAATCGGCAATCGCCCGCAGGCTGGCGAGCACCTCCGGCGAAGCCTGGGAAGAAAACTTCTCGCGGGCCGGCGTTTTCATGGCGGCAACCTCCCTGGGATCGTATCTTGATGAATCATGATACATCAAGATCCATCAAGTTTCCGGGTTGATGTCCCGGCGTAATCCTGTGCGTCAGACAGCCAGGCCCGGAGCCGGACGGATGGCGGCGATGTCCTTGCCCGCCGCATCTTCGGCGCACTGCAGGTCGTAATTGGCCTGCAGGCTCATCCAGAACTGAGCCATGAACTCCTCGCGCAGGATCTCGCCCGGATGGATAGAGTTGAGTTTGCGGGCCATGGGGCTTGCCCCAGTGGTAATCGACGATCTCTACGTGGGCACGTTCAGCGGATGGCGGTGATGCGCATGTCGATGGTTTCGCCGTCGCGCTCGTACTGCTTGATGCGCAGCGGCAGCCAGCCGCGTTCGCGGGCGAACCAGAGCTTGGTGACGCGGCCGCTGCCGTCGGTGCGGATGCGCTCGACGCGCAGGGCGCGCTCGGTGCCGATGGCGGTGCGCAGGCGCACCGGCGCGGCCACGCGGTAGGACTGCGGCTCCACCTCGCGGCGCTCGGCCGCGTTGAAGCGCAGGGTGCCGCGCTGGCCGTCGGCCAGGGCCACCATCAGCGCGGCCGTCAGGCCGTGGCCGTCGATCACGCCCGGCGCCGCCGGGTAGCGTGATTCGCCGCCCCTGTAGCGGCTGGTGATGGTCCGGCTGGCCGGGTCGAGTCGCAGCGATTCCTCGCGGGTCTTGAAGGCGGCCTTCTGGCGCATGGACGCCTCCACCACCTCCAGGTGGCTGCCGGTCCAGCGCAACAGCGAGCGCTCCTGGCGGTCCAGGCCCGCCATCGCGGCCAGGCCCTGGGTGCCGCGGCTGCGGGTGACTAGCTCGAACTGGCCGCCAGGCAGGGCGCGCAGCGTGATCTGGCCCACGCCCAGCACCTGGTCGTTGCGGCGCAGTTCGTACTCGGCGCTGAAGGGCTTGGGCGGCGCGGCGGCGACCGCGAGCAGGGGCAGGGCGAACAGGCTGGCCGCGAGCGCGGCGCGCAGGAACTTACGCATGGGCGGCCTCCAGCTGCAGCTGGCCGTCGGCGCGCAGCGACAGCGGCGCGGCCAGCGCCCGGCCGTCGAACTGCCAGCGGCCGCCGCGCAGCGCGGCGCGGCCGCGGGCGATGGCACCGACGCAGGCCACCAGCAGCGCGTGCTCGCGCGGGCGCAGGCGGTCGGCCAGGGCGTCGGGCGTGTCGCCGGCGAGCACCGGGATACGCACCTGGGCCAGCACCGGGCCGGCGTCGAGCGCCGGCACCACGGCATGCACGCTGGCGCCGTGTTCAAGGTCGCCGGCGGCGAGCGCCGCGGCGTGGGTGTCCAGGCCCTTGTGGCGGGGCAGCAGGGAGGGATGGAGATTGATCATGCGGTCCTCGAATCGCTTCACCGTGGCTTCGGTGATGATGCGAAGGTATCCCGCACACACGATGAGGTCGGGCTGAACGGCGGCCACTGCGCTGAACAGGGCTGCATCGTGCGCGGCGCGGTCGGCGAAGTCGCGCGGCCGCAGCGCCACGTGGTGCAGGCCGTGTTCGCGGGCGATGGCGATGGCGCCGCAGGCCGGCTTGTCGGAAAACACGCCCGCCACGCGCGCCGGCAGCGCGCCGGCGGCGATGGCGTCCAGCAGGGCCTGCAGGTTGCTGCCGCGGCCGGAGGCGAGCACGGCGAGGGTGAAGCCCATCAGCCGATGCGCACGCGCTCGTCGCCCGCGGCCTTCACCACCTGGCCGATGGCGCGGTGGGCCAGGCCCAGGCGCTGCAGGTGGGCCGACACCGCGGCCACGTCGCCCGGCGCCAGCACCAGCACGAAGCCGACGCCGCAGTTGAAGGTGCGCCACATTTCCGGCGCCGGCACCGCGCCTTCGCGCTGCAGCCAGTCGAACACCGGCGGCAGCACGATGGCCGAGGCCTCGATGTCCAGGCCCAGGCCCTCGGGGATGACGCGGATGATGTTCTCGGTCAGGCCGCCGCCGGTGATGTGGGCCATGGCGTGCAGTTCGTGCGCGGCCAGCAGCTCGAGGATGGGCTTGACGTAGATTTCGGTGGGCGCCATCAGCGCGTCCACCAGCTTCACGCCGCCAACGTCCAGGTCGGCCGGGCGGCCGGCGCGGTCGTAGATGCGGCGCACCAGCGAATAGCCGTTCGAATGCGGGCCGGACGAAGCGATGCCCAGCAGCACGTCGCCCTCGCGCACCTTGGCGCCGTCGAGCAGCATGGATTTTTCCACCGCGCCGACGGTGAAGCCGGCCAGGTCGTACTCGCCGGGCGGGTACATGTCGGGCATCTCGGCGGTTTCGCCGCCGATCAGGGCGCAGCCGGCCAGCTCGCAGCCGCGGGCGATGCCGGAAACGACCGACACGGTGGTGTCCACGTGCAGCTTGCCGGTGGCGAAGTAGTCCAGGAAGAACAGCGGCTCGGCGCCTTGCACCAGCACGTCGTTCACGCACATGGCTACGAGGTCGATGCCGATGGTGTCGTGGCGATCGAGCTGCTGGGCCAGCTTGAGCTTGGTGCCCACGCCGTCGGTGCCGCTCACCAGCACCGGCTCGCGGTACTTGCCCGAGAGGTTGAACAGGGCGCCAAAGCCGCCCAGGCCGCCCATCACCTCGGGCCGGAAGGTGCGCTTGACCAGGGGCTTGATGCGCTCGACGACTTCGTTGCCGGCGTCGATGTCGACGCCCGCGTCGCGGTAGGTGAGGGGGGTGGGAGTGGTCACGGGCGGCGTCCGGGCGCAGGAAAGACCGCCATTCTACCAAGCGAGCCGGGCCCGGTTGGACGCTCCGCCGCCCATGCGGCACCATTCACGCTGACCCCCGAGCCCGCCCGAGCCCATGCGCCCAGCCCTGCTTGCCACTTTCGCCGCCGTCCTGCTGGCCCTGGCCACCCCGGCCACGGCCCAGTTCGAGACGGTGCCGACGCCGGCCCCGCGGCCCGTGGCGGCGCCCGCCGACGCGGCCGCCGCGCCGGCCGAGCGCGACATGACGCTCTACACCGGCGAGTCCGAGCTGATGGGCCAGGGCGCCGGCGAGCGCCGCGCCGCCACGGCCCGGGCCCTGGCCCAGGTGGTGGTCAAGCTCACCGGCGAGCCGCTGGCGGCCTCCAACCCGGTCGTGCGTCGCGCCCTGCCCAACGCCGCCAGCTTCGTGCTGGCCGAGCAGACCGGCAGCGAGCCCGTGGACCAGCAGGGCAACACCGCCATCGGCGGCGTGCCCGTGTACAAGACCTCGCTGCAGGTGCAGTTCGACCCGAACAAGGTCGAGGCCCTGGTGGCCGGCGCCGGCCTGCCGATGTGGGGCGCCAACCGCCCGCGGCCGCTGCTCTGGCTGGCCATCGACGACGGCCGCGGCGCGCGCCTCGTCAGCAGCCAGCAGATCAACGTGGTCAAGCCGCTGGCCACCCGCGGCACCGAGCGTGGCCTGTCGTTCGCGCTGCCGGCCGGCAGCTCGGTGGAGCAGGCGGCGGTGCAGACCATCTGGTCGCGCAACCCGGTGCCCATGCAGGCCCTGACCGAGCGCTACGGCGCCAGCGTGCAGCTGATGGGCCGCCTGTTCCGCGAGGGCCAGGGCTGGACCGCCGACTGGGTGCTCAGCCGCGGCGGCGAGGAGCTTTCGCGCTGGTCGCTCTCGGACCCCAGCCCGCAGCGCGCCCTGGCCTCGGGCGCCGACGGCGCCGCCGATGCCATCGCCCGCCGCGACGCGGTGCGCACCGAGGTGGGCGAGCCGGAGACGATCGAGGTGCGCATCGCCGGCCTGGCCAGCGCCGACGACTACGCCCGCGCCATGGGCTACCTGCAGACCCTGCCCGTGGTGGCCGGCGTCGAAGTGCGCGAAGCCACGCCCGACAGCCTGCGCCTGGGCCTGCGCCTGGCGGTGGGCCGGGCTACCTTCGACGCCTTCCTCGACGCCGGCGACGTGCTGGCGGCCGACCCGGGCGCCAGCGACGAGGCCACGGCGGGCTACCGCCTGCGGCCATGAACCTGCGCCACTTGCCCAACCTGCTCACCGGGCTGCGCCTGGTGCTGGCGCCCGTGCTGCCGCTGCTGCTGTGGCTGGGCCAGCCCATGGCCGCTCTGTGGCTGGCGCTGGGCGCGGGGCTGACCGACGCGCTCGACGGCCTGCTGGCCAAGCGCTTCGGCTGGCAGAGCCGCCTGGGCAGCCTGCTCGACCCGGTGGCCGACAAGCTCATGCTCGGCTGCGCCTTCTTCGGCCTGTGGCTGGTGCAGGCGCTGCCCACCTGGCTGCTGGGCCTGGTGCTGGTGCGCGACATCGTGATCCTGGCCGGCGCCAGCGTCTGGTGGAAGCTGGCCGGCCCCTACGACGGCCGCCCGAGCTGGCTGGGCAAGGCCACCACAGTGGCGCAGATCGCGCTGGTGTTGCTGTGCCTGGTGGACCTGGCCTGGTCGGAGGTGCCGCTGAAGTGGCGCCAGGAAGGCATCCTGATGGTGGCGCTGCTGACGTTCCTCAGTGGCGTGGATTACGTCATCCGCTATGGTGTGAAGGCCTGGCAGCACACGAGGAAGCCCCGCGCATGACGCCCACCGCCACCCCGGACCCCTTCAGCGACAACCGCCGCTGGCAGTGGCTGGCCCTGGCCGCCGGCGTCGGCGTGCTGGTGTGGCTGCTCGGGCCCATCCTCACGCCCTTCGTGGTCTCGGCCCTGCTGGCCTGGCTGGGCGAGCCGCTGGTGCGCCGCATCGAGGCGCGCGGCCGCACGCGCACCGCCGCGGTGCTGATCGTCTTCACCCTGATGAGCCTGGTGCTGGTGCTGGCGGTGCTACTGCTGATCCCGCTGGTGGAGAACCAGGTGGGCAAGTTCATCGACTGGCTGCCGCGCTTCGGGCTGTGGCTCACCGGCACCGCCGTGCCCTGGGCCGAGCAGCGCTTCAACCTCGAGCTCGCCGGCTACGTGGACCCGAGCCAGCTGATCGCCCTGCTGCGCGATCACTGGCAGGAAGCCGGCGGCATCGCCGCCACGGTGGTGGGCGAGGTGAGCAAGTCGGGCCTGGCCATCCTGGGCTGGTTCGCGAACCTGGCGCTGATCCCGGTGGTGACCTTCTACTTCATGCGCGACGGCGCGGCCATGCTGGGCATGGCCCGCGACCTGCTGCCGCGCCCGGTGGAGCCGCTGGTCACCAAGCTCGCCTGCGAGTCCGACCAGGTGCTGGGCGGCTTCATCCGCGGCCAGCTGAGCGTGATGATCGCGCTGGGCACCATCTATGCGGTGGGCCTGACGGCCGTGGGCGTGGACCTGGGCATCCTGATCGGCCTGGTGGCCGGCCTGGTCAGCTTCGTGCCCTACCTCGGCGCCATCGTCGGCCTGGGCGCGGCGGTGATCGCCACGCTGGTGCAGCACGGCGACCTGATGCACCTGGCGCTGGTGCTGGGCGTGTTCGGCCTGGGCCAGCTGCTCGAGAGCTTCTGGCTCACGCCCTGGCTGGTGGGCGACAAGATCGGCCTGCATCCGGTGGCGGTGATCTTCGCGATCATGGCCGGTGGCCAGCTGTTCGGGTTCCTCGGCGTGTTGCTGGCGCTGCCGGTGGCGGCCGTGGCCGTCGTGGTGGGCCGCCACCTGCATGAGCGCTACACGCGCAGCAAGCTCTACGGCGCCGAGGCGCCGCATGGCGGCCTGATCGTGCCCGCCGCCGGCACCCACCACCCCAAGTCCACCGCTCACGTAGGAGCGCCTTCAGGCGCGAATCTTTCGGCGGGAGGGCCTTCAGGCCCGACCTCCCCGGAGCCGCCGGACGCCCCATGAACACCCCGCAGTTGCCGCTGGGCCTGCGCTCGCCGCCGGACCAGCGTCTCGACGCCTTCCTGGGCAACGACCCCGCACGCGCCGCCGTCGGCGCCGCCGCGCGCGGCGAAGCCGGCGACTGGTTGTTCCTGGCCGGCCCGCCGGGCAGCGGCAAGAGCCACCTGCTGCTGGCCGCCTGCGCCGAGGCCGTGGCCGCCGGCCGTCGCGCCGCCTACCTGCCGATGGCGGCCTTCGCCGGGCGCCTGGCCAGCGGCCTGGCGCAACAGGAGGGCGCCGACCTGGTGTGCCTGGACGGCCTGGAGTTCATTGCCGGCAACGCCGCCGACGAAGAAGCGCTGTTCCACTTCCACAACCGCGCCCGCGCCGCCGATTCGGCCGTGCTCTACGCCGCGCGCGGCAACCCCGGCGCCATCGGCCTGCAGCTGCGCGACCTGGTGACGCGCCTGGGCCAGTGCGCGCGCTTCACCCTCGAGCCGCTGGACGAAGACGGGCGCCGCGCCGTGCTGCGCCAGCGCGCCGCGCGCCGCGGGCTGGAGCTGGACGAGGCGGTGCTGGACTACCTGCTGCGCCGCGTCGACCGCGACCTGGCCAGCCTCACCCGCCTGCTCGACCAGCTCGACCGCGCCAGCCTCGCCGCGCAGCGACGCATCACCATCCCCTTCCTGCGCCAGCAGCTGGGCTGAGTAAGCTGCGCCGGCGTCAGCGGAGAGTCGGCACGCTGCGCTTCGCTTCCTTGCCTAGCGGCGGCCAATCGCGATGATTTGGTCCAAGCTCTCGCAGGCCGCCTCAAAGACATCTTCCGGCGCCTGCTTCCATGGGTGCGCCTTCGCACCGCGAACGCGCCAATCGAGCGACTTCGGCTGGTTGGTGATGATGTAACCCGCACCGTCCGTGCCGTCGAGGCGCACCGCAAACGGGTTGGTCTCGTTATAGGCCTGCGTGCTCATCGGCAAGCCGATGACGATGCTCGTCTTGTCGTTCACCGCGCGCGGGGAGAGCACCAGCATGGGATGAAGCGACTTCATCTCGCGGCCAGCCTGCGGGTCGAAATTGATCCAGATGATGTCGCGCCGGTCCGGGACCCAGCGGCTCACCATCACGCGATCTCCGCCCCGACCGGGCCGTCGGCGAGCAGTTCGCCACCGTGCACCGCCGGATCGAACTTCTTGAGCTTCTGCGCCAGCGTCAGCTGGGGAAGGCGCTTCTTTGGCTTCACCACGACCATGCCGTCCACGGCTTCGACCGTGACCTCCTGGCCATTGAGCAGGCGGGCCTGGCGCGCAACGGCGGACGGGATGCGCACGGCAAGGCTGTTGCCCCAGTGCAGGACCTTGAGCTCGGCTTTGGCGTTCACGGGATGGTACTCCCAGTAATGTTGATACGAGTCTATACGCCCAAGACCGGGGTATCAACACGTATCAACATGAACTGGACTTGGCGGGAGCGAGTCTTCCAGGGCGTAGTCGTTCCGGCCCCGTCCGGGGCTACCGGTTGAGTGCGGCAAGGCGCTCGGGGGTGCCGACATCGGTCCAGGCGCCGCGGTGGTGTTCGCCGGTGACGGCGCCCGCGCGCATCGCCGCGCGCAGCAGCGGCGCCAGGCGGAATCGCGGCGGATCAAGCTCGGCGCCGGCGGCCGCGCCGATGCTCGTGCGCCAGTTGGCGAACAGCGCCGGGCGATATATGCCGATGCCCGAAAACGTCAGCCGCGACTCGCCGGCCGCCAGCACCTGGCCGTCGGGCTGCAGCGCGAAATCGCCTTCCGGGTTGTGCCCGGGGTTGTCCACCAGCACCAGGTGCGCGAGCCCCGCGGGCTCGTCGGGCAAGCGCGCGAAGTCGTAGTCGCACCAGATGTCGCCGTTGATGGCGATGAAGGGTTCCTCGCCCAGCAGCGGCAGCGCATGCAGCATTCCGCCGCCGGTTTCCAGCGGCTCGGGGCCTTCGTAGGAATAGTGCAGGCGCAGGCCCCAGCGGCTGCCGTCGCCCAGCGTCGGCTCGAAGCACTGCGCCAGCCACGAGGCATTGAGCACCACCTCGCGCACGCCGCGCGCGGCGAGGCGCTCGAGATGCCAGGCCACCAGCGGCTTGCCGCGAACTTCCAGCAGCGGCTTGGGCGTGGTGTCGGTGAGCGGGCGCATGCGCTCGCCCTTGCCGGCGGCGAAGACGAGGGCCTTCATGGCGCAGGCAGGGTGAGGTCGCGGCCGGCGATGGCCGATTCGAGCAGGGCCACCAGTGGCGCGGTTTCGGCGTGGCGGGCGCCGACGTCGCGCACGTACTTCCATACCAGCGGCAGGTCCATCAGGTAGCCGGCCTTGCCGTCGCGGTACCAGAGGCGACAGAAGATGCCGAGCACCTTGATGTGCCGCTGCAGGCCCATCAGGTCGAAGGCGCGCAGGAAGGCGGCCTCGCCCGGCACGGCGAAGCCGGCCGCGGCGAGCTTCTCGCGGTAATCCAGCGCCCAGCCCTGCACGCGCTCGGCGGGCCATTCGATGTAGCAATCGCGCAGCAGCGAGACCAGGTCGTAGGTGACCGGGCCGCGCACGGCGTCCTGGAAATCGATCACGCCGGGGCTGGCCACCTCGGTGACCAGCAGGTTGCGCGAGTGGTAGTCGCGGTGCACGAACACCTGCGGCTGCGACTGCGCGCTCGTCACCAGCGCGCGGAACGCGGACTCGACCACGTCCCACTGCTCGCACTCGGGCACGACGCCCAGGTGGCGCTTGAGGAACCACTCCGGCATCAGCTCCATCTCGGCCACCAGCCGCGCCTCGTCGTAGTCGGGCAGGCCGGTGGTGTCGGCGCGCAGCTGCATGGCCAGCAGCGCGTCCATGGCCTCGCCGTAGAGGCGGTCGGCGCTGGTGGCGGTGAGTTCGGGCAGCAGGGTGCGGTTGCCCAGGTCTTCCATCAGCACGAAGCCGCGCTCCGGGTCGGCGGCCTGGATGTCGGGCACGTGCAGGCCGGCCTGCGCGAGGCGGCCGGCGATCTCGAGCCAGGGGCGGATGTCCTCCTTGCCCGGCGGCGCATCCATCACGATCCAGTCGCGGCCGGCCGAACGGGCGCGCCAGTAGCTGCGAAAGCTGGCGTCGTTGGACGCGCGCTCCAGCGGCGCCTCGGGGTCGCCCAGGGCCTGGCGGGTCCACTGCAGGCGAAGTTCGGCGCGGTCGGGCAGGGGGGTGCGGGCGGTGGTCAAGATCGGGCTTTCAGCAAGGTGAAGTGGCCTGATTATGCGCAGGGGCGGGGCCGCAAGGGCAGGGGTGGGAATTCTTCCCGGGTATCACGGGTGTCGGGCCCTAATCAGCGCGTGGCATCATCCGCGCAGATCACATTTAGGCCGAACCCCATGTCCACCCTCGTCCCAGTCCTGCTCTCCGGCGGCTCCGGCACGCGCCTGTGGCCGCTTTCGCGCGAGATGCACCCCAAGCAGTTCCAGCCGCTGGTGGGCGAGAAATCACTGCTGCAGGCCACCTGGGAGCGCCTGCAGGGCCTGCCGGGCATGGCCGCGCCGATCGTGGTGGCCAACGAGGAGCACCGCTTCATGGTGGCCGAGCAGCTGCGCCAGCTGGGCGCCAGCGCCTCGGCCATCGTGCTCGAGCCGGTGGGCCGCAACACTGCCCCGGCCATCGCCGTGGCCGCGCTGCAGGCCATGGCCGGCGGCGAGGATCCGCTGCTGCTGGTGCTACCGTCGGACCACGTCATCGCCGACCCGGCCGGTTTCCGCGCGGCCGTGCAGGAAGCACGGCGGGGCGCGGCGGAGGAGGGCAGCCTGGTGACGTTCGGCATCGTGCCGACGGCGGCCGAGACCGGATACGGCTACATCAAGGCGGGTGGGGATGTCGGGCCCGAAGGCCCTCCCACAGGGGGCGTGCGGGCCGTGGAGCGGTTCGTGGAGAAGCCGGACCTGGCCACCGCCGAGGCCTACGTGGCCAGCGGCGACTACTTCTGGAACTCGGGCATGTTCCTGTTCCGGGCCTCGCGCTACCTGGCCGAGCTTGAAACCCATGCGCCCGCCATCCTGGCCGGCGCGAAAGCCGCGCTGGCCGGCGCCGTGCGCGACGTGGACTTCCTGCGCCTGGACCGCGCCGCCTTCGAGGCCTGCCCCAGCGATTCGATCGACTACGCGGTGATGGAAAAGACCACCGCCGCCGCCGTGCTGCCCATCAACGTGGGCTGGAACGACGTGGGCAGCTGGAGCGCCCTGTGGGAAATCGCCGACCAGGACCCGGACGGCAACGCCCACCACGGCGACGTGCTGGCCCTGGGCTGCCGCAACACCCTGGCCTGGGGCGGGCGCCGGCTGGTCAGCCTGCTGGGCCTGAAGGACGTGATCGTGGTGGACACCGACGACGCCCTGCTGGTGGCCGCCCGCGACCAGGTGCAGCAGGTGAAGGACATCGTCGCCCGCCTGAAGGCCGAGGGCCGCCCCCAGGCCAGCATCCACCGCAAGGTGTACCGGCCCTGGGGCAGCTACGACGGCATCGACAGCGGCGAGCGCTTCCAGGTCAAGCGCATCGTGGTCAAGCCCGGCGCCGCGCTGAGCCTGCAGATGCACCACCACCGCGCCGAGCACTGGATCGTGGTGCAGGGCACCGCCCGCATCACCTGCGAGGACAAGGTGTTCATGCTCAGCGAAAACCAGAGCACCTACATCCCCCTGGGCAGCAAGCACCGGCTGGAAAACCCCGGCAAGGTGCCGGTGGAGCTGATCGAGGTGCAGTCGGGCAGCTACCTGGGCGAGGACGACATCGTCCGCTTCGAGGATGTGTACGGCCGCGGCGCCCGCTGATTCGCTGTCAAGCGGGCGAGAAAAATTCCTGAACGTGGAATGTGAAACATTTTCATAGGAGCCCGGCTGCTACCCTGTGCAGGCTGGCCCCGAACCACCGCCCGAGTCCGTTTACCTACGCATGGAACTGATCGAACTCTGGCAACAGCTCGAGCCGCGCAGCTGGCTGCGGGCGCTGTCCACCTTCGCGCTGGTGGCGCTGCTGATCCCCGTCAGCCTGCCGCTGGCCCGCCGCTGGGGCCTGATGGACAACCCCGGCGGCCGCAAGCAGCACGACGGCGCCATCCCCGTCACCGGCGGCGCGGTGATCCTGCTGGGCCTGCTGGCCAGCTATGCGCTGTTTGAAACCAGCTGGACCGTGCGCACCATCGTGTTCATCAGCGGCGCCGTGGTGCTGGTGGTGGTGGGCCAGCTCGACGACAAGTACGACCTGCGCTGGACCTGGCGCATCAGCGTACAGGCCCTGGCCGCGCTGGCCATGGCCTGGCTGGCCGGCGTCACCGCCCACAACCTGCAGGACGTGTTCGGCTTCGCGGCCGCCAACATCGGCCTGCTGGCGATTCCGTTCACCGTGTTCGCGGTGGTGGGCGTCATCAACGCCCTGAACATGGCCGACGGCGTGGACGGCCTGGCCGGCTCGCTGGCGCTGGTCTCGCTGGCCCTGTTCACCTGCTTCGCACTCTACGCCGGCGACCTGTACCTGGCCGAGCGCCTGCTGGCCCTGGGCGGCGCGGTGCTGGGCTTCCTGCTGTGGAACAAGCGTTCGCCGTGGCTGCCGCGGGCCAAGGTGTTCCTGGGCAACGGCGGCAGCATGCTGCTGGGCTTCATCCTGGCCTGGGCGGCGCTACGCCTGACCCAGAACCCGGCCCACCCGGTGTCGCCCGTGCTGGGCCCCTGGACCCTGGCCCTGCCGCTGATTGATTGCGTGGTGCTGATGCTGCGCCGCTGGCGCAGCGGCGCCTCGCCCTTCAAGGCCGACCGCAACCACATGCACCACCTGCTGCTCGATGCCGGCTTCACCCCGGGCAAGGTGACGGTGATCATGGCCGGCGGCTCGCTGGCCCTGGGCCTCGCTGCCGCCGTGGCCGTGAAGCTGGGCGTGTACCGCCCGGCGCTGGTGGTGCTCTTCCTGGGGCTGCTGCTGGGCTGGTACATCTTCACGCGCCGCCGCGACGTGGCCGTGGCCCGGCTGGCCCGCCTGCGCGGCGGCGCCCCGGTGCCGGCCGCGGCGCTGGAGGCGGCGCGGGAGACGGGCGAGCATTGAGACCGCCGGGCCAGCCGGTCCGCCTGCGCGGGTTTTGGCTTAGGCTGTCGGCAAGCCCATAATCCTTTCCCCCCGGATGAACGGACTGATGATGAAGCACTGCCTGACCCGATTCGCCCTGCTGCTGGCCCTGGCCTTGCTGGCCGGCTGCGCCACGTCCACCAGCGAATCGGTGCGCAGCGGCACCGCCCGGGCGGTCACCGCCACCAGCGAACTGGGCGTGCCCGACAGCACCAGCGCCAGCGGCGCCTACACGGGTGCTTCGGAGTACCGCGTTGGCGCCCAGGACCTGCTGGAAATCAGCGTTTTCCAGGTGGCCGAGCTCAACCGCACCGTGCGCGTGAACAGCAACGGCCAGATTTCCCTGCCGCTGGTGGGAGTGGTGGTGGCGGGCGGCAAGACCGTGCAGGAGCTCGAGGCCGAGATCGCCGGCAAGCTCAACGAAACCTACCTGCAGGACCCGCAGGTGAGCGTGTTCGTGAAGGAATTCACCAGCCAGCGAGTCACCCTCGAAGGCGCCGTGCGCAAGCCGGGCATCTACCCGGTGACCGGCCGCACCAGCCTGCTTCAGGCCATCGCCCAGGCCGAAGGCGTGACCGAGCTGGCCAACCTCGACGGCGTGGTGGTGTTCCGCACCGTGGAGGGCCAGAAGATGGCCGCCGTGTTCAGCCTCAACCAGATCCGCGCCGGCGACGCCGAGGACCCCCAGATCTTCGGCGACGACATCATCGTGGTCGACCAGTCGGGCGCCAAGACCGGCCTGCGCAACATCCTGCAGACCGTGCCCATCTTCAACCTGTTCCGTGTGTACTGACGGCCCCAGCAGGAAACCAGTGAATGTCTGAGAACAAGGACCCCGGCGCGGCCGGCGAGGGCGGACAGCTGCCCGCCACGCAAGCGGCCGTTGAACGCCAGCAGGCCCTGGTGGCCGCGCGCCAGCAGGCGCTGAGCCTGGACGTGCGCGGCCAGGACGCCGCCGACAGCGACGAGATCGACCTGCTGGCCTACTGGCGCATCCTGGTCAAGCGCCGCTGGACGGTGCTGGGCGCCGCCGGCATCGTGCTGGTGACGGCGCTGGTGGGCACGCTGCTGATGACGCCGATCTACCGCGCGTCCACCTCGCTGCAGATCGACCGCGACACCATCCGCGTGGTGGACGTCGAGGGCGTGACGCCGATGGAAGGCAATGCCAACGACTTCTTCCAGACCCAGTACGAGCTGCTTAAGAGCCGCGCGCTCGCGCAGCGCGTGGCCTCGCAGCTGGGGCTGGCGGAAGGCGACCAGCTCGAGCGCCTGAACCCGCCGTCGCCGTGGCAGGCGCTGAAGGGCCTCGTTAGCGGTAGCGACGACGAGGAGCTGACCGAAGCCGAGATGTCGGCCCGCGAGGCCGCGGCCACCGGCTACATCATGCGCGGCCTGACCGTGGAGCCCGTGCGCAACTCGCGCCTGGTGCGCGTGCACTTCGACAGCCCCGACCCGGAGTTCTCGCAGCGCGCGGCCAACGCCATCGCCGAGGCCTTCATCGCCAGCAACCTCGAGCGTCGCTTCGATTCGAGCTCCTACGCCAAGACTTACCTCGAGGACCGCCTGCAGGAGCTCAAGCTCAAGCTCGAGGACTCCGAGCGGCAGCTGGTGGAGTTCGCGCAGAAGGAGCAGATCGTCTCCAGCGGCGAGGGCAGCGCCAACCTGAGCGAGCAGAACCTGGGCAGCCTCAACGCCGCCCTGGCCGAGGCCAGCCGCGAGCGCATCCGCGCCGAGGCGCGCTGGCGCCAGGCGCAGGCCTCCAGCGGCACGGTGCTGCTGGGCGAAATCGGCGAGAACTCCATCATCAAGTCGCTGCAGGAGCGCCGCGCCACGCTGCAGGCTGAGTACCAGGACAAGCTGCGCCTGTACAAGCCGGCCTTCCCGGCGATGGTGCAGCTCAAGGGCCAGATCGACGAGGTGGAGCGCCAGATCGGCGTGGAGGTGGCCAACATCAAGTCGGCCATCCAGGCCGAGTTCCTGGCCGCGCAGGAGCAGGAACGCCTGCTCAACGAGCAGATGAGCGGCCTGAAGAACGAGGTGCTGGACCTGCAGAGCCGCTCGATCCAGTACAACATCTTCAAGCGCGAGGTGGACACCAACCGCCAGCTCTACGACGGCCTGCTGCAGCGCTACAAGGAAGTGGGCGTGGCCGGCGGCGTCAGCACCAACAACATCGCCGTGGTGGACCGCGCCCAGCGCGGCTACAAGTTCAAGCCCAGCCTCACCCGCAACCTGGCGCTGGGCCTGCTGGCCGGCCTGATGCTGGGCGTGCTGCTGGCGCTGGCCTTCGAGTACCTGGACGACACGCTCAAGTCTCCGGAAGACCTGGAAAAGCAGCTGGGCCTGAGCGTGCTCGGCGTGATCCCGCTGCTGAAGGCGCCGATGACCCCGGCCAAGGCGCTGGAAGACCCGCGCTCGGCCTTCGCCGAGGCCTACCGCTCGGTGCGCACCGCGCTGCAGTTCGCCACCGACAGCGGCGTGCCGCGCTGCCTGCTCGTCACCAGCGCCACGCCCGCCGAAGGCAAGAGCACCACCGCGCTGACCCTGGCCAAGGCCTTCGCGCAGCTGGGCAAGCGCGTGCTGGTCATCGACGGCGACCTGCGCAACCCCTCGCTGCACCGCGCCCTGAACAAGCCCAACGATGCCGGCCTGAGCAACTACCTGGCCGGCGCCGCCAAGGCGACGGAAGTGATCCTGGCCACCGACATCCCGGGCCTGATGTACATGCCCACCGGCCCGCTGCCGCCCAACCCGGCCGAGCTGCTGATGGGCCCGAAGATGGTGAGCCTGGTGTCGATCGCCAGCGAGAAGTTCGACCAGGTGATCATCGACGGCCCGCCGGTGATGGGCCTGGCCGACGCGCCCATCCTGGCCAACCTGGCGCACGGCACCCTGCTGGTGGTGGAAGCCGGCGAAACCCGCATTGGCGTGGGCAAGAACGCGCTCAAGCGCCTGTACGCCGCCCGCGCCCACGTGATCGGCGCGTTGCTGACGAAGTTCAGCAGCAAGCACGCCGGTTATGGCTACGGCTACGGGTACGGCTACAACTACTACAGCTACGGCCAGCAGGCCGAGCCCAAGAAGCTGGCGCGCAGCCGGTGACGGCAGGGGTGGGCCAGGCGCTGGAGCAGGCCCTGGCCTACTGGCGGGCCCCGGCCCTGCTGGCCGCCGCCCGCCAGCGCCCGCTGCCCGACGATGTGCTGGAAGTGGTGCGCATCGCCGCCGGCGACCGCGTCACCGCCGAGTTCGCCGCGGCCGCGCTGGGCACCAGCGCCGACGAGCTGTGCGAGGCCGCGCCTTTCTACCTGCAACAGCTGCTGTTCGCCCCCGGCGCCAGCAGCTACCGCGTGCTGGGCGTGAACCCCGACGCGCCCGACGCCCGCATCAAGGAACACTACCGCTGGCTGGTGCGCTGGCTGCACCCCGACCGCAACCCCGACGAATGGGAAGCGCTGTACGCCGACCGCGTGAACCGCGCCTGGCAAGACCTGCGCCAGCCGGAGAAGCGCGCGGCTTACGACGCTGGCCTGGCAGACGGCTGGGGCGAGGATGCCGCCGTCGGGCCTGAAGGCCCTCCCACAAGAACCGCATCCCCTGCAGGAGCGCCTTCAGGCGCGAATCTTCGCTCCACTCCGGTGGATGCGCCGATCCTCTCCGCCCGCACCACCCAACGCCTCCCCATTATCGTGCTCGGCAGCTTCGGCCTCCTGGCCGGCGCCCTGCTGGCGCTGATGTGGTACGCCCAGAACCCGCGCACCCCGCGCACGGCGATGCCGCCCGTTGCCATCGCCGCCGAGCCGGCGGTTGCCGAGACGCCCACGGAGGCCGTTGCGGTGATCCCGGCGGCCGAAGCCGGCGTGGTCGCGACGGCAAGTGAACCAAGCGAGCCCCCCGCGCCCACACCCCCTGTAGGAGCGCCTTCAGGCGCGAATCCCCAACTCGCCACCACCCCTGCAGGAGGGCCTTCAGGCCCGACCCCGCGCACCCCCAAACCGCCCACGCCGCCGCCCGCCGCCCCGGCGCGCGCCGTCCCCAGCGTCACTCCGGCACCTACAACCGCTGCCGCTGCCACCGCCACCGCCACCGCAGCCAGGCCAGCACCAGCGATCGCCGCACAGCCCGCAGCGCCCGCTCCCCAGCCCGAAGCCACGCCGACCCCCATCACCGAGCAGGAAGCCCTCGCCCTGCTCGAACAATTCACCACCGCCTACCGCCGCGGCGACCTGCGCGCCCTGATGCGCCTGTTCACCCGCGACGCCACCAACAACCGCGGCGGGCGCGCCGAAATCGCCTACGACTACCAGGAACTCTTCGACGACAGCGACGCCCGCGAACTGCGGCTGACGCCCAACGGCTGGCTGCAGGGCGAAACCAGCGCCACCGTGCTGGCGCGCTTCGAGGCGCGCGTCAGCCGCGCCGGCCGCTGGCGCACCGGCCGCAGCGAGGGCGAGATCCGCTTCGACCTGGCCCGCGAAGACGGCGTGCTGCGCATCAAGACCATCCGCCATGACGAACGCTAAGCGCCTTGGGTTCTGGGCGGCGGCGGGCCTTCTCGCCTTCGCCGCCTGGCGCGTGGCCAGCCTGGGCCTGGCCGATCACTACGCTGAAACCAACCCCGAGCGTGCGCTGTTCTGGCGCGACGACCACCCCGTGGCCTTGCTGCGCGCGGCCGAAGCCGCTGCCGAAGACCCGGCCCGCGCCGCCGACGCCAAGGCTTACGCCGAGCAGGCCCTGCAGGCCGACCCGCTGGATGGCCGCCCCTACCGCGTGCTGGCCCGGCTGGCCCTGGCCGCCGGCGACGAGGCCAAGGCCGCCGACCTGTTCAAGATCGCCGCCCGCCGCGCCCCGCGCGACCTGCCCGCGCATGCCTGGCTCATCGACCACCACCTGCGCAACGCCCGCCCCACCGAGGCCCTGGGCCACATCGACACGATGCTGCGCGTGCAGCCCGCGCTGTTTCCACGCTTCGAGCCGCTGCTGCTGGCCCTGGCCGCCGCCGAGCCCGCCCACGCCCCGCTGGCCGAGGCGCTGGCGAAGCAGCCGCCCTGGCGCGGCCGCTTCCTTTCCCTGGTGGCCAGCAAGAGCACCGACCTCGACGCCGTGGCCCCGCTGTTCGATGCCGTTCGAAAAGCCCCGGGCGGCCTGTCCGGCAACGAACTCGGCCCCTGGCTGGACCGCCTCGTGCGCGAGGGCCGGGTGGGGCAGGCCTACCTGCTGTGGGCCGCCAACCTGCCGCCCGAGCGCCAGGCCCGCCTGGGCAACGTGTTCAACGGCGGCTTCGAGCACGCGCCTGAAGCGGTAGGCTTCGACTGGCGCATCGGCCGCGTGGCCGGCGCCCGCATCAGCCGGCTGGCGGGCGAGGGCGTGGGCGGGCGGCTGGCCCTTCAGTTGGCCTTCGAGGACCGCCGCGTGCCCTTCAACCACCTGCGCCAGATGCTGGCCCTGCCGCCCGGCAACTACCAGCTGAGCCTGCGCGCCCGCCCCGACAACCTGCGCACCGAGCGCGGCCTGGTGTGGGAAATCAGCTGCGTGAAGGGCGGCGCCCCGCTGGCCGCCACCGCGCCGCTGCGCGGGCAGGGCGGCTGGCGCGAACTGGCCGTGGCCTTCACCGTGCCCGAAGACTGCCCGGGCCAGTGGCTGGCCCTGCGCCTGCCCGCGCGCATACCCGCCGAGCAGCGGATTGGCGGGCGGGCCTGGTTCGATGACCTGAAAATCACCCGGGTTCCGTAGCCTTCATGAACGCGTAACCTGTTGAACTTACAAAGGGCCGGGAAAAATTCCTGCTTGCACCGGCCCCCCGCCAGCGGTAACCTGCCAACGATTGCCGCCCCCACGCCCCCGAAAGGAGCGAACCATGATCCGCATCGCCACCGCCATCGCCGCCACCCTGCTGGCCTCCAGCGCGCTCGCTTCCGAGCCCGTGGCCACCCTGTCCGCCCAGGAAGGCACCGTGCTGGTGAACCAGGGCGAGGAGTTCGCCACCGCCGCCGAGGGCCAGGCCCTGCAGGCCGGCGACCGCGTGATGCTGATGGAAGGCGCCAGCGCCACGCTCACCTTCGCCGACGGCTGCGCCCTGCCGCTGGAAGCCGGCTCGCTGCTCGAGGTTCCGGCCGTGTCCACCTGCGCCGGCGCCGTGGCCAACGTGCAGAAGATCGGCCCCACCTACGCCCAGGCCGTGGGCTCGCGCGCCCGCGACAACGACGGCGCCGTGCTGGTCTTCACCGGCGTGGCCGCCGTGATCGTGTGGGACCTGATGAGCAACGACTTCAGCATCACCGACCCGCCGCCGGCCCCGCCGATCAGCCCGTAAACGGCTGCCGGCCCGGACGCGAAAGGCCACCTTCGCAGACTGTGTAAAAACACTGTTCAGACGGCCCGGAAGTTGAAGACAATGCCCGCAACGTCAGTTGCGGGCATTGTTTTTTATGGCCTTTGTGCGCGGTGATGACCGGGGGCAGTCGACGCTCTTTCCGCTCTCCTTGGACGAGTTGGTGCCGGCCGAGCATGTGTGCCGGGTGATCGAGGCCTTCGTCCGGCGGCTGCCGCTGTCTGGGCTGGGGTTTGGCAAGGCCCAGCCCAAGGGGACGGGGCGACCGCCCTATGATCCGGCCGACCTGCTCAAGCTGTACCTGTACGGCTATCTCAACCAGGTTCGCTCCTCGCGCCGGCTTGAACGCGAGTGCCAGCGCAACGTCGAAGTAATGTGGTTGCTGGGCCGGCTGGCGCCGGACCACAAGACCATCGCCCAGTTCCGGCGTGACAACGGCAAGGCGCTGCAGCGGGCCGGAGCCGAGTTTGTGCGGTTCTGCCAAGGCGCGGGCCTGGTCCGCGGGGAGTGGGTGGCCATCGACGGCTCGAAGTTCCGGGCCGTGGCCAGTGGCAAGGCCGTGGTGGGGCTGGACGAACTGAGTCGCCAGCAGGCGCAGCGCGCCCAGCGCATGGCGGAGTATCTGGACCAGCTCGACGCCGCCGATGTGGGCGAGGCCGAGCCGGCGATCGACCCGGCCGCCGTTCGCCAGGCCTTGGCGGTGCTGGCCGACGAGCAGGCGGCTGCGGCGGCCTTGGCCGGGACCATCGAGGCCGAGGGGCGCCGGCACCGGGTGATGACCGAACCCGAGGCCCGGCCCTTGAAGGGAGTGGGCCCGGGCTACAACGTGCAGACGGCGGTGGACGGGGCGCATGCCCTGATCGTGGCGCATGCCGTGGTCACGGACGCGGGCGACAACCGCTGCCTGCAGCCGATGGCCGAGGCGGCGCGTGATGCCTTGGGGGCGACCCAGCTTTCGGTGCTGGCCGACACCGGCTACTCCAACGGTTCACAGGCGGCCGCGCTGGAAGCGCAGGGGATCGAGGTCCACGTGCCGGCGCACCGGTCGAGCAACTCCCACGGAGGTGGCGGATTGTTTGATCGCAGCGCCTTCGCTTACGACGCCGACCAGGATGTCCTGAGGTGTCCGGCGAGCCGGACGCTTACGCGCAAGCAGCTGATGCGTAAGGACCATTGCGTCAGTTACCAGGCCGATCCGCGGGACTGTGGGGCCTGTCCACTGAAACCCCAATGCACGGTGGGGTCGCGTCGGATTGTGACGCGCCACCTGAATGAGGATGCCCTTCAGCGAATGCAGGCCCGTGCGACGCCGGAGGCGATGAGGCGCCGGCGATGCACGGTGGAGCACCCGTTCGGGGGGCTGAAGTACCGGATCTTCGAGCACCCGCGATTCCTGTTGCGTGGGTTGGCCGGTGCCGGTACAGAGATAGCGATCGCCACCTTGGTGTGGAACCTGAAGCGGGCGATGAAGGTGATGGGGGCAGGCCCCCTGCAGGCTCGGCTGGCGGCCGGCTGACGGCGCATCGGATCCAGAAACAAAGAACGCCCCTCACGGGGCGTTCTTTGGGGCCGGGCCCGCAGTCCGTTCTAACACAGACTGTTCGGGTGGCCTTTCGTTTTGGCGGGTTTGCGCGGGCGAAAGTTTCGGCCGCGAACCGCAGCACGCCTCGGCTATCATCGAAGGCGATGCACTTCGACGAGCTGCCCGCACGAATGCACCTGCCGCTGGCGGCCGCCGTGCTGGCCAGCGCGCTGGTGCTGGGCGGCGGGCAGGGCGGCCCGGGCGACAGCGCGGTGCAAGCGCTCGCGCTGTGCCTGGTGGCGCTGTGCCTGTGGCGCCACGCCACCGAGCCCGGCGCCACGCTGCCGCGCAGCGCCTGGCTGGCTGCGCTGATGCTGGCCTTGCCGCTGCTGCAGCTGCTGCCCGTTCCGGGTGCGCTGTGGCTGATGCCCGCGGCGCGCACCGAGATTGCCGCCGAACTTTCGGCCGCCGGCGTGGACATTCCCTCGCGCTGGAGCCTGGTACCCCTGGCCACCGAACGCGCGCTGCAGTGGCTGCTGCCGGCGGCGGCGCTTTACCTTGCGGCGCTGCAGCTGGGCGCCGAGCAGCGCAGCACCTTGCTCAAGCTGCTGGTGCTGGCCGCCGCCGCCAGCGTGGTGCTGGGCCTGGCGCAGCTGGCCGGCGGAAAGGACAGCGCGCTGCGCTTCTATGCCATCACCAACCCCAGCGAAGCCGTGGGCTTCTTCGCCAACCGCAACCACCTGGCCAGCCTGCTGGCGGTGGCGCTGCCGCTGGTGGTGGTGGGCACGGCGCGCTGGCTGGCCAAGCGCGACGAGATGGATGCGCGCACGCTGCTGGGGCTGGTGGCCGGCATTGGCTTCGTGGCGTTGTTGATCCTCGGCATCGCACTGGCGCGCTCGCGTGCGGGCCTGGTGCTGGGCATGGTGGGCCTGCTGGGCTGCCTGCCCATCGTACTGGGCCTGCGCCGCCGCCGCGGCACCCGCCGCGCGCTGGCCGTGGCCGTGGCGCTGGGCCTGACGCTGTCGGTGCAGTTCGCGCTGTTCGGCATCCTGCAGCGCCTGGAAAAGGATCCGTTCGAAGACACCCGCTTCCGCCTGCTGCCGGTTGCCGAGAGCGTGGCACGCGAGCACTGGCCGCTGGGTGCGGGAATGGGCGGCTTCCGTCGCGCCTTCGAAGCGGAAGACCCGGCGCCGGACAACGCCTACGTCAACCACGCCCACAACGACTGGGCCGAGCTTTGGCTGGAAGCCGGCTGGCCCGGCTGGGCCCTGGTGGGCGGTGCCGTGGCGGCGCTGCTGGTTTCCGGCTGGCGGGTGTGGCGCCCCAGCCGCGCCGCCAGCCCCGGCCAAACCGCCATCGCCCGCGCCGCCTGGCTGGCCCTGCTGCTGCTGGCCCTGCATTCCCTGGCCGACTACCCGCTGCGCAAGACGGCGCTGCTGGCCGTGGCCGGCGTGCTGGCCGGCTGCGTGGCCACCGCGCCCGGCCGAGAAAAAGCCGCCTTGCCGGCCGGCGGGGCGGGGCGTAACGTAGGCCCTGCGTTCAGCCCCTGAACGTAGGGGAGAACCAATGCCGCCCACCGACGAATTGAGCGTGGCCATCCTGCGCCAGCTGGAGGCCAGCCCGGACGCCAGCCAGCGCGAGCTGGCGCGCAGCACCGGCGTTTCCCTGGGCAAGCTCAACTTCGCCCTGCGCGCCCTGGTGGACAAGGGCTGGGTGAAGGTGGGCAACTTCAGCCGCAGCCAGCACAAGCTGGGCTATGCCTACCTGCTGACGCCGCGCGGCATCGAGGCCAAGGCAAAGCTCACGCAGGCCTTCCTTGCCCGCAAGATGAGTGAATACGACGCGCTGCGCGCCGAGATTGAGCGCCTGCAGCGTGAAGTGGAGAGCGGCTGACATGTTGCGCTGGTACTGCGTGCACACCCGCCCGCGCGCCGAGGCCCAGGCCTTGGAGCACCTGCGCCGGCAGGGCTTCGAATGTTTCCTGCCGCGCCTGCGCCGCGGTGTGCTGCGCGTGCGCGGCGGGCGGCGGCAGGTGGTGACCGAGGCGCTGTTCCCGCGCTATCTGTTTCTGTGCGCCGATGCCGACGTGACGAGCCTGGCACCGGTGCGTTCAACCCGCGGCGCGGTGGACTTGGTGCGCATCGCGGGCCAGCCGGCCTGTGTGCCGGATGACTTCATCGCCCGGCTGATAAGCGACGCGGACGGGGAGGGCGTGATCACCCTGCCTGAACCGCGATTCCAGCCCGGGGAGCGGGTGACCATCAATGACGGTCCGCTGGTCGGCTTGGAGGCGCTGTATGCCCGTGCCGAGGGCGAGCATCGCGTCATCGTGCTGGTCGAGCTGTTGGGCGGGGCGCAGGAAATCCTGCTGCCGCGCCACGTGCTGAAAGCCGCCAAGGTTGCCAACGCTGCCTGACGCGGCCAGCCCATCCCGGCGTTACACAACCTGCAACCCCGGCCCGACGGACGCGCCCACGCAACCGTAGGGCGGTAGCGTGCCCGAAGAAGAGGAAAGCGAATGACCCGACTCGAAGACACCCACATCGCCATCATCGGCCTGGGCTACGTGGGCCTGCCGCTGGCGGTGGAGTTCGGCAAGCATTTCGACACCATCGGCTACGACATCCGGGGGGCGCGCATCGCCGAACTGCGCGAAGGCCGGGACAGCACCCTGGAGTGCAGCGCCGAGGAGCTGGCGGCGGCCACGCGGCTGCGCTACTCCACGCTGCTCCACGATATCCGCAGCTGCAACGTCTACATCGTGACGGTGCCTACGCCGATTGATGACGCCAAACGGCCGGACCTGACGCCGCTGGTGAAGGCCAGCGAGGCCATTGGCAGTGTGCTAAAGAAAGGCGACATCGTCATCTACGAGAGCACGGTGTACCCGGGCTGCACCGAGGAGGACTGCGTGCCGATCCTGGAGCGAGTCAGCGGCCTGAAATTCAACCAGGACTTCTTCTGCGGCTACAGCCCTGAGCGCATCAACCCGGGAGACAAGGGGCACCGCCTGCCCAACATCAAGAAGGTGACCAGCGGCAGCACGCCGGAAATCGCGGACGTCGTGGACGCGCTCTACGGCCGCATCATCACCGCCGGCACCCACAAGGCGCCAAGCATCAAGGTGGCCGAGGCGGCCAAGGTGATCGAGAACACCCAGCGCGACCTCAACATCGCCCTGGTGAACGACCTGGCCATCCTGTTCAACAAGCTGGGCATCGACACCCTGGACGTGCTGGAGGCGGCGGGCACCAAGTGGAACTTCCTGCCGTTCCGGCCGGGCTTGGTGGGTGGGCACTGCATCGGCGTGGATCCGTATTACCTGACGCACAAGGCGCAGCAGGTGGGGCATCACCCGGATGTGATCCTGGCCGGGCGACGCACCAACGACGGCATGGGGGCCTACGTGGCCGAGCAGGTCATCAAGCTGATGGTGCGCAAGGGCATCAACCCGGTGAGGGCGCGGGTACTGGTGCTGGGGTTGGCGTTCAAGGAAAACTGTCCGGATCTCCGTAATACCCGGGTCGTGGACATTGTCCATGCGCTAGAGGCATACAACGCCAACGTGGATGTGAACGACCCTTGGGTGGACGCGGTGGAGGCGCAGCACGAGTATGCCCTCTCGCCGATTGAGTCCCCCGAACAAGGCAGCTACGACGCCATCGTAGTGGCCGTGGGTCACGACAAATTCCGCCAAATGGGCGCGGAAGGTGTGCGAGCCTTCGGCAAGCCAGAGGGCAGCGTGGTGTTCGACGTCAAGAACACCTTGCCGCGGAGCGCAGTAGATGGGCGGCTCTGACCCATGAGGCTGCTCGTCACTGGCGGCGCCGGCTACATCGGTAGCCACACTTCTGTCCTGCTGCTTGAGGCCGGGCACGACGTCACTGTCATCGACAATCTGTGCAACAGCTCCCCTATGGCACTGGAGCGCGTGCAGGAACTGGCTGGCAGGAGTCTGCGCTTCGTGGAGGGCGATGTCCGGAGCCGCGAAGATCTCAACCGCGCGTTCGAAGGTGGAATTGATGCTGTCATCCACTTGGCCGCCCTCAAGGCCGTGGGCGAAAGCTGCGAGAAGCCACTGCGCTACTTCGAAAACAACATTGGCGGCACGATCTGCCTGATGCAAGTCATGGAGGTTCATGGCGTGCAACGGCTTGTTTTCTCTTCGTCCGCAACCGTTTACGGCCAGGCTGAGAGTGTTCCGGTCAGAGAAGACGCGCCGCTGCGGGTCACCAACCCCTACGGTCGCACCAAGCTGGTCATGGAGCAGCTGATCCAGGACTGGTGCGCGGCGCAACCAAAGGCCAGCGCGGTCCTGCTTCGGTATTTCAACCCGGTGGGTGCACACCCCAGTGGAAGGATCGGTGAGGACCCGCGAGGTGAGCCTAATAACTTGATGCCATACATCGCCCAAGTTGCCCTGGGGCGTCGAGAGTTCCTTAGGGTCCATGGCGACGACTATCCGACAATCGATGGAACCGGAGTTCGCGACTACCTGCACGTAATGGATCTCGCAGACGCCCACCTGAAAGCGCTCAAATATGCTGTCGCTAATCCCGGGTGCGGGGTCTTCAACCTTGGCACCGGTCGCGGCTATTCGGTCCGGGAAATGGTGGCGGCGTTCGAAGTAGCGTCGGGCAGAGAGATCCATTGCAGGATAGGGGGGCGTCGCGCAGGCGATGTGAGTGAGTTGACTGCCGATCCGTCCCGCGCGAATGAGATTCTTTCGTGGCGGGCCGCGCACGATCTAGCTGCGATGTGCGCTGATACATGGCGATGGCAGCAACAAAACCCGACCGGATATGAGTGAGCAGGTGCGTGGGAAGGGAGCAGGCATGAAGACTTGGCTGGTCACCGGCGGCGCCGGTTTCATCGGCGGCAACTTCGTGCTCGACGCCGTCGCGTCGGGCGTGAAGGTCGTCAATCTTGACGCGCTGACCTATGCGGGCAACCGCGACACCCTGGCGGCGCTGGACGGCAATCCCCTGCATGTGTTCGTGCAGGGCGACATCGGCGACCGCGCGCTGGTCTCGCGCCTGCTGGCCGAGCACCGCCCCGACGCGGTGCTCAACTTCGCCGCCGAAAGCCACGTCGACCGCAGCATCGACGGCCCCGGCGCCTTCGTGCAGACCAACGTGGTGGGCACCTTCCACCTGCTCGAGGCCGTGCGCGGTTACTGGAAATCGCTTGATGCGCAAGGCCAGTCGGCGTTCCGCTTCCTGCACGTGTCCACCGACGAGGTGTACGGCTCGCTGGGCGACGAAGGCCAGTTCCGCGAGGGCGCGCCTGGCACCACACCTACGGGCTGCCGGTGCTGACCACGAACTGCTCGAACAACTACGGCCCGTTCCAGTTCCCGGAAAAGCTCATCCCGCTGGTGATCCAGAAGGCCCTGGCCGGCGAGCCGCTGCCGGTGTACGGCGACGGCCGCAACGTGCGCGACTGGCTGTACGTGAAGGACCACGTGGCGGCCATCCGCCGCGTGCTCGAGGCCGGCCGGGCGGGCGAGACCTACAACGTCGGCGGCGACGCCGAGCGCCAGAACATCGAGGTGGTGAAGGCCATCTGCGCGCTGCTCGACCAGCGCCGCCCACGCGCCGACGGCCAGCCGCGCGAGTCGCAGATCACCTTCGTGAAGGACCGCCCTGGCCACGACCGCCGCTATGCCATCGACGCCGGCAAGCTGCAGGCCGAGCTCGGCTGGCGCCCTTCGGTGAGCTTCGAGCAGGGCCTGGCCGCCACCGTGGACTGGTACCTGGCCAACACGGCCTGGGTGGCGCGGGTGCTCGATGGCAGCTACCGTCTGGAACGCATCGGCCAGGAGGCCTGACATGCAGCGCAAAGGCATCATCCTCGCCGGCGGCTCGGGCACGCGGCTCTATCCGATCACGCAGTCGGTGAGCAAGCAGCTGCTGCCGGTGTACGACAAGCCGATGATCTACTACCCGCTGAGCGTGCTGATGCTGGCGGGCATCCGCGAGGTGCTGGTCATCAACACCCCGCACGAGCAGGAACTGTTCAAGCGCCTGCTGGGCGACGGCAGCCAGTGGGGCATGCAGATCGACTACGCCGTGCAGCCGAGCCCGGACGGGCTGGCGCAGGCCTTCCTGATCGCCGAGGCGTGGCTGGCCGGCGCGCCGAGCTGCCTGGTGCTGGGCGACAACATCTTCCACGGCGACGGCCTGACCGAGCGCCTGCAGCGCGCCGGCGAGCGCGGCCACGGCGCCACGGTGTTCGGCTACTGGGTGCGCGACCCGGAGCGCTATGGCGTGGCCGAGTTCGACGCCGGCGGGCGGGTGGTGGGGCTGGAGGAGAAGCCGAAGCAGCCCAAGTCGAACTACGCCGTCACCGGCCTGTATTTCTACGACGGCCGGGCGCCGGCGTTCGCGCGCAGCCTCAAGCCGTCCCCGCGCGGCGAGCTGGAGATCACCGACCTCAACCGCTGCTACCTCGACGAAGGCGCCCTGCACCTCGAGCAGCTGGGCCGCGGCTACGCCTGGCTCGACACCGGCACGCACGGCTCGCTGCTGGAGGCGGCGAACTTCATCGAGACCATCGAAGCGCGCCAGGGCCTGCGGGTGTGCTGCCCGGAGGAAATCGCCTGGCAAAACGGCTGGATCAGCGACGCGCAGCTGCGCACGCTGGCCGAGCCGCTGGCCAAGAGCGGCTATGGCGAGTACCTGCTGGGCCTGCTGGGCCGCGGAGTGGTGCGGTGAAGGTGATCGAGACCGACCTGCCGGGCTGCCAGGTGCTGGGGCCGCGGATGTGAGGTAAGGATCGCCGGAAATATGAGAAGGCGATGCCCTGCGGTATATAGCAACTGTGCCGGGATGTGTAGTGACTGAAAGAATGAAGGGGTTCCAAGAGCAGGCGGAATTCCCTCAGGCTTCCTCGGGAAACAGGCTAAGCAAACAACGAACTTTCGTGAGTCCTAAGCAAGAGAAACTCAGTGATGTATCCGTACACACTATCGGGAATGTCATGACGCCAAAAATTCATCCCTCCGCAGATGTCCAATCCTCAGCCATAGGTGGCGGAACTCGAGTCTGGCAGTACGTGGTGATACTTCCTGGCGCTGTGGTCGGTCATGACTGCAATATATGCGCCCATTGCTTGATCGAGAATGATGTAATCGTCGGTAATCGCGTCACAGTAAAATCAGGCGTCCAGTTGTGGGACGGGTTGCGAATTGGCGATGACGTATTCATTGGGCCAAACGTTACTTTCACCAACGACAAGTTCCCGCGAAGCAAGCAACACCAGGAAGTTCTTGAGCTGACGGAGATTGATAATCACGCATCTATTGGAGCAAATGCGACCATACTGCCTGGAATCAAGATTGGTCGGCGGGCGATGGTCGGGGCGGGATCGGTTGTGACCCGGTCAGTGCCGCCAAATGCCATTGTTACAGGTAATCCTGCGCGCATTGTTGGTTATGTGGATGCTAAATCGAACGCGCCTGCCGGTGCGAAAGGCGAAAGCTCCGCATCATCCGATGCAGATCCGCGACTACATCAGTTGCCTAGGGTCGTAGACATGCGCGGTAGTCTAACCGTAGGCGAATTCGAGCGATCCATTCCGTTCCCGGTGAAGCGATACTTTGTGGTTTTTGATGTTCCTAGTATCGAGACGCGAGGCGAGCATGCACACCGAGAATGTCACCAGTTCTTGGTTTGCGTTAGCGGTCAAGTGAGTGTGGTGGCTGATGACGGTAAGTCGCGCCGTGAGTTTCTTTTGAATCGCCCTGATATCGGATTGCATCTTCCACCTTTGACTTGGGGGATCCAATACAAATACTCTAAGGATGCTGTGCTGCTTGTCTTCGCTTCCCACTATTACGACAGCGAGGATTACATCCGGGATTACCAAGAATTCTGTGAAATCGTGGGCGCTCTAGCATGATTCCGTTTCTGGATCTGAAGGCGCCGCATGTAGAGTTGGGTGAGGAGATCAACGACGCGATTGCCCGTGTGGTCAATTCGGGTTGGTACATACTTGGCCCTGAAGTGGATGCATTTGAGACCGAATTCGCAAGCTACTGCGAGGCATCCTACTGCGTCAGCGTAGCCAATGGCCTCGATGCACTTCACCTTGCCTTGCGTGCCATGGATGTCGGTTCTGGCGACGAGGTCATCGTGCCGTCCAACACCTATATCGCCACATGGTTGGCCGTCAGTCAGTGCGGTGCGATGCCGGTGCCTGTGGAGCCGGTGAAAGCAACTTACAACCTGGATCCGGATCGCATCGAGGCGGCTATCACCCCGCGCACCAAGGTGATCCTGCCGGTTCACCTTTATGGTCAGCCTGCCGACCTGGATCCCATCCTGGCTCTTGCCCGCAAGTACGGGTTGCGTGTGCTTGAAGACGGTGCCCAGGCGCATGGTGCGCGCTACAAAGGCCAGCGCATAGGGTCGCACGGCGATGCGGTTGCTTGGAGCTTCTACCCAGGAAAGAACTTGGGTGCGCTAGGTGATGGTGGCGCGGTCACCACCAACGATCCAAAAGTCGCGGACCGTATCCGCGTGTTGCGTAATTACGGCTCGCGCGTGAAATACGTTAACGAGGTGCAGGGCTACAACAGCCGTCTGGATCCGATCCAGGCGGCAGTGCTGCGAGTCAAGCTGAAGCGTCTGGACGAATGGAATGCGCGTCGTGCGGCAATCGCGCGCCAGTATCTTGATGGGTTGGCAATGACTGATCTGCTGCTGCCTGAAGTGCCTGCGTGGGCGCAGCCCGCTTGGCACCTGTTCGTGGTGCGGCATGCGCAGCGCGATGCATTGCAGGCAAAGCTGACCGAGGTAGGCGTGGGTTCGTTGATCCATTACCCGATTCCACCACACAAGCAGGCCGCGTATTCCCAGGCAGGTTTTGCTCACAATGCGTTCCCGCTTGCGTCGCTCATGGCGAGCGAAGTATTGAGTCTGCCGATGGGGCCGCAACAGAGTGAAGAGCAGACGCGGGCCGTGATTGAAGCTTGCTTGGCATAACAAGGAATTCGCCGGTTGCAGTGAAAAGCGGCGCGGACGCTTAGATCAAAAACTGTATTCGCGAAATACGTGAGCACTCATATATTTCAAGCGGACCGGGTTCTCTATTCGGCGCCGATGTCGAGGTGCTCGGCAGGGGGCTCCTTGGGATACAGCTGGACCAGCGGTCCATCTCCCAGTCTGAGTGGCCTGCTCCAGTGGTGATCGAGGACAGTGTTTTTATCGGATCCAACGCTCGAGTGCTGAACTATTTGCGAATCGGAAAGGAAGCGGTAACTGCCCATTCGTCACTTGTGGCGTGCAACGCCCCACCGGTGGCGATAGTCGGGGTCGTTCCAGCAGAAGTCATTCGCACGTTTAATTAGATGACGAATTCCTACGGCCAGATCTTGCGCTCGTCGTCCATCATGGGCGGGGCGCAGGCAATCAATTATCTGGTCGCCCTGCTGCGCGTAAAGGTTGTTGCGGTGCTACTGGGGCCGGCAGGCGTAGGTGTTATCGGGATGTACACCTCGGCCACCAGTCTGCTGGGCACCGTCACCGGTCTCGGTTTGAAGGGCAGCGCGGTGCGCGCAATCGCGCAAGCTCAGGGCAAGGACGATCCACTGGCCGTGGCCCGCACCGTACGCATGCTGCGGCGGCTGGTCTGGGCCACCGGCCTGCTGGGCTGGCTAGCGAGCATCGCGCTCGCGTTGCCCCTGAGCCGCCTGATGTTCGAGTCCACGCAGCATGCCTGGGCGCTGGCAGTGCTGGGCGGCATGTTGTTGTTGACCGCAGTCAGCGACGGGCAGGTGAGCCTGTTGCAGGGGCTTCGCCGAATCGACGACATCGCCCGTGTGCAAATTGCTGCGGCGGTACTGAACACGGCCGTCACCATCGGCCTATACGCATGGCTTCGTAAGGACGGCATCGTGCCGGTGCTGCTGGCGAATGCGACGATTACCTTGCTCTGCAGTTGGTCGTTTGCTCGGCGCGTACAAGTGCCGGCAGTCCCAATGGACTGGACTGGGGCTGTGGCCGAAGCCATGCCGCTCCTGCGCCTGGGCTTGGCGATGATGTGGGGCGGTGTGCTCACCCTGGCGCTGGACCTGTACATACGCACGCTGATCGCCCGAACTTTGGGGGTGGACGCGGCGGGAATCTACCAGGCTGCTTGGGCTCTGTCAGGCATGTTCGCAGGTTTCGTGCTGGGCGCGATGGGCACCGACTTCTACCCCCGCCTGACGGCCGTGATCCACGATCGCGCGGAGGCGGTGCGGGCAGTCAACGAGCAGACCGAAATCGGAATTTTGCTTGCGGTGCCCGGGCTGCTGGCCACGCTGACGTTCGCGAAGTGGATGGTATGGGCGCTGTATTCAGCCAAGTTCGCGCCTGCGGCGGACGTGCTGGTGTTGATGGTTCTGGGCGTATTCGGGCGAGTGCTGTCCTGGCCGATGGGATTCATTCAGCTGTCACTGGGGGCAGGGCGCTTGTTCATGACCACCGAGGCAACCTTTTTGGCCATACAGGGGCTGCTTGCGACCTGGCTGGTGCCACGGAATGGAGTCGCTGGTGCAGCGCTTGCGTTCGCACTGTGCTACCTGCTCTACACAGCGGGCATGGCGTGGGTGGGGCATCGCCTCATCGGGTTTCGCTGGTCGCGCGGAGCCCTTAGCCTAGTAGTGTCGGCGGCAGGTCTCGTCACATTGGCCTTCGCCGCTCAGCGCTTTCTTGATGGCGCGATGGCTCTGATACTCGGGTCGACAATATGTCTCACGGGCGCGCTTTGGAGCATGCGTAGTCTTGCCCAGAGACTCCCGATGAATAGTCGTCTAGTCACAGCATTAGAACGGATTCCTGGAATCCGCGCCATTCTATTTCTTGGGAAAAGCAAATGAAAAGAAAGCCGCGGATTTTCCATGGACTAGTTAACTACGGAACTCAGTCCGGCGTTCTAGCAATGTACCTTCGTAGGTTGGGCTATAGGGCGGTGTCGGTAACGAGGCCAGACGCGTTTGGGAGGGTGACAGACGTGTCACTACCTCATGGAGGGAATCTGTTTCAGAAAATTGCGAGGCATGCCTGGGCGCGCATCTACCTTGCATATTGTTTCTTTACCAATGAAATATTCCATTTCTACTTCGGAACAACGCTGGCCAACGGCCAGTGGGACTTGCCGCTTTATCGGATATTCGGGAAAAAGGTCGTTATGGAATATCTCGGCAGTGACGTTCAGAAATATGGAGTCAGCGTTGGCAAATACAAGTGGACAAATATCCGTTACAAGCAGACGCCAGAGGAGGGTTTGGCTTCCGACCGCAGGATTGATAAGCGTCTGGCTCGCGAGCGTAAATACGCGGACAAGCTATTGGTATGTGCCCCTTGCTATTCCGAGTTCGTAACCGACGCAGAATTGTTGCCACTGGCAATCGACCTGGAGCAATACGAGTTCACCCCTTTGCCGGCATTCCAAGGAACCTTCAGGCTAATGCACGCGCCCACCCATCGGGGCAACAAGGGTACATCGTACATCCTTGATGCCGTTGAGCGATTGAAATCCGAGGGCCATGCGATAGAACTCGACCTCGTCGAGGGCGTTTCACATGAGGAACTGAAAAGGCGATACCGGAAATGTCACGTCTTCATCGATCAAATCGTCGCAGGCTGGTACGGCACTGCATCCATAGAAGCCCTAGCTATGGGCCGTCCTACGGTTGTTTCTATTAGGGATTCCTACATGGAGCACTTCCCCGTTGAACACGAACTGCCGTTCTTCAACGCGGATCCTGATTCGATATACGATGTCCTGAGAGGCGTACTCGGGTTGACGCCTACACAGCTCCAGGACTCGGCGCAACGGGGTCGCGAGTTTGTCGAAAGTGTCCATGATGCTTCAGTGGTTGTGAGAAAGCTCGTTTCAATCTACGAAGGTCTCTGGCGTGCGTTCCCAAGAACTCATCTGGTTACTGAGCGCCCCCTGAAAGGTCAGCGTAGAGATGGCTAGAAGCTACCTGATTGTCAGTTACTCGTTCCACCCAGGCAACTCTCCCCGTGCCAACCGCACGACGGAGCTGGCCAAGGAACTGTGCAGGCAAGGTCACCCGGTAACAATACTGACGCCGCACCGTTCCGGGCAGACTGCGCTTGCAACTGAGTATGGAATGACGATGGCGGATCTTGGTCAGGACACATGGCCGGAGATTCCTATTTCTTTCAGGGGGGGCTGGAATCTGGTGCCACGCGCCGTCAGGCGCGCTCTGCAATTGATGTTCGATTACCCATCCATCCAGCTCGTGTGGCGTACCGCCAGAGCCTTGGAAAGGCTCCCGAAGCATGACGTGCTGATCTCAATCGCGGCCCCCCATTCGATTCATTGGGGAGTAGCACTAGCCCACCGTCGTGGCCACATGCCGGCTGACGTATGGCTTGCAGATTGCGGTGACCCCTACATGGGTCAGGAAAATGACTCCTTTCCTGTCATGCCGTATTTCAGCATTCCAGAAAGGTCATTCTGCCGGCGTGCCGACGCTGTTGTAGTGCCTGTCGAAGGAGCGAGGGATGCTTACTATCCGGAATTCAGCGGCAAGATCCACGTGATACCGCAGGGGTTTCGTTTTGCCGACTACCAGCAACTCAAGGCGATTTCACCACGGCGTGATGGTGTGGTCCGGTTTGGTTACGCCGGACTGTTCATACCGGGGCGCCGCGACCCCAGCGCCTTTCTCCAGCATCTGGTCCAGCGGAAGGATTCTTTCGAGTTCCACGTATTCACAAAGAGCCCGGAGTTGGTGGTCCCGTTCGCCAGACGCGATTCGCGAATCGTACTACGTGACATCCTTCCGAGAGCGCAGGTGATGGAGGAACTCGCAGCCATGAATTTCGTCGTCAATTTTGAAAATGCTGGGGCCCGACAAACGCCAAGCAAGCTAATCGACTACTGGCTATGCGGACGACCCATTCTCAACGTGCGTGGGAATGACCTGGCAATCGAGGTGATTGATCAGTTCCTTTCCGGCCACTACGAAGCGGCCTTGAAGATCGACCAACCGGAGCGCTACGAAATTTCCAATGTCGTGCGGCAGTTCGACCGCCTGGCCGACGAGTCGTTGTCGCGAAAGTCGAGGCGCCAGGCATACTGACATGTGGACTGACGCCGAACCCGACCATCGGCAGCTCAAGGCTGGGAGGTCAAAGCCTGGTCGTGCTGTGAGGCTCTACCTGCTTGCATTGGCGGCGCCGTTCGTGGCGGTGGTATTGGCGGTTATGCGACCGAGGGATCCCGCCTCCCGAAATCTGGTTTGGATATTCACCGTCTACTTTGGCGCGGCTTTCTATATCGCAGCAGACTCGGGATTTGATTCCGTCAGCTATGCAGAGTGGCTGAAGGAGATGCATCAAGCGCAGTTCAGTCTGCGCCACCTGATCGGGCTGTTCTTCGTGCAGGGCAGTCAATATCAGGATGTCTACCAGCCGCTTCTAACCTATGCGGTCTCTCTGCTAACGGATGAGCGCTGGCTGCTTTTCGCCGTATTTGGAGTACTTTTCGGCTATGTGTACTCGCGCAACGTATGGTTCCTGATCGACCGGATCCCAGCCAGGTTCGGCTTGCTGGTGGGCTTCCTGCTTTTGGCATATGCGTTCCACATCAATATTGGGGCGGGGCTCAACGGCGTGCGCATGTGGACTGCGCTTCATGTCTTCGTGTTTGGATTCCTGCACTACCACGCCACTGGCAGAAAGAAGTATCTAGCCATCATCCTTGCGACTCCCCTGATCCACTTTTCGTTCTGGCTTGCATGTGCCGTCACGGCTGCGTACTTCCTGGTGCGCCGCTTTGGCATCGGCGTGTACGTATTCTTCCTGATCTCTATGCTGGGCGCCGCGCTCGAATTTTCCACCGTGCAGGCCTTGATGGGTTATCTGCCCTTGCCAATAGAAGAGCGCGCCGCCGGATATATGGGCGCAGTCGCTGCCAACCCGGACGTGATGGGCGACCGCATGAATTCCGCGATCTGGTTCCTTCAACTGAACAACTGGTTGGTGATGGCGTTCTTCACCTTTGGTGCGAGTTGGATGGTCTGGCGTGGTTGCCTCAGCAATGAAGGGCTGGTGCGCAGCCTGCTCGTGTTCGGAATGCTCTTGTATGGAGTTATCAACCTGGTGAGCTACATTCCATCGCTGGGCCGCTTCTATGCATTGGCCGAGATGCTGCTGCTTGCGGCGATCATTCTATTTGTGGCGAGCGGAGCCGGGCGCAAGCGACTAGATCGACAGGTCCTCTCGGGTGCATCACTTCTGCTGGTTCTGAACTTGGCTCTGGGCGTACGCTTCATGCTTGGCTTTGCTTCGATCTGGCTGTTGCTTGGGAACTTCTTCATAGCACCATTCGTGAGCGCCGATCAGAGCCTGTACGAGCTGATTCTCTATGCTATGCCGGGATTGCGGTGAGCATGCTGGTGGCGAAGTAATGACGATTTCATCGTTGAAGGATAAGGCGCTCTCGCTGTACACCAATCTTCGGGGTTGGCGTACCAATCGCAAACTGGTTGTGTTCGAAAGCGATGACTGGGGCGCCATTCGCATGCCGGGACGTGACGCGTTCGATGCCTTGCTCAAGGCGGGTATTCGCGTAGATGATTCGCCATATGACCGCCTAGATTGTCTCGAGAGCCGAAGCGATTTCGAGGCACTTATGAATGTTCTCGATGCTCACCGCGACGCTAATGGCCGTCCGGCGGTTTTTACGTTCAACACTATATTGGGCAATCCGAACTTTGATGCCATCGAGCGCGACAACTTCCAGCGCTTTCACCACCAACACATTTGGAATTCGTATCAGCACTATCACGGTGAAAGTCTGGAGGACTGCTGGCGACAGGCGATCGAACTAGGACTGATTCGGCCCCAGTTCCATGGGCGCGAGCACCTGAACGTGCCACGGTGGATGTCTGATCTACGCCATGGCCGCCGGGAGACTACGATTGCGTTTGAGCATCGATTCTATGGGCTCACGACGTCCACTTCGTCGCCGCGGCAGCGCGATTACCTTGCGGCTTTTTGGGCTGAGAGTCCCGAAGAAGTGGAGGATGCCCGCGCGCGACTAAGGGCAGGGCTCGAACTGTTCGCCCAGACCTTCGGCTTTGAGTCAGCGACATTTACTCCCTGCAATTACATTTTGCCGGATCAGTTGCGAGTGACTCTGGCGGGTTTAGGCGTCCGCCTCATCCAGGCCCAGCGGGGCCAGTTCGTTCCAGCGGGCGACCGGGCAGAAGGGCGAGTACGACGCTACTACACGGGCTTGAAGAGTCCCGAAGAATTGTTGTACTCGGTGCGAAATGTCTTGTTCGAACCATTTGAAAGCGAGCGTATAGATTGGCCGGCCCGCACGCTTCACGGCATTCAAGAAGCATTTACATTGGGCAAGCCCGCAGTCATATCCACACACCGCGTCAACTATGTATCCGGCATGGATCACGCCCATGCGAGGCGTAGCATTCGGCTGCTCGACCAGTTATTGGCTAGCATTCTGAGGCGCTGGCCATCTGTCGAATTCCTTTCTTCCGATCAGTTGTTGATGCACATGGAGTCGAGTTGATGTGCGGAATCGCGGGATTCATCGATTTTGCTGGCCGTCTTGGCAAGCCTGACCTGCGATCAATGGTGGCAAGCCTGCGCCACCGGGGGCCGGACGACGAAGATGCCTTGGTGATTGACGGGCCCGCGACACGGGTTGGCTTGGGCCATGCGCGGCTGTCGATCTTGGACCTGACTGAAGCCGGTCGCCAGCCGATGCGCCACGAGCAACTTTCAATCGTATTCAACGGAGAGATTTACAACTACCGCGAGATTCGAAAGGAGTTGATCGCTCGCGGCCATGCCTTCCATACGGATTCCGATACCGAAGTGATTCTTCATTCATTCGCGGAATGGGGCGTCAGGTGCCTTGATCTCTTCATAGGTATGTTTGCGTTTGTCCTTCATGACGCGCGGAGTGAGCAGGTCTATTTCGTAAGGGATCGAGTGGGCGTAAAGCCTCTCTATGTGTATCAGAGCACAGACGCCTGGTTATTTGCCTCTGAACTAAAGGCGCTCAGGGCCAACAAAGTTTTCAGCGCCCAATTGAGTCAGTCTGGCCTGAGGTCATTCTTCGAGAATGGTTATGTGGCGGACGACGACTGCATCTATGAGAACTGCAACAAGGTGGATGCGGGTACCTACTGGGTTCTCAGTCTGAGGACGCGGCGATGCGAACGTGTGCGCTGGTGGAACTACGCTTGTCTCCATCAAGCTCCCAAGCTAACCATTGGATTCGATGACGCGGCCGACGAACTAGAGGCGTTGCTGAAGTCTGCGTGTGAGTACCGGATGGTGGCAGACGTGCCGGTAGGAGTCTTCCTCAGTGGTGGCTACGACAGCACGGCGGTTGTCTCACTGTTGCAGTCGGCATCATCATCGCAGATCAAGACGTTTACTATCGGTTTCACTGAGGGAAACGACGAGGCCCCATCTGCCCGCGCGACGGCAAGCTTCCTGGGAACAGATCATCATGAGCTGTATTGCTCGCCGGCAGACGCACTGCACACGATCAGCCAATTGCCTGAGGTATACGACGAGCCGTTTGCAGACAGTTCTGCGATACCGACACTTTTGGTGAGTCGACTGGCGCGGTCTAGAGTGAAGGTAGCCTTGTCGGCAGATGGGGGGGACGAACTATTTTGCGGCTACGATTCCTACCCGATTACCGCGCGCCGGATTGCCCGAATGGGCCAGATTCCCTCAGCGCTTCGCGGCCCGATAGGTGAATCGTTGAGGTTGGCTACGAATTTGTTTCCGAAGTCGGCACATGCTTTGCGACATCGATTACTTGGAATCGGCGAGAGTCTGGCGGCCAGCAATGTGCAGATGGCTCAACGCCTCCACGAGCGTTCGAGAAAAATGCCGCAATCCATGCTCAATCAACTTCTACCCGGCGATCGTGAATCGCGGATGGAAACTCGGGGCGGTTGGCCTGATGGTGCAGACCCGATGGAGGCAGCGATGGGTCTGGACTATCAGACCTATCTGAAGGACGACATTCTTACCAAGGTTGACCGGGCGACCATGTCCGTTGGATTGGAGGGAAGAGAGCCTTTCCTCGATCATCGAGTCGCCCAGTTTGCAGCCCGGCTCCCTCTTAGCTACAAGTTTGACGGGCTCACGACGAAGAGAATCCTCAAGCACATCGTCCATCGTCATGTCCCAAAGGAGATGATGGCGAGACCAAAGGCGGGCTTCTCGCTTCCGATCATGAAATGGCTCCGAGACGAGCTTAGCGAGCTGTTTTCCGAAACGTGCTCTGCCGATCAGCTTCGAGTGTCAGAGTTTCTGGATCCGCGCGTCGTGGAGTCCTGGATCAAGAGCTTCCAAGGAGGCCGCTTCCACTATTCGCCGCTCATATGGCGCATCTTCATGTATCAATTGTGGGCGAACAGATGGTTGACGAAGAGCGCCATGACACGTCAGTAGACGAGACGGAAAGAAGCGGTTGAATGAAATGACATCGACCACAAACATGGGTAAACCATTGAAGACGATCTTGGTCGGCCTCCATTCGCTATGTGCTGGCGGTACCGAACGTGTGGCTTCTACATTGCTTAATGCTTTTGCAGAATGGCCCAATGTGGAGGTGCACTGCATTCTTTACGGCAAGAAACCTGAGGTCTTCTACCAGATATCCCCCAAGGTCACGATTCATGTCCCGGATTTCACATTTTCCGATCGGCATCGAATTTTATCGACTCTCCGGACTATGGGGTTCATTCGTCGCGTTATTCGCCGAATCAAGCCATCGGTATTTTTAAATTTTGGTGAATACTGGAATAGCCTCGCATTGCTCTCCGCCAAGGGACTGGGCGTAGACGTAGTGGTGGCGGATCGATCCAACCCCAACAAACCACTCGGGACGATCCAAGAATTCTTGCGGTCATGGCTGTATGCGAGCGCCGGGTGCGTGATCGTCCAGACAAGCCGAGCAGCGCGCGTGATCAAGGAAAAGGTTCCAAAGCAGCGTGTGATTGAAGTCATTCCAAACCCGCTCGCATCTTGGCCAAACGCCTCACAGGCACCCAAGAGGAACGAAGTTCTCTTTGTTGGGCGTCTCATCCCTTCCAAGAATGTTGATCGACTCATTCATATGTTCGCCGCCGCGCGACGGGACGACTGGCGGCTCATCATCGTTGGTGACGATGCTCAAGGATTCTCTGAAATGGGGAATCTCAAGCAAATTGCGTCGGCACTGAAAGTCGATCAATGGGTAAGCTTCGAGGGAAAACAACGGAACGTGGCTGAGTATTACAGGCGCGCCTCAATCTTTGCGTTTGCGTCTGATTCCGAGGGATTTCCCAATGCGCTTGCCGAGGCGTTATCGTTTGGCTTGCCCTGTATTGCATACGATTGCGACGCTGGCCCCGGAGATCTTGTCGTTGATGGATTCAACGGCTATCTGGTGCGGACGCATGACGAGCATCAATTCTCTCAGAGATTAATGGAGCTTATCTCTGATCAAGAACTACGCGAATGCCTGGCAGCGAATGCCAAGAAGTCTGTGGCGCATCTCGAAAATTCCCGGATTGCCCAAGATTTTCTGCGCGCGTGTGGTAGCGTCTGATGAATGCCGCCAGAGTTCTATGGAGCCGCCTCATTGGCGAGGGCCGTATACGGTTGTGCTGCGGGGGGGGGGTAGTGCTTGAAGATAGTTCAAATTAATTCCGTGTATAACACGGGCAGCACGGGCCGCATTGTGGAGGGTATCGCCGAGGCCGCACGAAAGCGTGGCCATCAAGTTTGGGCTGCGTATGGCCGTGCTGCTAATCCTGGCCCAACCCAGATTTACCGGATATCCGGCCTTGCAGATCATCTTCATCACGGGCTGCACTCATATTTTCTAGATGGACAAGGTCTGGGATCCAGGCAAGCCACGCGGCGACTAGTTCGCTGGTTAGAGAAGATCAGGCCGGATGTGGTGGGTCTGCATAACCTTCATGGCTACTATCTGAATGTGCCGATTCTTTTCGACTATCTGATCTCGGAGCGAGTTCCTATCGTATGGACGCTGCACGATTGCTGGCCTTTGACAGGACATTGCGCAAACTTCGATCGATTTGCGTGTGATAAGTGGAAAGCCGGCTGCAGCAAATGTCCCATGACCTCCTACTATCCTAGAAGTCTGGTTGACAACAGTCGGCGTAACTGGAACCAGAAGCGCGAGTTGTTCGGTGCGGCGGGGTCGTTGACCCTTGTGGTGCCGAGTCGCTGGTTGGCGCGGATTGTGTCCCAGTCTTACCTTGGTAAATTCCCCACCCGAGTGATCCCGAATGGCATCGATATCGATGCTTTCAAGCCAACGCCCGAAAGTGGTGCCCGACCGATCGTGTTGGGTGTGGCAAACCACTGGAACCAGGCAAAGGGACTGGATGATTTCTTCCAACTTCGCCAGTTTTTGGCATCTGGTTTTGGAGTCATGCTTGTCGGACTGGAGCCCCGCCAGTTGCGGCGATTGCCCAAGGGAATTGAGGGGGTGCCAAGAACTCAAAACGTGGCCGAATTGGCGGCGCTATATTCGTCTGCGAGTGTTTTCGTTAACCCGACCTATGGCGACAATTTCCCTACTACGAATCTCGAAGCGCTGGCGTGCGGCACGCCAGTGATAACTTATGCCACCGGAGGCAGCCCTGAGTCAGTAACGGGCGATGTCGGTCGCGTCGTTGCACAGGGGGATATAGCCGGCTTGGCAATGGCTGTAACGGAGATTGCGGCGCTCGACCGGGAGAATCTTCGTCAAATGTGCCGCAGCCATGCGGTCAGGAAATATGACCGCACCGAGCGCTTTGCGGAATACGTGTCGTTGTTCGAAGAGGCGTTCGCCCGTGGATTGGGCTCTAGCAGCACTACATTGTCTGAAGGCGCTTTCATCCAGTGAATCCTGAACAAGAATTGGGGGGGTGTCGCCTCGTCGTCCTCAACCAAGCCGCAAACTACCTTACCGTCGGCTTTGTCAATGCCTTCAACCGGCGTTTCGACTCGGTGACCCTGATCACTGGTGGCGTGCATGAGCAGGGGGAGGCGCTGAACCCCGATATCGAGGTTCGGTGGATCAACCGTTGGTACGAACGCCCTGCGTGGAAGAAGGCAGCATCGTTCGCATTCGCCCTGGTTCGCATGTGGTGGCTCCTCATGACGCGATACCGCCGACACGAGGTGTTGTTCGTATCGGTGCCGCCAATGGGCTACCTATTGAATCTGCTGCTGCCGCATCGCTTCAGCATGGTGATCTGGGACATCTATCCTGACACCCTGAAGATCACGGGGATGCGCCCGTCTCACCCCTTGTACCGTGCATGGGCATGGTTGAACCGTCGCTCATTCCGCAAGGCCCACCGTATCTTCACCATCGGCGAGGTGATGGCGGATGCACTGGCCGCCTATGTGCCGCGCGAGCGCCTGAGCATCCAGCCTATCTGGTCCATCTTCCAGGGCGGGGAGCACGTCCCACGGGAGGACAATCCCTTCATTACCGAACACGGGATAGGGGGGCGCTTTGTTGTCCAGTATTCGGGTAACATCGGCCTCACGCACAATGTTGAGTTGCTGATCGACGTGGCGGAACGGCTGAAAGACGATCCGCGCGTTCTTTTCCAGATCATTGGTCGTGGCCCGCGTGAGCCGGCGATCCGGCGACGGGTCGAGGAGGCCGGTCTTGCGAACGTTCAGATGCTGCCGTTCCAGTCTGACGATATGTTCCCCTACTCGCTATCGGCGGCTGACTTGGGCGTCGTCTTGCTAGATGGCCGGGTGGCCCAGGGTTCGGTGCCCAGCAAGGCCTACAACCTGATGAGCATGGGCATACCCTCGCTCTATATCGCGTCGGGCGAGAGCGAGTTGGCGCGTTACGCAGCGCACTTCGGTCATGCGTGTTGCTTAGACGCCTCGCAGATTGATGAAATTGCGCTCTTCGTCAAAGCCATGGCCTCGCGACCACCGGCGCTGGAGCAGATGGCCGAGAATGCCGCGAAGGCGGCCACGCAATTCACCCGTGCAAATGCCGGCCATTTTGTTTCACTTTACTTCGAGTCCCGCGCCACGAAATGATCAAGCAAGCATTGCTCGACAACCTAAAAAACCTGCGTGGCTGGCGAGCGCCGCGCAAGTTTGTTGCATTCGCAGTCGATGACTATTGCAGTGTGCGCGTGGCGTCTGCCAAGGCGTTGGGCAATTTACAACGCGCGGGCCTTGATATATCGGGGCGGTTCGATCGGCTGGATGCTGTTGAAACGCGCCAGGATCTTGAAGCCTTGTTCACCGTGCTTGACTCCGTACGCGGGGGTGACGGTCGCCCGGCGATCTTTACTGCATACGCACTTTCCGCGAATCCGGATTTCGCGCGCATTCGCGAGGGTGGCAAGAATTACGAATATGAGTCGGTACCACAGACTTTCGCCAGGTTGTCCTATGAGCAGCGCCCGGCATACGAGGGCGCATGGGCGCTGTGGCAGGAGGGCATTCGCAAGGGGCTGATCCAGCCGCAGTTCCACGGCCGCGAACATTTCAACGTTGATCTGTTCGAGCACAAGCTTCGGTCAGGGTCGACCGAACTCAGGGTCAATCTTGAGAACAACAGCGTGGCTGCCCTCTCCGGCGAGCCATCCATGCCCGGCGTGGGCTTTACGCATGCCTTCGGTTTGCATGCGCGCTCGGAGCTGGCTCGGCATGAGGAAATCCTGCGGAACGGACTGGACCTCTTCCAGAAAGTCTGGGGGCTCCGCTCTGTCACGTTCACTCCCCCTGCGCTGCAGCTGCATCCCTCGCTGTACCGCGTAGTAGAGGAGGGTGGGGTGCGCTCTATCGACAAGCCGCTGCGCTGCGTTCGCGCGATGGGGAACGGCGAGCAGCGGCGTGAGATGAATCATAGCGGACGCCAGCGAGGTCAGGTTCACATGACAGTGGTACGCAACGTTGTGTTCGAGCCATGCACGGACATGGGCGTTGAACCGGTCGAGCACGCGACGGCCCAAGTCGCCGCGGCGTTCCGCTGGGGCCGGCCAGCCATCATCAGTTCGCATCGTGTGAACTACGGCGGACATTTGGACGAAGCTAACCGCACTTATGGCTTGGATGCACTACGCCGGTTACTGCGGCGCATTGTCGAACGCTGGCCTGAAGTGGAGTTTGTGAGTGTCGACCAGCTGATCGACCGAATGGAGGCAGTGGAGTGAGACTGTTGCGTCGAGTCATCTATCTGGGTTACTACTTCCGGAGCATGAATTGGTCGTTGTTGCGGCGCTTCATGCGCCATGCGCGGAAATGGGAGGGTATGGGGTACGCGCGGCAGGTGTTCGCGTTCGTGCGTGATTCCCTGCGTTACAACATTTCGCCCCTAGAGTGGTATCAATTCGGGTTCGCCATGTTGACGCCCGAGCAGAAATCCACGTGGGCCGGCACGGGCACGATGTACGAGTTCCAGCTCCGGGCCAACCCCACTGCCGAGCGAGGCCTGCTGGATGACAAGCGTCGGTTCTACCGTGCCTACCGTGAGTTCTTTCGCCATTCGCTCTGGTCCATCGACGAACTGACCCACGATCCGTCGCTGGCTGGTCGCCTGTTGAAAGAGCACGAGCGCCTTGTGTTTAAAACGTCCAACGGGAAGTGCGGATCCACCGTCCAGGTCCACAGGACTACGGACTTGCGGCCAGACGTCCTAGTTGCATGGATGCAGGAGCGCGGTCTCGACATGGTAGAGGCATTTGTCGAGCAGCATCCTGCATTGCAGGCGCTTTCTCCGTCCGCCGTAAATACGGTTCGGATCTTCACGCTTTTGGACAATGCCGGACACGTACGCATCCTTGGATGCCGCTTGCGAATCTCGGTGAATTGCCATGTGGACAATCTGGCGGCTGGGAATCTTGCCGCACCTATCGACGAGAAAACTGGCATCGTGACAGGTCCGGGCGTCTATTCCGACATCACACGGGCCTCGGAGGAGATTCATCCGATCACCGGCACCTCCATCGTCGGATTCCAGGTGCCGTTCTGGGAGGAAGCTCTGGCGCTCGTTCGCAGGGCCAGCGTCAAACATCCGCAGAACCGTTCCATTGGTTGGGATGTGGTGATCACGCCGGGCGGGCCCGGCATGATCGAGGGCAATCACGACTGGTGCAAGCTGGTGTGGCAGTTGCCGGTGCGGCAAGGTCTCAAGCACCTTCTGGAGGTCGCTTGATCGCGCGGACGTTGCTATTCGTGAAGCACCGACTTCCTGTTTTGTGGACTCTGGTTGACTGGCTGAATGCAAGATTGTTCGCGTTCCGGCACGCATCCAGAATGAGAGGCGTCGTCGACGAGGTTTGCAGCGAATTCCTGTTGCCGGGCTTTGAGTTCAGGTCACTGGGCGCGTCGGATTTGCTGGCACTTTCCTTATTGATCGAGCGGCAGGGCGAAGATCGGCTCAGATACTTCCAGCCTCATGGTTTCGACCCGCGTACCCTCGGGCGCATGCTATCCAACCCGGCGTTCCTGATGTTTGGCGTATGGGAGAAGGATGAGATTTGCGGGTATTTCTTCCTGCGCTGTTTCTGGAATCGCCGTTGCTTTGTCGGACGTTTGATCGACAAGGAATTCGAACGTCGCGGCATTGGGCGCGTGATGAACCAGATCATGTACCACATCGCTTGGCGCGCGGGCTTCCGATGCATGACGACCATTTCCCGTCATAACCGTGCCGTGATGCGCTCGCACGAACGAAATCCACACGCGAGGCTGCTGGGGGAGCTCCCCAATGATTATCTCCTCGTTGAGTTTACGCAGGATGTTCGCGAAGGTGGGGGGATAAAAGCTTGAGCGCACCCTCTTTGGAGCACGTCAATGATGTATGAACTGACAAAACTCCTGTCCTTCCTCGTCGAACCACTTGGCATCAGCCTCATGCTTCTGATCGGGGGGCTGTGCTTGCTAATCCTGAAACGTCCACGAGCCGGGCGGTTCGTTCTTGTAACCGGGACGATGGTTCTTTGGGGGTTCTCAACGCCCGGCGTCGCCGACTGGCTGCTGGGAGGACTGGAGCGGGACTGGCCGCAGGCTCGGGTCGAAGATGCGCCAGCTGCCGACGCGATTCTGGTGCTCGGCGGCGCCTTCAATAGCGGAAACGGGCAGTTGCTGTATCCCCAAGCTGGCGGTCAGGTGAATCGCTACTGGCATGCCGCGCGCTTGTATCGGGCGGGTCGCGCGCCACGCATCATCGTCAGTGGCGGGCGCAATCCGCATCACCCCGCCGGACTAACTGAAGCTGAGGCGGGCGCGATATTCTTGGAGGAAATGGGGGTGCCTCGCCATGCCATCGTCATGGAACAAGCGGCCTTGACCACGCGCGGCCATGCGGTTGAATTGCCGCCGCTGCTCGACCGCTACAATATCGACACAGTATTGGTGGTCACGTCGGCAGCTCACATGCGCCGTGCCGTGGGAGCCCTTGCAGATGTGGGCGTGCGGCTCATCCCGGTGGCGACCGACCACTCGTCTTACGAAGAATCGGGGTTCCGGCTGCACAGGATAATACCCAGTGCGAGCGCATTGTCGCGCAGCACGCGTGCCATGCACGAGGTGACAGGGGTGATCTACTACCGATTGATGGGATGGATCCAGGGGGCTTCTCCGGCCCACCAACAGATGGAAAAGAAGCAAGAGCCATGAAGAAACGAGCATTGTTGACCGGTGTGACGGGCCAGGATGGGGCCTATCTTACCGAGTTCCTCTTGGGGAAGGGCTACGAGGTACACGGCATCAAACGCCGCGCGTCCCAGTTCAACACCCAACGTATCGACCACCTGTATCAGGATCCGCACGAACCGGACCCGAGGCTCGTGCTGCATTACGGCGACTTGACGGACTCCACCAACCTGATCCGCGTGATGCAGGAAGTCCAGCCGGATGAGGTCTACAATCTGGGCGCACAGAGCCACGTGGCGGTGTCGTTCGAAAGTCCGGAGTACACGGCCAACAGTGATGCTATCGGCCCCCTGCGCCTGCTGGAGGCGATCCGCATCCTGGGCATGGAAAAGCGGGTGCGCTTCTATCAGGCATCGACGTCCGAGATGTTCGGCGAGGTGCAGGAAACTCCGCAACGGGAGACCACGCCTTTCTACCCACGCTCGCCCTATGGCGTTGCCAAGCTGTATGGCCACTGGATCACGGTGAACTATCGGGAGTCGTACGGCATGTACGCATGCAGCGGCATCCTGTTCAATCACGAATCCCCCCTGCGCGGCGAGACCTTCGTGACCCGCAAGATCACGCGCGCCCTGTCCCGGATCTTCCTCGGCTTGGACGACTGCCTTTACCTTGGCAACCTCAATGCACTGCGCGATTGGGGTCACGCGCGGGACTATGTAGAAGCGCAGTGGTTGATGCTGCAGCAGGACGAGCCCGATGATTTCGTGATCGCCACCGGCCAGCAGAAGTCGGTGCGGGATTTCGTGAATGCGGCTGCTTCCCGGCTTGGCATGAAGGTCGAATGGAATGGCGAGGGGTCTGGTGAGTATGGTGTATTGGCCGATGCGCCGGACGATTGCCATGCGCGCCCGGGTGCACGGATCGTGGCCGTTGATCCACGCTATTTCCGGCCAGCGGAAGTGGAGACGTTGCTTGGCGACGCGAGCAAGGCACGAGAGAAGCTTGGCTGGACCCCACGAACGAGTTTCGATGAGCTCGTTACGGAGATGGTGGATTGGGATCTGGCGCGGGCCCGGCAAGACGCGCTGATTGAGAACAATGGCTACCGCGCTTTTCGGTTCAAGGAATGAAAATGGATGGTGCAAGTCGGATTTTCGTGGCTGGTGCAGGCGGCATGGTCGGCAGCGCAATCTGCCGCGCGCTGCAGCGCCAGGGTCTGGGCGCGGTGCTGGCGCCTAGGAGGAACGTTCTGGACTTGGGTAATCAGGCCGCGGTGGATGCCTGGTTTGCCGCCAATAGGCCGGACTACGTGTTCCTCGCAGCGGCAAAGGTCGGTGGTATCCATGCCAACAACGCCTTCCCCGCTGAGTTCATCCACGACAATCTGGTCATCCAAACCAATGTCATCCATTCCGCCTGGAAGCACGGGGTCCGAAAGCTGTGCTTCCTGGGTTCATCGTGTATCTACCCGAAGCACGCGCCGCAGCCGATGCGGGAAGAGCACTTGTTGACAGGCTCTCTGGAGCCGACCAATGAGTGGTACGCCGTGGCCAAGATTGCAGGCATCAAACTATGCCAGGCCTACCGGCGGCAATACGGGTTTGATGCGATCAGCCTGATGCCGACCAATCTCTACGGCCCTGGCGACAACTTCCACCCCGAGAACTCCCACGTGGTGCCCGCGTTGATCCGCCGCTTCCACGAGGCGGCGGAGCAGGGTGCGAGCGAGGTGGTGATCTGGGGGACGGGCACTCCACGCCGCGAGTTCCTGCACGTGGATGACTTGGCGGACGCCTGTGTCTTCCTGATGCGCAACTACTCTGATGAGCAATTCCTCAATGTCGGGGTGGGCGAGGATATTCCGGTTCTTGAGTTGGCAATGCGCATCGCCCGCGTCGTTGGCTTTGAAGGTCGGGTCTCCACGGATCCGGACAAGCCGGACGGGACGCCACGCAAGCTCCTGGACGTGTCGCGCCTGAACGCGCTGGGGTGGCGGGCCTCGATCGGACTGGAGGACGGCTTGCGAGGAACCTACCAGTGGTTTCTTCAGAACCATGCAACGGCCCGGCTGTGAGGCCCTGATGAGCCAGCACCCAAACAGCAGAATTGCTGCCGACGTGGTTGCGTTTGTCCGGAGCATCTATGGCGACGGATTTGTCCCGCTACATCGTCCCGTTTTCGAAGGCGACGAGCGCAAGTATCTGATCGATTGCATCGACTCCAACTTCGTCTCCTCTGTGGGCGCGAAGGTCACTGAGTTCGAGCAGCAGATTGCCGCCTTCACCGGCGCGAAGTACGCCATCGCTACCGTCAACGGCACCGCCGCGCTGCACGTGGCCCTGCAGCTGGCCGGCGTGCAGCGCGGTGATGAGGTGCTATGCCAGGCACTGACCTTCATCGCCACCTGCAGTGCGCTGACCTATGCCGGGGCGGTGCCCGTCTTCATCGACGTGGATCGCGATACCCTCGGTCTGAGTCCGGATGCCCTGCGCCGCTGGCTGTCAGCCCATGCCGAGCTCCGCGACGGGCAGGCGTACAACCGTGCCACCGGAAAACGCATCGCCGCTTGCGTCCCCATGCACACCTTCGGCTTCCCGTTGCGAATCGCGGAGGTGGTTGCCGTGTGTGGCGAGTACGCCATTCCCGTGGTGGAAGATGCAGCGGAATCTCTGGGCAGCTACGCAGGCACGCAGCACACTGGCACTTTCGGCAAACTGGCCACGCTCAGCTTCAACGGCAACAAGGTGATTACCACCGGCGGCGGCGGAATGATCGTCACCGATGACGAGGCGCTGGCTCAGCGCGCCAAGCACCTCACCACCACGGCCAAGATCCCGCACCCGTACGAGTTCGTGCATGACGAGGTGGGCTACAACTACCGCCTGCCCAACCTCAATGCCGCACTGGGTTGTGCGCAGATGGGGCGCCTGTCGGAAATGCTGGCCATCAAGACGGAGGTTGCGCGGCGCTACGCGGAGTTCTTCCAAGGCGCCGGCGTGCGCTTCGTGCAACCCATCTCCGGAGCTACCGCCAACAGGTGGCTGAACGCCATCATGCTGGAGAACGAAGTGCAGCGCGATGCTTTCTTGGAATACACCAACGCCAACGGCGTGATGACCCGACCGGTATGGCGCTTGATGTCCCGGCTGGAAATGTTCAAGAACTGCCAGCACGACGGGCTGGAGAACTCATATTGGCTGGAGGCGAGGGTGGTAAACCTGCCGTCCAGCGTGCCGGACGGGGCGATGACGCCCCTCCGGGGCTGAGCGGTTATTTCGCTTGCTGGAACGGACCGCAATCTGATCGACGACGAGGTACTACGCTGCTTGGTGACCGACTACGAGTGGATAGAGTCAGCCTTTCACCTTCCCGATCCTGGCGACCGGCATATGCTGGTCGCGGCTATCAAGTGCGGTTCCGGAACGATCGTCACCAGTAACCTGAAGGATTTCCCGGAGCCGGTTTTCGCATCTCCTGGGCTTTGCGCCCAGCATCCCTGCCAGATCCTTGAACATGCGCTCTATCTGGACCCCATTGCAGTTTGTCACGCCGCCCGAGGCGCACGAGCTCTTTTTGAGGACCTACCCGATGCGCTGGAGAACTGCTCGACACCTTCCAAAGACTTGGGTTGGCAGCGGCCGTCGCGGAACTGCGGCTACATATCAACAGCCATTGAGTGCAGATGAACATTCTTGAGTTAATCGGGCGCGACCGCCCTTTGTTTGATCGCGACATCCAGGCCCACGAAGCCGAACTCTCCGGTCTTGCGCGGTCGAGCCGCTTCCTCGTCATCGGCGGCGCCGGTTCCATCGGCCAAGCGGTCACGCGCGAGATATTCAAGCGTAAGCCGCGGGCGCTGCATGTGGTGGACATCAGCGAGAACAACATGGTCGAGCTGGTGCGTGAAATCCGTAGCACGCTTGGCTACATTGATGGCGATTTCCGCACCTTCGCCATTGACTGCGGCAGCCTTGAGTTTTCCGCACTGATGACGGCGGAGTCCGGCTATGACTATGTGCTCAACCTCTCCGCGCTCAAGCACGTCCGCAGCGAGAAAGACCCGTTCACGCTGATGCGAATGATCGAGGTCAACGTGCTGAACACCATTGGCACCATCGCCCACGCTCGGGTAGGCGGAGCGCGCAAGTATTTCTGCGTCTCCACCGACAAGGCTGCCAACCCGGTCAACATGATGGGCGCCAGTAAGCGGATCATGGAAATGTTCCTGATGCGCGCCAGCCAGTCGCTGCCCATCTCCACTGCGCGATTCGCCAACGTGGCATTCTCCGACGGTTCTTTGCTGCACGGCTTCAACCAGCGCTTTGCCAAGCGCCAGCCCATCTCCGCGCCTAACGATGTGCGCCGCTACTTCGTGACCCCGCAGGAGTCTGGTGAGCTTTGCTTGAGCTCTTGTTTGCTGGGCGAGAACCGCGACATCTTCTTCCCCAAGCTCAGCGAGCAGCTGGACCTGACTCGCTTTTCCGACATCGCCGTGCGCTACCTGCAAGCGCTTGGTTTCGAGCCGGTGGAGTGCGCCAGCGAGGACGAGGCCCGCGGTCGTGCCAGCGAACTGATCGCCCGCAAGCAGTGGCCGGTGTACTTCTTTGCGAGTGACACAACTGGCGAGAAGGACTTTGAGGAGTTCTACACCGGCGCCGAATCGCTGGACATGGATCGATTCCAGGCCATTGGCGTGATCAGCAATGACCCGGTCTATGAGGAGGCCAAGCTCGAGTATTTCCTGGCCACTCTCGAACGCCTGCGCGCCCAGCCCACCTGGGATAAGTCCGAACTGGTGGAGTTGTTCAACCACATGCTGCCAGAGTTCCAGCATAAGGAAACTGGCAAGTACCTCGATAGTCGGATGTAAGTCATGCAGCGTCTCCTTGACATCCTTTTCTCCAGCGTGGCCCTGCTGGTCCTCTCCCCGCTGCTGATTCCGGTAGTCCTGATCCTGCGCATTACCGGGGAGGGCGAAGTCTTTTTCGTGCAGCAACGAGTAGGGCGAGGTGGACAGTCTTTCGGCCTGTACAAGTTTGCCACCATGCTTAAAGACAGTCCGAACATCGGAACCGGTACCGTCACGGTAAAGGGCGACCCTCGCGTACTGCCGTTCGGCCGTCTCCTGCGCAAGACAAAAATCAACGAGTTACCGCAGCTGATTAACGTCTTCAAGGGCGACATGAGCATCATCGGGCCGCGTCCGCAAACCAAGCGATGCTTCGACGCATTCCCGCCGCAGTCGCAGGCGCAGATCATCAAGGTCCGCCCCGGCCTCTCCGGAATCGGCTCCATCGTCTTTCGCGATGAGGAAGAGCTGATGCATTCCAGCAAGGAACCGGAGCGTTTTTACGACGAGGTGATCATGCCTTATAAGGGCGGTCTGGAAGAATGGTACGTGGCTCACCAGGGGTTGTGGACCTACCTGGCCTGCATATTTGTTACTGCTTGGGTGCTGGTTTTCCCCCAGTCGAGGCTCATCTGGAAGGTCTTTCCTGGGTTGCCACGAGTGCCAACCTCCCTGGCTGAGCTTGCATGAGGTGCCCGACGATGTTGGTGGATGTCATTGCTGGGGCGCGCCCCAATTTCATGAAGATTTCGCCGATATTGCATGCGATGCAGGCGCGGAGAGATGCTGGCGGCCCCTTGGGCTGGCGGCTGGTGCACACCGGCCAACATTATGATCCGCGCATGTCCCGAGATTTCTTTGATCAGCTGGGAATACCTGCGCCAGACGTGAACCTTGAAGTGGGGTCTGGTAGCCAAGCCGAACAGACAGCCGCAATCATGGTGGGTTACGAGAGGCTGCTCCTCGCCCGGCGGAGCGACTGCTGTCTGGTGGTGGGCGACGTGACCTCCACTATGGCCTGCGCTATCACCGCGCAGAAGCTGCATGTGCCGGTGGCGCACGTGGAAGCCGGCATCCGCTCCTGGGACTGGACCATGCCGGAGGAAATCAACCGCCTGGTCACCGATTCAGTGACCAACTGGTTCTTCACCACCAGCGAACACGCCAACGCCAACCTGCGCCGCGCGGGCATCGACGAACGCCGCATATTCTTCGTCGGCAACACCATGATCGACACCCTTCTGGGGAACATGCCACGCCTGCGCGCCCCGGCCTTCGTGCAGGACTTGGGGCTGCAGCCCGGCGGATACTTTGTCATCACCCTGCATCGCCCAGCTAACGTGGACAGCGCAGACGGCCTCGCGTGCTTGCTGCAGGCTATCGGGGAAGGCGTCCGCGGCCTGCCGGTGATGTTCCCGGTCCATCCGCGCACCGCCAAGACGCTGCGCGTCTTGCCGGGCTTCCCGGCCAACATTTACCTCGTGGACCCGCAGCCCTATCTGGAGTTCAACTGGCTTGTGAAGCATGCAAAGGGCGTAATCACCGATTCTGGCGGCATCACAGAGGAGACCACAGTCATGGGTGTGCCTTGTCTAACTTTACGTGACAATACTGAGCGCCCGGAGACGGTGGAACTTGGAACCAATGAACTGATTGGCACCACGCCCGCGAACCTCAAACCCGCGCTGGACCGCTTGTTTGCCGGTAGTTGGAAGCAAGGCAGCGTTCCGCCGCTGTGGGACGGGCGCACTGGCGAGCGCATCGTGGCGCATCTTGAGCGATTGCTGCTTGCCTGAGCTGGCTCTGTTTTCGATGTTTCCCGCGCTATGCTCCTTGCGACGCTCTGACACGAGTTCTGTGACTCCTTGGACGGCTCAGGCACTTGCCTCGGGCCGCTGTCGCGCGAAGTCTCTCCCAAGCTGTTCCTCTCGCTGATTGGACACGCGTTGACGCTGCAGGCCACCTGAAAGCGCAGTTCTCCCCTGGCGGTAGACGCCGCAGAAGTGGGAGTTTCTGGCATCTTTTCCCCAACCAGCATCGCTCCAACCCAACCGGATTCCCCAGATGAGAGTTCTTGCCACAGGCACCGCCGGCTTCATCGGCTCACACTTAGCCCGAGTCCTCCTTGCCCGCGGCGAGCAGGTTGTCGGCTTCGACAACCTGAACGATTATTACGACCCTACGCTCAAGCAGGCCCGCCTGGCGCGTTTGCAGGCGCTGCCGGGCTACATGCACGTCACGGCCGAACTGGCCAATCGCGCCGCAGTCGAGGAAGTCTTCGCCAAGTACAAGCCCCAGCGCGTCGTCCACCTCGCCGCCCAAGCCGGCGTCCGCTACGCCGCCGAGAACCCGCACGTCTACGTCTCCAGCAACGTCACCGGCTTCCTCCACATCCTCGAAGGCTGCCGCCACTACGGCGTCGAGCACTTGGTTTATGCCTCCACCAGCTCGGTGTACGGCGCCAACCTGAAGATGCCGTTCTCCGAGCATTCGTCCACCGAGCATCCGCTCACCCTGTACGCGGCCACCAAGAAGGCCAACGAGCAGATGGCGCACAGCTACGCCCACCTGTACGGCATTCCGTGCACGGGCCTGCGCTTCTTCACGGTGTACGGCCCCTGGGGCCGGCCCGACATGGCGCTGTTCCTGTTCACCAAGGCCATCCTGGCGGGCGAGCCCATCAAGGTGTTCAACCACGGCCACCACAAGCGCAGCTTCACCTACGTGGACGACATCGTGCAGGGCGTGGTGCGCGCGCTCGACACCGTGCCGGGCCGCGATCCGGCCTGGAACGGCCTCGCGCCCGATCCGGCCAGCAGCGGCGTGGCGCCGTACCGGCTCTACAACATTGGCAACGAGCAGCCCGTCGAGCTGCTGCGCTACATCCAGGTGCTGGAACAGTGCCTGGGCAAGAAGGCCGTGATGGAAATGCTGCCCCTGCAGGCCGGCGACGTGCCCGACACCGAGGCCGATGTCTCCGACCTCATCGCCAACGTCGGCTACCGGCCGGTGGTGCCGGTGGAAGAGGGCGTGGCGAAGTTCGTGGAGTGGTACCGGGCCTACTACGGGGTGTAGGGCTGGCCTGAGAATTATTCTCGGTATTCCCTGGCCGGTTTTGCGTAGAGTCGCGCTGGCCGGATTGGCCGGCTGCGGCCTTGGTCGCATGAAACAGGGGAAAACCGATGATGTCTCTGCGCTTGCGGCCCTCCGGGCTGCTGGCGGCCGCTGCCCGTGGTCGCCGAACCCTTGCCGCCGGCCTTGCCGCGCTGGCCCTGCTGGCCACCGGCGCCGCTTCCGCGCAGACCACGAGCTTCGTGGAAACGGTCAGCGCGGCTAACACCTTCAACAATCCTTCCGACCCCTTCGCCGGCAACCCCGAGTGCACCCTGCAGACGGGCGTGCACACGTTTTCGGCGCGCACCATCGTCGCCACGGTCACGGGCCCGCACACCTTCACCATGAGCGCCGCCACCGGCCTGGGTGATGCCTCCGGCACCGGCACCGACCCCTGGGCGGCCATCTTCAGCGGCGACTTCAACCCCGCCGCGCCCACCGCCGGGCTCATCAACTGTGACGACGACACCGTCAACGGCGTCGTGCGCACGCCCTCGCTCACCGTGAACCTGGTGGCCGGCCAGCGCTACACCCTGGTCACCAGCAACTGGCAGGCGGGCATCCACCCGGGCACGGCCACCTACCAGGTCACCCAGCCCATCGTGCTGGCGGGTGCGCCGGTGCCGGTGGTCAGCGTAAGCAACGTCACCTTCGACCAGGCCCTGGTGGGCTACACCACGCCCGGGGGCGGCACCCTGTACTGGACCGTGCAGCGCGCTTCGGCGCCAGCGCCCAGCCCCGCCCAGGTCGCAGCCGGCCAGGACGGCAGCGGCGCGCCCGCGGTGGCCGGCGGCAACCAGCTGTTCAGCGCCGCCGGGGGTGGCTCGTCCACGGTCACCGGCCTGCAGGCATCCACCGCCTATTCGGCCTATGCGGTCGTCACCGACCGGCAGACGCCGCCGCAGACCACGGCCACGCCGTCGGGCGTCGGCTTCACCACGCTCTCCGATCTGCCTGGCGCGCCCACGGCCGTCGGCGCCGCGGCCACGGCGAACGTTGGCGAGGTGCTGGTCAATTTCACGCCGCCGGCCTACAGCGGGGCAGGCGCGGTCACGCAGTACACCGTCACCTCCGCGCCCGGTGGCATCACCGCCACCGGCGCGGGCAGCCCCATCCTGGTCACCGGCCTCACCGGCGGCACCGAGTACACCTTCACCGTCACCGCCACCAACGTGGCGGGCGAGGGCGTGCCCTCGGCGCCCAGCAACCCGGCCACGCCGCTGGCGGCGCCGGTGCTCGGCGCCTTCGCCGACCAGGTGGTCACCTTCGGCGACGCGCCCTTCAACCTCGTCGCGCCCACCAGCGACAGCCCGGGCGCCTTCAGCTTCAGCATCGACGACCCGGCGGTCGCCACCGTCAGCGGAAGCACCGTCACCATCGTCGGCATCGGCACCGCCACCATCACCGCCAGCCAGGCCGCCGCGCCGGGCTACGTGGCCGCCAGCACCACCGCGCAAATCACCGTGAACCCGGCCGCGCCGGTCATCAGCTGGGCCCCGGGCCTGGTGATGACCTACGGCGAGCCGGCCCAGGCGCTGCCGCTGCCCACCAGCAACAGCGGCGGCGCGTTCACCTATTCCAGCGCCAATGCCTCGGTGGCCAGCGTCAGCGGCAACCAGGTGGCTCCGGTGAACGTGGGCAGCACCGTGCTCACCGCCACCCAGGCCGCCTTCGGCAACTACACCGGCGGCAGCGTGCAGATGCCGGTGCAGGTGCTGCCGGCCACGCCGGTGCTGGCTTGGATAAGCGATTTCAGCCGCACCTTCGGCGACGCCGCCTTCCCGCTCACGTCGCCCACCGGCCCCAGCGATGGCGCCTTCACCTACAGCTCGTCCGACGCGGCCGTGGCCACGGTGTCGGGCAACGTGGTCACCATCACCGGCGCGGGCACCGTCACGCTTACCGCCACGCAGGCGCCGTCCAGCGACGGCAACTACGCCGGCGCCAGCATCTCGGTGGTGATGACGGTGGAAAAGGCCACGCCGGCCATTTCGTGGGTGGCGCTGCTGCAGCGCACCTGGGGCGAGCCGGCCTTCGCGCTGCCGGCGGTCAGCACCAACAGCACCGGCGCCATCACCTACGCCAGCTCCAACACCGGCGTGGCCACGGTGTCGGGCAACGTGGTGACGATGCTCAACATCGGCAGCACCACCATCACCGCCTCGCAGGCGGCCGACGCGAACTACCTGGCCGCTGAAGTGAGCCTGGTGCTCGAGGTCGGCGCGGCCACGCCCGCGCTCACCTGGGTGGGCGACATCAGCAAGACCTACGGCGAGCCGGCTTTCGACCTGCCCAACCCGTCCAGTCCGAGCCCGGGTGCGTTCACCTTCACCAGCGCCAACACGGCGGTGGCCACGGTCAGCGGCCGCACGGTCACCATCGTGGGCCCGGGCACCACGGTGCTGACGGCCACGCAGGCGGCCAGCGGCAATTGGGCTGCGTCCTCGGTCACCACCACGCTGGTGGTCAACGCCCGCCCCGATCCCACCCAGGACCCGGGCGTGGTCGGCGGCCTGCAGGCGCAGGTCGACCAGGCGGTGCGCTTCGCCACCACCCAGCAGGGCAACATCCGCGACCGTCTGCGCCAGCAGCGCGATGCCGACGGAAATCGCGACAGCCACGCCGTGGCGCTGCAGGTGCTCGGTGGCGACGGCCAGGCGCTGTCGCTCAACGCGGGCCCGCGCAGCGGCGGCGACGACGGGCTGCTGCCGGAAGGCTGGGGCGCGTGGAGCGCCGGCACCATCACCATCGGCCAGCGTGATGCCACCGCGTCGGCGCAGGGCTTCGACATCCGCAGCGACGGTCTCACGCTCGGCGCCGACTACCGCTTCGACGGTGGCTCCGTGGCCGGCATTGCGCTGGGCCATGGCTGGGGCGAGAGCCCGCTCGACGACGGCCGCTCGGCCGTGGAAGGCGAGCAGCTGAGCCTGGCGGCCTACGGCCTGTGGCGCTTCGACAGCCTCTTCGTTGACGGCCTGCTGGGCTGGGGCCAGCTCGACTTCGACATCGCCCGCTACAGCAGCGTGGCCGACGCCACTGCCCGCGCCCGTCGCGAGGGCGACCAGTGGTTCGGCTCGCTCACGCTGGGCTGGGAGATGGCGTCGTCGCTGGTGGGTTACACCCGCTTCGATGCCAGCCGCAGCACGCTCGAGGCCTACCGTGAGTTCGGCCTAGGCATCTACGACCTGTCCTACACCCGCCAGCGCGTCGACCAGAGCACCGTGTCGGCCGGCGTCGAGGGCCGCCACCGCTGGGAGACGTCGTCGGGCGTGATGCGTCCGTACTGGACGCTCGAGTACCGCCGCGCGCTGGAGAACCGCAGCAACGTGGGCATCAACTACGTGGTGCTGCCGGCGGCCAACGACTACGTGCTGGGCCTGCGCAGTTTCGCCGACGATGGCCTGGTGCTGGGCCTGGGCCTGGATGTCGAGATCACGCGCGGCTGGAAGCTGGGCCTGATGGGCCGCCTCGAGCGCGCCAACGACATCGGCAACACCAGCAGCGTGGGCCTGCAGCTGAGCTGGACTCCGTCGGGTAGCGGCCCGGGCGCGGCTTCGACCGGCAAGCGCTGAGTTTTGTTGCTCCCTTCCCCCGCGGTGCGGGGGAGGGGAGTAGGGCCTCGGGATCGGGTTGACGGCCCGCATGGCCCGGTAATTCTCGTCCGTCGTTGCGTACAAGTTCGCCGGGCGCACTGGTTCCAGTGCCTGGGCGAGCAGGCCGTGATGGAAATGCTGCCCCTGCAGGTCGGCGACGTGCCCGACACCGAGGCCGATGTTTCCGACCTCATCGCCAACGTCGGCTACCGGCCGGTGGTGCCGGTGGAGGAGGGCGTGGCGAAGTTCGTGGAGTGGTACCGGGCGTATTACGGGGTCTGACTGGCTGCTAGTCCCCGCGGCGCGGCACGAATCCCGCCCGCAGCCCGAACACCTTTCCAATCGCGTCCAGCGTCTCCACGGTGGGGTTGCCTCGCCCGGTCTCGATCTGTCTCAGCGTCGGCAGGCTGATGCCGCGGTGTTTGGCAAACTGTGGCTGGCTCAGGCCGCTCAGCCGGCGCATGCGTCGCACGGCCTCGGCGATGCCCAGGCTGCCGTCCGCCAGGCCGGAGTAAAGCGAATCGAGTTCGACGCGGGCTTGCTCGGGGGAAGGGCGGGGCGGATTACGGGGCATGGTCAGAGTGCCTCCAGCTGCTTGGCTTGGCTGTCGATGCTGGCCCTGCAGGCCTCGATCACCGCGGCCTCCACGCCTTGCGCCTGCATGGTTTCCGGCAGTTGGCCCACCACGGGCGCGAAGGCCCGCAGGGCCTTGCGCAGCTCCTCGCGTTCGTCGTCGGCCACGGCCAGCGTGTCGAGCACTTCGCTCCACGCGTGCAGCCGGCGGCCCGCAGCATTGGCCCAGTGCGTGCTGCGCGGCACCAGCTCCGGGTCCAGGAACATCGGCGCAAAGTCGTACAGCGGCGTCAGCCGCACGCGTCCGTCCGGCAGGCGCTGCACGGCGTGGTTGCGGGCATGGTTGTCGGTGTTGCGCAGCGCCTGGTTGAGCACGTCGCGGCGCACGAACTCCAGGGTTTCCGCCTGCGGGTCGGTGGCGTGGCGGCGAAGCCCCTCGAGAAGCTGGTTCAGGCGGCAGGGCAGGCCAAAACCCGCCAGCCCGGCCAGGCTGGCCAGGCTTTCCTGATGCAACCGCTGCACGCCGTCGGGTCCGACGAGGCGGTCGAAGCGGGGAAGGTGCAGCAGGTTGTCCTGGTGCAACACCTGATCCACCGCATGCACGCGAATACCGCAGGCCGCCGCCACGCGCAGGTAGGCCGCCTCGTTGCGAAGCACCATGCGGTCCTCCGCGCTGGCGTTACGCGGCCCCTTCACCAACCAGTGGCGGCGCGCCCGGGCATCGGGCAGGGCCATGTCGGCGTGCAGCCGGCCCTCGGCGTCCTCGGTCAGCAGGTACTTGGGCGAGACGCCCTGCACGCCCGTGCTGCCCGAGGCCAGCAGGGCATGGGTCGAGAGGTGCTCGAGCACGTTGTCCGAGCGCTCGCCCAACTGGCGGCGGGTGAAGCCTTCTTCCGCGCCCGGCGCCGGCGGGTTGAGCTGCGCTTGTGCGTGGTAGAAGTCCACCGCCTGGTCCACCCGCAAGGCACCCACGGGGTTGAAGGCGCCGGCGAGTAGCAACGGCAGCACCAGCCGGTCGTCATCGGCGCGGCCCAGCAACTGCAGCAGCAGGCGCCGGCCCCGGCCTTGGGGCACCAGGTCGTAAAGGAACGCCGGTGCCCGCAGTGGCCCGTCCAGCCGGGGGGGCGCGAAGCCCACCGGCAGGGCCAGCGAGATCGGCCACGGATCGTCCGAGAAGATGTAGTCCGGCAGGTAGTCCACCCGCGCCAGGTCGTCGCCCAGCGGTTCGAGGCGGGCTGCAGGTAGCCAGCGGCCTTCACGGAAGATCTCGATGTGGGCAGCTGGGGGCATTGGGCAACACCTCTTGAGTTGCCATTAAAGCATATTTTTAGTTGCTTTATGAGCGCCTATAATATTATCAAAATGTATAAATAAGGCATCGGGTATCTGGCGTCGGCCCCCCTTGCTGCTCCCCTCATTCCGCTGGGCGCGCCGGGAAGAGCGACTGCTGGGGGCTGTCCTTCACGGACGTGCGGATCACAGGCGCGGCGTAGTCGAGCTCCACATCGGCCTCCTTGAACAGATGCAGCTTGAGACGGCGACTGCCGGCACCCGAAATGCGCAGGTAGGCATCGGGGCATTGCGCACGACGCGCCATCAGCGGGTAGAACGCAACACGCCTGTCAAAATGAATCACGACTTTTCCGACCTGGGCCAAGCGCTCCATGCCTTCCCCTCCCTCGCCCGTCATTTGGTGCAGCGTGCCGCTGATGCAGTGGTCGCTCTCGCGGAAGGTCAGCTCGGTCGCGAAATAGGTGCCGGCACAGGGCACGGCGTTCGCGGCTGGGCCCACGGGGGCGGGGCGTGCGCACTCGATGCGTTCCCCATCGACCTCCATCACCAGGTGATGCTGCATCTTCTTGCTCCAGAGCCGGTTGAGCTTGACCAGCGCCCGGGTCACCGGGCTATCGGTTTTCATGGCGCTGATGGCTTCCGGCCCGAGGTGGCTCTGGACGAACCGACACGTATCGATTAGCCCCGGCAGATGCAGCGCCCCGCACAGGCTGAAGCCATCGACACGATCCTTCGGCCGCAGGTTACTGCGCGCGAGGATGGCCGGTGCGGTCGGCAAGCCATTCCGATACCCGTGCAGCTCGACCAGCAATTCTGCGGTCTTCTCCACGACCGCGTTGCAGCGTTTACGAGTCCCGAACGTTTTCTCCTGCGGTCGCAGGACGGACTGTGCAATCACTTCCATGGGTCTTCCTCCTCGTTGTCCATGGCACTCATGCCCGGTGCGCCATCGCCCGGGCCCGGATGAGCCAGAGCTGGCTCGCATGCAGCGCCGCGGGCCGCAGCGAGGCCTGGGCGTCACGCATCAGGCGAAGGCGGCACTGGCGGCGCGTCGGTATCACCTGGATATCCAGCCCGCGAAGGCTCCGCTCGCGCTGGCACCACGCCCGCCACGCGTCGTCGGGAACCTCGACCTGAAGCCAGCTCTTGTCGATCCCGAGATCCCCCAGCCAGCCCACCACCGCACGCAGGTCGCCTTCCGTGAGGCCGGTCCAGACGCAGCCGTTGTGGCTGGCATGGCGCAGCAGCCGCTCCGCCCGGCCCAGGTTTTCCGGGCTTGCCTTGAGCGCCTCCAGCCTCATCAGGTCAAGCCGTCGGTGGCCGGCCGGCCATTGCCCGGAGCCACGGTGCCGACGCCCGGGGCGCGGCAGTGCGCCGTCCTCGTTGCGCGCCCTGGCCCCCAGGGTCGTCGGCAGCGATTCGTGCACTTCGCGTTCGGCCGGAAGCAGGCCCCGGACGCGGGCGGGCGGAACACCCCAGAGCTCGGCGAACCGATCCACGGGCAGCCAGTGCTTTCCCGGATGGGCCAGGATCTCGTGCACCTGAGGCAGCGAGAGCGCCGGGTCGGGCATCTTCGTCGCCTGCGCCAACAGGCGTTCGATCGCAGGCACCTTCCCTATCGGCAAGCCTCGCCACGGATCCAGCGCCGCCAGCGGCTCGCGCACCCAGATGGGCGAGCCCTCGCCATCCCTAGCGGGCGAAGCGCCCAACGCCCGCGCCAGGTCTTGCGCCGTATTCTTGGGCAGCCCTTGCGCCGCCGCCTGCATCACCCGGCGCTCTTGGTGGTGCAGATAGACCCGGTGGCCCGTATCCGGGCTGGCGTGGCCATTGCAGACCGCCCATTCGGCCATCGCCCGCCGCGTGGGCTGCGAGGTGCCGAACCGCGCCTCGCGGCTGGCGGCCTGCGCCGCATCGTCCGCGGCCAAGGGCGCCACCAGGCGCTCGTAGCTTTCGGTGATGAAGCTGTGGCGCAGGTGATGCGCCCGGATAGCCGGATTGCCCGTGGCGGCACGCAGCACCTCGCCAACCAGGCGCGCCAGCCGCGAGCGGCCCAGCAGGTCTTGAGGCGCCGTCGGGTCGGCAAAGAGCCAGCCCGGGTCCCCGCGCTCGACCGCGCCCCGGCAAAGGTCCCGCAGCACCGCTCGCGCGGACTCTGGCACCGCGATCAGCGGCAGCTCTCGCCGCGAGGCCTCGGTCTTGAGCGTTCCGTAGCCGCGGGTCGGCGTGATGCGCAGGTAGCCGCCGAGCGTGAAGTCGTCGCTCTGGCACAGGTAGGCTTCGCCGAATCGTGCGCCGGCATAACGCATCAGGCACATCACGCCTTTCGCGGCCCGGCACAGGCTGGCGTCGCCGCCCCAGCCCGCGTCCAGTAGCGCCATGGCCCGGTCGAACTCGTGGTCGAACACCAGGTTCGCATCCACCTCGCCGGGGGCGGTCGTGACGCCTTGCGTCACCAGGCCCCAGCGCACCGGCTCCATCCCATAGTCCGCCTGCAGCATGTCGTGGAACATGCGCAGGGCCAGCAGTCGACGGCGCCGGTCTTTCGGACTGCCCGTCAGCAGCAGGTCGCGGTACAAGCCCTCAAGCTCGTCGGGCTCGAGCAGCAGCAGATTCGGTCCGCAGGGCCCCAGCAGAAGCTGGCGGATGGGAGCCAGGTAGGCCGCGATCGTGCGCTCCTTGAGATGCCGCTTGACCCGCCCCCCGTCGCGCAAGAGCTGCAGCAGATAACCGAGCAACAGCACCTGGGGCCACTGCGATCGACGGCCGCGGTCCACGCCCGCCTGCAGGATGGCGACCTCGGCCTGCAGCTGGGTCAGCTGCACGGCGCGCGGCTCGCCGGGATCAAGCCCGACCGCGCCAAGCAGTCCCTTGAGCGAACCCGCAAGGTGTCGGCACCTCCCCGGTGGCACGGGCGCGGTGGCCCACGGCATGGCGGTCTTCCCGGCCTCCTCTTGCGCGGGGTGCAACACCCACAGCCCGATCTCCCGTGCCAGGGCCTCCCTGGGGAGGCACGCGCTCGCACGTTCTGCGGTGGCGTGGGCAAACAAATTGCCGGGCAGGTGATAGCGATACCAGGCCGTCAGCGCCTTGCGCGCCTGTTCCCAGGCGTCTGAGGCACCTGCTGCGGACGCCAGGCAAGGCAGGCTACCGAGCCGGCGCGCGACCTGCAGCCGCAAGCGGTTGGCATCGATGGCCGGCGCGTCGGGCCAGCGCTGCTTGAACGCGTACAGCCACTGCGCCGTGAGCGGGTCAGCCTGCCAACGCCGCGTCTGGTTGCCTTGCGTGCGCTCCAGCCACAGCCACGGGCCTTGGGCATGCGTATTCGGCAGGGCGTCAGCAAGAAACGTCAGGACGTCTGGCTCCAGCGCTGCGCCTGCGAACAGCGCAGAGAGGGCGATCCACGCCAACACCTCGTCAGGCCCTGCTTCCAGGGCAATCGGCGCCTCGCGCAGCATCACCTCGAAAAGCTCGGTGCGCATCGCCCGCGCCAAGCGAAGCTGCGTCAGCTCGAACCGGCCGTGGGTGGCCGGGCAGGGGGCGACGTGCATCAGTCGCCGCGTCCGCTCCTTGGACGCGAAAAGGCGCTCAAGCGCGTTGGGCGATTTCTTCTCGATCAGGCGCTCGACCCAGCCCAGCGCTTCCGTCAGCTGGGCGGCGGGCTCGCCTTTCATCCGCTCGCGCAGAACCTGCTGCAGCCTCGGAAGGATGCGTGCAGGCGGCAGGCGCTCGCGCGCCACTGCCAGCAAGGTGGCAGACAGGTGTTGCTTGCGGCGCGCCGTCTCTTCCCTTGCGCGCACCCGTTCGGCGTCAAAGTCCCCGAACAGCGGTTTCGCGGCGACCACTGGCTGCAGGTCTCGAACGCTCTCGTCGGTCGGCGCGTGCGGCCAATCGAGCACGGTCAGCCCCAGCTGGCGGCAAAGCGCCTCCTGCATCGGTCGCAGCTGTCCGTGCACCCACGCCATGACCATCGGGCAATCCGGTGCGCCGGGCGTGAACGTGCCAACGGTGTGCCCCAGAAGCGCCTGGATCAACTCGTCCGGGAGGCCCTCACGGGAGAGGTGCTGGGCCATCAGCGCGCGATTGAAATTGCTGGGCCAGGGAAACGCCCTGTCCCAACCCACGCGTTCCTGGACCCAGTCCATCCCCTGTGCCGCCCAGGCGCTGCCCTGGCAAGACAGCACGAAGTAGGGCGGCAAGGCCGGGTAGCCCGGCGCATCGGGCAGGGTGGAGAGCATCTTGCCGGCCAGCAGCGGATCGTCCTTGGCGACCACTTCGCGCGCCATCCAGTCCACGGCTTGGCGCAGGATGCGCACCTGCTCGCACGCCTGGGTTGTCAACGGCACCAGCCGCGTTGTGGTCTGCGGGCTGAGCACCTTGTCCGAGACCTGCGCCAGCTGCAGATCCGTGTCCACATCCTGGGTCAGCGCGAAGGCGTCCGCCACCGGGCGTGCGGCCGTCACCAGGCGCAGCAGTGTGTAGGTATAGCGGCTAAGGGCATTGAACTGCTCGCACAGTGTCTGCCGGTCGGTGGCCGTCGCCTTCAGCAGGCTGCGCACGCGGGCGACGTTCGCCTCGACCGCCTCGCGCACGGCGTCCATCGTGGGAAGGAGCTGGCACCCGGTCCAGGCCGACAGATGTCGGCGCTCCGCCTGGCTGAGCGGCGGCACCTGGCCCGGATAGAACTGCTCGAGCAATTCGCGGTGCGCATCATGGACCTCGTCCAACGGATGGGCCACGTAGTACGCGAGCGTCCCGGTGAAAACACTGGCTGCGGGAAGGGCGCTCGCTGCCTTGCACGTGGAGCGGATTGTCCGCAGCGCAGGCGCGGCCAGCAGGTTGCGAAGCCGGCCCTCGCTCAGCGAGAGGGTCAACTGGCTGGCCAGGGCGAGTCGCGCCTGGTCCAGGTTGGCCATGGCGTCTGGATAGCGATAGCGGATCGTGTCGCCCTCGATCTGCAGGGCCTTGCGCAGCCAGTCCGACAGGGCGTTGGGCAACGCGAGCACCGTGGCGCCGAGGTAGCGGTGTTGGCCGACGGCGTCCTCCGGCTGCTCATAGCTCGCCGGCAACATGCTGCGGGGAACGACGACCAGAAGGCGGTCCTCGCTGCGGCAAAAGTGCAGGCGCGTGGCTCGCTTGTTATCCAGCCCGGCCAGATCGCCCATCAAAGGGGCATCCATCAGCGCGGCCGGCGCGACGGTGGTGACCGCGGCGAGCTGCAGCAGGCCGTGGCTGCCCGCCCGCGACTCATCGCCGATGGCGAGGGTTTGAGCCAAGAGCTGCGCCAATGGGGCCACCTGCGCCTCGGGTACCCAGCGAAGGCTCGACGGTGCATGCGCAGCGGCCATGCCGTGGGCCACCAGTCCCCGCATCGCTTGCAGTGCGGGGTCGTGCTCGCCAGGCAATCCGAACACGGCCTGCCGTTGGGCGGACGCGCCGCAGTCTTCCGGTGCGCAGCCCCGGGCCTCTTCCGACGCCATCCGGCGATGATCGATGCGCTCAGTGGTCACCGCCGGGTTCGCTGGCGCAATGGCCAAGGGTGGCGAGGCGCGCAGCAGTCGGATCTCCCGTAAGCCCCTCTTGATCGACCGGCAGATGGCCCTCAGCTTCTCAGGGCCTTCCGGAAGGGGAAGGTATTCCAGGTCCTTCGAAGGATGTCCACGGGACCACTCCTGTAACGCGTGGGCGAGTTGCGCCGGAGGTGTCCGGCGCAGCGCTCCCATGAGTGTTTCGTCATCCGCCCTGACCTGCTTGGTCAAAACCCGTTTTGCTTGCGCGGGCTGAGGGTCGGCTTCGGCCGCCAGGCCCTCTATGCGCATCAGGATGCGCGGTCCAAGCGCGGCCGCCAGCAGCAGCGCGATGATGCCCTCGTACTCCTTCGGCGCGACGCCGGTCAGGGCCGAGTACTGAGGGTAGTCGCCGAACGCGCCAAACGACGTATTGGGTTGCGGCGGCTGCAGTCGCGAAGTTTCCCAGAGGCGCGTCTCGCTTTCGGCGAGGTCGGCCAGAGCATGGTTGCACTCCTGCGCCAGTCGCGTCAGTCGAGCGATGTCGGGTCGCAACTGGGCCAAGAACTCGATAGCCAGCTTGATTCGACTCAGTACGCATTCAAGCGAATGTGCAGGCGAGGGAATGGCCTGCTCGCCCAGCAGGCGAATCAACAGGCTGATGGCGGGGGCCATGAGTCTCTCAGCGGCGGCCGATTTCATGTTCAGTTCCATTCGATGTGTTTTCCCCAACAGCGGCCGGGACAGTCTGCTCGCGTAAGGCGCTCAACCACGGTCGAAACCCCCTGCCCTGAGAGGAGGTGTTTCCCCCGTTGGGGGATTCGCAGGCGGTGCCCCACGGCTTGCCTCCGGCGTCCGCGCTGGTCTGCAATCGGGGCATGAACACCACAAAGAGCGACTTCGTGGCAGCGCTCGGCGCCGCTTTCCTCCGCGGACTGCGGACCGGCGCGGTGTCCTACCTCAGCCTTCTTACCTGGCCCCTGAACCGTTTGAAGCTCAGGGCCTAGGGTGTGCCGAAGCCGTTGGGTCGCCGGGAGGTGGCAGCGCGTCAGGCTTGGCAAGCGCTGCCCGGCGCGACGGAGGTGGGTCATGGCGTGTCCTTTTGCCGTTGGGCCAGCGTCCTTGCCGGCCGGGTGAAATGGGTGTCGGGGAACTTCAGGGCCCATTCTGTATGAGCCACCCCCCGCCCCGGCGGCCCTAAACCCCCCAATTCATGAGGGTTTAGCTCCTTGGCATGCCTTGGTTATCAGGCTATGCCTCGGAAGCACGGGTGTCATGGCCAGCCTGCTGCGCGCAGCCCGCTTTGGGCGCGGGCTCGGGACGAAAGCGCTGGCACCATGAAGCTCTTCGGTAACGGGCGGTCAGCCGCCCGGTGCTTGATTGCCGCGCGCCAAGCCCGTATCACTGCCCCCAGACAGGGGAGGGGTCGACATGGAACAGGGTGAAAACACCGCGCCGGTCGCCGGCGCGGCTCGGCTGGGCTTCATGGGCAAGGCGAAGATGGCGCTCATGGCGCTGGCGTTCGCCGTTGGCGGCTGGATAGGCCAGGACTTATACGGCATGGTGCGCGACGCGCTGCTGCCGGGCGACGACCCCATTGCCACGCTGGCCGAGCAGCAAAAGGCCGGCTTCGACGAACTGCGTGCAAGCCTCGATGGCCTGCGCGGCAGCGTGGATCGCGAGGGCCAGGCGGCCTTCAAGGAAGTGCAGCGCGCCACGGCCGACCTCGAGCGCGTGAATCGCGACATCCTGGCCAAGCTGCAGTTCGCCCAGAGCGAGAACGCGGCGCTGACCCGCAACCTGCAGGAGACGCGCGGGCTTTCCGGCGGTTACGACTTCCTGCTGTCGCCGCAGGAATCGATGCGCATCGACGCGCAGAACGTGGTGGGCCTGGAGCGGCTGACCAACGGCGGCGGCTGGGTCACCATTTCGTCGGGCTCCAGCGAGAAGGCGCAAACGCGCGACTTCCTGCGCTCGGGCTCGTCGATGCCGTTCACCAACGCCAGCGGCCAGGCCTGCCGCGTCACCCTGATGTCCAGGCGCGAGGGCATTGGTGCAGCTTCGTTCTCGGTTATCTGCAGCCAGGCGGCCTAGCCGCCCTGCATGCCCCACCAGCGCCCGGCCAGGAAGGCGAGCGCGATCAGTGCCAGCACTGCGGCTACCAGGGGCAGGGGATTGGAGGGCTTGGCCATGGGCGCCGAGTCTGCGCCTGTCGCGGGCGCGGCGCGCCGCGAATTTTTCGCGCATCGCTTTGTCATGCCGGCGCGGTCTAATACTGCCCATGGACGGGGAATCTACGATCGAACGGGCCAGCCTGGTGCTGCGCTCACACTACCGGCTGGCCGACAAGCCTGCGCGCACGCTCGAGGTGTTGCGCATCTTCCTGCGGGAAGACGCGCACGCGGCTTTCGACGCGCTGCGGGCCGGGCGGGAAGTGGTGGTCAGGGTGGGGGGCCGCGCCGAGGTGCAGGCGCTGGCGGTGGCGATGCAGGCGCAGGGGTTTGGGGTGTTTGTCGGGCCTGAAGGCCCTCCCGCAGGTTAGAGATCCTGCTCGTAACGGATGTAGGGCACGCGGGTGCTTTCTTCCGCGTCTTCGCTGCTGGGCGCGAAGGGGTTTTCGCCGTGGCTCATCAGGCCGGCGGCGCCCACGCTCAGGCGGGCCCGCCACGGGGCGCGCCAGGTAACGCCGATGCCCACGTCGCTGTAGTTGCTGGGCGCGCCCGGCAGCTCGATGGTGCGGCCGACGATTTCGCCACCGAAGTCGCCAATGCCGCCTTCGAGGCGGATGGTGCCGGTGTTCCAGCTCGGGCGCACGCCGCCCGGAAGGTCGTTGGTGCCCACGATGCGGGCGCGGGCCAGGGTGCCGCCGATGCTCACCCAGCCGGTTTCGCCCAGCTGCATTTCACCCAGCAGGCCGATTTCCTGCTGGTCGATGTTGGCACCCGAGAGGTCGAGCAGCAGCGGCGCATCCGCCGGCGCCAGGCGCGCGCCCGGCAGCAGCAGCGGCTGCGTTTCGAACTTGGAAAGGCCGATGCTGGCCGTGACGCGGCTGCGGTCGCCCTCGAGCGTGGCGGCGGCGCGCACGCCCGGGCGGGCGGCCACCAGCGGCAGCGCGGCGTTGCCGTCGGCCAGGCTGGCGGTAAGGCAATGCTGCGCCAGCGTGCCCACGCGGCGCGCCACGGCGCTCTTGTCGCACAGCAGGCCCAGGGTGGGGTTGGCATCCAGGTGCAGGCTGGCGCCCAGGCGGCGGCCATTGTCCATCGGCAGCACCACGCCGGCGCCAATGCTGGCGCTGGGTGCGCGGCCGAGGATGCGCTGCAGGGCGCTGTCGCGGTTGCCCTGGCCTTCGATCAGCAGGAAGCCTTCCAACTCGCCGCTGCGGTTGTTGAGGATGGGCAGCGCGGTGGTGCCCGAATCATCGTTGCCGCGCTCGCCGAGGTACAGCGGCGACGGCGCCTGCGCAAACGCGGTGGCCGCCGCGAGGGCAAGCACGAAACCGGCGATGGGGCGCAGCAGCGGCGACATGGGGGCGTCCTCTTGTTCCTGGCCTTGGAACCTTGCGGGGGACTTAAGTTCCGGGCCGGTGTGGGGCCGAGTTTACCACTTTTTTAACGAATGGAAGGCCTGGGGTCGGAGGTAATTTCCCGGAGGGAAATTACCTCCGACCCCAATGCCTTACTGCAATCCGGGTGGGGCGGGGGCGGTGGGTTCTTTCCTGAACAAGGCTTCGATTTGTTCAGCCTCGAAGCGATAGCCCTGCCCGCAGAAATCGCAGTGCACCTCGGCCACGCCGTCCTGCAGGCTGGCCCGGGCCTCGTCGGCGCCCAGGCTGCGCAGCATGTCGCCCACCCGCTCGCGCGAGCAGCTGCAGGCGAAGGCCAGGGGCTTGCGGTCCAGCAGCTTCACGTCCTCCTCGTGGAAGAGGCGCCAGAGCAGGGTTTCCACCGGGGTGTCGGCCAGCTCGGCCGGGCCCAGGGTTTCGAACAGGGCGTTGGTGCGGTCCCAGCCGTCGGCGTCGCCGTGGCCGCCGGGCAGCTGCTGCAGCATCAGGCCGGCGGCGCGGCCCCCGGCGCTGGCCAGCAGCACGCGGGTGGGCAGCTGTTCGCTCTGCTGGAAATAGCCCTCGAAGGCCTCGGCCAGGGTGTCGGCGTCCAGGCCCACCAGGCCCTGGTAGCGGGTCATCTCACGGGCGCCCGGCGGGGTGGATTCGATGGTGATCGCCAGCAGCGAGCCCTCGCCGAAGGCCCGCGGGGTGAGCGGGCTGGGCACGGGCTCGGCGTAGTGGGCGATGCCGCGCACGGTGTCCTGCGCGGTGCATTCGGCGAACAGGGTGCGCAGGGCGCCGGTGCCGCGCAGCTGCACGCTTAGGCGGCCGTTGATCTTGGCGTGGCCGGTGAACAGGGCCGCGGCGGCGCAGGTTTCGCCCAGGCGGGCGGCCACCTCGGCCGGGTAGTGGGCGCGGCCGGCGATGCGCTGCCAGGCCTCGTCCAGGTGCACCACGATGCCGCGCACGCCGGAGCGTTCGAGCAGGAAGCGGGTCAGGGTGTCGGCGTCGGGGTGTTTGTCCATCTTTCCATTTTACCCTTCCCGCCTCGCCCACCTACACTCCCGCCCCATGGTCCCCGCCCCGACGAAGAAGAAGCGCTGGCTGCGCCGCCTGCTGTGGCTGCCGGTGTGGCTGGCCGCGCTGGTGCTGCTGCAGGTGGCGCCGCTGCGCTGGATCGACCCGCCCACGTCGATGTTCATGCTCATCCGCCAGGCCGAGGGCCTGGGCGAGGAGGGCTTCGAACTGCGCCAGCAGTGGCGCGACCTCGACGACATCGCCGCCTGCCTGCCCATCTCGGTGGTGGCGGCCGAGGACCAGGCCTTCCCCACGCACCGCGGCTTCGACCTCAAGGCCATCGAGAAGGCGCTGGAGGCCAACGAGCGCGGCGGCCGCATCCGCGGTGCCAGCACGCTCAGCCAGCAGGTGGCCAAGAACCTGTACCTGTGGGGGGGCGGCGGCTATTTCCGCAAGGGCCTGGAGGCCGGCTACACGGTGCTCATCGAGGCCTTCTGGCCCAAGCGCCGCATCCTCGAGGTGTACGTCAACATCGCCGAGTTCGGCGACGGCATCTACGGCGCCGAGGCCGCCGCCCAGGCCTTCTTCGGCAAGCCCGCCAGCCGCCTCACCGGCGCCGAATGCGCGCGCTTGGCGGCGGTGCTGCCCAATCCGAAGGTGTACAACGCGCGCAATCCGGGGCCTTACGTGCAGCGGCGGGCGGCGTGGATACAGCGGCAGGTGCGCCAGCTCGGCGGGCCCGGATACCTGGAATAAGGGGTCGGAGGTAATTTCCTTTCGGAAATTACCTCCGACCCCATTGCCTTTACACTCCCGCCATGGACAGCCAGCGCTCCCTGACGATCGTCATCGCCGCCTACAACGAAGAGGCGGTGATCGCACGGATGCACCAGCGCCTCTCGGCCGCGCTCGACGCCACCGACGCCGAGTCCACCGTGCTCTACGTGGACGACGGCAGCCGCGACAACACCTGGGCCGAGCTCGAGCGCATCGCCGCGGCCGACCCGCGCGTGCGCCTGCTGCGCCTGGCCCGCAACTTCGGCAAGGAGCTCGCGCTCACCGCCGGCCTCGACCACGTCGAAACCGACGCCGCCCTGGTGCTCGACGCCGACGGCCAGGATCCGCCGGAGCTCATCCCGGCCTTCGTCGCCAGGTGGCGCGAGGGTTACGACGTGGTTTACGGCACCCGCACCGCGCGCGACGGCGAGAGCTGGCTCAAGCGCTTCACGGCCGCGGGCTTCTATCGCGTCATCCAGCGCCTTTCCAGGACGCCCATCCCGCCCGACACCGGCGATTTCCGCCTGATGTCGCGGCCCGTGCTCGACGCGCTGCGCCAGGTGCGCGAGCGCCAGCGTTTCATGAAGGGGCTTTTCACCTGGGTGGGTTTCCGCCAGGTGCCTTTCCCCTACCACCGCGAGCCGCGCCTGGCCGGCGGCAGCAAGTTCAATTACTGGAAGCTGTGGAACCTGGCCATCGAAGGCATCACCAGCTTCTCGACGGTGCCGCTGCGGGTGGCCACCTACATCGGCCTGTTCACTGCCTTCGCAGCCTTCGCCTGGGGCGCCTTCGTGGTGGTGCGCACGCTCTTCTGGGGTGACCCGGTGCAGGGCTGGCCCTCGCTGATGACCGTGGTGCTCTTCCTCGGCGGCCTGCAGCTGGTGGCGCTGGGCATCATCGGCGAGTACCTGGGGCGGCTGTACATGGAGGCCAAGCAGCGGCCGCTGTACCTGATCGCCCGCGACGTCAGGGGTCGGAGGTAGTTTCCCAAGGGGAAATTACCTCCGACCCCGGGCCTTCAGTGGCTCCCGAGCAGCTGCGCTTCCAGCGCCGCGCGGGTACCCGCGTCGCAGTCCATCGCCTCCAGGCATTCGCGCAGCCGCGCTGGCTGACGCAGCAATTCGCTGACTTGCCCGAGCGCCTTGTCGACGGACTCACCATAGGCCTCGCGTGCCTTGCGCCAGGCAGCGTCGGGAATCGGGCCCCAATGCATCTGCATCACCAGCAGGTCGATCAGGTCGCGGTGCAGCGTGCTGCGGTCGAGGCCCCGGTCGGTATTGGCCAGCAGCTTTTCCGCGAAGAGGTCCTCGCGGCTGAGCAACAGCACACCACCGATGCGCTCCTTACCGGGGGTAAGCGCGATGCGCGCCTCCCGGACGATCTCGAACTTCACCGGAGCCTGCGCGTCGCCCAGCACGCAGCGCACGCCGTACTGGTCGGCCCGAATCGGTCGCAACAGCGGCAGGGCGCGCTTGGCCAACGCTTCAAAGCCCTTCGCGAAAACTGCCTCGCGCAGGCGGCGGTAACCTTCCACCGAGGCGCAGACGAAGTCGATGTCGTCCGAGCGGCGGAATTCGCCCAATTGCAGCGCAATGGCGGTGCCACCGGCGAAGTAGCACCCACAGTCCGCCAGGAAACTGGCATCCAGGCCCTGGAGCAGGGTTTCGATGCGTTGGTGGTGGGGGCGGCTAAACATTCAGCACCCCGGCGCCGTGGCGCTGCGAAAGCTGGCGGATCAGTTCGGCTTCCCGGGGGATCAGATGCTGGCTGTCCACGAAGCGCCAGTTGGCCTCGTAAAGCGCCAGGGCGTCGCGTTCGTCCAAGAACCGCTGGCCTGGGCGCTGCCAGGCCAGGAGCTTGAGCTCGGGGAAGCGCTCCACATCTACCCGCGCTGCCTCGCCCGGGCGGGCCTGCAGGTCCATGCCCAGCGAGTCGGCATAGCGAACCACCCGGCCAATGGAGACGCCTTCCTTGCCGCGCTCCATCTCCGAAAGCAGGCGCAGGCTCAGGCCCGTGCGGCGCGCGCACTCCTCCAGCGTCAGTCCCAGCGACTGGCGCTGCTGGCGAAGCTGTCGGCCGAGCTTTTCAGGGGTCATCGGTGCACCCTAGCATTTTCCCAATCGGGATAAAAGTTGCCCTGCAGCGGGCGGGCCAGGGGTCTATGATCAGAGCGTCCGGTTCGCGAGGGGGTGCTGAATGCGCAACGTCAACCAGATCCTGGCCCACAAGGCCGGCCGGCTCGTCACGGTGCCCAAGGAGGCGCCGGTGCTCGAGGTGATCCGCCTGATGGCCGAGCACCACATCGGCGCGGTGCTGGTGATGCAGGGCGCCGAGCTGGTGGGCATCGCCACCGAGCGCGATTACGCCCGCAAGGTCATCCTGCAGGGCCGCAGTTCGGCCGAGACGCCGGTGTCGCAGATCATGTCCAGCCCGGTCGTCACCGTGCTGCCCACCGACACCGCGCAGACCTGCATGGCCCTGATGACCGACCGCCGCATCCGCCACCTGCCGGTGCTCGACGAGGGCAGGGTGGTGGGCATCGTGTCCATCGGCGACCTGGTGAAGGCCGTCATCGAAGACCAGCGCATCGAGATCGAGCAGCTGCAGTCCTACATCGCCAGCTAAGCGCCCTACGGCACCACCTGGTGGGTGACGGCCACAAAGTGGCAGGCGCTGCCGAGCAACACGAAGCCGTGCCAGATCGAATGCGCGAACGGGATGCGCTTGTGCAGGTAGAAGTAGGTGCCGGCCGTGTACGCCACGCCGCCGCCCAGCAGCCAGGCGATCGTTTCCGCGGGCACCTGGCGCACGAAGGGGCCGATGGCGGTCAGCACCATCCAGCCCATGGCCACGTAGATGGCCGTTGAAAGGCCCTTGAAGCGGCCGGTGAAGAACAGCTTGAACACCACGCCGGCCACGGCCAGCGTCCAGATGGCCGCGAACAGCCACCAGCCGCCGTCCTCGCGCAGGCCCACCAGGGTGAAGGGCGTATAGGTGCCGGCGATCAGCACGAAGATCGCGCAGTGGTCGAACACCTTCAGCCGGCCGCGCAGCACGCGGTCGGTGCTCAGGTGGTAGAGCGTGGAGGCGAGGTAGAGCAGCAGCAGCGAGACGCTGAACACGATGGCCCCGGCCAGCTGCCAGCCGTTGCCGAACGCGGCCGACAGGGTGATGAGCACCGAGCCGCCCACCAGCGCCGCCACCGCGCCGGCGCCGTGGCTGATGGCGTTGGCCAGTTCCTCGCGGGGCGATTCGTGGTCGTGTTCGTAGTCGGTCATGGCCTCAGGGTGCGCCGGGCGGCTGGAGCAGTTACTCCACCGCCAGGGCCTGGGCGTGCTCGCGGGTGGCCGCGAACTCGAAGTCCGGCCAGCGCTCCTGGGTCAGCTGCAGGTTCACGCGCGAGGGCGCCAGGTACACCAGCTGGCCGGCCGCATCGAGCGCCAGGTTCATGGCGTTCTTCTCGCGGAACTCTTCCTGCTTCTTGGCCGTGCCGCCCTTCACCCAGCGCGCCGTGGCCACGCTGACGGGCTCGAAGCTGGCGTCCACGCCGTACTCGTCCTTCAGGCGGTAGGCCACCACGTCGAACTGCAGCACGCCCACCGCGCCCAGGATCAGGTCGTTGCTCATCAGCGGGCGGAAGAACTGCGTGGCGCCTTCTTCGGAAAGCTGGGCCAGGCCCTTCTGCAGCTGCTTGAGCTTGAGCGGGTCGCGCAGGCGCGCGCGGCGGAAGAGTTCCGGCGCGAAGTTCGGGATGCCGGTGAAGCCCATCACTTCGCCGCCGCTGAAGGTGTCGCCGATGGAGATGGTGCCGTGGTTGTGCAAGCCGATCACGTCGCCCGGGTAGGCCGTTTCCACGATCTCGCGGTCGGAGGCCATGAAGGTGAGCGCGTTGGCCAGCTTCTGCTCCTTGCCGCTGCGCACGTGGAAGGCCTTCATGCCCGCCTCGTACTTGCCCGAGCACACGCGCAGGAAGGCCACGCGGTCGCGGTGCTGCGGGTCCATGTTGGCCTGGATCTTGAACACGAAGCCGGAGAAGGTTTCCTCCTCGGGCGACACGGTGCGGCGCGTGGTGGCGCGCGGCTGCGGCGAGGGCGCGTGCTCGACGAAGAAGTCCAGCAGCGGCTGCACGCCGAAGTTGTTCACCGCCGAACCGAAGAACACCGGCGTCTGCCGGCCGGCCAGGTAGGCGTCCTTGTCGAAGGGGTGCGAGGCGCCCTGCACCAGCTCGAGCTCGTCGCGCAGCTCGGCCAGCATCTGCGCGCCGATGCGCGCCTCCAGCCCCGGGTCGTCGAGCGAGGGGAAGATGGTGCTGTCCTGGCGGGTGAAGTTGCGGCCCGCCTCGTACAGGTGCACCTCGCCGCTGACCAGGTGCACCACGCCCTTGAGGCGCTGGCCCATGCCGATCGGCCAGGTGATGGGCGCGCACTGGATGCCCAGCACGTTCTCCACTTCGTCCAGCAGCTCGATGGGCTCCTTGCCCTCGCGGTCGAGCTTGTTGACGAAGGTCATGATCGGCGTGTCGCGCAGGCGGCACACCTCCATCAGCTTGATGGTGCGGTCCTCGACGCCCTTGGCCACGTCGATCACCATCAGCGCGCTGTCCACCGCGGTGAGCACGCGGTAGGTGTCCTCGCCGAAGTCGGCGTGGCCGGGGGTGTCGAGCAGGTTGACGATGCGGCCCTCGTAGGGGAACTGCATCACCGAGGACGTGACCGAGATGCCGCGCTCCTTCTCCAGCGCCATCCAGTCGGAGGTGGCGTGGCGGGCGGCCTTGCGGCCCTTCACCGAGCCGGCCATCTGGATGGCGCCGCCGAACAGCAGCAGCTTCTCGGTGAGCGTGGTCTTGCCGGCGTCGGGGTGCGAAATGATCGCGAACGTGCGGCGGCGGCGGGTCTGGGCGAGGTGTTCGGACATAAGCCGGCCATTATACGCCCCGGGGCCGCCGCGACTTTTTCTCAGTCAGCCGGTGACGCTCCGGGTCAGTTCCTGACCCGCCAAAGCCCGCCCAAAGGCCTCCTGGCGGCTGGCATCGTCCTTGCATGCCGGGATATGCTGACTACGGGCCGCAAGCCAGTCCGCGCCGGCAGCCCACAAACAGGGGAAAACTCAATGTCGATCCAACGCACCCGGCGGTCGCCGGCCCGTTTGGCCGTGTCCGTCGCACCGAAGGCGCCGCAGGCCTTCCTCAAGCTGCTCATGGGCCTGGTCCTCCTGGCCCTGGCCTGGGTCGCCCCGGCGGCCGCGCAGACCAGCCTCACGGTCAACGTGCCCACCACGCAGACCTTCAGCTCAACCCCCTGCCAGTCGGGCACCCGCTCCTACGGCACGGCCACGTTCGTGCCTTCGGTCACCGGCACCTACACCTTCAATGGTGTGAGCTCCACGGGCCTGAACGGCGATCCCTACGCTTACATCTATTCCGGCGCCTTCAACCCGGCCAATGGTGCCCAGGGCTTCATCACCTGCAATGACGACGGCGCAGGCGGCCTGCTGCCGCGCCTGCAGGCCAACCTGGTGGCCGGCCAGACCTACGTGATCATGGCCACCAACTGGGGCGGTGGCGTCGTGGCCGGCTCGGTCACCTTCAACATCTCGGTCGTCACCGCGCCGGGCCAGCCGGTGGCCCCGGTGGCTTCGGTGCCCGATTTGGCCAATGCCGCCACGCTGACGGTCACGCCCCCGGACGCCGGCGGCGCGCCGCTCCAGATCTACGAGGTGCTCAGCAGCCTCGGTGGCGTCTACACGGCCGCGGCCTCGAGCCCGATCAACCTCCAGGACCTCGCCGGCCTGCCCGGTGGCGCCACCGTCACCTTCCAGGTGCGCGCGCGCAACAGCGCCGGCTTCGGTTCGTACTCGCCGCCGAGCAACCCGGTGGTCATCCGCTCCCAGACCAACCTCTCGGCCGCGCCGCTCAACGCCACCTTCGGCGATGCGCCGCAGACCCTGGCCGTCAGTTCCAACAGCCCGGCCACGCCGGCCCTGTCGAGCAACGACGCCAATGTGGCCACGGTCAGCGGCCTGGACGTCAGCTTCGCCGGCGTCGGCAGCACCGACCTGGTGCTCAGCCAGCCGGCCGTCGAAGGGTTCACCTCGGCCAGCGTGCTGGTGCCGGTGACGGTGGATCCGGCCGTGCCCGCGATCACCTGGATGTCGCCGATCAGCAAGACCTTCGGTGACGCCGACTTCGTGCTCGACGTGCCCACCAGCCCCAGCGCCGGTGCCTTCTCCTACAGCTCCGACAACCCGGCCGTGGCCACCGTCAGCGGCAACACCGTCACCATCGTGGGCGCCGGCAGCGCCACGCTCACGGTTGACCAGGCCGCCGACGGCAACTACCTGGCCGGCAGCACCACCGTCAGCCTGACGGTGGCCCAGGCCGTGCCCGCGATCACCTGGATGGCGCCGATCAGCAAGACCTTCGGCGATGCTGACTTCGCGCTCGACGCGCCCACCACCAACAGCACCGGCGCCGTGTCCTACAGCTCCGACAACCCGGCCGTGGCCACCGTCAGCGGCAACATCGTGACGATCACGGGTGCCGGCACGGCGACGCTCACCGTCAGCATTGCGGCCGATGCCAATTACGAAGCAGCCAGCGCGACCACCACGCTCACCGTCGGCCAGGCCACGCCGGTCATCAGCTGGACCGCGGCCATCAACAAGACCTGGGGCGACCCGGCCTTCGACCTGCCCGCGCCCTCGAGCCCGAGCACGGGTGCCTTCAGCTACAGCAGCGGCAACACCGCCGTGGCCACGGTCAGCGGCAACACCGTCACCATCACGGGTGCCGGCACGTCGGTGATCACCGTCAACCAGGCCGCCGACACCAACTACACGGCCGCGAGCGCCACGCTCACGCTGACGGTGGGCAAGGCGGCCCCGGCGCTCACCTGGATCGGCGACATCACCAAGACCTACGGCGAGCCGGCCTTCGACCTGCCCAACCCGACCAGCCCGAGCCCGGGTGCCTACACCTTCGCCAGCTCGAACACCGCGGTGGCGACGATCAGTGGCCGCACGGTCACCATCACCGGCGACGGCGTGAGCACGCTCACGGTGACCCAGGCCGAAACGGCCAACTACCAGTCGGCCACCGCCAGCGTGCAGCTGCTGGTGAACGCCCGTCCGGACCCGCGTGACGATCCGGGCGTGGTGGCCGGCCTGCAGGCCCAGGTGGACGCCAGCGTGCGCTTCGCCTCGGCCCAGCAGATGAACATCCGCGACCGCCTGCGCCAGGTGCGCAGCGGCAGCAACGGCAACAGCAATGGCCTGGCCCTGAACCTCAACCCGGGCTTTGGCCCGGGCCTGGGCCTCTCGGCCGGCCAGGCGGGCGACGCCTCGGCGATGGCCCTGCCGGAAGGCTGGGGCTGGTGGACCGCCGGCGCGATCACCTTCGGTGACCGCAACCCGGGTGCGGCCAGCAGCGAATTCGGCTTCCACACCGACGGCATCAGCCTGGGCGTGGACCGCAAGGTCGGCGACAACGCGGTGCTGGGCGTGGCCTTCGGCCTGGGCTGGAACGACACCGAATTCGACGGCAACAGCAGCTCGCTCTCGGGCGAGCAGCGCGCGCTGTCGGTCTACGGCCTGTGGCGTGGCAGCAAGTGGTTCGTCGACGGCCTGCTGGGCTACGGCGAGATCGACTTCGACATCCGCCGCTACTCGGCGCTGGCGAACGCCAATGCCACCGCCAACCGCGGCGGTGACCAGGTGTTCGGTTCGGCCACCCTCGGCTACGAGCACGCCGCCGACGGCAATCGCCTGGTGGGCTACGCCCGCGTGGACGCCAGCCGCAGCAAGCTCGACGCCTACCGTGAAACCGGCCTGGGCATCTACGACCTGAGCTACACGAGCCAGACGGTGGACAACAGCACCGTGTCGCTGGGCCTCGAGGGCGGCAGCCAGTGGTTCACTTCCTCGGGCGTGATGCGTCCGTACTGGATGGTCGAGTACCGCCTGGCCGTGGACAACCGCAGCGACGTGGGCATCAACTACGTCGTGCTGCCCAACGCCACCGACTACGTGCTGGGCATGCGCAGCTACGCCGACGACGCCTTCGTCTGGGGCGGCGGCCTGGACATGGACATCAGCGGCCGCTGGGGCCTGTCGCTGCTCTATCGCGGCGAGCGCCTGCGCGAGGGTGGCGACAGCTACGGCGTCGGCCTGATGCTCAACTACCGCGGCTCGGCCCCGGCCGCCGCGGTTCAGTCCGGCGAAGCCTCCGCGCAGGGCGCGGGCACGACCACCACGAAGCGGTAATGAAATGGGGTCGGAGGTAATTTCCTTCGGAAATTGCCTCCGACCCCTGCCTTTGAAGAGGCGCCGCCCGAAAGGGCGGCGCTTTTTCTTTACTCAATCGCAGCTGCGGCGGATCCTCAGCGCCCTGGCGATGTCCTGCCAGTCGAACGCCGCCACGCCGGCGTCGTCGTGCGCGGCGTAGAGCGCGCCATACGGGAACTCGCGGCTGCCGGTGGCGTCGAGCCAGATGCCGTCGGTCATCGCCGCCTGCTCTCCGGTGAAGGTGCCCAGGTAGCCCAGCTCGCGGCGGTCGAAGACGTGGAAGAGCGTCAGGTCGCGGCCCTGGTCGGTGGTGATCCAGTAGCCGCTGCCGTCGGCGCAGGCGAACAGCGCCACGCCCTCGGCCTGGGCGCGGAAGGTTTCGCGCGGCAGGTTCTGGCCCAGATAGTTGCCGGCCAGGTCGTACACGCGCAGCGTGGTGCCCACGCGCACGTCTTCCTCGGCGATCAGCAGGCGGTCGTGCAGCGGGTCGCCGGCGATCGACTCGACCATGCGCAGCGCGCCTTCCTCGGTCGTGTCGCCGAAATGCCCGGCGTCCGTGGCCACCAGCGCCTCGCCCTCCAGCCGCAGGTGGAAGCGGCGCACGCGCTGGTCGAGCTCGTGCATCGGCGGCAGGGTTTCGGTGCGGTAGTCGGCCATGAAGCTGTCGGTCACCAGCATTTCCAGCTCGCCCGGCGCCGTCTCGCGCAGCCACAGGCCGTAGGGGCTGCGCAGCACGTCGGCGCCGATGATGGCCACCGGCGCGAAGTCGGGCAGGCGCTGCACCTGCACGCGGTGGTTGTCGCGCTCGACCACGAACACCAGGTCGCCGAACACGGCGATGCCGTTGGGGCGGTTGTACTGGCCCGGCGCCTGGCCCGGGCCGCCCACGGTCAGTTTCCAGTCGCCGGTGTCTCCGTCGTACACCACCAGCTGGTGCGTCTGCTTGCCGGTGGCGATCAGCCACACTTCGCCGCCGGGCGCGGTCCAGGTGGCCACCGAGTCGATCTCGTGCTCGGGCAGCGGCGCGGTGAGGAAGCTCTCGCGCACGGGCACCGAATCGGCGCCGAACACGTTCGGCATGGGCCGCGACGAAGGATCGCCCTCGGGCGGGGTCGCCTCGGGCGGCGCGGGGGAGTGGGCGCAGGCCGCGAGGGCCAGGGCCAGCAGGGCGGGGAGTGGTCGAAGGGCGTTCATTCAGCCAGTATGCTCGGGGAGCCCGCGTTCCCGTCAATCCCGAAGGAGCTCCCGCCCGGTGCCCGCCGCGAAGGCCCTTTCCCGCCTGCTTTCCATGGCCTGGCTCCTGCCGCTGGCCCTGGCGGTGGCGAGCCTGGCCTGGATGGTGTCGGTGCTGGCGCCGCCGGCGCCCCGGCCGCCGGTGACCATCGCGGTGGGTCCCTACATCGGGTACGAGCCCTTCGTGCTGGCCCGCGAGATGGACTGGCTGGGGCCGCGCCTGCGCCTGGTCGAAACCCTGTCGAACACCGAGACCAGCCAGGGCCTTCGCGACGGCAGCATCGGCGTGGCCGGGGTCACCCTGGACGAGGCCCTGCGCCTGCGCTCGGACGGCGTGCCGGTGCGCGTCATCGCCGTGCTTTCGGATTCGCGCGGCGCCGACGCCGTGGTGCTGAGGCCGGGCGTTGAAGGGCTGGCGGACCTGCGCGGGCAGGTGGTGCTGGTGGAAGCCTCGGCGGTCGGCTTCCACCTGCTGCACACGGCGCTGGCCAGCGTCGGCCTCGACAGCAGCCAGGTTCGGGTGGTGCAGGTGCAGTCGGCCCTGGTGCCGCCGCGCTGGCGCGCCGGTGATTCGGCCGGCGCGGTGCTCTACGAACCCATGCTCTCCGAACTGGTGGCCGAGGGTGCCGTGGTGGCGTATTCCACCACCGACCACCCGGGCCTGGTGCTGGACGTGCTGGTGGCGCGCGAAGAGGTCATCCGCGAGCGCGGCCCCGAACTGGCCGAGGCCATGGCGGCCTGGGACCGCGCCGTGCAGGCCTTCGCCCAACCCGAACGCCTGCCGGTGGAGATGCTCTCCATGGGCGTCAACCTCGACGCCGCCGGCTACCGGGGCGCGCTCGCCGGCGTGCTCCTGTTCGACGCCGCGGCCAGCCAGCGCATGATGACCGGCCCCGAACCGGAACTCGCCGTCGCCGCCCGTTCCGTGGCCGACAGCCTGCGCGCCGCCGGACTCGACGCCGACCTGCGCGTGGACGGCAAGCTGCTTGCGCCGGAGGTCGCCGGCCCGCCGTGATCGTTCGCCTGCTCACCGCCCGCCCCGCCCGCGACGTGGTGCCGGTGCTCCTGCTGGTGCTGGCCCTCGCCGTCGCCACCCTTCAGTTCCTGGCCCAGCTCTCCACGGTGCGCCCGGGCGTGGAAGGCGACGTGGCCGAGGACCTGGGCTCGCTGATGCAGCAGCAGTCGCGGCGCATCGACGCCGGCGCCGAGCTGGGGCTGGAGAACGTGCCGGCGCGCATGGTCAGCGGCCTGGCCATCAATCCGCTGGTGGTGGACGCCTGGGTGGTGGACGGCGAGGGCCGGGTGCGTTCGGCCATCCATCGCCGCGACCTGGGCCAGGCCTTCGGTGAGGTCTCGGCCACGCGCTCCACCCGGCTGCGCGACGCCCTGCGCGACGCGGCCTACGCCGGCAATGCCGGCCGCGCGCATTGGGTTCCCGGCGAGTATCGGCTGGCGATGTCGCGCCAGGTGCTGCTCTCGAGCAACCCGGCACGCTACGGCCTGCTGGTGGTGGAAGCCGACTACGGACTGCAGGTGGCCCGGGGGCGCGCCGAGGCGGGCCGCCGCTTCTGGCTCAACGCCGCCGGCATCATCGCGGTGATCGGCCTGCTCTGGGGCACCTTCCACCTGGTCTGGGCGCGGCGCTCGCAGCGACTGGCGGACATGGCCGCGCGCATGGACATCAGCGACGGCCCGCTCGACACCGGCATCCGCGGCGGCGACGAACTGGCCCGGGTGGCGCGCGCGGTCGAGGCCGCTTCGGCCAGGATGTCGCACCAGGCGCGGCTGCTGCGCACCGTCAGCCTGGTCAGCGCCGCCTCGCAGCGCCTGCGCGACCGCGATGCGCTGGGCCTGGAAGTCTGCCGCCTGCTGGTGCGCGAGGGTGGCTACACCCTGGCCGGGCTGGCGCGCCTGCAGCCCGACGGCCGCACCCTGCTGCCCACGGCGCTGGTGGGCATCGACCCGGCCCACCTGACGATCCAGCCCGGCGACCTCGAGGACCCGGCGCAGCAGGACCGCCCCGCGGTGCACGTGCTGCGCACCGGCGAGCCCTGGGTGTTCAGCGACTTCGAGGCCTCGGGCCGGCACCCGGCCACCGAACCCTTCCACCGCATCGGCATGCGCTCGCTGGCGGTGGTGCCGCTGGTCGAGATGGGCCAGCGGCTGGGCGTGCTGTTCCTGGCCGACCGGCGCCCGGGCGTGTTCGATGCCGACTTCATCGCCGCCGTCACCAGCACGGCCTCGGACATCAGCGCCAACATCCTGCTGCGCGAGAGCGAGCGTGACGCGCAGGAGGCCGAGCACCGGCTGGCGGTGGCGCTGCGCGCGGCGCAGCTGGGCGCCTGGTCGAGCAACCTGGCCACCGGCGAGATGATCGCCAACGACGAGTGGTTCCGCATGCTCGGCCTCAACCCGCACCGCGACGCCGCCGAGGCCGCCGACTGGCGCGGCCGCCTGCATCCCGACGACGTGCCCAAGCTCGATCGTGCCTACCGCCGCCTGGCCACGCCCGGCGAGGACAGCTTCGAGGCCGAGCTGCGCCTGCGCCATGCCGACGGCCACTGGGTCTGGATCCAGTCGCGCGGCACGGTGCTCGAGCGCGACGCGAAGGGCCGGCCGCTGCGCCTGGCCGGCGTGCACATGGACACCACCCGGCGCCGCCATGACGAAACCCAGCTGCGCATCGCCGCCGACGCCTTCGAGAACAGCCACGAGGGCATCCTGATCTGCGACGGCGACGGCGTGATCATCAGCACCAATTCCACCTTCACCCGCGTCACCGGCTATTCGGCGGCCGAGGTGCTGGGGCGGCGGCCGTCCGTGCTGTCCTCGGGCCTGCACGACGAGGCGTTCTACCGCGAGATGTGGGCGCAGGTGGCCGCGCAGGGCCGCTGGGAAGGCGAGGTGGTCAATCGCCGCAAGACGGGCGAGCTGTATACGGAATGGCTGGTGATCACCCGCATCAGGCAGGCCGACGGGCGCGTCAATTACCTCGGCCAGTTCACCGACATCAGCGAGCGCAAGCTCAGCCAGTCGCGCATCGACGAGCTGGCCCGCACCGACACGCTCACCGGCCTGCCCAATCGCAGCGGTTTCGGCGCCAACGTGCGCGAGGCGCTCGAGGGCGATGGCGGTCGGCTGGCGGTGCTGATGCTCAACGTCGACCGCTTCAAGCAGGTCAACGATTCCTTCGGCTTCGCGGTCGGCGACCAGCTGCTGGTGGCGCTGGCCGGGCGCCTGCGCGAGGTGTTCGGCAACCACGGCAAGCTCGCGCGGGTCTCGGGCGATGAGTTCGCCGCGCTGATGGCCGGCGCCGGCGAGAGCGAGGTGCGCACGGCCTGGACGCGGCTGGAAGCGGCGATGCAGGCACCCTTCACCGTGGCGGGGCAGGAGGTGGTGCTGGGCCTGAGCGGCGGCGTGGCCCTGTGTCCCGAACACGGCGACGACGCCGACCTGCTGCTGGCGTCGGCCAACGCCGCGCTCAACCTGTCGCGCTCCGAGGGGCAGCGCCAGCTGCGCATCTACTCGCCGCGCCAGCCGGGCGCGAGCCTGCGCCGGCTCACGCTCGAGTCGCAGCTTCGGCTGGCGATCCAGCGCGACGAGTTGTTCCCGGTGTTCCAGCCGCAGGTGTCGCTGGCCACCGGCGAGCTGGTGGGCCTGGAGGCGCTGGTGCGCTGGCGCCATCCGGAGCGCGGCATCGTGCCGCCGGGCGAATTCATCCCGGTGGCCGAGGAAACCGGCCTGATCGGCCTGATCGGCGACTTCATGCTGCGCGAGAGCTGCCGCGCGCTGCGCCGCATGCACCTGGCCGGCCTGCCGCCGGTGCCGGTGTCGGTGAACGTGGCCACGCTGCAGCTGCGCCGCGAGGATTTCCTCGCGCAGGTGATCAGCCAGGTCGAGCAGGCGGGCCTGGAGCCCCAGTCGTTGGAGCTGGAGATCACCGAGTCGATGCTCATGACCGAGGTCAGCCAGACCATCGCCCTGCTGGCGGCGCTGCGCGAGCGCGGTTTCCGCGTCGCCATCGACGACTTCGGCACCGGTTATTCCTCGCTGTCATACCTCGGCCGGCTGCCGCTCGACCGCCTGAAGATCGACCAGTCCTTCGTCGCCGACTTCGGCCGCTCCGAGGCCGCCGAGGGCATCGTGCGCACCATCATCGCCCTGGCCAGCAGCCTGCACCTGAACGTGCTGGCCGAAGGCGTGGAAACCGCCGAGGACGCCGAACGCCTGCGCGCCATGGGCTGCGACGACGCCCAGGGCTACCACTACGCCCGTCCCCTCGAAGAACCCGACCTCCTCGCCCGTTACCTCCAGTAAGGAAACGGGGTCAGGTTCACTTCCGCGCAGCGGAAGTGAACCTGACCCCGTTTCTTAGAGCGGGAGGTAGCCGTTGGGGCCGATCATGCGGAAGGGGATGGACTGCAGGCGCATGCCGGCGTTGACCTGCAGCACGAAGTGCAGGTGCGGGCCGCTGGAGAAGCCGGTGTTGCCGCTGCTGCCGATCACCTGGCCCAGGGTGACGCGCTGGCCGGGGCGCACGAACACGCCGCCCTCGCGCAGGTGGCCGTAGAGCGCCATCGTGCCGTCCTCGTGCAGCACCCGGATGTAGTTGGCGGCGCCGGCCAGGCTGGGGTCGGGCGCGCCGTCGCCGTGGCCCGAGGCCACCGACAGCACCACGCCCTCGCGCGCCGCCAGCACCGGGGTGCCCTCGGGCACGATCAGGTCCACGGCGTAGCGGTTGGCGTCGTCGCCGTGGCTGTACTCGCCGTGGAAACCCTGGCCGAGCTCGAAGGAAGCATCTTCCACCGGCAGCGCGTACACCACGTAGCGCGGCACCACGAAGGGCTCGCCGGGCACCACCCACAGCTGCAGCTCGTGCCGCGCCGACGGCCCCGCCGGCTGCAATACCGCCAGCGTGGCGCGCTCGCCCGGGCGCAGCACGCGCCGCAGCGGCAGGCCCGGGTCGACATGCATCTGCTGCAACTGGCGGGCCTCGAGTTCCACCTCCACCGGCCCGCCGCTGCGGTTGGTGGCCACCGCGGCCAGGCCATCGCCCTGGCGCACCACCGCCAGTTCGGCCAGCGCGCCCGCCAGCACCGGGGGCGCCAGCAGCAGGGCCAGCACCAGCAGCCCGGCGCGCCTCATCGCGGCCGCGCCCCGTCGTCGGCGAAGTACTCGTCGATCGGCCGCGGATGGTCGAAGGCGTAACCCTGGGCGAAGTCCACGCCCAGCGCCTGCAGCGCCCGCCGCTCGGCCTCGGTTTCGGTGTGCTCGGCGATGCTCTTCTTCTCCAGCACGTGGGCGATCTCGTTGATCGAGCGCACCACCGCCTCGGCCATCGGCGAGACGTGCATTTCGCGGACGAAGCTGCCGTCGATCTTGAAGTAGTCCACGTCCAGCGCACGCAGGTAGTTGAACGAGCAAAAGCCCGTGCCGAAGTCGTCCAGCGCGAACCGGCAGCCCAGCTCGCGCAGCTGGTTGATGAAGCGCCGCGCGCGCGCGAGGTCGCGCACCGCGCTGGTTTCGGTGAGCTCGAAGCACAGCTTCGAGGGCGGGAAGCCGTTGCGGCGCAGCCGCTCGCTGAGCCAGCCGATGAAGCCCTCGTCGATCACCGCCTCGCCCGAGAGGTTGATGGCGCAGGTGTCCACGCTGGCGGCCGCCACCGGATGGTCCTCCAGCCATTCCAGGGTGCGCGTCACCACCTCGCGATCGATGCGCGTGCCCAGGCGGAAGCGTTCGGCCGCCGGCATGAACTGGCCCGGGTCCATGCGCTCGCCGGTGCGCGGGTCGCGCAGGCGAAGCAGTACCTCGAAATGCCGGCCGGCCGGCGCGCCCGGATGCAGCGGCACGATCGACTGGCAGTGCAGCTCGAGCGCGCGCTTCTCCAGCGACTCGCGGATGCGCAGCACCCAGCGCATCGCCGCGGTGCGGTCGAGCAGGTCGCCTGCGGCCAGGCTGGCCAGGCAGACGCGGTTGCCGCCCTGTTCCTTGGCGGTGAAGCAGGCGGCGTCGGCCTGCGAAAGCAGCTGCGCGTAATCGGCCTGGCCGGGCAGGAAGGTGACCACGCCGGCGCTGGCGGTGGTGCCCAGCATCTGTCCGTCCCAACCGCAGCGGTAGCCCTCGATGGCGCGCAGCAGCGCACGCAGCCGGTCCTCGGCCACCATCGGCGCGCAGTTGCGCAGCAGCAGCGCGAACTCGTCGCCGCCGGTGCGGGCCAGGTGCTCGTCGGCGTGCATGTGCGCGGCGATCACGCCGGCCACGCCGCGGATCAGTTCGTCGCCGGCGGCGTGGCTGGCGGTGTCGTTGATCAGCTTGAGGTGGTCGAGGTCGACGTAGGCCAGCGCCATCGGCAGCGGCGGCCCGCCCGACACCAGCGGCTTGACCGATTCCTCGAAGGCATTGCGGTTCTCCAGGCCGGTCAGCGGGTCGATGCTGGCGCGCTGGCGCAGCACGCTGGCGCTGGTGCGCTGCTGGTGCATGGCGAAGGCCAGCATCAGCGGCAGCGCCGCCACCTGGATCAGGAACACCAGCAGGTAGACGCTGTCGAGCGGCGCCCGCGCCCGCGGATAGCCGGCGATGCCCAGGCCGGCCAGCCCGGCGATCAGCAGCATCGTCAGCGCGCAGGCCACCGCGGTGTGGTTGGGCGGCATGCGCACCGCGCTCCAGACCATCACGCCCAGGGGCAGCGCCACCAGGCCCATGGCGTAGTTGCCGCCCAGGCTGCCGCCCCAGGCCATGAGCAGGTAGCTGGCCATCAGGGCGATGTTCCAGGCCAGGCGTTCGGTCTCGGGGGCGTAGTCGCTGGCCGGGAAGCGGCGGCGCTGCCCGTTGCGCCCGGGCAGCAGCATCATCATCGCCGGCGCGATGGAGGTGGCGCCGAGCAGGTCGCCCAGCAGCCAGCGCGAGGCCGCCGCCGGCCACTGCGCGGTTTCGATCATGCCCGCGTGGAGCATGCCGCTGGTGCCGATGGCGGCGCTGGCGGCGGACATCACCACCGCGCCGACCAGCGCGTGCAGGCCGAAGCGGACCGTCAGCTGGTCGTCCATCGGGTGGCGCCGGATCACCCAGGCGCCGGCGAGCACGCCCACCAGGTTCGAGGCCATCGACCAGGGGACGAAGACGCCGGGCACCGGGTCGAACAGCAGGTGCACGCCGAGCGTTCCCACCGGCACGATCCAGGCGATGCGCCAGCCGTAGCGCAGCACCGCGGCCAGGCCGACGCCGGCGGCCGGCCAGAACAGCGCCACTTCGTCGGGCCCGCGGCTGAGCAGGCTCGAGTAGGCGCCGCCGGCGACGTAGAGCGCCAGCAGCACCACCACCACGGCATGCTTTAGCAGGCGGGCGCGCATGGCCCCGAGCATAGGCCCGCGGCGCGCCGCGGACTAGGGGCCCGGCGCCTTGGCGGCCGCGAGCAGGTGGGCCGAGGCCAGCAGGTCGAGCCGCCCGGACTCGAGCAACTCGCCCGGGTCGCCGCGCAGGGCGCGCTGGAGCTGGCCCAGGTCGGTGTCGGTGCGGGCGCGGTAGGCGGCCCAGCCGTTGCGGCCGTGCGCCTTCACGAAGTAGAGCGCCCGGTCGGCCAGTTCGATCATCTGCTCCCAGCCCAGGCCGCCGCGGGCGTCGCGGAACAGCGGGCACTCGATGAAGCCCACCGAGCAGGTCACCTGCAGCGGTTCGGCCGCGCCCACGTCGAAGCGATGCGACGACACCGCCTGGCAGATGCGTTCGCCCAGGATCGGCAGGTGCCGGTTGGGCATGGGCCGGAACACCACCAGGAACTCCTCGCCGCCCCAGCGCGCGATGTAGTCGCCGGTGCGCACCATCTGGGTGAGCACCTGCGCCATCTGCTGCAGCACGCGGTCGCCGGCCTGGTGGCCGTAGTTGTCGTTGATGGCCTTGAAGTGGTCGATGTCGATCAGCGCGAACACCATCACCTCGTCCGGCGCGCCGCGGCGCACCGTCTCGCGGTCGTAGTAGGCGATGTCGGCCGGGATCTGGGTGGCCAGGTAGCGGCGGTTGCGCAGGCCGGTGAGCGGATCGGTCTGGCTGGCTTCCTCGAGCCGGTGGTTGGCCACCTCCAGCGCCTCGGTGCGCTGGCTCACCAGCTGCTCGAGCGCCTCGCGCTGGCGCAGGTGCTTGCGCAGCTGCCGGCGGTAGGCGGCCCAGCCGATGCTGCCGGCCAGGCCGGCCAGCAGCCACCAGAACAGCGGCGTTTCGTGGAACCAGGGCTGGATGCTGAAACCCACCTGCGCCGTGGCCGGACTCCAGGTTTCGGCGTTGTTCGAGCCCTGGGCCTCGAACACGTAGGCGCCTGGCGGCAGGTTGGTGTAGTTCACGCTGCGCCGGGTCGGGTCGTCGAGCTGCTGCCAGTCCTTGTCGTAGCCCACCAGCCGGTAGCGCAGCTGCACGCTCTTGGGGTCCTGCAGGCTGAGCACGGTGAATTCGAAGCCCAGGTCGCGCTGCTCCGGCGGCAGCCGCCAGTCGGCGCTGGGGTCGGCCGGACGCCACAGCTCGCCCACGCGGATGCGCTCGATCACCGTGCGCGGCGCGGTGGCGTTCTTGACGATGCCGTCGGTGCGCAGCGCCACCACGCCGTCGCGCGTGGGCAGCCACAGCTCGCCGTCGTGGGCGAAGCCCTTGGCGTTGCCGGCGCCGTTGCAGCAGTAACCCTTCTGGCCGCCGCGGCGGTCGCCGCGCTCGTTGAGCAGCATCTCGCCGCGCACGCGTTCGATGCGCCCGGCGGCGAAGTCCGCCAGGTCCGCCAGCGGCACGCGGTGCACGCCGCGGATGCCGGCCACCCACAGGAAACCGGCGGCGTCCTCGGTCATGAAGAAGGGCGAGTTGACCGGCATGCCGCTGGACTTGTCGAAGCCGTGCCAGGCCTGGCCGTCGAACAGGAAGATCTCCTCCGACAGCGCGCCCACCAGCAGCCGGCCGTCGGGCAGCTCGTGGATGGCGGTGATGTCGAGGTCCTGGCGCAGGCCGCTGTCGGCGCCCACCGGCAGCAGCCGGCCGTCGTCGAACTCGAACAGGCCCGAATGCGAGCCCACCAGCAGCCGGCCGGCGCGGGTTTCGTGCAGCACGCGGATGCGCGCGTCGCGCAGGCCGTGGGCGGTGCCGAAGCCCTGCAGGCCGTCGCGGGTGAGCCGGTAGAGGCCCTGGGTGGTGGCGAACCACAGCGCGCCGCGGCGGTCGCGCACGATGCCGTTGATCTGCGCGCTGCGCATCGGCGCCAGTTCGGCCGGGATCTCCAGCTTGTCGCCGCGCAGCACGGCGGCGCCGCGGCGGGTGCCTATCCACGTCACGTCCTGCTCGGGCAGCAGGGTGTAGGCGTTGGGATGGGGCAGGGCGCGGCCGGGCACGACGGTTTCGAAGCGCCCGTCGCGCATCACCGCCACGCCGTCGTTGTTGCCCACCCACAGCTGCCCGCCGGGCCCGCGCGCCACCGACCACAGCACCGGGTCCACCAGGCCCTCGAAGACGCTGAAGCGGCGCGTCCAGCCGTTCCAGACGCGGGTGACGCCCTCCCACTGCGTGCCCAGCCAGAGGTTGCCCTCGCGGTCCTCGAAAATCGCGCGCACGGCCGTGCTGTTGGCGTCGCCGCGCACGACCTCCACCACGCGCCCGGCGCGCAGCCGCGCCAGGTCGTCCACCAGCGCCACCCAGAGGTTGCCGTCGCGGTCTTCGTACAGCGCCTCGACCGGCGCGCTGGCGAGCTTGGCGTCGCCCTCGTAGCGCAGCCAGCGGTCGGACTCGCGGAAGAACAGCCCGGCCGTGGTGCCGGCCCAGAGGCGGCCGTGGGCATCGAGCAGGTGGGTGACGACGGTATCGTCCTCGCCCTCGGGCAGTGGCATCACCTGGATGCCGTCCTGGCCGATGCGGTACACCCGGCCATGGCTGCCGACCCAGAGCGCCTCGCCGCGCACGAGCAGCGAGGTGGCCGGCCGCGGCAGCGCGTGCACGCGCTCGAGCCGGGTGTCGGTGGCGCGGTACACGCCGTCGGGCGCGGCCACCATGATTTCGCCCGAGGGCAGCGCGGCCAGGTCGGTGGTGTCGAGCCCGGCCCCGGCGTCGCCGCCGGCCACGGGCAGGGAGCGGAAGAAGCCGTTCTCGTAAACGCTCACGCCGCGATACGTGGCCACCCAGACGCGGTTGCGCGGGTCCACGTGCAGGTCGTGGATGAACATGCCGCGCAGGCCGGGCGCGGTTTCAGGGTCGAAGGTGGTGAAGCGCACGCCGTCGAAGCGCGCCAGGCCGGCCTGGGTGCCCACCCAGAGGTAGCCCGTGCGGTCCTGGGCGATGGCCAGGCCGCTGATCTGCGGCAGGCCTTCCTCGATGCTCCACTGGTTGCGGACGTAGTGGTGGAAGGCCTTGTCCGGGTCCAGCGCCAGCGCCTGGCCCGCGAGCAAGAGCAGCGCGAACCACAGGGAGGGCTTCGGGACGCGACGCGGTGCAGGCACGGCGGCTTCCGGGGCAGGACGTGCCACGACTATTACGCCTCCCGCCCGCCGCCGGCAAGCCGCCCCCCACCAATCCGTGACCGCCATTCCACCCCAACCCGAGGGAGGGGCGGGGGGCTCAACACTCGATGACGTTGACGGCGAGGCCGCCGCGGGAGGTTTCCTTGTACTTGTCCTGCATGTCGCGGCCGGTATCGCGCATGGTCTTGATGACCTTGTCGAGCGAGACCTTGTGCTTGCCGTCGCCACGCAGCGCCATGCGCGAGGCGTTGATGGCCTTCACCGCACCCATCGCGTTGCGCTCGATGCACGGGATCTGCACCAGGCCGCCGATCGGGTCGCAGGTCAGGCCCAGGTTGTGCTCCATGCCGATCTCGGCCGCGTTCTCCACCTGGCCCGGCGTGCCGCCCAGCGCCGCCACCAGGCCGCCGGCCGCCATCGAGCAGGCCACGCCCACTTCGCCCTGGCAGCCCACTTCCGCGCCCGAGATCGAGGCGTTTTCCTTGTAGAGGATGCCGATCGCCGCCGCCGTGAGCAGGAAGTCGAACACGCCCTGCTCGGTCGCGCCCGGGCAGAAGCGGTCGTAGTAGTGCAGCACCGCCGGGATGATGCCGGCCGCGCCGTTGGTGGGCGCCGTCACCACGCGGCCGCCGGCGGCGTTTTCCTCGTTCACCGCCAGCGCGTAGAGGTTCACCCAGTCGAGCACCGTCAGCGGGTCGCGCATGCCGGCTTCGGGCTTGGACGAGAGCTCGGCGTGCAGCATGGGCGCGCGGCGGGCCACGTGCAGGCCGCCGGGCAGGGTGCCGCTTTCGCGGATGCCGCGGGCGGTGCAGTCCTGCATCGCGCGCCAGATTTCGCGCAGGCCGGCCAGCACCTCGGCCTCCGGGCGCCAGGCCTTTTCGTTGGCCAGCATCAGCTGGGCGATCGACTGGCCGGTGTCGGCGCAGCGCCGCAGCAGCTCGTCGCCGCTGTGGAAGGGGTGCGGCAGTTCGGTGGTGTCGGCGACGATGCGGTCTTCGGCCGCCTCGTCCTGGTTGACCACGAAGCCGCCGCCCACCGAGTAATAGTCGCGCGTGGCGACCACCGCGCCCTCGGCGTCGTAGGCCGTGAAGCGCATGCCGTTGGTGTGGAAGGGCAGCTTCTGGCGCTTGTTCATCACCAGGTCGTGCTTCTCGTCGAAGCGGATCTCGTGCTTGCCCAGCAGCTGCAGCTTCTTCTCGCCGCGGATGCGCTCGAGCGCCGCCGGGATGAGGTCCGGGTCGATCTGGTTGGGCCAGTGGCCCTCCAGGCCCATCAGCACGGCCTTGTCGGTGCCGTGGCCGCGGCCGGTGAGCGCCAGCGAGCCGAACACCTCGGCGCGCACGCGCGCGGTGCGCTGCAGGTCGCCGTTCTCCTCCAGCCAGTGGCTGGCGAAGCGCGCGGCGGCGCGCATCGGCCCCACCGTATGCGAGGACGAAGGGCCGATGCCGATCTTGAAGAGGTCGAAAACGCTGACTGCCATGGTGGGCTGCTTTGCCGGGGACGCCGTATTCTATGCCCCTTGCACGCGCCGGCCACTGTACGCCGGCGCATTGGGACGACGATGAAGCTCACCCTCATCCAGCGCGACGACTGCCACCTGTGCGACCAGGCCTGGGAGGTGATGGCCGCCGCCGGCGTGCCCGACTTCGACCCGCTGTGGATAGACGACGACATCGGCCTGCAGGCCCGCTACGGCACCCGCATCCCCGTGCTGCGCCGCGAGGACACCGGCGCCGAGCTCGACTGGCCCTTCGACGCCGCGGCGCTCAGCGCCTTCCTGCGCTGAGCGCGGGCGGCGGCACGGCCGCCCCCGCGCCCTGCAAGCCTCATTTCGCCGTCAGCTCCAGGCGCGTGCGCACCTTCACTTCATCGGGCAGCAGGCCGGTGTCGGCCCAGTCGCCTTCGCCGACCTTGAAGGCCAGGCGCGCCAGCGTGGCCTCGCCCTCGAGCACGGCGGGCGTGCCGGGCTGCCAGCGGAAGCTGAGCGGCACCTTGCGGGTGACGCCGTTGAGCGTGAGCTCGCCCTCGGCCACGTAGCGGTCGCCGCCGAGCGCGCGGAACGCGGTGGCGACGTAGCGCGCCTCGGGGCGCGCGCCGGCGTTGAAGAACTCCGGGCCCACCAGCATCTCGTCGCGCTCTTCGTTGTCGGTGCCGGCGCTGGCCAACTCGATGCGCACGTCGAAGCGGCTGCCGGCGAGGTTGGCCGGGTCGAAGGTGATGGCGGGGCTGAAGCGCGCGAAGCGGCCCTCGAAGGCTTCGCCCATGTAGGTGGCGGTGAAGCCCAGGCGCGAACCGGGGCCGGCCTGCCAGTCGGCGCCGTGCGCGAGGGGCGCGGCCAGGGCGAGCAGCATCGTCAGGGTGGGGATCAGGCGCTTCATTGCATCTCCAGGCATTTCAGGGGGCGTCGGCCGGCGGCTTGAGCCCGGGCGTCATGCGCGCCAGCGTGGCGTCGCGGTCGAAGTAGTGGTGCTTGAAGGCCGCGGAGGCATGCACCAGCACGATCAGCACCAGCGCATAAAACAGCCATTCGTGCATGGACAGCGCGAAGGCCTTCACGTCCGGGTCGTAGGCGCTGAGCTTGGGCAGGCCGAACAGGCCGAACCACTTGAGCGGGAAACCCGAGGCCGAGTTGTACAGCCAGCCGCTGAGCGGCATCGCCAGCAGGATGACGTACAGCGCGCCGTGCGAGGCCTGCGCGGCGAAGCGCTGCCAGGCCGGCGTGCCGGCCACCGGCGCCGGCGTACCGGCGAAAAGGCGCCAGAGCAGGCGCAGCACGGTGAGCGCCAGCACGGTCAGGCCGAAACTCTTGTGCAGGTTGTAGACCTGGATCTTGGTGGGGGAATTGGGCAGCTCCTGCATCAGCAGGCCCACCGCCACCAGGCCCAGCACCATGGCCACCGTCAGCCAGTGGATCGACAGGCTCACCCAGCCCCAGCGTTCAGTCGTGTTGCGGATCGGCATTGCCGTTCTCCTTGTCGGACCCGTCGTTGGAGCGTACCGCCTCGAGCTGGATTTCCAGCGCGACGGCGCTGCCCACCAGGTTGGTCCAGCGCTCGAGCCCGAAGTCGCGGCGGTCGAGCGTGGCGCTGGCGCTGAAGCCCACGGTGCGGCGGAAACCCACCGGGTTGCGGCCCAGCTTGTTCAGGCGCACGTCCAGCACGAGCGGCTTTTCCACGCCGCGCAGCTGCAGCACGCCGTGCACCCGCGCCGTGCCCTCGCCGGTGGGCTCGACCCGGGTGGAGCGGAACTGCGCCAGCGGGTGGTTCCCGGCGTCGAACCAGCTGCGCGAGAGCATGGTCTGGTTCCAGGCCTCGTCGCCCAGCTGCAGTTGCGCCAGCGGCACGCGCGCCTCGACCCGGGCCGTGGCCCAGTCGTCGGGGTCGAAACGCAGCTCGCCTTCGATCGCCGGCAGCAGGCCGAGCGCGGTCGAGAAGCCGGCGTGGTCGACGCGGAAGAGCACGCGCGTGTGCGCCGGATCGAGCCGCCATGCGGGCGCGTCGGCGGCAGCCGCGCTGCCGGCGCACAGCAGGAGCAGACAACACAGCCCTTTCCTCAGCCGATTCATCGGTTTTCCGACCCTCGTGCATCGGTACGGTGGCTAGTCTAGGCCGCATCCGTTACGGGAGGGTGCATGCGCCTGCCATCGCTGCCGGAACAATGCGTGGCGGTGGTCGCGCTGGTGTGCCTGCTCGCCTGGCCCGCGGCGCCGCGCGCGCAGCCGCCGGCGCCGGCGCCGTTCCGCGTGCATGGCGTGGCCGAGGGCCTGCCCTCGAGCCGCGTCGAGGCCATCGCCCAGGACCGCGCCGGCTACCTGTGGCTGGCCACGGCCGACGGCCTGGCGCGCTACGACGGCCTGGGTTTTCGCGTCTGGCGGCACGAGCCGGGGCGGCCCGGCAGCCTGCCGGGCAACCGGCTCGAGGCCGTGCAGGTGGATGCGCAAGACGGCGTGCGGGTGAAGGTGGCCGGGCACGGCGCGTGGCGGCTGGACGCCGCGCGGCAGCGCTTCGAGCCGGTGGATGGCGCGTTGTCCGCGCCGCCGGGTGCGCCCTCGCTGGTGGACCGCGAGGGGCGGCGCTGGTCGGGCGGGCCGGCGGGGCTTCGCGCCGAGCCGCCGCTGGCCGCGGGGCCGGCGCCGGCCTGGCCGGGCGCGGTGCTTTCGCTGTTCGAGGACCGCGAAGGTGGCCTGTGGTTCGGCACCCGCGACCAGGGCCTGCTGTCGCTGCCGCCTTCGTGGGCGAGCTTCGGTTTCGTGCCCGGCGCCGGCGGCCCGGGGCTGCTGGCCATGGCCGGGGACGCCGCCGCGGGCGCGGAAGCGGACGCGGCGTGGTGGCTGGAAGACGGCCTGCTCTGGCGCGTTGCCGCCGGCCCGGGCGGGCGCGAAGCCGTGCCGGTGCAGCCGGCCTTGCCCGACGCGCCGGTCACCGCGTTCGCGGCGCTGGCCGACGGCAGCCTGCGGGTGGCCCAGGGTGCGCGCCTCTGGCGCCTTCGGCCGGTGGCGCGCGGCTTCCGGCGCGAAGCCCTGCCCGACGCCGCCTGGCCGGTGCGGCAATGGCTGCCGGCGGGCGACGGCAGCCTGTGGGCCGTGGGCGAAGCGGCGTCGCTGCACTGGCCCGACGAGACCGCGCCGCCACGCGAGGTGGCCGCCGGCCTGCCGCTGTGGCTCGGCCCCGAGGGCCAGCCCTGGCGAACCACGGCCGATGGGCTGCAGCGCTGGTCCGACCACGCCGGCGCCTTCGTGCCGGTGCCGGGCGCGCCCGCCGGAGATTGGCGCGAGCTGCATGCCGACCCCGATGGCCAGGTCTGGCTCGCGGCGCCGGCGCGGCTGGTGGGGCTGCTCTGGCGCGACGGCGTGCTGCAGCCGCGGCACGAATTCGATGCCGGCGACGGCGTGCCGGCGGTGGAGGCGCTGCAGCTGGCGCGCGACCCGGGCGGCGCGCTGTGGCTGGCCACGCCGCGGGGGCTGTGGCGGCTCGATCCGTCCGCGGGTGCGCTGCGCCGCTTCGGCATCGGCGACGGCCTGGCCGTGCAGGAATTGGGCGAGCACGGGCTGTGGGTGTCGCCCGGCGGCCACGGCCTTGCGCTCACCGCGCGCGGCCTGCAGCGCTTCGACACGCGGCGGCTGGATCGTCGTGCGCTGGCGCCGCCGCCGGTGGCGATCGAGTCGCTGCGCCTGCGGCGCGAGGGGCGCGAGCTGGCGCTGCCGCCCGACACCACCCTGCTGCGGCTCGGGCCCGCCGACCAGGACCTGCGCGCTTCGGCGCGGCTGCTGTCCTTCGTCGAGCCGGCGGCGCATCGCTACCGCTTCCGGCTCGAGGGTTACGACGCCGGCTGGGTGGAAGTCGGTGCGCACGGCGAGCGCGTCTTTCCGCGCCTCGGGCCGGGCCGCTTCGAACTGCACGTCGAGGGCGCGCTGCCCGATGGCGCGTGGTCGCCGACGCACCGCATCACCGTGCTGGTCGATCCGCCCTGGTGGCGCACGCGCACGGCCCTGGCCGGCGGCGGGCTGGCTGGCCTGGTGCTGCTCACGCTGGCTGCTCAGGGGCACCGCTCCCGCCTGCGGCGGCGCGAAGCCTGGCGGCTGGCGCAGGCGCGCCAGCAGCTGGCCGAGCAGAACTCCGAAGCCAAGACCCGTTTCCTGGCCACGCTCGGCCACGAAATCCGCACGCCCATGACCGGCGTGCTCGGCATGGCCGAGCTGCTGCAGGGCAGCGCGCTCGACCCCGAGCAGCGCGCGCGTGTCGACGCCATCCAGGGCGCCGGCCGCCACCTGCTTCGGCTGGTGAACGACACGCTCGACCTGGCCCGCATCGAAGCGGGCAAGCTCGAGCTCGAGGACGCGCCCTTCGCGCTGCGCCCGCTGCTCGACGAACTTTCAGGCCTGCTGCGGCCGCTGGCCGAAGCCAAGGGCCTGGCCTTCACCCTGCGCTGCGACGGCGACGTGCCCGGCTGCCTGCGCGGCGACGCCACGCGGGTGCGGCAGATCCTGCTCAACCTAGCCAGCAACGCCATCAAGTTCTGCGAGAAGGGCGGCGTGGCCCTGCACGTGGGCGTGCGTGCGCCCCAGGGCGTGGCCATCCTGGTGCGCGACACCGGCCCGGGCCTGGCCACAGGCCAGCAGGCGCGCCTGTTCCAGCGCTTCGAGCAGGGCACGCCCGGCCGCGCCTCGGGCCGCTACGGCGGCAGCGGTCTCGGTCTGGCGATCAGCCAGGAGCTCGCCGCGGCGATGGGCGGCTCGATCTCCGTGAGCAGCGAACCGGGGCAGGGCGCCACCTTTCGCGTCGAACTGCCCTTGCCCGCCGTGGTGCTGCCGGCGGTGGCGCCGGCGGCGCGGGCACCGCGGGCCGCAGGCCATGTTGGTCGCCGCCTGCTGCTGGTCGAGGACGATGCGGTGGTGGCGCAGGTGGTGCAGGGCCTGCTCGAGCGACAGGGCCACGCCGTGGAGCACGCGGCGCACGGCCTGGCGGCGCTCTCGGCCCTGGCCAGCGGACCCTTTGATGCTGCGCTGCTCGATCTCGACCTGCCGGGCCTCGACGGTCTCGAACTGGCGCGCCTGCTGCGCCGCCAGGGCCAGCACATGCCGCTGCTGGCGATCACCGCGCGTGCCGACGCGGCGGCCGAGCGCGAGGCCCGCGCCGCCGGCATGAAGGGTTTCCTGAGGAAGCCGGTGACCGGCACGATGCTGGCCGAGGCGTTGCGTTCACTGTGGGCGGCCGCGCCGCGCGAAGACGGCGACGCGCGCCCCCCGGGCTGATCAGCCCCTGCGGCTGTGCTGGTGCACGGCGTCAACCAGCACGCGCACGTGCTCGGGGTCCATGTCCGGGCTCATGCCGTGGCCGAGGTTGAAGACGTGGCCCTCGCGCGAGCCGCCGTTGGCGGCCGCGTAGTCGTCCAGCGCCCGGCCGGCTTCGGCGCGGATCACCTCCGGCGAGGCGTAAAGCGTCGCCGGGTCGAGGTTGCCCTGCAGCGCCACGCTGCCGCCGGTGCGGCGGCGGGCCTCGCCCAGGCCCACGGTCCAGTCCACGCCCACGCCTTCGGCGCCGCTGGCGGCCAGTTCCTCGAGGTAGGGCGCATTGCCCTTGCCGAACAGGATCAGCGGCGCGCGCCCGGCGCCGTCGCCGCGCGGCAGCTCGGCGGCGATGCGCTGCAGGTAGCGCAGCGAGAACTCGCGGTACAGGTGCGGCGCGAGCACGCCGCCCCAGGTGTCGAACACCTGCAGCGCCTGCGCGCCGGCAGCGTGCTGCGCGGCAAGGTAGGCGATGACGGCGTCGGTGGTCACTTCCAGCAGCCGGTGCATGGCGGCCGGGTTGCCCAGGGCCAGCGACTTGATGCGGGCGAAATCCTTGCTGCCGCCGCCCTCGACCATGTAGCAGGCCAGGGTCCAGGGGCTGCCGGAGAAGCCGATCAGCGGCACGCTGCCGTCGAGCTCGCGGCGGATGAGCGAGACCGCGTCCATCACGTAGCGCAGTTCGGTGCCCATGTCGGGCACGGCCAGCTTCGCGATGTCGGCCTCGCTGCGCACCGGGCGCTCGAACTTCGGGCCCTCGCCCTCGGCGAAGTACAGGCCCAGGCCCATGGCGTCGGGCACGGTGAGGATGTCGGAGAACAGGATGGCGGCGTCGAGTGCGTAGCGGCGCAGCGGCTGCAGCGTCACCTCGCAGGCCAGCTCGGGATTCGTGGCCAGGCCCATGAAGCTACCGGCCTGCTTGCGGGTGGCGCGGTACTCGGGCAGGTAGCGGCCGGCCTGGCGCATCAGCCAGACGGGCGTGCAGTCCACGGGTTCGCGGCGCAGGGCGCGCAGGAAACGGTCGTTCTTGAGGCTCACGGCAATCCTTCGTTCAACGCGGCGCGTCGGCGCCCTGGGCGAACATGACCTGGAAACCCTTGCGGACCTGGGCATCGCGGGCCTTCTCGAACGCCGACAGGGCGGCATCACGCTCGAGGAACTGTTCGCGCTTGAGTTGCACCTTGCCGCCGATCTGGCCGGTTTCGCGCAGCAGGCTCCAGCCGCCCAGCAAATCCTGCTGGAGGATGAGCTGGACGTACTTGGGCTGTTCGCCGGGACCGGGTTTTTGCTGCAGCAACAGGCGCATAAGTCCCCCATTGTATCCCGTACCCCACGACCCCGTCCCACCCAACGCCCCCTGTAGGAGCGCCTTCAGGCGCGAATCTTCTCGCCTTGTGGGGCTGGGTCAGGGGCGGAGTACGGGAAGCAGGGCGGTGTCGGGGATGTCGTTGGCGATTTCGGCCTGGCCGAGGCCGCGCCAGACGATCAGGCGCAGAGTGCCGGAGACGGCTTTTTTGTCCAGGCGCATGCGGGCGAGCAGCGCGTCGGGGTCGAGGCCGGGCGGGATGGCGGTGGGCAGGCCGAGGCGGGTGAGCAGGGTAGCCAGGCGCCCGGCGTCGGCGGCCGGGGCGCGGCCCAGCTGGGCCGACAGCCGGGCGGCGAGCACCATGCCCACGGCCACCGCTTCGCCGTGCAGCAGCCCGCCGTAGCCCTGTTCGGTTTCGATGGCGTGGCCGAAGGTGTGGCCCAGGTTGAGCAGCATGCGCTCGCCGCGCTCGGTTTCGTCGCGCGCCACGATGCCGGCCTTGTGCGCGCAGCAGCGGGCGATGGCCTCGGCCAGCACCGCCGGCTCGCGCGCGAGCAGCGCGTCGGCGTGCTCCTCGAGCCAGGCGAAGAAGGCGGCGTCGCCGAGCGCGCCGTACTTCACCACCTCGGCCAGGCCCGCGCGCAGCTCGCGCGCCGGCAGCGTATCGAGCGTCGCGGTGTCGGCGACGACGGCCGCCGGCTGGTGGAAGGCGCCGACCAGGTTCTTGCCCTGCGGCAGGTCGACCGCCGTCTTGCCGCCCACCGAGCTGTCCACCATCGCCAGCAGCGTGGTCGGCAGCTGCACGAAGCGCACGCCGCGCATCCAGCAGGCGGCCGCGAAGCCGGCCAGGTCGCCGACCACGCCACCACCGAGGGCGATGATGGTCGCGTCGCGGCTGGCGCCGAGCGCGGCCAGCGCGGCCATCACTTCGCCAAAGCGCGCCAGCGTTTTTTCCTGCTCGCCCGGCGGCAGCACCACGGTGCCCAGCTGCTTGCCCGCCAGCGCCGACTGAACGTGGGGCAGATAGTGCGGCGCCACGTTGGCGTCGGTGACCACCAGCGCATGCCGGCCCGGCACCAGCGCGGCCAGCGCGGCGCCCTCGCCGAGCAGGCCGCGGCCGATGCGGATGGGGTAGCGACGCGCGCCGAGCGCGACTTCAAGTTCGCGGATGTCGCTCATGCCGCCTCCACGCGCTGCCAGTGCGCCTGTACCTGCGCGTGCAGGCGATCCGTGGCCGCGGCCACGCTCAGGCCGTCGGCATCGAAGGCCAGGTCGGCCAGCGCGGCATAGATCGGCCCGCGCTGGGCGGCCAGGGCCTCGAGCCGGGCCTGCTTGTCGCTGCCGGCCAGCAGCGGGCGGCTGCGGTCGCGGGCCAGGCGCTCGAGCTGCTGCGGCACGCTGGCCTGCAGCCACACCACGAAGCCGCGCGCCGACAGCGCGCGCCGGTTGGCCTCGTCGAGCACGGCGCCGCCGCCGGTGGCCACCAGCTGGCCGCGGCCCTGCATCAGTTCGGCCACCAGGGCCGCCTCGCGCTGGCGGAAGCCCGCCTCGCCCTCGCATTCGAAGATGACGGGCACGGCCACGCCGGTGCGCTCCTCGAGCAGGTGGTCGCAGTCGACGAAGGCCAGGTCCAGGCGCCTGGCCAGCTGCCTGCCGATCGAGGTCTTGCCCGCGCCCATGGGGCCGACGAGCACGAGGTTTGGCGCGGGATTCATGGGGCCCGATGCTAGCATCCGGGCGCATCGCGACCGCGTGTGGATCGCGCAAAGGGACGGGCATGGCCGGGACAAACCAAGGCGGGCCGGTGGTGGTGGCGGGGGCGGGCGACGTTGGCGGCCGGCTGGCGCGCCGCCTGGCCGCTGCCGGCACCGAGGTCATCAGCCTGCGCCGCAGCGCCGTCGAGGCCGGCCCCGGCATCCGCACGCTGCAGGCCGACCTGGCCAGCGGCCGCGGCCTGCAGGCACTGCCGCGCGAGTGCGCGGCGCTGGTGTTCTGCGCGGCGCCCGACGCCCGCGAGCCGGCCGCCTACCGCGCGCTTTATGTCGAAGGCCTGCAGCGCCTGCTCGAAGCCAGCCAGGCGCTGCGCGTGCTGATGACCTCGTCCACCGCCGTCTACGGCGAGGACGCCGGCGAGTGGGTGGACGAAACCACGCCGGCGCGGCCGCCGGCCTTCAACGGCGAGGTGCTGCGCGAGGCCGAGGCCTTGCTGGCCGCGCATCCCGGCGGCGTTTCACTGCGCCTGTCGGGCCTGTACGGCCCGGGCCGCGAGTGGCTGCTGCGCCGCGCCCGCGCCGGCGAGCCGGGCGCGCGCCGCTGGGGCAACCGCATCCACGTCGAGGACGCCGCCGCCGCGCTGGCGCACCTGCTGGTGCTGCCGTCGCCGGCGCCGCTTTACCTGGGCAACGACGACCTGCCGGCGCTCGAATGCGAAGTGCTGGCCTGGGTTCGCGAACGCGAGGGCCTGCCGGCCGTGCCCTCGCCGCCTCCGGGCCCGGAAAGCGGCCGCCGCGTGTCGAATGCCCGCCTGCGCGCCAGCGGCTGGGCGCCGGCGTTTCCCGACTACCGCGCCGGTTACGGCCCGCTCTTGCTCAGCCCGACGGAGCGCTGAGCACCCGTCGATCCGCGCCCAGCGCGATCACCTGGTCGGCGATGCCGGGCAAGGCCTGCATCGCCCGCCGGCTGGTGCGCTCGAAGAACAGGATGAAGCGCTCCACCTGGGCCCGCGACATCGCCTGGCGGCCCGGGTTGGCGGCCTGCAGCGTCAGTTCCTGCTGCCAGCGCCAGGTGGGCACGACCTCGAAGCCGGGGCCGCGCAGCCAGGTGAGGTGGTCGAGCCGCTGCCAGAGCGGCGCATAGCCGGCGAGCGCGTCATTGCAGAAGCGGCGCCAGGTGCCGTCGGGGTCTTCGTCGCGTTCGAGCGGATTGAGCGGCGTGGCCAGCGCGGCCGCGTCCTCGGCCGGCACCTTGTGGAACCAGCCTTCGAAGACGACGGCCCGGGCGCCGGCCGGCGAGCGCGGCCAGCGCGAGGGCGGCAGGCGGCGGTCGCTGATCTTGTCGAAGCGCGGCAGCGGCACCTGGCGGCCCGCGCGCAGGCCGTCGAGGGTTTCGATCGCCAGCGCCAGGTCGTGGCTGCCCGGCGGCCCGCGGGTGGCCAGCAGCGGGTGCACGCTGCGGCCCAGGGCCTGGCGCTCACGCCGGCCGAGGTAGAAGTCATCGATGGAAAGCACCACCACCGGCAGGCCGCGCCGGCGCGCCATCGCCGCCATGTCGGCGGCCAGGGTGGACTTGCCGGTGCCCTGCAGGCCGGTCAGGCCATACACGGGCACCTCGGCGACCAGGCCGAGGGCCTCGGCCAGGCGCGCGGCGATGAAGTCGGGCGTGTGGTGGCCGCCGGAAGGGTGCAGGGAAGGGTCCATCGGCGCGACAATAAGCCAAGCCTTGGGAGCACGTGATGAACGATTCGTCTGCAACGCCCACCGACCCGCTGCTGGCCGAAGCCCTGGCCACCTTCTCGGCCCTGCTGGCCGAGGCCACGCAGGCCGGCGACCCCGAGCCCACGGCCATGACCGTGGCCACCGCCGACGACCAGGGCCGGCCCTCGGCGCGCACGGTGCTGCTCAAGTCGCACGACGAACGCGGCTTCGTCTTCTACACCAACTACGACAGCCGCAAGGGCCGCCAGCTCACCGGCAACCCGCACGCGGCGCTGCTGTTCCTGTGGAAGACGCTGCGCGAGCAGGTGCAGGTGAAGATCGAGGGCACGGTCGAGCCGGTGTCGCTGGCCGAGGCCGATGCCTATTTCGCTTCGCGCCCGCGGCCGAGCCAGATCGGCGCCTGGGCTTCGCTGCAGTCGCAGGCGATGGCCTCGCGCGAGCAGTTCGAGGCGCGCTTCACGGCGTTCGAAAAGAAATTCGAAGGCAGCGAGGTGCCGCGGCCGCCCCATTGGTCGGGCTTCCGCGTGGTGCCCGAGCGCATCGAGATCTGGTACGGCGCGAAGTACCGCCTGCACGAGCGCCACCACTACGAACGCGTCGACGGCGCCTGGACCAAGCGGATGCTGTATCCGTGAGCCACGGCCCGCGGCGCATCGTCTGCCTCACCGAGGAGCCCACGGAAGTCCTGTACGCCCTGGGCGAGCAGGATCGCATCGTCGGCATCAGCGGCTTCACGGTGCGGCCACCCAGGGCGCGCAAGGAAAAGCCCAAGGTCAGCGCCTTCACCTCGGCGAAGATCGACGAGATCCTGAAGCTGCAGCCGGATTTCGTGGTCGGTTTTTCCGACATCCAGGCCGACATCGCCGCCGAGCTGGTGCGGCGCGGCGTGGAGGTGTGGATCAGCAACCACCGCAGCGTGGACGGCATCCTCGACTACGTGCGGCGGCTCGGCGCGCTGGTGGGCGCGGCCGCGGCGGCGAACGAGTACGCCGACGGCCTGCGCCGCGGGCTGGACGCAGTGGTCGCCGAAGCGGCCACGCTGCCGCGCCGTCCGAAGGTGTATTTCGAGGAATGGGACGAGCCGCGCATCAGCGGCATCCAGTGGGTGGCCGAACTGGTGCGCATCGCCGGCGGCGACGACATCTTCCCCGAGCTGGCGGCGCAGTCGCTGGCCAAGTACCGCATCCTGGCCAACGACGACGAAATCATCGCGCGCGCGCCGGACATCGTGTTCGGCTCGTGGTGCGGCAAGAAGTTCCGCCCGGACAAGGTCGCCGCGCGCCCGGGCTGGCAGCACGTGCCGGCGGTGCGCGGCGGCGCGCTGCACGAGATCAAGTCGCCCATCATCCTCCAGCCCGGCCCCGCGGCGCTGACCGAGGGCGTGCGCGAGATGGCGGCGCACATCCGCGCCTGGGCCCGGGCGGCAAGCTGAACGCGGCGGGTTGGCGCTGCGGGCGGGCTGTGGCATAAGGAAAGCCCCCCGCGACTGAACGGAGTAAACCATGGCAAGCAAGATCGTGGCGTTCGTGCTGTCCGTTGCCCTCGTGTTCGCCGGCACCACCAGCCTGGCCAATGCAACCCTGATCTCCACCCAGCAGGCCGTCGCCGTCGAGTCCCGCGCCGCCCAGGAAGCGCAGGTGCGCGAAGCCCTGGCCCGCGAGGACGTGGCGCGCATGATGGTCGAGATGGGCGTGGACCCGTCCGACGTCGACGGCCGCATCGCCTCGCTCAGCGACGCCGAACTGGCCCAGCTGCACGGCCAGCTCGAGGAGCTGCCGGCCGGCGGCGTGCTCGCCGTGCTGGGCATCGTGCTGGTGGTGCTGATCGTGCTCGAGCTCACCGGCACCATCGACATCTTCAAGCGCGCCTGATGCGCCTGGCGTCCCGGAACGCGCGCCGCCTCCTGCGGTGCGCGTTTCTTTTTTCGGCGCTGGCGCTGGCCGGCTGCGCGGTGAATCCGCGCATGCAGCTGCCGGCCGGCGAAGCCCTCGTGCTCGGGGGCGTGCCCTTCCATCCGCAAACCGAATACCAGTGCGGCCCGGCTGCGCTGGCCGGCGTGCTGGGCGCCAGCGGCGTGGAAACCTCGCCCGAGGCGTTGCGCCCGCAGGTGTTCCTGCCGGGTCGCAAGGGCAGCCTGCAAGTGGAGCTGCTGGCGGCCAGCCGGCGCGCAGGCCGCATTCCCTACGTGGTCGATGGCGAGCCGCAGGCGCTGCTGGACGAACTCGAGGCCGGCCGCCCGGTGCTGGTGCTGCAGAACCTGTGGACGCCGAGCGTGCCGCGCTGGCACTACGCGGTGGTGGTGGGCAGCGAGCCGGCGCGCAATCGCCTGGTGCTCAACACCGGCGTGGACGAACGCAAGCCGGTGCGTGCGCGCAGCTTCCTGCGCACCTGGGACTGGGCCGGGCGCTGGGGTTTCGTGGCGATGCGGCCGGGCGAACTGCCGGCGCGTGCCGATCCGCTGCGGTATGCCGAATCGGTGGCGGCCTTCGAGGCCGTGGGCGGCGTGGAGGCCTCGCGCCGGGCCTGGGAGGCCGCGCGCACGCGCTGGCCGGACGATCCGCGCGCCTGGCTGGCGCTGGGCAACCTCGACTACGGTGCCGGCGACAAGCGCGCGGCGCTGCGCTGGTTCCAGGGCGGCCTGGCCGCCGCGCCCGGCGACCCTGTGCTGGCCAACAACGCCGCCACGGTGCTGGGCGAGCTCGGCTGCGGCGACAGCGCGCGCGCACTGCTCGAGCCCGTGCAGTTCGCCACTCCCGCGTCTTCGCCGTGGCGGGACGCGCTCGAAAAAACGCTGGCCGCGCTGCCGGGCGGTGAGGCGGCGGATTGCGGGGCTCTCGATTTGAACGCGGATTGACGCGGAAAAACGCGGATAAGGGCCGATCAAGACCGATAGAGCATCTGACTCAGTCAGATCTCACACCGCCAACCGTTGACCACTGAAACTATGGCTTCATCAAGCTCGGTGAAGTCCGTGGGTACGATCTGTGGCGACTCGAAAGAATAGGAAATCGAGAGATTCCCATTCACGAAGCTGCGTTGACAGAAAATGTTCTCCGGCGAGTCCGCGAGAGGCTTCTGCACCGAGCCGGATTCATGGCATGTGGCCATCAGCTCGTCGTCGTCCTGAAAAGCGGGGCGGCTGGCACCCGCAGCCGGCACGGACATCTTCCAGATGTACCAGTCCCGCCATAGGCGACTGTTTCGTGCGGACACATAGCGCCCGGAATCAGCGACCGAAAAATTCGTGTCTGGCTCTTCGAGGACTGTGCGCAACAACGCATCCGCGGGTATGGCCGCGTACTTGCGGGGGAGATTGTGGTTCAGCCCATGGACCGTGCCCCCTCTGACGTTACGGGGGAAGGGGCAATCGACAGCGCGATCGCGGTCGCTCCAACAACCCGAAAAGGCAAAGCCGCTCGGGGTGTCCGGCTGGTCTTCGGGGACCCACCAAGGCGCTTGAACGGTCAGGTCGTTTGGAACGCAGAACGTCTCTGCTACGCCGTCGACTTTGTGCTCAGCTGTTTCAGTGACGCTGCCGCCACAGGCGGACAGGAGTGCGACAAACGGCAAAAAGATTCTCATGTGCGGTCTGGCTTCCATTGTGCGCGTATGAAATTCGAAAGCCGGCTTTCGACCAACCCCTTCAGCCACCCAGTGCACGGACGCCCAGTTCGGCCAGCATCGCCGTCATCTGCCCGGCCTGCGCCGCCTGTTCGCTCGAGGCATTGCCCTGCTGGGCGCGCTTGGCCACGCCCTGGGCGATGGCGGCGAGGCGGAAGAAGCTGAAGGCCAGCACGAAGGGCCAGTCGGCCGGGGCGGGCTGGCCGCTGAGTTCGCAATAACGCGCCAGCAGCGCGGCTTCGTCGGGAATGCCCAGCGCCTCGCGGTCCAGGCCCGCCAGGCCGGGCAGGGCCGGGTTGCGCGGCAGGCGCAGGGCCATGCAGAAGTAGCCCAGGTCGGCCAGCGGGTGGCCGAGCGTGCTCAGTTCCCAATCCACTACGGCCAGCACGCGCGGCGCGTCGGCGGCGAACATCAGGTTGTCGATGCGGAAGTCGCCGTGCACCAGGGCGACGCGGCCGTCGTCTTCGGGGCAGCGCGCGGGCAGCCGTTCGATCAGCGCGTCCATCGCCGGGATGGGCTGGGTTTCGCTGGCGCGGTACTGCTCGGTCCAGCGGTGGACCTGGCGCTGGAAGTAGTTGCCCGGCTTGCCGTAGTCGGCCAGGCCGACGCGGGCGGGATCGAGCGAGTGCAGGGCGGCGAGGGTGGCGATGATGGCCTCGTAGTGCGCGCTGCGCTGCGCCGGTGCCATGCCGGGCAGGGACGGATCCCAGTGCACGCGGCCGTCGACGAAGTCCATCAGGTAGAACATCGAGCCGATCACCCCGTCGTCGGTGCACAGGTGCAGCGGCCGCGCCACCGGCACCGGCCCGCCGTGCAGCGCCTGCAGCACGCGGAACTCGCGGTCCACCGCATGCGCCGAAGGCAGCAGCTTGCCCGGCGGCTTGCGCCGCAGCACGTACTTCCCGCTCGCGGCCTCGACGAGGTAAGTCGGGTTCGACTGCCCGCCCTTGAACTTCGTCGCCGTCAGCGGCCCCCGGAAGCCCGCCACGTGGGCTTCGAGGTACGCCGCCAACTCGCCTTCAGGAAGGATCATTGCGACTACCTTTGAGCATGGAGCGGGCGAGGGCGGTGAGGTGGACTTCGTCGGGGCCGTCGGCCAGGCGCAGGCTGCGGGCGCCGGCGTAGGCCTGGGCCAGGAACAGGTCCTGCGAGAGGCCGGCGCCGCCGTGGATCTGGATGGCGCGGTCGATGACGCGGCAGGCCATCGACGGCGCGACGATCTTGATCATGCCCACCAGGTCCTTGGCGCCCTTGTTGCCGTGCGCGTCCAGCGCCGCCGCGGCCTGCAGGGTCAGCAGGCGGGCCTGCTCGATCTCGCAGCGGCTGATCGCGATCGCTTCCTGCGCCATACCGTGCCCGCCCAGCGGCTTGCCGAAGGCCACGCGCGTGCGGGCCCGCTCGACCATGGCCTCCAGCGCGCGCTGCGCCAGGCCGATCAGGCGCATGCAGTGGTGGATGCGCCCCGGCCCCAGCCGCGCCTGCGCGATGGCGAAGCCGCTGCCCGGCTCGCCCAGGCGGCTGGCCACCGGCACGCGCACGTTCTCGAAGGCCAGCTCGACGTGGCCCGAGGGCGCGTCGTCGTAGCCGAACACCGTCAGCGGCCGCACGACGCGCACGCCCGGCGTGTCCATCGGCACCAGCACCATCGACTGGCGCTGGTGCACCGGCGCCTCGGGCTCGGTCACGCCCATCACGATCAGGATCGCGCAGCGCGGGTCGGCCGCGCCGGTGGTCCACCACTTGCGGCCGTTGATGACGTACTCGTCGCCCTCGCGCACGATCGGCAGGGCGATGTTGGTGGCGTCCGAGCTGGCCACGTCGGGCTCGGTCATGGCGAAGCCCGAACGGATCTCGCCGGCGAGCAGCCGCGGCAGCCACGGCAGCTGCTGTGCGGGCGTCGCGAAGTGCATCAGCACTTCCATGTTGCCGGTGTCGGGCGCGTTGCAGTTGAACACCTCCGGCGCCACCAGCGAGCGGCCCATGGCCTCGGCCACCGGCGCGTAGTCGAGGTTCGACAGCCCGCCGGCGGACGCGGGCAGGAACAGGTTCCACAGCCCCTGCGCCCTGGCCTCGGCCTTGAGCGACTCGAGCACCGGCGGGATCGACCAGCGCGTGGCCGGGTCGGCGGCGTGCGCGGCGAACTCGCGCTCGGCCGGAATGATGCGCTCGGCCACGAAGGCCGCGACGCGCGCCTGCAGCTCGCGCGAGCGCGGGGAGAACGGGAACAGGCCGGCGTCGTGGCTCATGCGTGCCTCAGTAGTAGGTCCACAGCTCCCGCTGCCCGTGCAGGTGCGGCAGGGCGTTCCAGCTGCCCAGGCGCAGCCGGCCGGCGTGCGGGTGGAATTCGCTCAGCGCGCTGTTGCGCAGCGAGAGGTTGAGTTCGACCGCGCGTTCGACCGGCACGTCCAGCGCGATCTGCGCCAGCCGCGAGATCACGCCGCCGGAGGTGAGCACCAGCGCCTCGCTGCCGCCGGCCAGGGCCTGCAGCCGCTGGCCGGCGGCGTGCACGCGCTCGCCGAAGGCCTGCCAGCTCTCGGGCAGGCCCGGCAGCTCGTCGCGGGCCCAGGCCAGCAGGGCGGCGCGCAGCATCGCCGCCACGTCCTGCGGCAGGCCGCTGCGGCTGGCCAGCACGATCGGGTGGTCGGCGTTGGCGTTGATGTAGGCGCCGAACACCGCCTCGTGGTCGAACTCGGCGAAACCCGGGTCCTCGTGCAGCTCGGGCAGGCCCAGGCCCTGCTCGTCGAAGGCCTGCAGCACGCCCTCGGCGGTCTGCCGGTGCCGGCGCATGCCGCCGACGACCACGGTCTCGAAGCGGTGGCCGCCGCGGGCCAGCCAGTCGCCCAGCCGCCGCGCCTGTTCGACGCCGCGCCCGGAGAGCTGGTCGTAGTCGGCGGCGCCGTAGCTCGCCTGTCCGTGGCGAACGAGCAGCAGGCTCACTGGGGGAAGAACTCCTGGCGGAAGACGGCCGTCATCGGCTGGGCCTCGCCCTCGATGCGCACTTCCAGCGTGAAGGTCAGCGTGTCCTGGCCGGTGACGCGGGCCTCGCCCAGGTAATACAGCGCATCGCCGTCGCGCACCTCGCGCATGCGCACGTCCTGGCGCTGGCCGACGAGGTTGGTGGCCGACACCGTGACCTGCGCGGCCACGGCTTCGTCCGCGCCCTGTTCGCCGCGGCGGATCGACACGTTCACCAGCGCGCGGTTGGCCGAACGCGTCACGCCGTACTGGCGCGCCACCTCGGGCGTGAGTTCGGTGGTGGGCAGGGCGTTGAAGTGCACGCGCAGGTCGCCCGTGCGCATGAACCCCGAGCCGGCGGCGGGCAGGGCCGCGGCCAGTGCGAGCGCGGCGGCGGCGAGCAAATGCATCGGGCGCATGGCCAGTCCTCCTTCAAGGCGGGCCTGCATCATCGCGCCGCCCGCCCGCCTGCGTCCATCAGCCGGCGCTGAGCTGGCGGCCGCGCTCGGTGGCGGCCGTGATGGCCTCGTGCACGATGCGGCGGAAGTGATTGCCCTCGAAGCTCTCGATCGCCGCCTGGGTGGTGCCACCGGGCGAGGTGACGCGCTGGCGCAGGGTGGCGGCGGGCTCGCCGGTTTCGCTGAGCATGCGCGCCGCGCCCAGGATGGTCTGCAGCACCAGGGTGCGGGCCGTGTCCGGCGCCAGGCCCTGGGCCTCGCCGGCCGCCTGCATGGCCTCGGCCAGCAGGAAGACATAGGCCGGGCCGCTGCCCGACACCGCGGTGACGGCGTCCATCAGGGCCTCGTCGCCGATCCAGGCGGTGAGGCCGGCCGCGCCCATCAGCGCCTCGGCCGCGGCGCGGCCGTCCGCGTCCACGCGCGCATTGGCGAACAGGCCGGTGGCGCCCGCGCCGAGCAGGGCCGGCGTGTTGGGCATGCTGCGCACCACCGCCTGCCCGCCGCCCAGCCAGGCCTCGATCTGCCCGGCGGTGACGCCGGCCGCGATCGACACCACCAGCGGCCGCTGGGCCTGCGCCAGCGGCGCCAGCGATTCGCACACGGCCTTCATCACCTGCGGTTTGACCGCCAGCAGCCAGGTGCCGGCACCCTCGGCGGCCTGGGGCGCGGCCTCGAAGCTGGACACGCCGAAGTCGGCCGCCAGCGCCTCGCGCAGCGCGGCCACGGGCTCGGCCACGCGCAGGGCGGCGGGGGCGTGTCCGCGGGCCACCAGCCCGCCGATGAGGCTGCGGGCCATGTTGCCGCCGCCGATGAAGGCGATGCCGTGCTTTTCCATAGTCATCCGGGTTCCTTGGGAAGGTCTTGGCCGCGCGGGCCGAACAGGGCGGTGCCGATGCGCACCAGGGTGGCGCCTTCGGCGATCGCCAGTGGGAAGTCGTCGCTCATGCCCATCGACAGCGTGTCCACGCCGGGGTGGGACGAGGCCAGCGCGTCGAAGAGTCGTCGCAGCGCGCGGAAGCTGGCGCGGCGCTGTTCCGGGTCGGGCGCGGGCGCCGGGATGGCCATCAGTCCGCGCAGGCGCAGGCGCGGCGCGGCCGCGATGGCGGCGGCCAGCGCCGGCACGTCGGCGGGCGCGCAGCCGGACTTGCTGGCTTCGTCGTCCACGTTCACCTGTATGAGCACGTCCAGCGGCGGCCGGCCGGCGGGGCGGGCCTCGTCGAGCGCCTTCACCAGCTTGGGACGGTCCACCGATTCGACCCAGTCGAACCAGGTGGCGGCCTCGCGCGCCTTGTTCGACTGCAGGTGGCCCACCAGGTGCCACTCCAGTCCCAGGTGCGCCAGCTCGCGGGCCTTGGCCACGCCTTCCTGCACGTAGTTTTCGCCGAAGGCGCGCTGCCCGGCACCGGCCAGGGCGGCCACTTCGGCCGCGCTTCGGGTCTTGGACACGGCCAGCAGCTTCACGCCCGCTGGCCGGCCCGCCAGCTTGGCCGCGTTTTCAATGGTTTGCAGGACACCGTGCAGGGTCTGGCCTGGCGTTTCCATGGGTGGATTTGCCCCTCGTGGATGGCGCTATACTGCCCCGGGAACGTGCGGTCGCCTATCCGTTGACGCGCCAAGGGGACATAGCTAATGGACATTGCCGAGCTGCTGGCATTTTCGGTCAAGAACAAGGCCTCCGACCTGCACCTGTCGGCCGGCCTGCCGCCCATGATCCGCGTGGACGGCGACGTCCGGCGCATCAACATCCCGGCACTGGACCACAAGCAGGTGCACGCGCTCGTGTACGACATCATGTCGGACAAGCAGCGCCGCGACTTCGAAGAGTTCCTCGAGGTCGACTTCTCCTTCGAGATCCCCGGCCTGGCGCGCTTCCGCGTCAACGCCTTCAACCAGAACCGCGGCGCCGGCGCCGTGTTCCGCACCATTCCCAGCCAGATCCTCTCGCTCGAGGAACTGGCCGCGCCCAAGATCTTCTCCGAACTGATCAACCAGCCCCAGGGCCTGATCCTGGTCACCGGCCCCACCGGTTCGGGCAAGTCGACCACGCTGGCGGCGATGGTCGACCACATCAACAAGAACGAGTTCGGCCACATCCTCACCGTCGAGGACCCGATCGAATTCGTGCACACCTCGCAAAAGTGCCTGGTCAACCAGCGCGAGGTGCACCGCGACACCCACGGCTTCAACGAGGCCCTGCGCTCGGCCCTGCGCGAAGATCCCGACTACATCCTGGTCGGCGAAATGCGCGACCTGGAAACCATCCGCCTGGCGCTCACCGCCGCCGAGACCGGCCACCTGGTGTTCGCCACCCTGCACACCTCGTCGGCGGCCAAGACCATCGACCGCATCATCGACGTGTTCCCGGCGGGCGAGAAGCCGATGGTCCGCTCCATGCTTTCGGAGTCGCTGCGCGCGGTCATTTCGCAGTCGCTGCTCAAGAAGGTCGGCGGCGGCCGCATGGCGGCGCACGAGATCATGGTGGCCACCCCGGCCATCCGCAACCTGATCCGCGAGGACAAGGTCGCGCAGATGTACTCGGCCATCCAGACCGGCCAGCAGTACGGCATGCAGACGCTCGACCAGTGCCTGCAGGACATCGTCAAGCGCGGCCTGGTCACCAAGCTGCAGGCCCGCGAGTACGCCAAGGAAAAGAAGCTGTTCGACTGACGTTCGCCGGAGGGGGCCGGCAGGACGCCGCATGAGACCGGCCCCGGGAAGCCTCCCGGGGCCAAACAGGAGCAAGCATGAGCAGTATCGACTTCACCTCCTTCCTGAAGCTGATGGCGCACAAGAAGGCGTCGGACCTGTTCATCACGGCGGGCGTGCCGCCGTCAATGAAGGTCAACGGCAAGCTCTCGCCGATCACCCAGAACCCGCTCACCCCGCAGCAGTCGCGCGACCTGGTGCTCAACGTCATGAACCCCTCGCAGCGCGAGGAGTTCGAAAAGACCCATGAATGCAACTTCGCGATCGGCGTCTCCGGCGTCGGCCGCTTCCGCGTGTCGTGCTTCTACCAGCGCAACCAGGTCGGCATGGTGCTGCGCCGCATCGAGACGCGCATCCCCACGGTCGAGGAGCTGAGCCTGCCGCCGGTCATCAAGACCCTGGCGATGACCAAGCGCGGCATCATCCTCTTCGTCGGCGCCACCGGCACCGGCAAGTCCACCTCGCTGGCGGCCATGATCGGCTACCGCAACCAGAACTCCTCGGGCCACATCATCACCATCGAGGACCCGATCGAGTTCGTGCACAAGCACGAAGGCTGCATCATCACCCAGCGCGAGGTCGGCATCGACACCGACAGCTGGGAGGCCGCGCTCAAGAACACCCTGCGCCAGGCCCCCGACGTGATCATGATCGGCGAGGTGCGCACCCGCGAGGGCATGGACCACGCCATCGCCTTCGCCGAAACCGGCCACCTGGTGCTGTGCACCCTGCATGCGAACAACGCCAACCAGGCGATGGACCGCATCATCAACTTCTTCCCGGAAGACCGCCGCAGCCAGCTGCTCATGGACCTGTCCATGAACCTCAAGGGCGTGGTGGCGCAGCAGCTGGTGCCCACGCCCGACGGCAAGGCGCGGCGCGTGGCGATGGAAATCCTGCTCGGCACGCCGCTGGTGCAGGACTACATCCGCGACGGCGAGATCCACAAGATCAAGGACGTCATGAAGGAGTCCACGAACCTGGGCATGAAGACCTTCGACCAGGCCCTGTTCGAGCTCTACCAGGCCGGCGAGATCAGCTACGAAGACGCCCTGCGCTTCGCCGACTCGGCCAACGAAGTCCGCCTGAAGATCAAGCTGGCCCAGGGCGGCGATGCCCGCACGCTGAGCCAGGGCCTGGACGGCGTGGAGCTGTCGGAAGCCAAGTAAGCCTTGGCCCTCGCCGAGGCATTGCTCACCCTCGCGCTCGCGGCGCCTGCCCCGGCAGGCGCCGCGCCGCGTCCGCTCGATCCGGTCAGCGTCTGGATCGGCGGCTTCCAGCCCCGCTCCGACACCACCGTCACCGCCGGTGCCCGCAACGACGAGTTCGACCTGCGCGGCGAGCTCAATTTCGAGCGCGACCTGGGCCTGGAGCGGCGGCAGCCGGTGAGCCATTTCCGGCTCGATTTCCTCGCCGGCGAGCGCCAGGGCATTTCGCTGGAGTATTACGGCTTCAGCCGCGACAACGAGGTCCGGCTGGCCCGCGAAATCGAGTACGACGGCCGGCTCTATGCCGCGCAGGCCGAGGTCCGCGGCGAGCTCGACTACGCCTTCTCCAGCGCCGCCTGGCGCTGGTGGTTCGGCGAGGAGTCCACGGTCTGGGGCCTGGGCCTGGGCATCGCCCACTACCGCGTGGCCACGGCCTTCGAAGGCCAGGCGACGGTGGAAGGCATCGAGGTCGACGGCCGCAGCGAGAGCCGCGACGCCGCCTTCGCGCCGCTGCTGGCCCTGGGCTGGCGCCACGCCGCCAGCGAGAAGCTGCGCTTTTACGCCGAGGTCTCGGGCGTGGCGAAAAAGGGCGGGCCGCTGCAGGGCCACATCGTCGACACCGCGCTGGGGCTGGAGTGGTTCCCGCTGAAGCGGCTGGGACTGGCGCTCGAGTACGGCGGCACCCACATCCGCCTCGACCGCGAGCGCGACGGCAGCGACGGCGCCGGCGATGCCCGGCTCGACCTCGAGCTGCGCGGACCTTCGCTGTTCCTGCGCCTGCGCTGAGGGCCGGCGCCGGCGCGCTAGAATGCGCGCATGCCCGTACCCCGGTCCTTCGCCGAGCATTTCCTGATCGCCATGCCGGCCATGGACGACCCCAACTTCGTCCGCTCGGTCACCCTGGTCTGCCAGCACGACGAGGGCGGCGCGATGGGCCTGGTCATCAACCACCCGGCCGACGTGCGCTTCGGCGAACTGCTCGACCAGCTCAGGCTGGCCAACGGCGACGCCGCGCTGGCCGAACGCCTCGTGCTCGACGGCGGCCCGGTGCAGCCCGACCGCGGCTTCGTGCTGCACGACGACCCGCGCCCCTGGGACTCGAGCCTGCGCCTGCGCAACGGACTGGCCGTGACCACCTCGCGCGACATCCTCGAGGCCATCGCCCGCGGCGACGGCCCGGCCAACTGGCTGCTGGCCCTGGGCTACGCCGGCTGGGACGCCGGCCAGCTCGAGGCCGAGATGGCCGCCAACAGCTGGCTCACCGTGCCCGCCGACGCCGGCCTGGTGTTCGACATCCCGGTCGAGGCCCGCTGGCGCGCCGCCGCTGGCCGCCTGGGCGTCGACCTCGACCGCCTGGCCGACTACGCCGGCCACGCATGAGCGGCCCGACCACCCTGCTGGGCTTCGACGTCGGCTCGCGCCGCATCGGCGTGGCCGTGGGCAACACCATCTCGGGCAGCGCCAGCGAAGTGGGCGTGCTCGACGTGCATGAAGGCAGCCCGGACTGGCCGCGGCTCGACCGCTGGGTCGGCGAGTGGCGGCCCGACGCGCTGGTGGTGGGCGACCCGGCCACGCTCGACGGCGGCGACCAGCCGGCCCGCCGGCGCGCCCGCGCCTTCGCCCGCGAACTGGCGCAGCGTTACCAGCTTCCGGTGGAGCAGGTGGACGAACGCCGCAGCTCGCAGGAAGCCGCGCGCCGCTTCGCGGCCGGCCGCGCCGCCGGCACCCGCCGCCGCCACCAGGCCAGCCAGCTCGACGCGCTGGCGGCCGTCGTCATCCTCGAGCGCTGGCTCACCGAGCCCGGCGCCCGCCACGCCCCCGAACCCGACACCGACGCCACGCCATGAGCCACGACCTGCAGCTGGGCCCCGACGGCCGCCTCCGCCACCTGCTCGGCCTCGAGGGCCTGCCGCCGGCGCTGCTGCGCCAGCTGCTCGACCAGGCCGAACTGCTTCGCCCGCACGCGCACGGCGGCACCGCGCTGCGCGGCCGCCACGCCGGCCGCACCTGCTGCACGCTGTTCTTCGAGCCGTCCACGCGCACCCGCAGCAGCTTCCAGCTGGCGGCCACGCGGCTGGGCATGGACGTGCTCAACTTCGACGTCTCGACCTCGTCGACCAAGAAGGGCGAGACGGCGCTCGACACGCTCAAGACCATCGAGGCGATGGGCGTGGACCTGTTCGTCATCCGCCACGCCAGCGACGGCGCGGTGGCCGAGCTGGCCGCCGGCGCCAACCCGGGCACGAAGGTGATCAACGCCGGCGACGGCCGCTCGAACCATCCCACCCAGGGCCTGCTCGACATGCTCACGCTGCGCCAGCACAAGGGCGCCGATTTCAGCGGCCTGACGGTGCTGGTGGCCGGCGACGTGCTGCACTCGCGGGTCGCGCGCTCGGACCTGCAGGCGCTGCGCGCGCTGGGCTGCGGCGAAATCCGCGTCTGCGGCCCGGCCAACCTGCTGCCCGGTGCCGAGGTGCTGCGCGGCTGCCGCGTCTTCGACGACATGGACGCGGCGGTCGAAGGCGTGGACGCGGCGATCATGCTGCGCCTGCAGCGCGAGCGCATGGAGCAGGGCCTGGTGCCCTCGCTGGAAGGCTACTACCGCGACTTCGGCCTCACGCCGGCGCGCCTGGCCCGCGCCGCGCCCGATGCCCTCGTGATGCACCCGGGCCCGATGAACCGCGGCGTGGAGATCGACGGCGCCGTCGCCGACGGCCCGCAGTCGGTCATCCTCGGCCAGGTCGCCAACGGCCTGCCCACCCGCATGGCCGTCATCGACCTCCTTCTCGGCGCCACCGCCCCCCTCTGACCCCCTGCTTTTGCAGGAGCGCCTTCAGGCGCGAATCTTTTGCCTTGGCTTTCTGTAGGAGGGCCTTCAGGCCCGGAGCTTTTTGCGGTGAGGTTCCGGTAGCCGGGCTCGCTCCCAGCGAAGGCCCGCCGTACGCGCAGCGCTTTGCCGGGGACGCCGTGAATACGTCCATGTTTTCGAAACCCCGGCAAAGCGCTGCGCGTACGACGGACCGCGAGGGATCTGGGCCGGAGGATCGATTCCAGGATTGCCATCCCTGCCCTGATTCCACGCGCGGGTCGTCGCATGAGCAGTCCCCAGGCCGGACCGTCGGAGACACGGATGTCGACGACGAGGCTACATGGACGTACTTGCGCCGTGTCCGGACTGGGGACTGCTCGTGCGGCGGCCCGGTGCCGGGACCGGTCCCGGCACAAACAGGCCAGTCGGGCCTGAAGGCCCTCCTACAGGGGACGGGGTCAGTCGGAGAGGACGGAGCCGTTCTGGAACTGCCAGGTGCGGGTGATGTGCAGCACGTCGACCTGCTCCTTGGTCTCGGGCAGGGGCGGGTAGGGTTCGGCCAGGCGCACGATGCGCAGGGCGGCCTGGTCGAGCACGCCCAGGCCGCTGGAGCGGTTGATGAGCACGTCCTCGATGGTGCCGTCGCGGCGCACCGCCACCGTCATCACCAGCCGGCCCGACAGCCCGCGCCGGCGCGCCTCGTCGGGGTAGTTGAGGTTGCCTACGCGCTCGACCTTGGCCACCCAGGCCCGCAGGTAGGCGGCGTATTCGTACTCGCGGGTGCTGGCCGAGACGAACTTGCGCTTGGGGCGCTTGGCCAGCAGCTCCTGCCGGCGCTCGATCTCGGCGGCCAGGCGGGCCATCTCCAGGCTCTGCTCGATCAGTTCCTGGCCCGAGGGCAGGGGCTCGGCCTCGGTGTCGCGCTGGTCCTCGGGCACCGGCAGCCGGTCGGGCGAGGGCGCCGTGGTCGCCAGCAGGCGGGGCACCGGCTCGGGCTCGGGCGGCGGGGCCTGGGCCACCAGCGGTTCCGGGGAGATGCCGGGCTCGGGCTTGGGCACCGGCGCCAGCTGCTCCTCGCGCGGACGCTCGGCGCGCTCGCTCTCGCCGCCGCCCTGGTTGTTGGCCTGGGCGATGAAGTCGGCGTCCTCGGGCGGGGTGTCGCTGCGGGTCTCGGTAAGGATGATGTCCAGGGTCGGCGCCACCGGCGCCGCCGTGTCCAGGGCGAAACCCACGCCCAGGATCAGCACCCCGAACAGGATGGCCGACAGGGCCAGGGTGGCCCCGAAGCGGTCGCCGCTGCCCGGGCTCGGGGCGGGCCGGGCGGTGGCCTCAGCCATGGCCGGCCCGGCGGGCCTCGATGGCGTCGAACAGCTGGCCGGCGATGTTCAGGCCGAACTGGGCGTCGAGCTCGCGGATGCAGGTGGGGCTGGTGACGTTGACCTCGGTCAGGTAGTCGCCGATGACGTCCAGGCCCACGAAGACCATGCCCCGGCGCCGCAGCTCCGGGCCCACCTGGGCGGCGATCCAGCGGTCGCGGTCGGTCAGCGGGCGGCCCTCGCCGCGGCCGCCGGCGGCCAGGTTGCCGCGGAACTCGCTGCCCTGGGGGATGCGGGCCAGGCAGTAGGGCACCGGCTCGCCGTCCACCAGCAGGATGCGCTTGTCGCCGTCCTTGATTTCCGGGAGGTAGCGCTGGGCCAGGGCCAGGTCCCGGCCGCCCTGGGTCAGGGTTTCCAGGATCACGTTCAGGTTGGGGTCCGCGGCCGAGGCCCGGAAGATGGAGCGGCCGCCCATGCCGTCCAGGGGCTTGAGCACCACCTGGTCGTGCTCGGCCACGAAATCGCGCAGCAGGGCCGGGTCGCGCGCGACGCGGGTGGGCGGGCAGCACTGCGGGAAGAGCAGGGCGCCGAGCTTCTCGTTGAGGTCGCGCAGGCCGGCCGGGTCGTTCACCACCAGCACACCCTCGGCCTGGGCCACCGAGAGGATGTGGGTGTCGTGCAGGTAATTGGCATCCACCGGCGGGTCGGTGCGCATCAGCACCACGTCCACCGAGGCCAGCGGCCGCGGGGCAGGCTCGCCCAGCGTGAACCAGCCCGAGGGGTCGTCCCGGACCTCCAGCGGCGCCAGCCGGGCCATCGCCCGCGGGCCGTCGAGCCACAGGCCGCCGGGCAGCACGTAGTGCAGCCGGTGCCCACGGCGGCGGGCCTCGAGCAGCATCGCGAAGGTGGAATCCTTGCCGATCTTGATCTTGCCGATCGGGTCCATCACCACGGCCACGTCCAGGGACATCGGCGCCTTCGACTCTGAAAACAGGGGGACGCCTAGCCTAGCAGGGGCTGGCGCAAAGCGTGGACCAGGTCACGGCAAAACCGTGCTGCGCTTGACACATTTGGCGCCGGCTGGGATATAAGCTGTCATTCTGCGGGCTTCCCGGAGGCCCGTATTGCCAGGGACAGCATCGTTATGGGGAGTGAGATGGACGACAACAGCCTGGCCGGCTTGCGGGTCATGGTCATCGACGATTCCAAGACCATCCGGCGCACCGCCGAGACCCTGCTCAAGAAGGAGGGCTGCGAGGTCGTGACCGCCACGGACGGTTTCGAGGCCCTGGCCAAGATCGCCGACCACCAGCCCCAGATCGTCTTCGTCGACATCATGATGCCGCGCCTGGACGGCTACCAGACCTGCGCGCTGATCAAGAACAACCAGATGTTCAAGCAGACGCCGGTCATCATGCTTTCCTCCAAGGACGGCCTGTTCGACAAGGCGCGCGGCCGCATCGTCGGCTCCGAGCAGTACCTGACCAAGCCCTTCACGCGCGATGAGCTGCTCTCGGCCATCCGCAAGTACGTGCCGGCGGGCTGAGGGCGGCATGTCCAAGTCGTCCGCCAGCTCCAAGCGCGCCACGCCCTTCGAGGTGCTGCTCGACTACGAGCAGCGCTCGCTCTCGCACGAGGCGGGCCGCCCGGAAATGATCGAGGCGCCGGGCCACTGGCGCGGCGTCGGTTTCCGCCTTGGCCAGCGCCGCCTGGTGTCGTCCTTCGACGAAGTGGTCGAGATCCTGGCGCTGCCGGCGGTCACCCCGGTGCCCGGCTCGCAGCCGTGGATGCTGGGCGTGGCCAACGTGCGCGGCAGCCTGCTGCCGGTGGTCGACCTCAAGATGTTCCTCGAGGGCGAGCGCACCGTGGTGCACGAGGGGCAGCGCGTGCTGGTGGTGCGCCAGGCTGGCGGCAACGTCGCGGTGATCATCGACGAGCTGTTCGGCCAGCGCACCTTCAACGACACCCACCGGGCCGACTCGCCCGGCGACGTGTCCGGCCGCTACGGCCATTTCGTCGGACAGGCCTACCGCCTGGCCGACCAGACCTGGGGCGTGTTCAACATGTCTTTGCTGACGCGCACCCCCGAATTCCGCCAGGCCACCGCATAAAGTGGCAGTACAAGCACACCACCGACTTTGCAGTTCTTTTTTCAGGGGATGAGGTTCAGTCATGAGCACTAATTCGCGCTCGATCACCGACAAGTTCACGAGCTACGGCATCCGCTTCTGGGCCTTTATCCTCATCGTCTCGCTGATCGTGTTCGGCGTGAACTTCGTCTACAGCAGCTACCTCAGCAACCAGGAAAGCAACGCACAAGGCCTCACGGCCGACCTGCAGGTGCTCTCCCAGCAGCTGGCGAAGTACTCGCAGGAGGCGGTCGACGGCAACGCCGACGCCTTCGCCGAGTTCAAGGCCACCAAGTCGCGAATCGACCAGATCGTCGCCGCCCTGCGCGACGGCAGCGCCACCGAGGGCGTGCCGGGCTACGAGGGCGACCCGACCGCCCCGGGCGTGTCGAGCGCGCTCGAGAAGGTGACCCAGACCTGGACCCCGATGGCCCAGGCGGCCGACACCATCACCGCCGCCGAGGAACAGGTGCTCAACCTCGCCGACACGGCCGGCCAGTTCATCGGCCGCGTGCCGCGCCTGGCCTTCCAGCTCGACGAGGTGGTGCGCTCGCTGTCCGACGCCAACGCCCCGGCCTCGCAGATCTCCATCGCCAACCGCCAGATCGTGCTGGCCGACCGCATGTCGCGCCGCGTGACGGAAATCGTCGCCGGCGGCGAAAACACCGTCTCGGCGGCCGACGCGCTCTCGCGCGACGCCACCGTGTTCGCCTCGGTGCTGCAGGGCTTCCGCGAAGGCAACGCCGACGCCGGCATCCAGCGCATCACCAGCACCGCCGGCGTGAACAACCTGGCCGCCGCCGAGGCGCTGTACGCCGACGCCCAGGCCGACCTGGACATCGTGCTGGGCGCGTCGGCCGACCTGGCCGAGGTGCAGGCCGCCGCCACCCAGATCTCCGAGGAGTCCAACGTCCTGCTCGAGAACGCGCAGGCGCTGTTCACCAGCTTCGACAACATCAACTACCAGCGCCTCTTCCCGAACAACTACTTCGCCATCGGCAGCGCCATCGGCATCATCATCGGCCTGCTGGGCCTGCTGGCCACCATCTTCCGCGACGTCAACCGCCGCGCGGCGACCACGCAGGAACTCAACCAGCGCAACCAGGAAGCGATTCTGCGACTGCTCGACGAAATGGGCGCGCTCGCCGAAGGCGACCTGACCGTCAAGGCCACCGTCACCGAGGACATCACGGGCGCGATCGCGGACTCGATCAACTTCACCGTCGACGAGCTGCGCCGACTGGTGGGCACCATCAACGAGACCGCCGTGCAGGTGGCCGCCTCGGCCCAGGAGACGCAGGCCACCGCCATGCACCTGGCCGAAGCCGCGGAACACCAGGCGCAGCAGATCACCAGCGCCTCGGCGCAGATCAACGAAATCGCGAGCTCCATCGACGAGGTGTCGAAGAACTCGGCCGAATCGGCCGACGTGGCCCAGCGCTCCGTGCAGATCGCCGCCAAGGGCGCCGAAGTGGTGCGCCAGACGATCCAGGGCATGGACAACATCCGTGACCAGATCCAGGAGACCTCGAAGCGAATCAAGCGACTGGGTGAAAGCTCCCAGGAAATCGGCTCGATCGTGGAACTGATTAACGACATTTCGGAACAGACGAACATCCTCGCGCTCAACGCGGCCATCCAGGCGGCCTCCGCCGGTGAAGCGGGCCGCGGCTTCGCGGTCGTGGCCGACGAAGTGCAGCGACTCGCCGAGCGCGCCTCGAACGCGACCAAGCGAATCGAGGCCCTGGTGCAGACCATTCAGTCCGACACCAACGAAGCGGTGAGCTCGATGGAGCAGACGACCGCGGAAGTGGTGGCCGGTGCCCGCCTCGCCGAGGACGCGGGCCTCGCGCTGGGCGAGATCGAAAAGGTGTCCAACGACCTCGCCGACCTCATCCAGAACATCTCCCAGGCGGCCCGCCAGCAGTCCACCGCGGCGACCAACATCACGGCCACCATGAGCGTGATTCAGGAGATCACCACCCAGACCTCGCAGGGCGCGAACCAGACCGCCGAGTCGATCGGAAACCTGGCGCAGCTGGCGGCCGACCTGCGTCGCTCGGTCGCCGACTTCAAGCTGCCGGGTTGATCCGACCCGGCGCGCCCCTGGCCACATACCGGCGCGCGCGTCCCCCCGGACGCCGCCGCCTTGACAGGACCTCGGCATGAGGCTGCACGAAAACATCGATTTCACCACGCTCACCTGGGTCAAGCCCGAGCTCGACGAGACGCTGCGCCAGGCGCGCCAGGCCCTGGAAGCCTTCGTCGAGGAAGGCGAGGACCCGGGCCAGCTCAAGTCCTGCGCCAACCTGCTGCACCAGGTGCAGGGCACCCTGCGCATGGTCGAGCTCTACGGCGCGGCCATGGTGGCCGAGGAAATGGAGCAGCTGGCCAAGGCCCTGGTCGAGGGCCGCGTGCCCGACCGCGACACCGGCTACGGCGCGCTCATGCGCGGCATCGTGCAGCTGCCCGACTACCTCGAGCGCCTGCAGTCCGGCCACCGTGACATCCCGATCGTGCTGCTGCCGCTGCTCAACGAGCTGCGCGAGACGCGCGGCGAGAAGGGCCTGTCCGAGGCGGTGCTGTTCTCGCCCGACCTCTCGCGCCCGCTGCCCGCGTCCGCCGCGGGCCCGGCCGCGCCGCTGGCCGCCGAGGAACTCAGGCGCCGGGCCGATACCCTGCGCGGCCTGTTCCAGTCGGCGCTGCTGCGCTGGCTCAAGGACGACAACAGCGCCAACACCATCCGCGACCTCACCGACGTGTGCGAGCAGCTGGTGCCGATCACCGACGCCGAGCACGCGCGCCGCCTGTTCTGGGTCGCCGCCGGTACGCTCGATGCGCTGGCCAAGGGTGCCTTCGAGGCCAGCAAGCCGCTCAAGCAGGCGCTGGCCAAGGTCGAGCAGGAGATCAAGCGCCTGGGCGAGGGTGGCGACGCCGCCTTCCGCAACGCCCCGCCGCTGGAGCTGACCCGCCAGCTGCTGTATTTCGTCGCCCACGCGCCCACCGAGGGTGGCCGCATCGGCGAGATCCGCGAGGTCTTCGGCCTCGGCCAGTACATGCCCAGCGAGTCGGAGCTGGCGCACGCCCGCGGCAGCCTCAGCGGCCGCAACAAGGCGCTGCTGTCCACCGTCGCCGGCGCCATCAAGGAAGACCTGCTGCGCGTCAAGGACGCGCTCGACCTGCACCTGCGCTCGCCCGAGGCGCCCGCCGCCGACCTGGGCGAGCAGGCCGAGGCGCTCGACCGCGTCGCCGACACGCTCGGCATGCTGGGCCTGGGCGTGCCGCGCCGCGTGGTCCAGGACCAGCGCACCGCCATCCATGCCATCGCCAGCGGCGAGCGTCCGGCCAACGAGTCGGCCCTGCTCGACATCGCCGGCGCCCTGCTTTACGTGGAAGCCTCGCTCGACGACCAGGTCGCCCGCCTGGGCGAAGCCGAGGCCGAAGAAGCCCCGGCCGCCGACGGCGCCGCGCCTGCGCGCCAGCTGCCCGGCAGCGAGGCGCGCGCGGTGCTGGAAGTGCTGGTGAAGGAGGCGATCGCCAACTTCGCCCAGGCCCGCCAGTGTTTCGTCGCCTTCGTGGAAACCCACTGGGACCACGCCCAGCTGGCGGACGTGCCGCGCCTGCTCGAGGAAGTCGGCGGTGCGCTGCGCATCCTCGAGATCCAGGAGGCGCCCGAGTACCTGGTCGCCGTCCGCCGCTTCACCGAGAACGAGCTGCTGCGCCGCCGCCGCGTGCCCAACGGCCAGCAGATGGACCGCCTGGCCGATGCGCTGGCCGGTCTGGAGTACTTCCTCGAGGCCGTGCGCGACCGCCGGCCCAAGCGCGACCAGATCCTCGCCATCGCCCGCCAGAACCTCGAGTCGCTCGGCTACTGGCCGCTGCCGGCCGAGGACCTCAGTCCGCCGGCCGCCGCCGTGCCGGTGGCCGCCGCACCCGTCGCCGTGGCGCCGCCCGCGCCGGTCGTCGAGGCCGCGCCCGAGCCCGTCGTGGAGCCGGAGGTCGAGCCGGCCCCGGTGTTCCAGGCGCCGGAACCGGAGCCGGAGCCTGCCGCCGAAACCGCGTTCGACGCCTTCGCCTTCGAGGCCACCGCCGAGCGCGAGCAGCCGCCCGCGCCCATGGAAGCCGCGCCGGCCCCGGCTGCGCCCGTGGCCGCCGGCCTGCCGGTCATCCCCGGTTTCGACGGCGCCAGCGACGAGATCGACGAAGAAATCCGCGAGGTGTTCCTCGAGGAATTCCAGGAAGAAATCGGCAACCTCGAACAGCTCCTGCCCACCTGGCGCAAGCAGCCCGACAACATGGAGCAGCTGCGGCCGATCCGCCGCGTGTTCCACACGCTCAAGGGCAGCGGCCGCCTGGTCGGCGCCAAGACCCTGGGCGAATTCAGCTGGAAGGTCGAGTCCATGCTCAACCGCGTGCTCGACGGCACGCGCCCGGCCACCCCGGCCGTGGTCTCGCTGATCGAGAACGCCTTCAACACGCTGCCGCTGCTGCGCGCTGCCCTGCAGGGCGAGTCGGTGCACGCCGACCTGGCCGGCATCGAGGCCGTGGCCGACCGCGTCGCCGCGGGCGAAGAAACCTTCTACAGCCCGCCCGCCGCCGAGCCGATGCTGGCGCCGGTGGCCGCCGCGCCCGTGGCGCCGCAGGCAGCGAGCTCGGACTTCCCGGAATGGAGCGGCGCCGCGCCGGTCCAGGTCGAGGCCGAGCCCGTGGCCGCGCCGGCCGCCTCCGGTTTCGCCATCGACCCGGTGCTGTTCGAGATCCTCAAGCCCGAAGTGGCCGGCCACCTCGAAACGGTGGATGCCTGGCTGGCGACCTGCCTGTCGCGCGGCCCGCAGCCGGTCACCGACCCGCTGCTGCGCAGCGTGCACACCATGAACGGCGCCTTCGCCATGACCGAGGTGACCACGCTCACCGCGGTCACGTCGCCGCTGGAGGGCTACCTCAAGCGCGCGCTCGCGGCCCATGAGGTTCCGTCCGCCACCGGCGTGGCGGTCGTGGCCGACGTCAGCGCCGCCATCCGCGAAGTCATCAACCTGCTCGAGCAGCCTTCGCCGCAGCTTCCCTCGTTCCCGGAACTGACGGCCCGCGTCATCGCACTGCGCGACGCGCTGCCCGAGGCCAGCCTGCCCTCGGTGCCGATGGCGCCGGAGGAAACCACGGCCGAACTGCCCAGCGCGGTCACGCTCGAGGCCCCCGACCTGTCGGGCCTGCCGGTGTTCGGGGAGCCGGCTGCCGAAGCGCCCGCCGCGGAAGTGCCCGCTGTGGAAGTGCCCGCCGCGGAAGTGCCGGCCGACGAGCCGGAGGTCGAGCGCGTGTCGCTCGATGCCTTCCTGGCGGCCCCGGCCGCGCAGGACGAGGCGCCCGCGTTCACCATCAGCGAAGCCGAGCCCGAAGTGGCCCTGGGCGCCGACGACATCGCCGCCGCCGAGGCGGCGCTGATGGCCGCCGCCGAGCAGGCCGCGCGCGAAGCCGCGGAAGCCGAAGCCGCCGCCGCGGCGGAAGCCGCCCGCCTGGCCGAGGAAGCGCGCCTGGCCGAAGAGGCCCGCGCCGCCGAAGAAGCGCGCCTGGCCGAAGAAGCCCGCGCCGCCGAGGAAGCGCGCCTGGCCGAAGAAGCCCGCGCCGCCGAAGAAGCGCGCCTGGCCGAGGAGGCCCGCGCCGCCGAGGAAGCGCGGCTGGCCGAAGACGCCCGCGCCGCCGAAGAAGCGCGCCTGGCCGAAGAGGCCCGCGCCGCCGAGGAAGCGCGCCTGGCCGAGGAAGCCCGCGCCGCCGAGGAAGCGCGCCAGGCCGAAGAGGTCCGCGCCGCCGAAGAAGCGCGCCTGGCCGAAGAAGCCCGCGCCGCCGAGGCTGCGGCCGAGGCCGAAGCCGCCGCGCTTGCCGCGGTCCAGGCCGGCGACGATTTCTACGGCATGTCGCTCGAGGAACTCGAGGCCGCCACGGCCCCGGGCGCCAGCGAGGGCGAAGCCGAAGTCAGCGAGGAAGCGCCGGCCGCCCCGGTGGCCGAGCCCCTGCCGGTCGACGAGTTCGCGCCGGACGAAATCCTTGCCGGGGACCTCGTCGCGGAAGAAATCCCGGCCGAAGAAATGGCTGCGGAGGAAATCGCCGCCGCTGACTTCGTCACCGAAGACTTCGCTGACGAGGAACCGGCCGCCGAAGAATCTGCCATCGAAGCGCCCGTGGCCGAAGCGCCGGAAGCAGTCGTGCCGGTCGTGGAAGAGCCCGCCGCTGCGCCGGCGCGCATCGAAGTGCCGCTGGCCGTCGACGCCGAGGACCCGGAGGCCGCGCTCGACGTCGCCGAACTCGACGAAGACCTGCTCGACATCTTCCTCGAGGAATCCGGCGACCTGCTCGACCACTCCGACGGCCTGCTGGCCAGCCTGCGCGACAACACCCAGGACCGCGAGCTCGTGGTCGGGCTGCAGCGCGACCTGCACACCCTCAAGGGTGGCGCGCGCATGGCCGGCATCTTCGCCATCGGCGAGCTGGGCCATGCGATGGAGTCGCTGCTCGAAGTGGTCGCCGAAGGCCGCCGCGAGCTCGACCCGACCGGCGTCACGGTGCTCGAACGCGCCTTCGACCGCCTGCACGTGATGGTCACCCGCGTCGGCGAGCGCAAGGCGATCGCGCTGCCGGCCAATCTCATCGCGCAGATCGACGCGCTGGCCAAGGGCAAGCCGCTCGAGGCCGCCGAGGCCGCCCCGGCCGACGCCGCGCCCGAAGCGAAGCCCGCCGCCGCGGCCGAGGCCCCGCGCCAGACCGCGCTCGACCGCAAGGCCGCCGAAGCCGAGGAGGCCGCGCTCGTGCGTGCCCTGCAGGCCGCCAGTGGCGCCGGTGCCGGCGGGCTGGCCCCGCTCTCGGCCCCGATCGAGGGCCTGGGCGAGGAGGAGGAAGGCGGCGGCGTGCGCGCCCCGCAGGAGCAGGTGCGCATCCGCGCCGACCTGCTCGACCGCCTGGTGAACTACGCCGGCGAGGTCGCCATCTACCGCGCCCGCCTCGAGCAGCAGCTCGGTGCCTTCCGCAGCAACCTCGGCGAACTCGGCGCCACCACCACCCGCCTGCGCGAGCAGCTGCGCAAGCTCGACATCGAGACCGAGGCGCAGATCATCGCGCGCTACCAGCGCGAGGGCGACACCAGCGAGGAGACCTTCGATCCGCTGGAGCTCGACCGCTTCACCACCCAGCAGCAGCTCTCGCGTTCGCTCGCCGAATCCGCGGCCGACCTGACCTCGCTGCAGGGTTCGCTCGACGACCTCGTGCGCCAGTACGAAACCCTGCTGCTGCAGCAGTCGCGCGTCAGCTCCGACCTGCAGGAAGGCCTCATGCGCACGCGCATGGTGCCCTTCGACGCGCTGGTGCCGCGCCTGCGCCGCGTGCTGCGCCAGTCGGGCAGCGAAACCGGCAAGCAGGTCAACCTCAAGGTCGATGGCGCCAGCGGCGAAATGGACCGCAACGTGCTCGACCGCATGACCGCGCCGCTCGAGCACATGCTGCGCAACGCCGTCGCGCACGGCCTCGAGACCCCGGCCGACCGCAAGAAGGCCAAGAAGCCGGAAGAGGGCACCGTCCGCATCCAGGTGCTGCGCGAAGGTTCGGAAGTCGTGCTCAAGGTCAGCGACGACGGCCGCGGCCTGGACAAGGAGGCCATCCGCAAGAAGGCCATCGAGCGCGGCCTGCTCAAGCCCGAGGCCGAGGTCTCCGACGCCGCGCTGTACGGCTTCATCCTCGAGACCGGCTTCTCCACGGCCGCCTCGGTCAGCCGCCTGGCCGGCCGCGGCGTCGGCATGGACGTGGTCTACAGCGAGATCCGCCAGCTCGGCGGCACGCTGAGCATCGAGTCCGAACAGGGCAAGGGCAGCATCTTCACCATCCGCCTGCCGTTCACCCTGGCGGTCACCCAGGCGGTGTTCGTCAAGATCGGCGAGACCAGCTTCGCCGTGCCGATCGCCTCGGTGCAGGGCGTGGGCCGCATCGACCGCGCCGAGCTCGACAAGCAGCTGGCCGGCGAGAACCCGAGCTTCATGTACGCCGGCGAGCCCTACGCCATCCACGACCTGGGCAACCTGATCGGCCACGCGCCGGCCAAGGCCCAGGACAGCCTGCAGATGCCGCTGCTGCTCGCCCGCTCGGGCGACCTGCGCGCCGCCATCTGCATCGACCAGGTGCTGGGCAGCAAGGAAATCGTGGTCAAGCCGGTGGGCCCGCAGGTCAACTCGATCCCGGGCATCTTCGGCGCCACCATCATGGGCGACGGCCGCGTGGTGGTGATCCTCGACGTCGCGCCGCTGGTGCGCCGCCAGGCTTCGGTCGACCACGCCGCCGCCGTGGCCAACGCCGCGCCGGCGCCGGCCGCCCACCGCGTGCCGGTGGTGATGGTGGTGGACGACTCGATCACGATGCGCAAGGTCACCGGCCGCGTGCTCGAGCGCCACAACTTCGAGGTCATGACCGCGAAGGACGGCGTGGACGCCATCGAGAAGATGGCCGAGCGCATCCCCGACCTGATGCTGCTCGACATCGAGATGCCGCGCATGGACGGCTACGAGCTGGCGCAGAACATGCGCTCGGACGCCCGCATGAAGGACGTGCCGATCATCATGATCACCTCGCGCACCGGCGAGAAGCACCGCCAGCGCGCCTTCGACATCGGCGTGAACCGCTACCTCGGCAAGCCTTACCAGGAGGTCGAGCTCATGCGAAACGTGTTCGAGATGCTGGGCGTGGAGCCGGTCAATGGCTGAGGCCGCGGTCCGCGTCGCCCTGCTGGCCCGCCCGGGCGAGGCCCGCGAGCAGCTTCGCCGCGCGCTGGCCGAACTCGGCGCGCAGCTGGTCGCCGAGGGCGATCCGTCCGAGCTCGACCCGGGCGACGTCGCCGGCCAGTCGCCCAACGTGGTGCTGGTGAGCCTGGAGCCTGCCGTCGAGGACGCGCTCGATCGTTTCGACGAGCTGCTCGCCCGCCCCGGCGTGGAAGTGATGTACGACGACGCCGAGGTCACCCGCCAGCTCGACGGTTGGGACCTGGCCCGCTGGGCGCGCCACCTGGCCGCCAAGCTGGTCGGCTCCGACCTGCTGCCGCCGCCACCCGGCGACGCCGACCTGCTGCCCGAGCTCGACCTCTCGACCATGGAACCGGGCGCGCCGCCCACGCCGGCCCAGGAAATGGCCGATGCGCGCCTGGAAGACTACGCCGCCGAGTCCATCGACCTCTCCGAGTGGGTGCCGACCGAGCCGCGCCTGTCCGATGAACCCGATGCCGCGCCCGCCGTCGCCGACGCACCGGCCACCGACGAGCCGGTGATCGAACTCGACATCGACTTCGAAAGCCTCGAGCAGGCGCTCGGCGCCGGCCAGGCCGCCCCGGAGGAGGCTCCGCCCGCCGCCGCGGAACCGGCGGACGAGCTGGAGCTCGACATCGACCTCTCCGCGCTGCCCGAGGAAGGGGCGCGCATGGTCGTGGCCGACGAGCCCGAGTCCACGTTCAGCGAAGAACCCCTGCTGGCCGACCTCCAGCTCACCGACGAGCCGGTGAACTTCTCCAGCTTCAGCGACGACGAAGCCGCCGCCGTCGAGTCGCTCGACGACGACGTGGCCGCGCTGGCCGCCCAGCTCGAGGCCTTCGAAGCGGAAGACCAGCGCGAGGCCCCGCGCGACCCGGACTTCGCCATCGCCTTCGACGAGCCGGCCGCGGCTCCCGCCGCCACCCCGGCCGCCGCGGCGCCCGCGGCGGCGCCGTCCTTCGGCAGCAGCTTCGGCAACCTCGAGCTGGCGCCCATCGACGGTATGCCGCCCGACCAGCCCGTGGAAGTGGCCTTCGTGCCGCCCTCGCGCGTCGAACAGCTCTCGCGTGGCCTGAGCCTGGCCGATGCCAACGCGGCCCCGACGCAGAAGATCAACGCCGGCGCGCTGCTGGTGCTGGCGGGCCTTGGCGGGCCCGACGCGGTGCGCCAGCTGCTGGCCGCGCTGCCGCCGAGCCTGCCGCTGCCGGTGCTGCTCTACCAGCACCTCGACACCGGCCGGCACGACCGCCTGGTGGACCAGCTCGCCAAGGCCAGCCAGATGCCCATCGACCTGGCCGCGCCCGGCAAGCTGGCCTACCCGGGCCGCGTGGCCGTGCTTGCGCCCGGCGTGGGCGCCAGCAGCGTGGAGGGCAACCTGCAGTTCATCGAAGGCGGCGACCTGCAGGGCGTGATTGCTGCGCTGCCCGCGGCCGAAAGCGGCGTGCTGGTGCTCAGCGGCGCCGACGTGGCGCTGGTGCCGGCGGTGCTGGCCATCCATGCCGCCGGCGGCCTGGTGATGGCCCAGGACCCGTCCGCCTGTTTTGATTCCGCCGCCGCCCAGGCCGTGGTCCAGGAAGGAGCCGGCGCCGACGCGCCCGCCGCCCTGGCCGCGCGCGTGGTCGAGCGGTGGCACTGATCTGATTTCCGGAGGCAAGGCATGAACGCCCAGCGTGACATCCGCGGCGTGTTGATCTCGGTGACCGGCGGCCGTTTGCTGCTGCCCAACGCCAGCGTGGCCGAGGTCATCACTTTCTCCGAGCCCGAAGTGCTGGCCAATGCGCCCGAGTGGCTGCTCGGCCGCGTGCGCTGGCGCGGCTGGCGCTTGCCGCTGCTGTCGTTCTCGCGCCTGGCCGGCTGGTCGGAGGAGGGCGGCCAGATGGGCGCCAAGGTGGCCGTGCTCAAGGCGCTGGGCGGCAATGCCAAGCTGCCGTTCTTCGCCGTGCTGTCGCAAGGCTTCCCGCGCCTGGTGACGGTGTCGGCGGCTGCCCTCAAGGAATCGCACGACATCAAGGACCTGCCGCTGGGCGTGCATGCCCGCGTCACCCTCAACGACGACCCGGCCGTGGTGCCCGACCTGATGAGCGTCGAGCTGCTGATCCAGAAGGCCCTCGGCGAGGCCCAGGCCGCCTGAACTCCTGTAGGAGGGCCTTCAGGCCCGACCTGCCAGTCGGCCCTGAAGGGCCTCCCACAAGAACTTCAGCCGAGGTCGCCGTACAGCGCCTGCAGCGCGGCAATCGCCGCCAGTCCCGCCGTTTCGGTGCGCAGTATGCGCGGCCCCAGGCGCAGGCCGCGGAAGCCCGCCGCGTGCAGCGTGGCGCGGTCGCGGTCCGACAGCCCACCCTCCGGCCCCACCGCCAGCGCGACGCTGTCGCCCGGCGCCAGCGCCAGGTCCGGCAGGCACAGCTCGCCCGCGGGGTCGAGCATCAGTTTCACCGTGGCCGTTTCCGCCGCCGCATAAGCCGCCAGCGCGACCGGCTCGGCCAGCCGCGGCAGGCGCGCGCGCCCGCTCTGCTCGCAGGCCGCGGCCAGAATGCCGCGCCAGTGCGCCAGCCGCTTCGCCGCGCGTTCGGCATCGAGCTTCACTTCGGTGCGCTCGGTGTTCACCGGCGCGAAGGCCATCACGCCCAGCTCGGTGGCCTTCTGCAGCACCAGGTCCATCTTCTCGCCGCGGGCGATGCCCTGGGCCAGGGTCAGGGCCAGCGGTGATTCGTTCGCCACCGTCGCGGCCGCGCCCACTTCCGCTTCGGCGCCGCGTTTGCCCAGCGACACCAGCCGGGCGGCATGGTCGCGGCCATCGCCGTTGAACAGCACCACGGCGTCGCCCAGGCCCAGCCGCAGCACGCGCACCAGGTGCGCGGTGGCGGCCTCGGGCAAAGTGACCACGGCGCCTTCGGCCAGCGGCGCGTCCACGTAGCAGCGGATGGTCCTCATGGCCCGATGGCCTCCTCGATGGCGCTGGCGGTGACCGCGGCCAGGTGCAGCAATTCTTCCTCGCCCACGCAGTAGGGCGGCATCCAGTACAGCACGTCGCCCAGCGGTCGCAGCACCACGCCGCGTTCGATGGCGTGGCGGTAGGCGCGCAGGCCGGCGCGGCCGGCGATCTCCACCGCGGTGCCATCCTCGCCGCTGGCGGCACGGGTTTCGATGGCCAGGATCATGCCGGTCTGGCGCACCTGCGCCACCCGCGGGTGCGCGGCCAGCGGCGCGGCCAGTTCGGCCATGCGCTCGGCGGTGCGGCGGTTGCGCGCCAGCACGTCGTCCTTGCCGAAGATTTCCAGCGAGGCCAGGGCCGCCGCGCAGGCCAGCGGGTTGCCGCTGTAGCTGTGCGAATGCAGGAAGGCGCGCTCGCGCGAGTCGTCGAGGAAGGCCTCGTACACGTGGTCGGTGGTGAGCACGGCCGACAGTGGCATGAAGCCGCCGGTCAGGCCCTTGGACAGGCACAGGAAATCCGGCGCGATGCCGGCCTGCTCGCAGGCGAACAGCGTGCCCGTGCGGCCAAAGCCCACGGCGATCTCGTCGGCGATCAGGTGCGCGCCGTGCGCGTCGCAGATCTCGCGCGCGCGGCGCAGGTAGGCCGGGTGGTGCATGCGCATGCCGCCGGCGCACTGCACCAGCGGCTCGAGGATGAGCGCGCTGATCTCGCCGGGGTGCGCCTCGAAGATCGCCTGCAGCTCGCCGGCGCGGCGCAGCGCGCAGGCCTCGGCCGATTCGCCGGGCGCGGCCTCGAAGGCGTCGGGCGAGGGCGCGAACAGCGGCTGCAGCAGCAGCGGCGCGTACACGCGGCGGTAGAGCGGGATGTCGCCCATCGACAGCGCGCCCAGGGTTTCGCCGTGGTAGCTGTTGCCCAGCGCCACGAAGCGCGTGCGCCGGGTGTCGCCGCGGTTGTAGTGGCTGTGGAAGCTCATCTTGAGCGCCACTTCGATCGCCGCCGAGCCGTTGTCGGCGTAAAAGACCTTGGCCAGCGGCGCGCGCCCGGCCTGGCGCGGCGCCACGGCCAGCAGGGCCTCGGCCAGGCGCAGGCCCGGCTCGTGCGAGAAGCCGGCGTAGATCACGTGCTCGAGTTCGCCGGCCTGGCGGGCGATGGCCGCGGCGATGCGCGGCTCGGCGTGGCCGAACAGGTTGGTCCACCAGCTGCTGACCGCGTCGAGGTAGCGCTTGCCGTCCACGCCCTCGAGCCAGGCGCCGCGGGCGCGCCGGATCGGCACCAGGGGCAGGGTGCCCGGGTGCTCCTTCATCTGGGTGCAGGGATGCCAGACGCTGGCCAGGTCGCGTTCGCGCCAGGCCGCCGCGTCCAGGCGGCTGAAGTCGGTGGGGCTGTCCATGCGCGGATGATCCGCGCCGCGGGCGCGCCTGTCCAACGCCGGCACGGGGCGCCGGCAGCGGCTAGAATCAGGCCATGCGCCCCCTGCCGACCATCCACGCCCGCGAAGAACAGGCCCTCGAGGGCGGTCGCCGGGAAACCCTGGACCTGGAGTTCAGCAACGGCGAGCGCCGGCGCTACCAGCGCCTGGTCAGCGGCGGCCACGGCTCGGTCATCATCGCCGCCGTCCCGGAGCCGGGCACGGTGCTGCTGATCCGCGAATACGCCGCCGGCACCCACCGCTACGAGCTGGGCCTGCCCAAGGGCCGCATGGACGCCGGCGAGACGGTCGAGCAGGCCGCCAACCGCGAGCTCAAGGAAGAGGTGGGCATGGGCGCGCGCAAGCTCACCCAGGTGCGTTCGATCACCCTGGCGCCCACCTACATGAGCCACCAGATCCAGCTGGTGCTGGCCGAGGACCTCTACCCCGAGCGCCTGCCCGGCGACGAGCCCGAGGAACTCGAGGTCATCCCCTGGCGGCTCGACCGCCTGCACGAACTGATGCTGCGCGAGGACTGCTCGGAAGGCCGCTCGCTGGCCGCCCTGTTCATCGTGCGCGAACTGCTGAAGGAACGAGGGTGAAGGACCTGCGCGAGGCCTGCATCGGCCTGGCCCGCGGGGCCGGCGCCGCGATCCTGGACGTCTACGCCAGCGATTTCGCCGTGCAGGCCAAGGACGACGACTCCCCGCTGACCCAGGCCGACCTGGCCTCGCACCGGCTGATCGTCGCCGGCCTGCGCGCGCTCACGCCCGACATCCCGGTGCTGAGCGAGGAGGACGCCGGCATCGCGTGGTCGGTGCGCCGCACCTGGCGGCGGCACTGGCTGGTGGACCCGCTCGACGGCACCCGCGAGTTCGTCAAGCGCAACGGCGAATTCACCGTCAACATCGCGCTCATCGAGGACGGCCGGCCGGTGCTGGGCGTGGTGTACGCGCCGGTGTTCGACTACCTGCTGCACGGCCTGGCCGGCGACGGCGCCTACCTGCGCGAGCGCGGCGAGGACCGCCGCCTGGCCACGCGCCGCCCGGCGGCCGCGCCGCTGCGCGTGGCCGCCAGCCGCTCGCACCTGGACGAGCGCACCGCCGCCGCGCTGGCGCGCATGGGCGACACCGAGCGCCATGGCCTGGGCTCGTCGCTGAAGTTCTGCCGCATCGCCGAGGGCGTCATCGACGTCTACCCGCGCTTCGGCCCCACCAGCGAGTGGGACACCGCCGCCGCGCAGTGCGTGCTCGAGGCCGCGGGCGGCGCGGTGCTGCGCCTGGACGGCGCGCCGCTGGACTACAACCGCAAGGACGACATCCTCAACCCGCATTTCATCGCGCTTGGCGACGCCGGCCTGCCCTGGCGCGACTGGCTCGGGACCGACGTCAATGGCTGAGATCGGCGAACTGCTGGCGATCATGGCGCGCCTGCGCGATCCGGAGCGCGGCTGCCCCTGGGACGTGAAGCAGGACTTCGCCTCGATCGCGCCCTATACCATCGAGGAAGCCTACGAGGTGGCCGACGCCATCGATCGCGGCGACCTGGACGACCTGCGCGACGAACTGGGCGACCTGCTGCTGCAGGTGGTCTTCCACGCGCGCATGGCCGAGGAGGGCGGGCATTTCGCCTTCGGCGACGTAGTGGCGGCGATCCGCGACAAGATGCTGCGACGCCACCCGCACGTGTTCTCGGCGCGGGAGCGCGCGGTCGCCGGTGACGCGGGGGAGGATGCCGACGTGGCCAGCGCCGAGGCGCAGACCGTGGCCTGGGAAGAGCACAAGCGCCGCGAGCGCGCCGCCCGTGGCGACGCCGACGCCAGCGTGCTGGCCGGCATTTCGCGCGGCCTGCCCGAGTGGCAGCGCTCGGTGAAGCTGCAAAAGCGCGCGGCCACGGTCGGTTTCGACTGGCCCGGTCCGGCGCCGGTCATCGCCAAGCTGCACGAGGAAATCGAGGAAGTGCGCGTGGAGTTCGACGCCGTCGCCGCCAACCCGGCCGACGCCGCGGCCCGCGACCGGCTCGAAGACGAGCTGGGCGACGTGCTGTTCGTGGTCGCCAACCTCACCCGGCACGCCAAGGTGGATTTCGGTGCGGCCCTGCGCCGCGCCAACGCCAAGTTCGAGCGCCGTTTCCGGCGCATGGAGCAGCTGGCCGCCGCCGAGGGCCGCGCCCTGGCCGACCTGCCGCTGGACGCCCAGGACGCCCTCTGGAGCCGCGCCAAGTCCGAAGGCCTTTGATGCCCCCGTAGGAGCGCCTTCAGGCGCGAATCTTTTGGCTTTGCTCCGGCAAAGAGGGAATTCGCGCCTGAAGGCGCTCCTACAACGGACCTGGATTGCGGCACAATCGCGAGGTACAGGAGGATTCCGCCATGGCCCAGACCGGCTTCGCCAGCTTCCGCGAGTTCTATCCCTTCTACCTGGGCGAGCACGCCAACCGCACCTGCCGGCGCCTGCATTTCGTCGGCAGCTGCGTGGCGCTGGGCTTCCTGGCCGCCGCCGTCGCCACGCTCAACGCCTGGTGGCTGCTGGCGGCCCTGGTCAGCGGCTACGCCTTCGCCTGGGTCGGCCACTTCTTCTTCGAGCACAACCGTCCGGCCACCTTCAAGCACCCCTTCTATTCCTTCGCCGGCGACTGGGTGATGTTCAAGGACATGCTCACCGGCAAGATCCCGTTCTGAGGGCTTATTCCCAGAAGATGAGGAAAGCCGCGACCACGATCAGGGCGAAGCCGGCGACGTGGTTCCACTTGATCTGCTCGCCCAGGTACCAGACCGAAAAGCCGGCGAATACGAGCAGGGTGATGATCTCCTGCATGCCCTTGAGCTGGGGCGCGCTGTAGACCGCGTGGCCCAGCCGGTTGGCCGGCACCTGCAGGCAGTACTCGAAGAAGGCGATGCCCCAGCTGGCGAAGATGACGATCCAGATCGGGCTGGACTTGTACTTCAGGTGCCCGTACCAGGCGAAGGTCATGAAGACGTTCGACAGCACCAGCAGGACGATCGGGGTGAGGTAGGCGCTGAGGGTGGCGGGCATGGTGACGGGGCGAGGGGAGGGGGCAGCCCTCACGGTACCTTGGCGCCGGCTTCACACGCGACTCACCCCCTCGGGCGTCTACTCTTCACAAACCTGAAGACGCTATCTTCACATCCCGAGGAGACCCCGATGCGACGCGATGACCCGGCTGGCCTGATCCTGGTGGTGGAGGACAACCGCAACCTGTCCGAGATGGTCGGCGAATACCTCGAGTCCAAGGGCTTCGGGGTGGACTACGCCACCGACGGCATGGACGGTTACCGCCTGGCGGCCGACAACAGCTACGACGTGGTCGTGCTCGACCTGATGCTGCCGCGCATGGACGGGCTGGAGGTCTGCCGTCGCCTGCGCAACGAGGCCAAGAAGTCCACGCCCGTGCTGATGCTCACCGCCCGCGACACCCTCAACGACAAGGTCGTGGGCCTGGAGGCCGGCGCCGACGACTACCTGGTCAAGCCCTTCGCCATCCAGGAACTCGAGGCCCGCGTGCGCGCGCTCATCCGCCGCGACCGCCGCCAGGTGAGCGCCGAAGTGCTGAAGGTGGCCGACCTGGTGCTCGACACCGCCAGCCTGCGCGTCACCCGCGCCGGCCAGGAAATCCAGCTCTCGCCCATCGGCCTGCGCCTGCTGACCATCCTGATGCGCGAATCGCCGCGCGTGGTCACCCGCCGCGACATCGAGCGCGAGATCTGGGGCGATGGCCTGCCCGATTCCGACACCCTGCGCAGCCACCTCTACAACCTGCGCAAGGCCATCGACCGGCCCTTCGACCGCCCGCTGCTGCACACCGTGCAGACCGCCGGCTATCGCATCGCCGACCTCGACGCGCCGCCGGCGGCCTGATCCATGCCCAGCCGCACGGGTCTTCGCCGCAAGATCTGGACCGTCTTCATCCTGCAGGCCGCGGCGATCAGCTTCGCCGCGGTGCTGGGTGTGTACGGCGCCTCGGCCGTGCTCAAGCACGTGCTGATCCAGACCGCGCTGCAGGAAGAGGCCAGGCACTACTGGCAGCGCATGCAGGCCGACCCCGGCGCCGAGGTGCCCGACACCTACAACATGACCGGCTACCTGGTGCCCGCCGGCGGTTCCAACGCGCGCCTGCCGGCCGACATCCGCACGCTGCCCGTTGGTTTCCACGCCCTGCCGCGCGCGCTCGGCGGTTCGCTGGTGCTGGTGGACGAAGACCGCAACGGCCACCGGCTCTACCTGCTGTTCAAGCAGGAACAGGTGGACAACCTCGCGTTCTGGTTCGGCATGGCGCCATTGGCGATCGTGCTGGTGGTGATCTACGTGATCGCCTGGACGACCTACCGCGCCTCGAAACGGGCCGTGTCGCCGGTGATCTGGCTGGCCTCGCAGGTGCAGCGCTGGGACCCGAAGCGGCCCGAGTCGGCCATGCTCAAGCCCGAGAACCTGCCCACCGACGTCGAAGGCGAAACGCTGGTGCTGGCGCAGTCGCTGCACGACTTCGCCAGCCGCATCGAGAGTTTCGTGGAGCGCGAGCGCGACTTCACCCGCGACGCCTCCCACGAGCTGCGCACGCCGCTCACCGTCATCCGCGTGGCCGGCGACATGATGGCCGGCGACGACAGCCTCTCGCCGATGGCGCGCAAGGCCCTGGGCCGCATCCAGGGCGCGGGCCGCGACATGGAGGCGCTGATCGAGGCCTTCCTCATCCTCGCCCGCGAGGGCGACACCGGCCTGCCCGACGACGACTTCGACGTGTGCGAGGTGGTGGCCGAGGAGGTCGACAAGGCGCGCCTGCTGCTGGCCGGCAAGCCCGTCGAGGTCTCCTGCGAGCGCAAGCAGGGCTTCGAACTGCATGCGCCGGCGCGGGTGCTGTCGGTGATGGTGGGCAACCTGCTGCGCAACGCCTGCAACTACACCGAGTCCGGGCGCATCGTCGTCACCGTCGACAACGGCCAGATTTCGGTGGCCGACACCGGCATCGGCATGGACGAGGCGCAGCTGGCGCGCGTGTTCGAGCCCTTCTACCGCGGCGCCAACCACAACAAGGAAGGCCAGGGCATCGGCCTGTCCATCGTCCAGCGCCTGTCGGCCCGCTATGGCTGGCCGGTGCGGCTCGAGAGCCAGCCGGGCGTGGGCACCACGGCCACGATCAGCTTTCCCGACCACCGACCCGCCGACTGACACGCGGGCGCGGTCAACCTTCGCCGCGCCCGCGCGTTAAGCTTCCCGATTGCCCCACGCCCACGGAGTCCCGATGCCCGCCGCACGTTCCCGCCTGCCCCGAATCCTGACCGTCGCCATCGTGGCCGGCGTGGCCCTGCTCGCCGCCTGGTGGTTCCTGGCCGGCCAGCGCGAGCCCGACGCGGGCTACCGCACCGCCAAGGTCGACCGCGGCGACGTGGCGGTGGTGATCTCGGCCACGGGCACGCTGCGCGCCACCACCACGGTGGACGTGGGTTCGCAGGTCTCGGGCCTGGTGCAGGACGTGCTGGTGGACTACAACGACCAGGTCAGCCGCGGCCAGGCCATCGCGCGGCTCGATCCGGCGCCGTTCCAGACGCGCCTGCAGCAGACCGAGGCCGACCTGGCCAGCGCCCGCGCCTCGGTGACCGAGGCCCGCGCCACGCTCAAGAACGCCGAGGCCGATTACGCCCGCAAGTCCGACCTCGTGGCGCGCCAGCTGATCGCCCGCAGCGAGGCCGACCAGGCCCTGGCGGCGCGCGACCAGGCCCGCGCCCGCGTCGCTTCCGCCGAAGCCGCCGTGCTGCAGCGCCAGGCCGCGGTGAACAACGCGCGCCTGGACGTGGACTACGCCATCATCCGCTCGCCCGTGGACGGCGTGGTGCTGCTGCGCGACATCGAGCCCGGCCAGACCGTGGCCGCGAGCTTCCAGACGCCGGTGCTGTTCCAGATCGCCGAAGACCTCTCGCAGATGCAGATCGACCTGAGCGTGGACGAGGCCGACGTGGGCCAGATCCGCGAAGGCCTGGCGGTGAAGTTCACCGTCGACGCCTTCCCCGACCGCGAGTTCGAGGGCGCCGTGCGCCAGGTGCGCCTGGCCGCCACCGCCACCGCCAACGTCATCACCTATCCGGTGGTGGTGCAGGTGCAGAACGAAGACCAGAGCCTGCTGCCGGGCATGACCGCCAGCGCCGAGATCGTGGTCAGCCAGCGCGAGGGCGTGCTGCGCGTGCCCAACGCCGCGCTGCGCTTCCAGCCGGCGGGTGCCGCGGCCCCGGCGGCCGCGGGCGCCGGCGGCGCGCGCGGCGGCATGGGCGCGGACCTGCCGGCGCTGGCCGCCGACCTCAGGCTGGCCCCGAACCAGCAGGCCGCGTTCGACGCCGCGATGCAGGTGATGCGCGAGCGTGCCGAGGCGCGCGCCGCGGCGATGCGCAACGCCGGTGCCGGCCAGGGCGGCGCCCCGGGCGGGCAGGGCGGTGCGCCAGGCGGCGGCATGCCTTCGCCCGAGGCGATGCGCGCGCGCATGATGGAAGCCTTCGAGCGCAATTTCGCCGACTTCCGCGCCACGCTCGACGAAGCGCAGCGCAGCCAGTGGGACGCCGGCCTGCGCGCCATGGCCACGGCCCGCCGCGGCACGCTGTGGACGCTCGACAAGGGCCAGCCGGTGGCCGTGCCGGTGCGCCTGGGCGTCTCGGACGGCACGCTGACGGAAGTCAGCGGCGTCGACGAGGGCGCCGAGGTCATCACCGGCCAGGAGCGCCGCGCGCAATGAGCGAGCGCACGCCCCTCATCCTGACCGAGGGCCTGGGCAAGGTGTATTCCGCGGGCACCGCCGCCGAAGTGGTGGCGCTGCGCGGCGTCGACCTGCGCATCGACCACGGCGAGTTCGTGGCGATCATGGGCGCCTCGGGCTCGGGCAAGTCGACGATGATGAACCTCATCGGCTGCCTCGACACGCCCACCTCCGGCCGCTACCTGTGCGACGGCGTGGACGTGGCCACGCTCGATGCCGCCGGCCTCGCGCGCCTGCGCCTGGAGAAGATCGGCTTCGTCTTCCAGGGCTTCAACCTGCTCTCGCGCCAGACCGCGCTGGAGAACGTGATGATGCCGCTGGTGTATGCCGGCGTGCCGGTGGCCGAGCGCGAGCCGCGCGCCCGCGAGGCCCTGGCCCAGGTGGGCCTGGTCGACCGCGCCGACCACAAGCCCAGCGAGCTCTCGGGTGGCCAGCAGCAGCGCGTGGCCATCGCCCGCGCACTCATCAACCAGCCGCCGCTGCTGCTCGCCGACGAACCGACGGGTGCGCTCGACTCGCGCACCAGCGAGGAAATCATGGCGCTGTTCGAGCGCCTGCAGGCCGGCGGCCGCACCATCGTGCTGATCACGCACGAGCAGCCGGTGGCCGACCACGCCGACCGCATCGTGGTGATGCACGACGGCGAACTCCACGAACAGGGCTGGACGGCCCCGGGGAAGGGCAAATGACGCTTTCCGACGTGCTGCGTTCGGCAGTCTTTTCGCTGCGCGGCAACTGGCTGCGCTCCATCCTCACCGCGCTCGGCGTGATCATCGGCATCGCCGCGGTCATCGTCATGGTGTCGGTCGGCCAGGGCACCCAGGCGGCGCTCGACGAGATGATCTCCAAGCTCGGCTCGAACCGGCTCGAGGTTTTCGGCGGCTCGATGCGCGGCCCGGCCCGCGGCGGCGCCGGCAGCCAGGCCTCGCTGACCGACGGCGACGCCGAGGCCATCCGCAACGAGGTGCAGGGCGTGCAGTACGTCGCCACTTCGGTCTCCGGCGGCGGCCAGGTGGTGTTCGCCGAGAAGAACTGGTCCACGCGCTGGGAAGGCGTGAACGCGGACTACTTCCCGGTCAACGACTGGCAGCTGGTGCTGGGCGCGGAGTTCAGTCCGCGCGACTACAGCTCGGCCAACAAGGTGGTGATCCTGGGCGAGACGGTGCGCCGCGAGCTGTTCGGCGACGCCGACCCGGTGGGCGCCACCGTGCGCTTCGGCCGCACGCCGATGCGCGTGGTGGGCGTGCTGGCGCCGAAGGGCCAGGGCAGCTGGGGCCAGGATTCCGACGACATCATGATCGTGCCGCTTGAAACCGGGCGACGCCGGCTCTCGGCCGCGGCGGCGGCCGCCGCCGCGCCCGCGGGCGCCGCCGGTGCCGGCGGGGCGATCACGCCGCGCCGCGCCGACGTGATCCAGCGCATCTCGGTCGGCGTGGCCAGCGCCAGCGACCTGCCGCACGTCGAGGAAGACCTCAATGCGCTGCTGCGCCAGCGCCACCGCATCGCGCCCGGCGCCGAGGACGACTTCGCGGTGCGCAACATCGCCGAGATCGTCAACACCCGCAACCAGACCACCCTGCTCATGTCCTGGCTGCTGGGCGCGGTGGCCAGCATTTCGCTCATCGTCGGCGGCATCGGCATCATGAACATCATGCTGGTGTCGGTCACCGAGCGCATCCGCGAAATCGGCCTGCGCATGGCGGTGGGCGCCGGCCCGCGCGAAATCCAGCACCAGTTCCTGGCCGAGGCCATGCTCATCTCGCTCGGCGGCGGCCTCATCGGCATCGGGCTGGGCGTGGCCGGCGCGCTGCTGGTGAGCAAGTTCGGTTCGCTGCCGGTGCAGCTCGACGCGCAGGTGGTGGCGATGGCCACCGGCTTCTCGGTCGCCACGGGCCTGTTCTTCGGCTACTACCCGGCCCGAAAGGCCGCGCGCCTGGACCCCATCGAGGCCCTCCGCCACCAGGGTTAGACTGCGCCATCGCCGACGAGGAAGACCTGCATGTCCCGACTCCTGCTCGCCCTGGTCCTGGCCGCATCCCCGGCGCTCGCCACGCCGCCGCCCACCGCCCTGGTCATCCACGGCGGCGCCGGCGTCATCGAGCGCAGCGCATTGTCGGCCGCCGACGAGAAGGCCGTGCGCGCCGACCTCGACCGCGCGCTCGATGCCGGCCAGGCGGTGCTGCGCGACGGGGGCAGCGCGCTCGACGCGGTCACCGCGGCGGTGCGCGTGCTCGAGGAGTCGCCCTGGTTCAACGCCGGCAAGGGTGCGGTTTTCAACGCCGAGGGCGGCCACGAGCTCGACGCGGCGATCATGGAAGGCCACACCCGGCGCGCCGGCTCGGTGGCCGGCGTAAGCACCGTGCGCAGCCCGCTGCTGCTGGCGCGCGCGGTGATGGAGCGCTCGCCGCACGTGATGATGGCCGGCGCCGGCGCCGAGAAGTTCGCCGACCAGCACCCCGACATCGAGCGCGTCGCGCCCGACTGGTTCGACACGCCGCAGCGCCGCCAGCAGCTCGAGCGCGCCCGCGAGCGCGAGCAAAAGCAGATGGCCGCCCTGCCGGGCACCTATTTCGGCACCGTCGGCGCGGTGGCGCTGGATCGCCACGGCCACATCGCCGCCGCCACCTCCACCGGCGGCATGACCAACAAGCGCTACGGCCGCATCGGCGACGCGCCGGTGATCGGCTCGGGCACCTGGGCCGATGCCGGCTGCGGCGTTTCCGGCACCGGCTGGGGCGAGTTCTACCTGCGCACGGCCGCCGCGCACGCGGTCTGCGCTCGCGTGGCCCTGGCCGGCGAGCCGCTGGCCACGGCCGCCGAAGCCGTCATCAATGGCGAGGTCGTGGCGCTGGGCGGCGACGGCGGCGCCATCGCCCTCGACGCCAACGGCAAAATCGCCATGCCCTTCAATACGCCCGGCATGTACCGCGGCTGGGTCAAGCCCGACGGCAGCCGCGGCACCGCCATCTTCCGCAACGAAAAATAAATCGAACCAGGTTCAATAAAATCAACCTGGTTCATTTGGTTCAGAAACCGCGGTCGCCGGAGATGATGCCGCCCAGGCCGCCCAGCACCGAGCCTTCGCCCTTGCTGCCGCCGCGCTGGTAGGCCGCGGCGTACATGCGGCCGGCCAGTCGCGAGAACGGCAGCGACTGCAGCCATACCTTGCCCGGGCCGGTGAGGGTGGCCAGGAACACGCCCTCGCCGCCGAAGATCATCGACTTCACGCCGCCGACCGGCTTGATGTCGAAGTTCACGCCCGCGGTCATCGCCACCACGCAGCCGGTGTCCACGTCCAGGCGCTCGCCCGCGCGCAGCTCGCGCTCCATGATGGTGCCGCCGGCATGCACGAACACCAGGCCGTCGCCGGTGAGCTTTTGCATGATGAAGCCTTCGCCGCCGAACAGCGCCGTCATCACCTTCTTCTGGAAGTACAGGCCGATTTCCACGCCGCGCGCGGCGCACAGGAAGCTGTCCTTCTGGGCGATGATCGTGCCGCCGTAGTTCGACAGCGTCATCGGCACGATGGTGCCGGGGTAGGGCGCGGCGAAAGCCACGCGGGCCTTGCCGCCGCCGGTGTGGGTGAAGACCGTGGTGAACAGGCTCTCGCCGGTGATCAGGCGCTTGCCCGCGCCGACGAGCTTGTCCATGAAGCCACCGCTGGCGGAACCCGAGGAGCCGTCGCCGAACACGGTTTCCATGTTCACGGCGGCGTCCTTGTACATCATCGAACCGGCCTCGGCGACCGCGCTCTCGCCCGGGTCGAGCTCGATCTCGACGAACTGCATGTCCTCGCCGTAGATGCGGTAGTCGATGACGTCGGCGCGCTGGCCACCGCGGCCGGCCGGCGGCGGCATCGGCGCGGGCAGGTTGCCCGGCGCCGACTCGGCGCGCAGCTCGGTGCAGGCGCTGATCGGGATCCACTCGGCGAAACCCTGGCGCCAGCAGTGGCCGCTGGGGTCGCGGGTGGCCTGCGCCACCGCCGCGGCCTGGTCGAGCGGGCCCATCTGCTGTCCGTTGTAGCTCAGGTACCACTGGTGCATGGAGTGTCTCCTTGGGGGATCAGGAATCCAGGCCGAGGCGCGCATGGACCTCGCGCCGGCTGGCCTCGTCGAGGCCGAGTTCGCCCGCCAGGCGGTCGAGGAAGGCGCGCTCCTCGGGCGTGTCGGCGGTGATCGCCACCAGCGCCGCGGCATAGGTTTCGGCGCGCAGCGCCCGCGGCGTGCGCACCACCAGCTGCTCGAGCGTGAACGGGGCGCGGATCTCCGCTTCCAGGGCCTCGATCTCCTCGGCGTCGAGCCCGGCCGCGCGCGCGCGTTCGACCAGGGCCTCGCGCTCGTCGGGATCCATCAGGCCATCGGCGTAGGCGGCGGTGATCATGGCGCGCAGCAGGTGCATGGCCTGCTCGGTGCGCAGGGCCGGGTCGGCCGCCGGCGGCGGGGGCGGCGGCGCGGCCGCCATGCCCGGCGGCGGCGGCGGGGGCACCGCGGCGCCCTGGCCGGCCAGGGGCTGGGGCGTGCCCGGGGCGGACTTTTGCTGGTAGTGCTCGTAGGCGGCCATGGCCACGCCCAGCAGGCCCAGTCCCACGGCGGCCTTGCCGGGGGTGATCCCGCCGATGCCCGGCAGCCCGAAGGCCTGCTTCTTGCGCTTGTGGCGCTTGCCGCCACCCCACTGGCCGCCCAGGGCCTGTCCCATCACTTGTCCCAGCAGTCGTTCGGCGTTGAACATCGGGCTTCCTTTGGTGGCAATGGCTACTTTGCAGATGGTGCGGGCGGTCCCCCCAGTGCACAAGGTCAGGGGCCGCGCGGCCGGCCGGGGCGGCGCGATGTGGCAGAATCACGCCATCCCGAGACCCGAAGTGCCACCGCATGGCCGACAGCTACGGCACCCACGCACCCCGCAGTCCGTTCCGCGCCTGGCAGGCCTTCCTGTGGTCCTGCCAGGGCCTGAAGGCGACCTGGGCGCTGGAGTCCTCGTTCCGTCTCGAGGTCTACCTGTTCATCGTGCTGGCGCCGCTGGCCCTGTGGCTGGGCGCCGATGGCGTCGAGCGCGCCATCCTGGTCGGCTCGATGATCCTCGTGCTGGTGGTCGAGGTGCTCAATTCGGCCGTCGAGGCGGTGGTCGACCGCTGGGGCGCCGAACACCACGAACTGGCGGGCCGCGCCAAGGACATGGGCTCGGCCGCCGTGTTCCTCGCCGACCTCAACGTCCTGGCCTGCTGGGGCCTGATCCTGCTGCCGCGTTACCTCTGACCGGGCCCCGCCATGGAATGGATCTTCAGCACTGAAATCTGGGTCGCGCTGCTGACCCTGGCCACGCTCGAGATCGTGCTGGGCATCGACAACCTGGTCTTCATCTCCATCGCCGTCAGCCGGCTGCCGCCCGAGCAGCGCCCGCGCGCCCGGCGCTTCGGCCTCGCCCTGGTCTGCATCACCCGCATCCTCCTGCTGCTTTCGCTGGTGGCGCTGGCGCGCATGCAGGCCAACCTGTTCGCGCTGTTCGGCATGGATTTCTCCGTGCGCGACCTGGTGCTGATCGCCGGCGGCCTGTTCCTGCTGGTCAAGGGCACCATGGAGATCCACGACTCGGTCGAGGGCAGCAGCGACGAGGAAGACGTCGGCGCCAGGCCCTCGGCGGTGTTCGGCTACGTCATCGCCCAGATCGCCGTCATCGACATCGTTTTCTCGCTCGATTCGGTCATCACTGCCGTGGGCATGGTCGACCACCGCGGCGTGATGGTGGCGGCGATCCTGATCGCGGTGGGCGTGATGCTGCTGGCGGCCAACCCGATTGGCGACTTCATCGACCGCCACCCGACGGTGAAGATGCTCGCGCTGAGCTTCATCATCCTGGTCGGCGTGGCCCTGGTGGCCGACGGCTTCGATTTCCACATCGACCGCAAGTTCCTCTATTTCGCCATGGCCTTCTCGGCCGGCGTCGAGGCACTGAACATCCTGTCCAAGCGCAAGAAACCACGAAGGGGAACCTGAGCCGGTGACGATCCTGCACGCCATCGACCCGCTGGCCCTGCGGCTGCCGTTCTGGCCGCACGGCATCCACTGGTACGGCCTGATGTACGGCCTGGCCTTCCTCACCGCCTGGTGGCTGGGCCGGCTGCGGGTGCGCGCCGGCCGCCTGCCCGGCACCAACGACGAGGGCTTCGGCGACCTGCTGTTCTACGGCATGCTCGGCGTCGTGCTCGGCGGCCGCGTCGGCTACGTGCTGTTTTATTCCTTCGACGCCTTCCTGGCCGACCCGCTGATGCTCCTGCGCATCCACGAGGGCGGCATGAGCTTCCACGGCGGCCTGGTGGGCGTGCTGGTGGCCGCGGCCTGGTGGACGCGCCGGCAGAAGCTGCACTTCTTCGACACCGTCGATTTCGTCGCGCCCATCGTGCCCTGGGGCCTGGGCTTCGGCCGCATCGGCAACTACATCGGCGGCGAACTCTGGGGCAAGCCCACCGGCGGCGACTGGGGCGTGGTGTTCCCGGCCAGCCTGCCGGCCGAGTACGCCGCGCTGCCGGCCGAGCAGCTGCGCCAGCTGCACGCCAGCGGCGCGCTCGATGCCTTCGCGCGCCACCCCTCGCAGCTCTACCAGGCGGCCCTCGAGGGCCTGGTGATGGGTGTCGTGCTGTGGCTGTACTCGCGCAAGCCCCGGCCGCGCTATGCGGTGTCGGGCCTGTTCGCGCTGCTCTACGGCGCCTTCCGCTTCGCCGTCGAGTTCGTGCGCGAGCCCGATGCCCACCTGGGCTACCTGGCCTTCGGCTGGCTGACCATGGGCCAGCTGCTCTCGCTGCCGCTGGTGGCGCTGGGCCTGTTCCTGCTCTGGCTCTCGCGACGCTCGCCGACCCTGGCGCCGGTGCCGCCGCCGGCCCCGGAGAAGGCCTGATGCAGGCCTACCTCGACCTGCTGCGGCACGCGCTCGAACACGGCGCGCCCAAGGCCGACCGCACCGGCACCGGCACCCGCTCGGTGTTCGGCTGGCAGATGCGCTTCGACCTGCGCGAAGGCTTCCCGCTGGTCACCACCAAGAAACTGCACCTGCGTTCGATCATCCACGAACTGCTGTGGTTCGTCCGCGGCGAAACCAACATCGGCTACCTCAAGGACCACCAGGTCTCGATCTGGGACGAGTGGGCCGATGAAAACGGCGAACTCGGGCCGGTGTATGGCAAGCAGTGGCGCCGCTGGACCGGCAGCGACGGCCGCGAGATCGACCAGCTGCGCTGGGTGGTGGACGAAATCCAGCGCAACCCGGATTCGCGCCGGCTCATCGTCAGCGCCTGGAACGTGGCCGAGCTGCCGAAGATGGCGCTGATGCCCTGCCACACGCTCTTCCAGTTCTACGTGGCGCAGGGCCGGCTGAGCTGCCAGCTCTACCAGCGCTCGGGCGACATCTTCCTGGGCGTGCCCTTCAACATCGCCAGCTACGCGCTGCTCACCCACATGGTGGCGCGCCACTGCGGGCTGGAGGTGGGCGACTTCGTGCACACGCTCGGCGACGCGCACCTGTACTCGAACCACGTCGACCAGGCGCGCGAGCAGCTTTCGCGCACGCCGCGGCCGCTGCCGAAACTGGTGCTGGCGCCGGAGGCCACCGACCTGTTCGCGATGCGCTACGAAGACATCGCCATCGAAGGCTACGACCCGCACCCGGCCATCAAGGCGCCGGTGGCGGTGTGAGCGCGGGCGCCGCGCCACGCATCGCCCTGGTGGCGGCGCTCGACCGCGCCCGCGGCATCGGCCGCGGCAATACGCTGCCCTGGCAGCTGCCCGACGACCTGCGCCGCTTCAAGGCGCTCACGCTGGGCAAGCCGCTGCTGATGGGCCGCAAGACCGCCGAATCGCTGGGCCGCGCGCTGCCGGGCCGCCGCAACCTGGTGCTGACCCGCTCGGGTCGCGTGCCCTTCGACGGCATGCAGGCCGTGGCCTCGCTCGAACAAGCCGTTTCGCTCGCCGCCGGCGAGCCGCTGATGGTCATCGGCGGTGGCGAGGTTTATGCGCTGGCGCTGCCCTTCGCCACCGGGCTGCACCTGACCCACGTGGATACCGTGGTGGCCGACGCGGATGCTTTTTTCCCGGTGTTCGATCAAAGCGCGTGGCAGGTCACCGCGCGCGAACCCCACGCCGCCGACGCGCGGCATGCGTTTGCCTTCGAGTTCATCGACTACGTCCCGGCGGGCGTTCGGGCCTGAAGGCCCTCCTGCACGGGGCGCCTCAGTTGAGGGCGTAGGGCAGGCCTTCGTCGCGCTCGAAGTGGCGCAGGGCGCGCAGGTCCTTTTCGAGGTCGATGTAGCGCACGGCCTTTTCCATCGTCAGGCGGGCGCGGGCCAGGCGGGCGAGGGTGGACTCGAACAGGTCGGCCTCGCTGGCTTCCAGGGCCAGCAATTCCTCGGCGAAATCCTCGCGGTCGTTGTCGCGGTAGTTGTTGGCCGCCAGCCGCTCCGCGCGGCGGGCGAACAGCGTTTCCCGGCGCGATTCGAGGTTGGCCAGGCCCGCCTGCAGCGCGTCGTAGGCCGGCCAGAACGCCGCGGCTTCCTCGGGCGTGAGCTTGAGCTGGCGGGCGATGAAGATCTGCTTGCCCGGCGCCAGCGCCTGCTGGAGCGACTGGATGCGGGCATTGGCGCGCGCGTCCAGCGTCGCGCGGCCGGCGTCCTGGGCCTGTGCCAGGCACGGCAGCAGCAGGGCCGTGGCGAGCAGGAAGGTCGGGAAACGGTTCATCGCGGTTCTCCTCAAGGTCAGTCGTCGCCCCGGGGCGTGTTGTCGGGCGGATCGCGCCCCGGTACCTGGTGCAGGCGCAGTTCCGGGCCAAGCTCCATCGCCGTGAGCTTGCCTCCCCAGACCGCGCCGGTGTCGATGCCGTACACGCCCAGGCCCATGAACAGACCCAGCGTGGACCAGTGGCCGAACACCACCGGCAGCTCGCGCGGTGCATGGCCCGGCACTTCGAACCAAGGGTACATGCCCACGCGCTGCGTGCCCGGCCGGCCCTTGTCCTCGAAACCGATGCGGCCCGAGGGCGTGCAATAGCGCATGCGGGTGAAGACGTTGATGATCGCGCGCATGCGGTCCGGCCCGGCCAGCTTCGGGCTCCAGGCCGGCTTGTCGCCGTACATGTTCTTGACCATCTTGAAGAAGCCCTCGCCGCGCAGCTTCTCCTCGACCTCGCGGGCGCGCGCCTCGGCGAGCGAAATGGTCCACTTCGGCGCCAGGCCGGCGTGCACCATCGCAAAGCCCAGGGTGCGGTCGACATGGAAGAGCTTCTGCTGGCGCAGCCAATCGACAAGCACCTGGGCGTCGTCGGCGAACAGCACGCGCTGCAGGTCCGGGTTGACCTTGCGCTTGTCGACCTCGCGGCGCGTGGAGATGGCCAGCAGCGACAGGTCGTGGTTGCCCAGCACGATGGTGCTGTGGATGGCCAGCGAGTGCACCAGGCGCAGGGTTTCGAGCGACTGGCCGCCGCGGTTGACCAGGTCGCCGCAGAACCACAGGCGGTCGCTGGCAGGGTCGAAGCGGATTTTCTCCAGCAGCCGCTGCAGCGCGTCGTAACAACCCTGGACGTCGCCGATGGCGTAGGTGGCCATCAGTGCAGGGTCCGAGGGATGGACAGGGTGAAGGGCGCGATCTGCGCGTCGAAGCGGGTGCCGTCGTCGGCCAGCATCTGGTAGCTGCCCTGCATCGTGCCCAGCGGGGTCTCGAGCACGGCGCCGGAGGTGTATTCGAAGCTCTCGCCCGGGCGCAGCCAGGGCTGCTCGCCGACCACGCCTTCGCCGCGCACTTCCTGCACCTTGCCGTTGGCGTCGGTGATCAGCCAGTGGCGGCTGATCAGGCGCGCGGGCACCTCGCCCGCATTCTCGATGCGGATGGTGTAGGCGAAGACGTAGCGGTCGTCCTCGGGAATCGACTGGTCTTCGAGGAAGCGGGTGGCGACCACGACCTGGATGGCGTGCTGGGGCGTGTCCATGCCGCCATTCTACGCAGGACGCTGGCCCGGGGGCAGCGCGGCCAGGTAATTGGCCAGGCGCTTGAAATCGGCCACTTCCACCTGCTCGGCGCGCGCGTCGGGGCGCAGGCCGGCGGCGGCGATGTCCTCGCCGCTGCAGACCTGCTGCAGGGCGTTGCGCAGGGTCTTGCGGCGCTGGCCGAAGGCGTCGCGCACGACGCGTGCGTAGAGCGCGTGGTCGTCGATGCCCACTTCGGCGGCGGGCAGCGGCACCACGCGCACCACCGCCGAGTCCACCTTCGGCGGCGGGCGGAAGGCGCCGGGCGGCACGTCGAACAGGGCCTCGACGCGGCAGTAGGCCTGCAGCATCACGCCCAGGCGGCCGTAGACCTTGCTGCCCGGGCCGGCGGCCATGCGGTCCACCACTTCCTTCTGCAGCATGAAGGTCATGTCGCTGACGGCGGCGGCGTGTTCGAGCGCGTGGAAGAGGATGGGCGAGGAGATGTTGTAGGGCAGGTTGCCCACCAGCCGGATCTGGCGCCCGGCGTGGTGGCCGTCGTCGGCGGCCAGCTTGCTGAAATCGACCTGCAGCACGTCCTTGTGGATGACGGTCAGGCGGCCCACGCCCTCGCTGGCTTCCATCAGCGGCGTGATCAGGTCGCGGTCGAACTCGATCACCGTCAGCTCGCCGTGGCGGCGCAGCAGCGGCAGCGTGATCGCGCCCTGGCCGGGGCCGATCTCGACCAGGCGCTCGCCCGGCTGCGGGTCCACCGCCAGCACGATCATGTCGATGTAGCGGCGGTCGGCCAGGAAGTGCTGGCCGAGGCTCTTCTTCGGCGGCGCCTTGAACGTGCTCATGCCGGCAGTCTACGCGCCGCCAGCCGGGTGCACAGCGCGACGGCCGCCACCAGGCTCGAGGGATCGGCGCGGCCGCTGCCGGCGAGGTCGAGCGCCGTGCCGTGGTCGACCGCCACGCGCGGGTAGGGCAGGCCCAGGGTGATGTTCACCGCCTGCTCGAAGCCCGAATGCTTGAGCACGGGCAGGCCCTGGTCGTGGTACATGGCCAGTACCGCGTCGAAGCCGGCCAGTTTCACCGGCAGGAAGGCGGTGTCGGCGGGCAGCGGGCCGATCAGCTCCAGCCCTTCGCCGCGCAGGCGTTCGAGGCAGGGGATGATGACGTCGAGCTCCTCGCGGCCCAGGTGGCCGTCTTCCCCGGCGTGCGGGTTCAGGCCCAGCACGGCGATGCGCGGGCGGGCGAGGCCGAAGTCGCGGCGCAGGGCGGCGTCGGTGACCCGCAGCACCCGCGCCAGGCCGTCGCCGGTGATCGCGTCGGGCACCTCGCGCAGCGGCAGGTGGGTGGTGGCCAGGGCCACGCGCAGGCCCGGGTTGGCCAGCATCATCACCACGTCGGCGCCGGCCTGGGCGGCCAGCAATTCGGTGGTGCCGGTGTAGGCGATGCCGCCTTCGTTGATGCTGGCCTTGTGCACCGGGCCGGTGACCAGGCCCTGGCAGTCACCCGCCAGGCAGGCCGCGCCGGCGCGCTCGAGCGATTCGATCACCGCGGCGGCGTTGGCCGGGTCGGGCTGGCCGAAAACCGCCGGGCGCGCCTGCCGGACCGGCCGCACGGCCAGTTCGCCGGGGCCACAGGGTTGGCCGGGTTCGCGGAGGGTGAGCGGCAGGCCGAGCGCACGCGCGGCGGCCTGCAGGGTGTCCGGGTCGGCGTAGGCCACCAGGTCGGCGGCCTGCGGCTGCTGTGCCAGCCTTACGCAGAGTTCGGGTCCGACGCCGGCCGGCTCACCCGGGACCAGGGCCAGTCGCGGGCGGGCCGGGGTCGCCATGGGTTCAGGGTGCCGGCAGGCGGCTCTCGAAATACGCTTCCGTGCGCAGCTGGCGCAGGTAGCGCTCGTACTCTTCCTCGGCCTTGCGCTGGGCGATGATCTCGCGCGCCTGGTTGCGGCGGTTGAGCTCGGTCACGTCCTGCACGCGGGTGCCGAGGCGGCGCACCAGGTGCCAGCCCACCTCGCTCTGGAAGGGCTGCGACAGCTCGCCGTCCTGCAGCTGCATCAGCTGGTTGCCCACGGCGGTGCCCCACTCGTTGATCTGGAACCAGCCCATGTTGCCGCCGTCGTTGCGGCTGAGGTTGTCGTCGGAACCCTCGCGGGCGACGACGCCGAAGTCTTCGCCGGCGACGATGCGCGCACGCATCTGCTCGATCTTCTGGCGGGCGGCCTCGACGTTCACGGTCGGGGTGACGCGCACCAGGATGCCCAGCGAGTTGTACTCGGTGATCGTCTGCACGCCCTGCGCGCGGGTCTCGATCAGCTGGATCAGCTGGTAGCCGCCCGGGGTGCGCACCGGCTCGGTGATCTGGCCCGGCTGCAGCTGCTGGATCAGGCCCACCAGCGCCGGCGGGATCGCGTCGAGCGCGCGCCAGCCGATCTCGCCGCCCTCGAGCGCGTTGGGCGCGTCGGAGAAGCGGATGGCCGCGGCGGAGAAGTCGAGCTCGCCCTTTTCGATCACGGACTTGATGTCGCGCGCCTTGTTGGCCGCGGTCGCCACCTGGTCGGGCGTGGCGCCGTCGGGCAGGCCGACGACGATGTTGGCCAGGCGCACTTCGGGGCCGCCGATCTCGCGCACGGCCAGCAGCTGGTCGATCTCGGACTCGCTGACCTGCACGCGGCCCTGCACGAAGCGCTGGCGCAGGCGCTCGATCAGCATTTCCTCGCGCAGGCTGGTGCGGAATTCCTCGTAGCTCATGCCGTCGGCGGCGAGGCGCTGGCGCAGCTGGTCGCCGGTCATGCGGTTGCGCGAGGCCACCGACTCGATGGCCTGGGCCAGTTCGCCGTCGCTCACGCGCACGCCGGAGTCGCGGGCGCGGCCCAGCTGCAGGCGCGAGAGCACGAGACGGTCGAGCACCTGGCGCTCGAGCACCGGGCGCGGCGGCAGCTGGCCGGGGTTGCTGGCGTACTGCGCCTCGACGTTCGACACGGCGCGGTCGAGCTCGCTGCGCAGGATCACGTCCTCGTCCACCACCGCGACGATGCTGTCGACCGACGTGGTTGCCTGCGCCGCCGCGGGGGCGGGCAGCAGGGCGGCGGACACGGCCAGCAGGGCGGCCAGGACGGGGGTGAAGGCGTTGTTCATGCGGTCTGCGGCTCCGGCCGCCAAGTCTCAGCGGGAATAGTCAAGAATAGCATCATCAAGCAGGCGGGCCGTGTCGCGGCCGAAGCTGCCCACGCCGTTCAGCTCGATCTCAAGGTACACGCCGGTATTGCGCTCGTCGCTGAATTCACGCAGGTAGCGACGGCCCACCAGGCGCACCGCGACGCAGCAGCTCTTCCACTCGACGCCGGCCATGGCCTCGAGGGTCTGGCGCTCGAGCAGCGAATAGTTCCAGCGGCCCAGCAGGCTCCAGTTGCGGTGCACCGGCAGCAGGAAGGAGAGATCGGCCTGCTCGAGCAGGTCGGCGCGGTAGCGGTAGGCGGCGTTGACCACGCCGCGCTCGCCGTAGCGCCACTGGCCGCGCACGGCCGAGAGCTGGGTGCCGGACTGGTCCGGGTCCCACTGGTGCGCCAGGCCCAGGCTGAAGCGCTCGCTGGCCGACCAGCGGGCCTCGGCCACCCAGGCCGAGCCCTCGTCCGACAGCGCGCCGGCGCCCGGCACGGTGACCCGCGGCGCCTCGAAGTAGTGGATCCGGCCCAGGCCCAGGCTCAGCACCTCGCGGCCGCCGTCGGCCGTGAGCACGCGCGTGGTGAGCGCGGCGGCGAGCTGGTTGGCGTCGCCCTGGCGGTCCGCGCCGGCGAAGCGGTTGCTGCGGAACAGGCCCGGCCAGGCGAAGGTCAGCGGCTGGGTGTCGAGCAGCGGCAGGTCGTCCTGGTCGCGGTAGGGCACGTACAGGTAGTACAGGCGCGGCTCGAGCGTCTGCAGGAAGCCGCGGCCGCCCCAGTCGAAGCCGCGTTCGAAGTGCGCGCCCATGTCCAGGCTCAGCACCGGCAGGCTGCGGCTCGGGCCGTCGTCGGCACCGGGCGGCACCAGGGACGGGTCGAGCGAGTAGGCGGTATAGCGCCAGGCCAGCCGCGGCGTGGCGAACCAGGCCGCGCCGCCCAGCGGCAACTGCACATAAGGCTGGAGGTCGACGCGGTTGCCGCCGCCGCGGTCCTCGCCCTCGAAGCGCGTGGCCTCGGCCTGGAGGCCCAGCTCGAGCCACTCGCCGTAGGGGCGTTCCCAGCGCAGGCCGGCGGCCGGCAGGCGCCGGAACGGCAGCTGCGAGGGCAGCAGGATGGGGCTGGCCACCTGCCAGCTCTCGGCCAGCAGTTCGGCTTCCCAGTACTGGCCGCGGCCGTACAGGCCCATCGTGCTCTGGAGCTGGGTGATGGTGGTGTTGGGCAGGGAGTCGCCGAAGTCGACGAAGTAATCCGGGTCGCTGACGTGGCTGAGGTCGGCGCGGAAGGACCAGTGCGGCGTCAGCCGGTCGGCGTGGCGCCAGCGCACCAGGCCGCGGTCCGATCCGGTGACGTCGTCGTTGGGCAGCCAGGTGCCCTCGACCGTGCCGCTGGCGTCGGTGGCGCCGAGGTAGCGGAATTCCGCGCCCAGCATCAGGCCGCGGTCGGACAGCCAGCGCGGCTTGAGCGTGGCGTCGTAGTGGGGCGCGAGGTTGAGGTAGATCGGCTGCTCGTACTCGAAGCCGTTGCGGTCGTCATGCCCGACGGTCGGGCTGAGCAGGCCGCTGCGGCGGCGGTCGTCGGTGGGGAAGCTCACCCACGGCAGCCACAGCACGGGCACGCCGCCCAGGCGCAGGGTGGCGTTGGTCGCCGTGGCGGTGCCGCGCTCCTGGTCGACCTCGATGTTGGCGGCCTTGAACTCCCACTGCCGCTGCGCCGGCGGGCAGGTGGAATAACTGCCGCCCATGAGCGTGCCCTGCTTGCCGCGCAGTTCGACCACGTCGGCGCGGCCGTTTCCGGCCTCGTCGTTGAACTGGTACTGCACGTCGTCGAGCCGCACCAGGTCGGCAGCGAGGTCGCCTTCGGCGCGCGCGGCCTGAAGGCGCAGCCCGCTGTCCTGGTAGCGCACCGGGCCTTCGGTGCGGAACTGCTGCTTGTCGTGCTCGTAGGTGAGCTTGTCGGTGCCCAGCCAGCGGTCGCCCTGCTCGAGTTCGACCTCGCCGGTGAGCACCGTCACCTGCTCGCCGCTGAGGTCCAGCGCCAGCGCGCTCACGTCGGTGGGCAGCGCGGTGCGGTCGGCGGGCGGGGTGCCGCCTTCCGCCGGCGGGCGGTACACCGGCAGCGTGGCGCTGTCGGGGCACAGGGCCCAGTCGGAGCGCGGCGTGTCCTCGGCGCGGGCGGCGCAGGCCATGGCCAGGCAGAGCGGAAGCAGGCGAAGGGCTGGGCGGCGCACGGGGAATTCCAGGGAAAGGACGCGATAGCTTCGCCCATGCGCTGGGGCGGGGCAACACGCCCCGGGCCGGCTCAGGCGGCGTCGAGCAGGCCCTGCAGGTGGGCCACCGAGCAGGCGCGCAGCGCCGCCAGGCTGTAGCCGCCCTCGAGCATCGACACCAGCCGGCCTTCGGCGTGGCGCCCGGCCAGCGCGGCCAGCTCGCGGCCCAGCCAGCGGTAGTCCTCGGCCTCGAGCGCCAGGTCGGCCAGCGGGTCGAGGCGGTGGCCGTCGAAGCCGGCCGACACCAGCAGCAGCTGCGGCCGGAAGGCCTCGAGCTCGGGCAGCAGGCGCTCGCCCCAGGCGGCCCGGAAGGCCGCGCCGCCGGCGCCGGGCGCCAGGGTGGCGTTGGCCAGGTTGCCCACGCCGCGTTCGGCCGGGTCGCCGGTGTACGGATACAGCGGCGCCTGGTGCGAACTGAGGTACATCACCCGCGGGTCGCCGGCGAAGATGGCCTGGCTGCCGTTGCCGTGGTGCACGTCGAAGTCGGCGATGGCGACGCGGTGCAGGCCGTGCGCATGCACCGCATGCGCGGCGGCCACCGCGGCCGAATTGAACAGGCAAAAACCCATGGCCGTGCCGGCGGTGGCGTGGTGGCCGGGCGGACGCACGGCGCAGAAGGCCTGGCGCGCTTCGCCGGCCATCACCGCGTCCACGGCCGCGATGCCGGCGCCGGCGGCGCGCAGCGCGGCGGCGGCCGAGCCGGGCGAGAGCAGGGTGTCTTCGTCGAGGCGGTGCTGGCCTTCGACCTTCGTGTCGAGCACGGATTCCACCAGCGCGCGGGTGTGCACGCGCAGCAGGGCGTCGCGCGGGGCCTCGGGGGCCTGGCGCCAGTCGAAGGCGGGAAAGGCGGCACGCACTGCGTGCAGCACGGCTTCCAGGCGCGCCGGGCACTCGGGGTGGCCCGGGCCGGGGTCGTGTTCCAGGCAGGCCGTGTGCGTGTAGAGCAGCACGCTCAGCCCTTGCGGCGCTCGTGGTTCCAGAGCACCTCGCCGTGGCCGCTGGCGCGGGCGAGCACGCGCGCGAGCACGAACAGCAGGTCGGAGAGGCGGTTGAGGTAGCGGATGGCCTGCGGGCGCACCGCGTCGTGGTGCGAAAGCGTCACCGTCTCGCGCTCGGCGCGGCGGCAAATGGTGCGGGCCAGGTGGCAGTGCGCCGCGGGCAGGCCGCCACCGGGCAGGATGAAGTCCTTGAGCGGCGGCAGGTCGGCGTTGAAGGCGTCGAGCTGGTCTTCCAGGCGCTGCACGTCGGCGTCCTGGATGGCGGCGTGGCCGGGGATGCACAGCTCGCCGCCGAGGTCGAACAGCTGGTGCTGCACCGACACCAGCACGGTGCGCACCTGATCGGGGATCTCGCAGGCCAGCACCAGGCCGATGGCGGAGTTCGCCTCGTCCACGGTGCCGTAGGCGGTGACGCGGGCCGAGTCCTTGGCCACGCGGCTGCCGTCGCCCAGGCCCGTGCTGCCGTCGTCGCCGGTGCGGGTATAGATCTTCGACAGCCGGTTGCCCATCGCGGCCTCAGCGGGTGGCGCGGCGGGCGGCGTTGAGCGGGGCGATCGCGAGCACGGCGGCGTGCAGCGCGGCCGCGAGGCCCACGTACAGCGCGGTGGTGCCCAGGTAGGCCGGGAGCCAGTCGGCGTAATTCTTGGCCCAGCCGGCGACGGTGGGGTTGGCCACCGCATCACTCAGCCAGTAGAAGCCGCCCTGGGCGAAGAAGTGGCAGGCCACCACGCCCAGCAGCACGGCCGGGGCCAGGCCCGCGAGCTGGCGCAGCGGCTTGCCTGCGCCGAAGCGGTGCAGGCCGGCGCCGGCCATCCACAGCGCGAAGTGCGCCGGCAGCAGGGCCCAGTAGCCCGGCGACATGCAGTAGTGGCTCCAGAAGCTGGCGCCGGTGCCGGTGATCACCACGTAGTCGACCGCGACGGCCAGCCCCATCAGGGCCGGGAAGGCCCAGCGCACCGAGCCGGCGAGGTAGAAGCCGGCCAGCAGGAACACCGCCCAGGACGCGTCCGGCACCGCGCCGAAGTGGTTCAGGCGCGTGGCGGCCATCAGCAGGGCGAGGGCGGCGAAGAGGGCCAGGCGCGGGTACTGCGTTGAAGTCATGGGATCGGGTCCGGGAAGCGGTCGGGCAGGCAGGGAGTTTAGCGGAAGCGGCGGGTCGTTGCGGGCCATGCACGGGGCGGGGGCGTATCATCACGCCATGCACGGCGAGAACGGCTTCGACCACGACATCCTCATCCTCGGCGGCGGCCTGGTGGGCACGGCGCTGGCCTGCGCGCTCGACGGCCGCGGCTGGCGCGTCGGCCAGGTCGAGGCCAGCGCGCCCGCGGCCGGCGCGCCCGGCTTCGACGAGCGCAAACTGGCCCTGGCCGCGGCCAGCCTCAACGCACTGGCGGCGCTGGACGTGCTGCCGCGCCTGGCCACGGCGCCGGCGCCGATCCGGCGCATCCACGTCAGCCGCGCCGGCGACTTCGGCAGCGTGCGGCTCGAGGCCGCCGAGCTGGGCCACGAGGCTTTCGGCGGCGTGGTGCTGGCGCGCGAGCTGGGCCAGGCCCTGGAATCGCGGGTGGCGCAGGTGGGGGGCCTGGTGCGGCATCGCCCGGCCACGGTGCTGGCGGTGACGCCCGACCCGGACGGCCCGCGCGTGCGCCTTCGCGGCGAGGATGGCGAGCGCGAGCTGCGCACCCGCCTGCTGGTGGCGGCCGACGGCAGCCGCTCGCTGGCGCGCTCGGCCCTGGGCATCGGCGCCGACGAGCACGATTACGGCCAGACCCTCGTTGTCTGCAGCCTCGCCACCGAGCGCGCGCCGGACGGCACCGCCTTCGAGCGCTTCACCGACGAGGGCCCGGTGGCCCTGCTGCCGATGGCCGGCGGCCACTACGGCGCCATCTGCGGCGTGGCGCGCGAACGCGCCGGGGCGGTGCTGGCGATGGACGACGCGGCCTATGCCGACTATTTCCAGCAGCGCTTCGGCTGGCGCGCCGGGCGCGTGCGCCGGGTGGGCCAGCGCAGCGGCTATCCGATCGTGCGCGTGGTGGCCCGGCACCTGGTGGCGCCGCGTGCGGTGGTGGTGGGCAACGCGGCGCAGTCGATCCATCCGATCGGCGCGCAGGGTTTCAACCTCGGGCTGCGCGATGCGCTGGCCCTGGCGCAGCGGCTCGAAGGCGGCGACCCGGGCGAGGCTGCGCGCCTGGCCGACTATGCCGCGTCGAGGCGCGAAGACCGCGAGCGCACCCTGGCCTTCAGCGATGGCCTGGCGCGCGCCACCGCCAACGATTCCTTCCCCATGCACGTGGCCCGTTCGCTGGGCCTGCTGGCCCTGGGCCACCTGCCGGGACTGGCCGCGCCGCTGGCCAGCGGCGCGATGGGCTATCGCGGCGAGGTGCCGCTGCTGTCGCGGGGGCGCGCATGAACCGGCGCGCTCCTTATGACCTGGTGGTGGTGGGCGCCGGCATCGTCGGCAGCGCCGCCGCGCTGGCGGCCGCGCGCGATGGCCTGAAGGTGGCCCTGGTCGAAGCCCGCGAGCCGGCGCGTTGGCAGCAGGACGAACCGGACCTGCGCGTGGTGGCCTTCGCGCCCGACAACGCCGCGCTGCTCGATGACCTCGGCGTGTGGACGGGCGTGCGCGAGGCGCGCGCCCAGCCGTACCGGCGCATGCGCGTCTGGGACGCGGCCGGCGGCGGCGAGCTGTGCTTCGACGCCGACGCGCTGGGCCGCCCGGCCCTGGGCCACATCATCGAGAACACGCTGCTGGCCGATCGCCTGTGGGCGGCCTGCGGGCGCGAGCCGGGCATCCACCGGCACTGCCCGGCGAAGGTCGAGGCGCTGGCGCAGGACGAACACAGCGCGGCGGTCACGCTGTCCGACGGCAGCGTGCTGCACGGCCGCCTGGTGCTGGGCGCCGACGGCGCGTCCTCCGGCCTGCGCGCGCTGGCGGGCCTGGAGGCGCCGCTGCACGACTACGGCCAGCGCGGCCTGGTGGCCTACGTGGGCACCGAGCTTCCGCACGAGGACACCGCCTGGCAGCGCTTCCTGCCGACCGGGCCGCTGGCCTTCCTGCCCTTCACCGACGGCCGCTGCTCGATCGTTTGGACGCTGCCGGAAGACGAGGCGCAGCGCCTGCTCGAGGCCGACGAGGAAAGTTTCCGGCGCGAGCTGACGCGCGCCTTCGATGCGCGCCTGGGCGAGGTGGTGTCGGTGTCGGCGCGCGCGGCCTTCCCGCTGCGCCGCCAGCTCGCCAGCGCCTACGTGGCCGGCCGCGTGGCGCTGGCCGGCGACGCCGCGCACGTGGTGCATCCGCTGGCGGGGCAGGGCGTGAACCTGGGCCTGCGCGACGTGGCGGGCCTGCGCGAGACCTGGCGCAAGGCCCAGGCGGCGCACGCCGACCTGGGCGCGCAGCACCGCCTCGCGCGCTGGGAGCGCACGCGCCGCAGCGAGAACACGCTGGCGGCCTATTCCTTCGAAGCCATCAACCGCGCCTTCAGCAACGACGCGATGCTGCCCACCCTCCTGCGCGGCCACGCCCTCGGCCTCGCCAACCGCCTCCCGCCCCTCACCCGCCTGCTCTGGGAACGCGCCGCCGGCGTGTGAACGAGAAAGGGGGTCAGGTTCACTTCCTCGGAAGTGAACCTGACCCCCTTTCTTTGTTTCAGGCCGCGGCGGCCTGGGTGCTGCGGGGGCCGTGCAGGAGGGCGTGGCGGATGTGTTCGACCACCAGGTCGATTTCTTCGCTGGTGACGCCGAAGTGCGGGGTGAAGCGCAGCGAGTTGGTGCCGCCGTGGATCACGCCGATGCCGCGCTCGCGCATGTATTCCTCGGTCGAGCCGGTGCCGTAGCACTTGAACATCGGGTCGAGCTCGCAGGAGAACAGCAGGCCCGTGCCCTGCACCTTGGTGATCAGGCCGTTGCCCAGCTCGTCCTTGAGCGCGTTGATCTTATCCAGGAACTCCCGGCCGCGCTCGCGCACGTTCGCGCGCAGCGCCGGCGTCAGCTGTCCCAGCATCGCCGCGGCGATGTCGAGCGCGCGCGGGTTGGCGGTCATGGTGTTGCCGTACACGCCCTTGCGGTACAGGCCCGCCGCGCGCTCGTTCACCGCCAGCACCGACAGCGGGTACTGGCCGCCGTTGAGCGCCTTCGAATAGGTCTCCATGTCCGGCGCCTCCAGGCCCTCGAAGCCCGGGTAGTCGACGATCGACAGCACGCCGTGGGCGCGCAGGCCGGCCTGGATCGAGTCCACCAGCAGCAGGGTGCCGTGCGCCTTGGTCAGCTCGCGGGCCACGGCGTAGAACTCCGGCGGCACCGCGCGGCCCGGGTCGCCTTCGCCCATCACCGGCTCGAGGAACATGGCTTCGATGTACCAGCCGTTCTTGTCGGCGTCGGCGAACACCTGGCGCAGGCCCTCGATCGAGTAGGGCTCGACGGTCAGCAGCTGGTCGTTGTGGTGCTGGTAACTGGCCAGGTGGGCGAGGTAGTTCTTGCGCGACGAATCCGAGTACAGCGCCGGCAGCTCGGTGCGGCCGTGGAAGGCGCCCTTGATGGCGATGCGCTTGACGCGCTTGCCGGCGTGGCGGCCGCCGGCGTCGGTGTGCAGCTTGGCGTTGACGTCGGCGATGCGGCCGGCCAGCGACACCGACTCGGAGCCGGAGTTGAGGCACAGGAAGCGCGCGAACGGGCAGCCGCCGCGGGTGTGGCCGATTTCCTTGCGCAGCGCGCGCACGATGCGCAGCTGCGAGAGCGAGGGGGTCATCACGTTGGCCATCACCTGCGGGCGGGCCATGGCCTCGATCAGCGCGGCGGGGGTATGGCCCAGGCCGAGCATGCCGTAGCCGCCCGAGTCGTGGACCACCGCGCCCTTGAGCGTGACCACCCAGGGGCCGCGCGCGGCGAGGGCGACGTACGGGTTCACCGCGTCGTCGGGATAGAAGTTCACGAAGCCGGCCTGCACGGCGTCGATCTGCGCCTGCTCGTCGAGCTCGAGCAGGTCGGCGAATTCGGTGGCGATGGCGGCGTACTGGGCCGCGGCGGCCTTCACGGCCTCGCCCAGGTCGGGGAAGCGGCCGGCCAGGCGCTCGATGGTGGCGTCGTCCAGGCCACGGGTGCGGACGGCGCCGGCATGGCTGCGCAGCGGCTTGAGGATCTCGATCAGGTTCATGGCGTGCTCCCCGACCCAAAACAAAGCGCGAGGAAGGCCCTCGCGCGTTGGGTCTTGCGTTGAAAATCAATGACTTGTGGCCGATCTTATCACCCCGCCCGGGCCGGGCGTAACCCCCGGGCGTTTGAATCGGGCGCTGGCCGGGTGACAGCTGTCAGGCCCCGGCGCTGACGCCGTCCACTGCCGCCGCGGCCCCCCGGCCGGAACACTGCAGCCACCCCACAGGGAGACTGCCGATGGACCTGCAAAACAAACCCAAGGCCCCCGCCGCCCCGCGGCCGGTGCTGGCCCGCCTCGAAGGCGCCCGCAAGCGCTACGGCGCGGTGACTGCCCTCGACCGGCTCGACCTGGCCATCCACGCCGGCGAAGTGCTGGCCCTGCTGGGCGCGAACGGCGCCGGCAAGACCACCGCCCTGGGCCTGCTCACCGGCCGGATCGGACCCGACGAGGGCCGCGCCGACCTGTTCGGCCGCGACCCGCGCGAACCCGCCGCCCGCCGCGGCATCGGCGTGATGCTGCAGGACGGGGACCTGCCCGATACCTTGCGGGTGCACGAACACCTGCGCCTGTTCTCGAGCTACTACCCGGCGCCGCGCCACGTGGACGACACGCTCGCCCTGGCCGGTCTGACCGAGCTCGCCGGGCGCAGCTACGGCGCGCTTTCGGGCGGCCAGAAGCGCCGCGTCCAGTTCGCGCTGGCGATCTGCGGCCGGCCGCCGCTGCTGTTCATCGACGAGCCGACGGTGGGCCTGGACGTGGAGGCGCGGCGCGCGTTCTGGGAGGTCATCCGTCGCCTGCGCGCCGAAGGCACCGCGATCGTGCTGACCACCCACTACCTGGAGGAAGCCGACGCGCTGGCCGACCGCATCGTGCTGATGGCCGCCGGCCGCGTGCTCGCCGACGACACGCCGGCGCGCATCAAGGGCCTGGCCGACGGCAAGCGCGTGCATGCGCGCAGCCGCCTGCCCGCCACCGCCGTCTCGGCCTGGCCGGAAGCCGACGCCGTGCGTCTGCACGAAGGCCGTTTCGAAGTGTCCACCGCCCGGCCCGAGGCGCTGCTGCGGCGCTGGCTGGCCGCCGACGAGCACCTGCAGGACCTCGAAGTGCGCCCGCTGCCGCTGGAAGACGCGGTGCTGGCGCTCACCGCCCGCAAGACCCTGGAGAACGCCGCATGAACACCTCCTTCGCCGCGCCTTCGCCCTGGCGCATCCACGGCCTCGAGGCCTGGTACGAACTGCTGCGCGTGCTGCGCACGCCGGCCTTCGCCATTCCCTCGCTGGCCTTCCCGGTGGTGTTCTACGTGCTGTTCGCGGTGCTGCTGCCGGGCAAGTGGGGCGACTACGACAAGTCGGCCTACCTGCTGGCCACCTACGGCGCCTTCGGCGTGATCGGCCCGGCGCTGTTCGGCTTCGGCGTGGGCCTGGCGATCGAGCGCGAGCGCGGCTGGCTCGAGCTCAAGCGCGTTTCGCCGATGCCGGCGATGGCCTACTTCCTCGCCAAGATCGCCATGAGCCTGGTGTTCGGCTTCGCGGTGTTGTGCCTGCTGTCGATCGCGGCGGTGGGCTTCGGTGGCGTGCGCATCGCGCCCGGCGAATGGCTGCTGCTGGTGGCGGTGCTGCTGCTGGGCACGGCGCCGTTCTGCGCGCTGGGCCTGCTGATCGGCACGCTGGTGAAGGGCCAGGCGGCGGTGGCCATCGTCAACCTGGTCTACCTGCCGATGTCGGTGCTCTCTGGCTTGTGGATGCCGATCTTCGTCTTCCCGCCGCTGATCCAGAAACTGGCCGCGGCCTGGCCGGCCTGGCACCTGGGGCAGATGGCGCTGGGCGTCGTGGGACAGGTGCGGGACGTGAATTATCCGCTGCACGTGGCCGTGCTCATGGGCATGACCGCGCTGTTCCTGGCCCTGGCCGCGCTGCGGCTGCGGCGGCTGTGAGCGCGGGCCCGGCGCGGTCCGCCGCGATCGGCTAAGGTGCCAGCCCATGGAACGCGCCCTGTCCAAGGTACCGTCCGCGCCCGAGCGGGACGGCGACGACATCCACGACAGCCCGTGGGTGACCCTGGCCTACCTGCTGTTCGTGTTCCTGCCCATGGCCTTCTCGCCGCTGGGCCCGGGCCGCGCCCTGTTGTCCAGCCTGGTGGCGATCGCGCTGTTCCTGCCGATGCACTTCGGCTTCTACCACGCACCCGCGGCCTGGCGTCCGGCCCTGGTGCTCGGCGTGGCCTCGGTCGGTTACGTGCTGGTGCCCTTCAACCCGGGCGGCAACACCTTCCTGATCTACGCCTGCGGCATGGCGGCCTGGTCGTTCCGGCCGCGGATGGCGGTGCTGGTGGGCGTGTCGCTGCTGGCGCTGCTGGTGCTGCAGTTCGCCTGGGTGATGCCACAGCTGCGCCTGGCCCTGGCCTGGGGCGGCATGACGGCGATGATCGGCGGCCTGGTGCTTGCCGGCAGCCTGTACTCGCGAGAGCGCGCACGCCGCAACGCCGAACTGCGCCTGACCCAGCAGGAGGTGGCCCGGCTGGCGGCGATGGCCGAACGCGAGCGCATCGGCCGCGACCTGCACGACCTGCTCGGGCACACGCTGTCGGTGGTGGCGCTCAAGGGCGAACTGGCCGGCCGCCTGGTCGACACCGACCCACGGGCGGCGAAGGCGCAGATGGCCGAAGTCGAGTCCGTGGCGAGGCAGGCCCTGGCCCAGGTGCGCGAGGCCGTGGTGGGCATCCGCGCCACCGGCCTGCAGGCCGAGCTGGCGGCGGCCCGGCTGGCGCTGCTGTCGGCCGACGTCCGGCTCGACCAGCGGATCGATCCGGTGGAGCTGCCGCCCGAGGCCGAATCGGTGCTGGCACTGGGCCTGCGCGAGGCGGTCACCAACATCATCCGCCACGCCGGCGCCAGCCGCGTCGAGGTCGAACTGCTGGGCGAGCCGGGCGGCGTGCGCCTGCGCATCAGCGACGATGGCCGCGGCGGCGTGCTCGAAGCCAACACCGGACTGGCCGGCATGCGCGAGCGCCTGGCCGCGCTGGGCGGGCGGCTGGAGATCGACTCGGCGCCCGGCGCGGGCACGCGCCTGGGCCTGCATTTGCCGCGCGCGGCGCTGCAGGGGCCGTCCGCATGATCCGGCTGGTGCTGGCCGAGGACCAGGCGATGGTGCGCGGCGCGCTGGCGGCCCTGCTGGGCCTGGAGCCCGACCTGCAGGTGCTGGCGCAGGCCGGCGACGGCGATGCCGCCTGGGAGGCGGTCGAACGCCTGCGCCCGGACCTGCTCGTCACCGACATCGAAATGCCGGGCCAGACCGGCCTGGACCTGGCGCTGAAGGTGCAGGCGGCCGGCCTGCCAACGCGGGTGGTGGTGCTGACCACGTTCGCGCGCGCCGGTTATCTGCGCCGTGCGCTGGAGGCCGGGGTACGCGGCTACCTGCTCAAGGACGCACCGGCCGCCCGGCTGGCGCAGGCCCTGCGCCAGGTGCATGCCGGCGGCCGCGCCATCGACCCGCAGCTGGCCGTGGCGGCCTGGGGCGAGGACGACCCGCTGACCGAGCGCGAGCGCCAGGTGCTGCGCCTGGCCGGCGAGGGCGTGAAGACCGCCGATATCGCCGCGCGCCTCAACCTGGGCCCCGGCACCGTGCGTAATTACCTCTCCGATGCCATCGGCAAGCTCGGCGCCGAGAACCGCATCGAGGCCTACCGCACCGCCCGCGCCAAAGGCTGGCTCTGAAGAAACGGGGTCAGGTTCACTTCCGGGGCGGCCTTCAGGCCGCCCCGGAAGTGAACCTGACCCCGTTTCTTTCATAATGGCGGGCCGCAGAGGGGTAGGGTTGCCTTGAAGAAGTCCGATTTCAATTTCGAGTTGCCGCCGGAGCTGATCGCCCAGGCGCCGCTGGCCGAGCGTTCGGCCAGCCGGCTGCTGGTCGTGCCGCCCGGCGACCTGCCCTATGGCGACCGCCAGGTGCGCGACCTGCCTGATTACCTGCATGCCGGCGACCTGCTGGTGTTCAACGACACCCGCGTCATCCCGGCGCGCCTGTTCGGCAGCAAGGAAAGCGGCGGACGGGTCGAGATCCTGCTCGAGCGCCTGACCGGCGCGCACGAAGTGCTGGCGCAGGTGGGCGCGAGCAAGTCTCCCAAGCCCGGCGGCCGCATCACGCTCGACGAGGGCACGCTGCTTGAGGTGCTGGGGCGCGAGGGCGAGTTCTACCGCCTGCGCTTCCTCACCGACGAGCCGATGGAGAAGGTGCTGCTGCGCGCCGGCCGCATGCCGCTGCCGCCCTACATCCAGCGCGAGGCCGGCAGCGCCGACCTCGAGCGCTACCAGACCGTGTTCGCCCGCCACGCCGGCGCCGTGGCCGCGCCCACCGCCGGCCTGCACTTCGACCAGCCGCTACTGGCGGCGCTTGAGGCCAAGGGCGTGAACTTCGGCCACGTCACCCTGCACGTGGGCGCGGGCACCTTCCAGCCCATGCGCGTGGAGTCGGTGCACGAACACACCATGCACAGCGAGTGGCTCAACGTCGGCGCCGACCTGTGCCAGCAGGTGGCGCGCACCCGCGCCGCCGGCGGCCGCGTGATCGCCGTGGGCACCACCGTGGTGCGCGCGCTCGAGACCGCCTCGCGCGACGGCGCGCTCAAGCCCTACGCCGGCGAGACCAACATCTTCATCTTCCCGGGCTACCGCTTCCGCAGCGTCGACGCCCTGGTCACCAACTTCCACCTGCCCGAGAGCACCCTGCTGATGCTGGTGTCCGCCTTCGCCGGGCGCGAGCGCATCCTGGCCGCCTACGGGCACGCCGTGCGCCAGCGCTACCGGTTCTTCAGCTACGGCGACGCCATGCTGCTGTTTCCGCAGGAGGCCGCCCGGTGAGCCGCCTTCGCTTCGAAAAAATCACCACCGACGGCGCCGCCCGCCGTGGCCGCCTGCATTTCCCGCGCGGCACGGTCGAAACCCCGGCCTTCATGCCGGTGGGCACCTACGGCACGGTCAAGGCCATGCTGCCCGAGTCGCTGCGCGCCATCGGCGCCGAGATCATCCTGGGCAACACCTTCCACCTGTGGCTGCGCCCGGGCATGGAGGTGATCGAGGCCCACGGCGGCCTGCACGGCTTCTGCAAATGGGATGGCCCCATCCTCACCGACAGCGGCGGCTTCCAGGTCTGGTCGCTGGCCAAGCGGCGCAAGATCACGGAGGAGGGCGTCACCTTCGCCGCGCCCACCGACGGCAGCCGCGTCTTCCTCTCGCCCGAGGTGAGCATGCAGGTGCAGCGCGCGCTCGACTCGGACATCGTGATGGTGTTCGACGAGTGCACGCCGTACCCGGCCACCGAGCCGGTGGCGCGCAAGTCGATGGAGCTGAGCCTGCGCTGGGCCGAGCGCAGCAAGCGCGCCCACGAAGGCAACGACGCGGCGCTGTTCGGCATCGTCCAGGGCGGCACCCACTTCGACCTGCGCGCGCGCTCGGCCGAGGGCCTGCGGGCGATCGGCTTCGATGGCTACGCCGTCGGCGGCCTGGCCGTGGGCGAACCGCCCGAGGAGCGCAACGCCACGCTCGACGCGCTCTGCCCGCTGCTGCCGGAAGCGCAGCCGCGCTACCTGATGGGCGTGGGCAAGCCCGAGGACATCGTCGAGGCGGTGGCGCGCGGCATCGACATGTTCGACTGCGTCATGCCCACCCGCAACGCCCGCAACGGCCATTACTTCGTGCGCGGCGGCCAGGTGCGCATCCGCAACGCGAAGTACGACAAGGACCTGCGCCCGATCGAGCCCGGCTGCACCTGCTACACCTGCGCCAGCGGCTACAGCCGCAGCTACCTGCGCCACCTCGACCGCTGCAACGAGATCCTGGGCTCGATGCTGGCCACCATCCACAACCTGCACCACTACCAGCAGCTGATGCGGGAGATCCGGGCGGCCATCGAGGCCGGCCGGTTCGCCGAGTGGCGGGCGGCCTTCCACGCCGCCCGGGCGCCCGACTGAGGCAGGGGACCCCCCGGCGCCTGTGGCATACTTGCCCGCTGGTCTTTCCATACGGATACGCAAGTCCATGAACCTGCTCGATTTCCTCGTTTCCCCCGCCGCCGCCCAGGCCGCCGGCGGCCCGGCCCCGGCCAGCCCGCTGATGAGCCTGCTGCCGCTGATCGTCCTGTTCATCGTGTTCTGGTTCCTGCTGCTGCGCCCGCAGATGAAGAAGGCCAAGGAGCACCGCGAGCTGGTCGCCAAGCTGCAGAAGGGCGACGAAGTGCTCACCAACGGCGGCATCGCCGGCCGCATCGAGGACCTGGGCGAGAGCTTCGTCACCGTCGAGGTGGCCGACAAGGTCGCCATCAAGGTCCAGCGCGGCGCCATCACCGCCGTCCTGCCCAAGGGCACGTTGAAGTCGGCCTGATTCGTCCCCATCCGATCCACCCACGGCCCTGAAAGGGCCGCCAACGGTTGTCGCCCATGCTTCAGTACGCCACCTGGAAGTACGCCCTGGCCGCGATCCTGATCGCGCTCTCCGCCTTCTACTCGCTGCCCAACCTGTATCCGCAGGACCCGGCCGTGCAGATCGCGGCCAACCGCGGCGCCACCATCGACGAAGGCCTGCTGCTGCGGGTGCGCGGCGCGCTCGAGCAGCAGTCGCTGCCGGCCAAGTCGGTCGCCATCGAGGGCGAGCGCCTCGTCGTCCGCACCACCAACCCCGACGAGCAGACCCGCGTCGCCGACTTCCTGCGCCAGGACCTGGGCGGCCAGTACACGGTGGCGCTGAACCTCGCCTCGACCGTGCCCGACTGGCTCGCCAGCTTCGGCGCCCGGCAGATGGCCATGGGCCTGGACCTGCAGGGCGGCGTGCACTTCCTGCTCGAGGTCGACCAGCAGGCCGCCATCGACAAGCGCGCCAACGCCTTCGCCGACGAGATCTCGGGCGTGCTGCGCAACGGCAAGTTCGCCTACACCAGCGTCTCGCGCACCGCCGACGGCATCCAGGTGCTGCTGGCCGAAAGCACCGACATGCAGGCCGTGTTCGCGGCCATCGCCCGCGAGGCGCCGGAGCTGCAGCTGCAGGCCGACCCGGCCCAGCCGGGCCGCTTCGTGGCGCGCCTCACGCCGGCGCTCATCCAGAGCATCATGGACGGCGCCATCGAGCAGAACCGCACCACGCTCGAGAACCGCATCAACAGCCTGGGCGTCGGCGAGCAGGTGATCCAGCGCCAGGGCGACAGCCGCATCGTGGTGCAGCTGCCGGGCGTGCAGGACACCGCCGAAGCCCGCAAGCTCATCGGCGCCACCGCCACGCTCGAGTACCGCCACGTCATCGACTACGGCAACGACGCCATCCGCGCCGCCACCACCGGCGTGGTGCCGCCCAACGCGCGCCTGTACTACAGCCGCGAACTGGGCCCGGACGGCAAGCGCCGGCCGATCCTGCTCTCGCGCCGGGTCATCGTCTCTGGCGACCAGCTGGTCAACGCCACCTCCAGCCCCGACCCGCAGTCGGGCACGCCGGCGGTGCAGATCGAGCTCAACAACGCCGGCGGCAACCGCATGCTGGCGCACACCCGCGAGAACGTCGGCCAGCTGATGGCGGCGGTCTACATCGAGACCATCCCCGAGGTGAAGATCGTCGATGGCAAGGAAGTGGTCACCTCCCGCGTCAGCGAGGAAGTGATCAACGCCGCGCGCCTGCAGGGCGTGTTCGGCAAGAACTTCCAGACCACCGGCCTCGACAGCCAGCAGGAGGCCACCGACCTGGCCCGCCTGCTGCGCGCCGGCTCGCTGGCCGCGCCGATGGTGATCATCGAGGAGCGCATCATCGGCCCGAGCCTGGGCGCGGCCAACATCGCCGCCGGTACGCAGGCGGTGTTCTGGTCGTTCATGCTGGTGCTGGTGTTCTTCCTCGTCTACTACAAGATGTTCGGCATCGTCACCAACCTGGCGCTGCTGCTCAACCTGCTGATGGTGGTGGCCCTGATGTCGGTCATCGGCGCCACGCTCACGCTGCCCGGCCTGGCCGGCATCGCGCTGACGGTGGGCATGTCGGTGGACGCGAACGTGCTGATCAACGAACGAATCCGCGAGGAGTTGCGCAACGGCAACACGCCGCTGGCATCGATCGCCAACGGCTACGACAAGGCCTCGGGCACCATCACCGATGCCAACACCACCGCGCTGCTGGCGGGCGTTGCCATGGCGGTGTTCGGCTCCGGCCCGATCCGCGGCTTCGGCATCACCCTGATCCTCGGCATCATCACCTCGATGTACACCGCGGTTTCGGTGTCGCGCGGCATCGCCACCCTGATCTACGGCAAGCGCAAGAAGCTCGCCAAGATCGCGATCTGAACGAACAGGAGAGACGGCGTGGAACTCTTCCCGTCCAACAGCAACATCAAGTTCATGAATGCGCGGCACGCCACGGTTGGCGTGTTCATCGCGCTGATGCTGGCGTCGGTGTTCTTCCTCGCGACGAAGGGCTTCAACTACGCGCTCGACTTCACCGGCGGCACGGTGGTGGAGATCGAGTTCGAGAAGCCCGCCGACGTCGAGGGCATCCGCACCCGCCTCGAGGCGGCCGGTTATTCGAGCCCGATCGTGCAGACCTTCGGCTCGGGCAACGACATCGTCATCCGCCTGCAGCCGCCGGAGATGAAGGAAGGCGCCGGCCCCGAGGCCGCACCGCCGGCCGAGCAGGCGGGCACCTCGATCCTGCTGGTCGCCCAGAGCCCGGACAACCCCGGCACGGTGATCCGCAGCGACTTCGTCGGCCCGCAGATCGGCAACGAGCTGGCGCTCAACGGCATGTACGCGGCCATCTTCGTGGCCCTGGGCTTCCTGGCCTACATCGCGGTCCGCTTCGAGTTCAAGTTCGCGGTGGCCTCGGTGGTCGCGACCCTGGGCGACATCCTGCTGGTGTGCGGCTGGTTCGCGCTCAACCAGCACGAGTTCGACCTGACGGTGCTGGCCGGCATCCTGTCGGTGATGGGCTTCTCGATCAACGACAAGATCGTGGTGTTCGACCGCGTGCGCGAGAACTTCCGCCTGCTCAGCAAGATCGAGCCCAGCGAAGTGCTCAACCGCTCGATCAACCAGACGCTCTCGCGCACGATCATCACCTCGTTCGTGGCCTTCCTGACCGTGCTGGCGCTGTACCTCTACGGCGGCAATTCGCTCAAGGGCATGGCCGAGTCGCAGATGATCGGCATCGTCATCGGCACGCTCAGCTCGATCCTGGTGGCCTGCCCGATCCTGCTGCTGCTCGGCGTCACCAAGCAGGACCTGATGCCCAAGGCCCGCGAGGACGTCGAAGCCGAGCTGGCGCGCCGGCCGTAACTCCTGCGTTCGCAGCAACGAAAAGGCCCGCCATCGGCGGGCCTTTTTCTTGGTTCTTCTCCCAAGTCCGGGGTCGGCTCTGGCGCCGTCGCCACCGCGGAAGTGGAGGTCACTTCCTTCTCCGTGAAGCCTTTATGTCGAAGGAAGTGACCTCCACTTCCGCGGCGTCGCCGGTGCGTTTCGTCTTGGGTGCCCAACGGAAGGCTCGTGGCTGCGGGCTCCGATGCTTGCGCGTACCGATCAGGACCAAGGCGGTCCATCTTTCCTGCTGATCAGGTTTGGCTAACCCGGTTCACGGCCTGAATGCCGCTGTGGCCCATCGCGACGCGTCCCTCCGGACGCTGGGAGTGGCGCCACCGCGAGCCCGGAAGATGGCTAGATTGATGGACCTATCCGCCCGGCGGCGGGTGCGGTGCCTTGGCGGTGATGGGCGGCCCATGCTTTTCCGACCGCTCCGTAGCGATCGCCGAGGCGTCGTCGGAAAAGAATGGACTCAGGCTCCAGGCCTCGCCCTCACACCCGCCGCCGGGCGGATAGGACTCCCACTCTGGCCACCTTCCACGCTGGCCAGGACTCGGCATCTCGCGTCCGGAGGGACGCGTAACGATGGGCCGTCGGCGGCCACTGGCCTTGAACTGCTTAGCTAAACGAGGTCAGCGAGAAAGATGGACCGCCTTGGTCCTGATCCCCACGCGCAAGCATCGGAGCCCGCAGCCACGGGCCTTCCGTTGGGCGCCCAAGCCGGCACGCACCGGCGGCGCCGGGAAAGCGAGGGTCGATTCCTCCGACATAAAGGCTTCACGGAGGAGGAATCGATCCTCGCTTTCCCGGTGACGACGGCGCCATAGCCTCAGGTGGGAGAAGATCCTTCTTCTTGCGCTGTGCCAGAGCGAAGAAAGGCGGGCGCTGGGATCTCCTGGCAGCTCGGGCCTGAAGGCCCTCCCACAGGTCAGGCGGAGAAGGCGGCGGCGTAGTTGGTGGAGTAGACGGCGCGCTGGAGCACTTCGCTGATCTTGAGGTTGCCGGCGATGATCTGGCCCGAGTTGAGCAGGTTGTCGCCGCGGCCCAGGAAGTCGCAGGTGCGGCCACCGGCTTCGCGCACCAGCAGCAGGCCCGCGGCGATGTCCCAGGGCTTCACGCCGGCCTCGAAGTAGGCGTCGGCGCGGCCGCAGGCCACGTAGGCCAGGTCGAGCGCGGCCGAACCGGTGCGGCGGATGTCCTCGGCCTCCGAGAGCATGCCGCGGATGGCGTCCAGGTGCGGCGCCAGTCGCGGGCGCTCGCGCGGCGGGAAGCCCGTCACCAGCAGCGCGCCCTTGAGGTCCTTGCGCTCGCCGATGCGGATCTTCTTGTCGTTGAGCAGCGCGCCGGCGCCCTTGGAGGCGGTGAACAGCTCGTTGCGCAGCGGGTCGAAGACCACGCCGTGCACCGGCTCGCCGTTTTCGACCAGCGCGATCGACACGCAGAAATGCGGCCAGCCCCGGAGGTAGTTCGAGGTGCCGTCCAGCGGGTCGATGACGAAGGTGTGGCGGCCCTTGCCCATGGCGCCCGACTCCTCGCCGAGGATGGCGTAGTCGGGGAAGGCCCGGCGCAGCTCGCGTATGATCACGGCCTCGGCTTCGGCGTCGACCTCGCTGGCGTAGTCGAGCTTCGACTTCTCGAAGACGTTGAGGGCGTCGAGCTTGCCCATGTGGCGCAAGATCAGGTTGCCGGCCGAACGGGCCGCCTTGACCATGACGTTGACGACAGGTTTCTGCATATTCCCGTCCGAATGACCGCTGGATTGTGTGAAGAACAAGGGGCCGGTCGTCGCCGGCGCGCCGCAAGGATAACAGGTTGCCCCGGGGCGGGGCTCTAAATTCATGAGTATCGAAGCCAAGAACCTCCGGATCGTCCTCGTCGGCACCCAGCACCCGGGCAACATCGGCTCGGCCGCCCGGGCCATGAAGACCATGGGGCTGTCGGCCCTGCACCTGGTCGCGCCCGAGCGCTTCCCCGACCCGGAGGCCGTGGCCCTGGCCGCCGGCGCCGACGACCTGCTCGCCGCCGCGCCGGTGCATGGCGACCTGCTGCAGGCCCTGGCCGGCTGCCGCCTGGTGGTGGGTACCAGCGCCCGGCGGCGCACCGTGCCCCTGCCCGAACTCAGCCCGCGCGAGGCCGCCCGCCAGCTGGTGCAGGCCTCCGCCGAAGGCCCCGTGGCCCTGCTGTTCGGCCGCGAGCGCACGGGCCTGGAGAACGAGGAGCTGCAGCGCTGCCACGCCTCGGTATGCATCCCCACCGACCCGGGCTTCGCCTCGCTCAACATCGCCGCGGCCGTGCAGGTGCTGGCCTATGAACTTCGCCTTGCCGTGCTCGAGGCCGCCGGCGGCCAGCTGCCGGTGGGTCGCCCCGCGCCGGCCCCGGACGCCGAGCCGCCGGCCACCGCCGACGAGCTCGAACGCCTGTTCGGGCACCTGGCCGAGGCCTTGGACGACATCGACTTCCACAAGGGCCGGGCGCCGGAGATGGTGATGGCGCGGCTGCGCCGGCTCTACCTGCGGGCCGGGCTGGACAGCCGCGAGGTCAAGATCCTGCGCGGCATCCTGTCCGAGGCCCAGCGCATGGCGCGGCTGGCCCGCGCCGCGGGAGCCTAGCGCCGCCGCGGCCGGGCGAATACAGTAGCCGGGCCGCCACCCGAGTCCACGAGCCCCCAGTGACGCCCAAGTCCCCCAGCGCAATACCCGGTGGCCTGGCGCGTCTGGCTTTCCCGCTGCTCCTGCTGCTTTCCGGCCTGGCCCAGGCCACCGAGGACGGCGTGCTCGTGCTGGGCCGCATCAGCGACGACCCGCGTCGCCACTACGAACAGCTCAAGCCGCTGCTCGACTACGTCGTGCCGCGCATGGCCGACGTCGGCATCACCGAGGGCCGAGTGCTGATGGCGCGCGACCCGCAGCAGATGATGAGCTACCTGCGCCGCGGCAAGGTCGACTGGGTCACCGAGACCCCGGGCACCGGCCTGCTGCTGGCCGACAGGGTAGGCGCCCGGCCGCTGCTGCTGACCGAACGCAGCGGCTCGCGCGAGTACCGCAGCGTCATCTTCACCCACCGCGACAGCGGCATCACCGAGCTCTCGCAGCTGCGCGGGCACACCATCGCCTTCCAGTCGCCCTCGTCCACCAGCGCCTACCTGGTGCCGGCCATGGTGCTGCGCGAGCGCGGCCTGCCGATGAACCTGATGATTTCGCCGCTCGACGACGCCGATCCGGGCTCGGTGGGCTACGTCTTCGCCAACACCGACGCCAACCTCGGCACCTGGGTGCACAAGCGCCTGGTGGACGCCGGCGGCTTCAGCGACCAGGACTTCGAGTCGCTGCTGCGCGTCTCCGATGCCTTCCGCCGCGACCTGGTGGTGATCCACACCACCGGGCCGGTGCCGCGCGCCATGGAACTGGTGAACGCCGACATGCGTCCCGAGGTCGCCGCGCGCCTGAAGGAAGTGCTGCTCGGTGCCGCCGACGACCCGCAGGCGCGCGAGGCGCTGCGGCAGTTCTTCCGCACCACCGGCTTCTACGAGTCCGACGCCGAAACCCGGGCCGCGCTCGAGGAACTGCGCCGCGGCGCCCGCGACGTGCGCGAGGCCCTGGAATGAAGCTGCCCTTCCGGCTCGGACTGCGCGGCGAACTGGTGTGGCTGCTGGCCGCGGTGATGCTGGTGGTGTCGGCGCTGTTCGCGGCGCTGTGGCTGCACACCAAGCGCAGCAACGAGGACGCCCATTCGCTCAGCGCCGGCGCGGTGCGCGAGCTGGCCCGGGAGGGCCTGCTCAGCCGCGGCCAGACCCTGTCGAGCCAGCTGGCCGACGCGGCCACCAACCCGCTGTACTACCTGGACCTGGCCGCGCTCGGCGAACTGGCCCGCGCCACGCTGCGCCAGCCGGACGTGGCCTACGTGATCATCCACGACGCCGAAGGCCAGGTGCTGCACGACGGTTCGGGCGACATCCCGGCCTTCGGCCAGCCCATGGCCGACCCGATGGCCTACGAGGCCCTGCAGGCCGAAGGCCCGCACGGGCAGTGGAGCGAGAAGGTGCTCGACGTCGCCAGCCCGGTGCGCATCGGCGGCGAGCGAATCGGCGGCGTGCGCGTGGGCCTGTCGCGCGAAAACGCCGACCGCCGCGAAATCGAGGTCATGGGGCCGCTGGAGCAGCGCCTGAGCGCGGCCAGCCAGGCCCAGCTGGCCTGGATCATCACCCTGCTGGTGGCGCTGCTGGGCATCGCCTGCGGCGCCATGTGGCTGCTGCAGCGGCGCATCGTGCAGCCGATCAGCGCGCTGGCCGAGGCGGCCGGGCGCATCGAGCATGGCCGCTACGACGAGGTGGCGCTGCACTCCGAGCGCCAGGACGAACTGGGCGACCTGGTGCGCGGCTTCGTGCGCATGAGCGAGGCCGTGGCGCGCCACGACCGCGATATCCGCCGCATGGCCTACACCGACTCGCTCACCGGCCTGTCCAACCGCCTGGCCTTCCGCGAGGCCCTCGACGACCGCCTGCTCACCCTTCAGGCCAGCAGCGGCGAACTGGCGCTGCTGTTCGTCGACCTCGACGACTTCAAGCGCGTCAACGACACCCTGGGCCACGAGGCCGGCGACGAGGTGCTGGGCCAGCTGTCGGTGCGCATCCGCATGACGGTCGAGCGCCTGGGCGGGCAGGGCGCCGAGATCGCCCGCTTCGGCGGCGACGAGTTCATCGTGCTGTTCATGGCCGAGGACATCCGCGCCAGTTCCGGCCGCCTGGCCGAGGCCCTGATCGAGGAAGTGCAGCGTCCGCTGGTGCTGCAGGGCCGGCAGGTGTTCCTGGGCGCCTCGGTGGGCATCACCCTGTTCCCCTTCGACGCCGCCAGCGCCGGCCAGCTGCTCAAGAACGCCGACATCGCGATGTACCAGGCCAAGGTGGCCGGCAAGGGCTGCTACCGCTTCTATTCCAAGGCCATGGACCAGGCCGTCGAGCGCCGCGTGCAGCTCGAGGAAGAACTGCGCGGCGCCTGGGAGCGCGGCGAACTGAGCCTGCACTACCAGCCCATCTACCGCCTCGCCGACGGCCGCCCGATGGGCGCCGAGGCGCTGTGCCGCTGGGAGCACCCGCGCCTGGGCGTGGTGCCGCCCTCGGTGTTCATCGAAGTGGCCGAACAAAGCGGCCTGATCGAGGCCCTGGGCCGACACGTGGTGGTGCAGGCCTGCCGCGACGCGGCCACCTGGGTGCTGCCCGGCCAGGAGACGCCCTTCGTGTCGGTCAACATCTCGCCGCGCCAGCTGCGCACCGGCGACCTGCCCGACGTGGTGGCCAGCGCGCTCGCCGCCACCGGCGTCAAACCCGGCCAGCTGCACCTCGAGCTCACCGAGACCGCGGTGCTGGGCGACGAGGCCCAGGCCAGCGCGCTGCTCTCGCGCCTGCGCGCCACCGGCGTGAAGGTTTGGCTGGACGACTTCGGTACCGGCTTTTCGGGCCTGAGTCACCTGCGCCGCGTGCCGGTGGACGGCGTGAAGATCGACCGCAGCTTCGTCGCCGACGTGCTGCGCGACCCGGACGACCTGGCGCTGACCTCGGCCATCATCGCCATGGCCCATTCGCTGGGCATCACCGTGGTGGCCGAAGGCATCGAGACCGAGGGCCAGTATGCCGTGCTGCGCGAGCGCGGCTGCGACCAGGGCCAGGGCTTCTGGCTGGGCCGGCCGATGCCGGCCAACGACATGCGCCGCGCCTTCCGCGAAGGCTCAGCCCAGTAGGCCGCCCGCCCAGCGGGCCAGGTCGGCCAGCGCGCGGGCCAGGTGGCCCGAGAAGACCACCATCACCACGATCTGGGCGATGCCCAGGGCCCAGGCCACGAGCATCAGCCGGCCGTCGCGTTCGATCAGCGCGACCGCATAGGCCAGCAGGATCAGGCCGAAGGGGTAGTTGGTGGCCGGGATCGGCAGGGCCAGCAGGAAGCCCAGCACCACCAGCAGCAGGCCGGTGAACATGCGCGCCGCGGGGTGGTCGATCAGGTGCTCGTTGCGCGGGCGGCTGAGTTTCTCCAGCCGGCGCAGCAGGCCCGAGGTGCGGTCGCGGAACTTCGCCACGCCCTCGCGCGAAAGCGGCCGGCGCGAGAGGAAGCCGGGCACCCAGGGATGCGCCATCAGCGCCAGCATCTGCAGGCCGGCCAGGCTCACCAGCGGGCCGCTGACGGCGCCGGCGCCCAGCGGCAGCGGCACGAAGGCCGGCAGCACCGAAAGCAGCAGGAAGATGCCGAAGGCGCGGGCGCGGAAGCGGTCGAGCACCTGGCCCAGCGTCAGCGGTCCGGCGTCGGCCTGGCCATTGCCCTCGGCGAGGGCGTCGAGCAGTGCGCGGGTGCTGATTTCGGCGGGGGTCATGTGCCCGGACTATGTGGCCTGGCGCCTTTATCCGCTCTAAATCCCGTCCTCGCGTTCGGGTTCGGGCAGGCGTGCGACCAGCAGCTTGTCGATGCGCGCGCCGTCGAGGTCGACCACCTCGAAGCGCCAGCCGCCCCAGTCGAAGTGCTCGCCCGAGTGCGGGATGCGGCCGAACTGCGCGATCACCATGCCGGCGGCGGTGTGGTAGTCGCCGTCTTCCTCGTCGGGCAGGCGGGTGAGGGCGAGCAGCTCGCGCAGTTCCTCGGTCGAGAGGCGGCCATCGACCAGGTAGGAGCCGTCGCTGCGGGTCACCACCAGGGCTTCCTCGGGCGTGCTCTCGATGTCCTGCACGCGGCCGAGCACGGCGGCCAGCAGGTCGTTGGCCGAGACCATGCCCTGGATGTCGCCGTATTCGTCCACCACCAGGGCCAGGGTCTGCTGCTCCTCGCGGAAGATCTCCAGCAGCTTCATCGCCTGGGTGGACTCGGACACGAACAGCGCCGGGCGCAGTTCGCGGAACAGCTCGGCGTTCGAGCCTTCGCGGCCGATCATGCGGGTGAGGGTCTTGGCCTCGAGGATGCCCAGCACCTCGGCGTCCGAGCCGCGGTAGACCGGATAGCGCGCGAACGGCGTCTCGCGCAGCGTGACCAGGTTCTCTTCGTAGCTGGCGGCGGCGTCGAGCCAGACGATGCGGGTGCGGGGCGTCATCAGGCCGGCGCTGGAGCGGTCGCCCAGGCGCAGCACGCGGTTGATCATGTTGCGCTCGCCGGCGTCGATCACGCCCTGCTCGTGGCTCTCGGCCACCAGCATGCGGATCTCCTCTTCCGTCACCTGGTCGGCCTGGCCGCGGTCCAGGCGCAGGACGCGCATGATGGTGCGGGTGCTGAGCGAGAGCAGCCAGACGAAGGGCGTGGCGATCTTCGAGACCCAGCTCATCGGCATGGCCACGCCGGCGGCGATGCGCTCGGGCGCCAGCAGGGCGATGCGCTTGGGCACCAGTTCGCCGAGGATGATCGAGAAGTAGGTGATGATCGCGACGGCCGCGGCGGTGCCGATGGCCTGGTTGAGGTTGATGTTGATGCCCCAGCCGACCAGCAGCGCATCGAAGCGCGTGTCCAGGCCGAGCGGGGCGATGGCCGCGGCGATGCGGTTGCCGATGCTCTCGCCGCCGAAGATGCCGGTGAGGATGCCGATCGAGGTGATGCCCACCTGCACCGTGGACAGGAAGCGCTCGGGGTGCTCGGCGAGCTCCAGGGCGGCCTTGGCGCTGCGGCTCTCTTCGGCCTTTTGCTTCAGGCGGGCCTTGCGCGAGGTGACGACGGACATCTCCGACATGGCGAAGAAGCCGTTGCAAAGGATCAGGAACAGTACGAGGGCGAGTTCGAAGGTCATGGGCTACCGGACTGGGCCGGCACGGGACTCCGGGAAAGGGGCGGGCGGGGGAATGGCGAAACTATGCCATAGCCGGGGTGCCGGCCCGGCCCGGGCGCCGTCACATGGATGTAACATACGCGCCATCCAAGGGCCGTCCAGCCCGTTCAAGCACAGGATCAGCCCATGTTTTCCCTCCAGACCATCTTCGGCAAGGGCGACAAGTTCTATGGCCTGCTCGAGGCCAGCGCCTCGGCCGCCCGGGAAAGCGCCCGGGCCCTGGCCGAGCTGCTGGCCACCCCGCCGCCGCAGCGCAGCCTGGAGAAGTTCAAGCTCGCCCGCCAGCGCGAGAAGGACCTGGCGGCCCAGATCAGCCAGGAGCTGGTGAACACCTTCGTCACCGCGCTCGAGCGCGAGGACATCGAGGCGCTCTCGAGCGCGCTCTACAAGATCCCCAAGGTTGTCGAGAAGTTCGCCGAGCGCTACGAGCTGGCCTCCGAGCGGGTGGGCGACGCCGACTTCGTGCCGCGCGCGGCCATGCTCGAGCGCGCCTGCGCGGTGCTCGAGGAAATGGTGGGCAACCTGCGCAAGGGCATGTCGCTCGAGGGCACCAAGGCCCTCAACGACAAGCTGCAGGCCATCGAGTCCGAGGCCGACCGGCTCATCCTCGAGCTCTACCGCGACACCTACACCAACGAATCCGACCCGATGCGCTACCTCATCCTCAAGGACCTCTTCGAGATCCTGGAGAAGGCCATCGACCGGTGCCGCGACGCGGGCAACGTGGTCTACCACATCGTGCTCAAGAACGCCTGATCGATGTCCACCGCGCTGATCCTGGTGCTGGTGGTGGTGCTGGTGGCGCTCGTCTTCGAGTACATCAACGGCTTCCACGACACCGCCAACTCCATCGCCACGGTGGTGGCCACCAAGGTGCTCACGCCTTTCCAGGCGGTGTCGCTGGCGGCCATCATGAACCTCATCGGCGCGCTGTCGGGCACGGCGGTGGCCAAGACCATCTCCTCGGGGCTCATCGACGCCAACGTGCTGGTGGTGGGTTCGCAGGTACTCATCTGCGCGCTCTCGGGCGGCATCATCTGGAACCTGATCACCTGGTGGTTCGGCCTGCCGTCCTCGTCGAGCCACGCGCTCATCGGCGGCCTGATCGGCGCGGCGCTCGCGGCCACCGGCAACAATATCGACGTGCTGATCTGGTCGCAGCCGGCCGAGGTGTGGACCAAGAGCCAGGGCATCTTCTGGAAGGTGATCATCCCGATGGTCAGCTCGCCGCTGGCGGGCTTCCTGCTGGGCCTTTTCATGATGGGCGCGCTGATGGCCATCATCAGCGCGATGAACGGCGCCGGCGGCTGGCTGGCGCGGATCTCGCGGCCCAAGTGGGTCAATGCCACCTTCGGCAAGGCGCAGATCGTCTCGGCCGCCTACATGGGCTTCGCCCACGGCACCAACGACGCGCAAAAGACCATGGGCATCATCGCCCTGGCCCTGATCGGCGCCGAGGCCGCGGGCACGCTCGACAACCTGCCGTCGTGGCTGGCCTTCATGCACCCGGGCGACAGCGACGGCATCGAGACCTGGATCGTGGTCACCTGCGCGCTGGTGATGGCGGCCGGCACCGCGGCCGGCGGCTGGCGCATCATCAAGACGCTGGGCCACAAGATGGTCAAGCTGCACCCGATCCACGGCTTCGCCGCGGAAACCAGCTCGGCCACCATCCTCTCGATGGCCGCCTACTTCGGCATGCCCGTGTCCACCACGCACTCGATCTCGACCGCGATCATGGGCGTGGGCGTGGCCAAGAACCCGCGCGCGCTGCGCTGGAGCGTCATCCAGAAGATCATCTGGGCCTGGATCCTGACCATCCCCGCCTCCGGCGGCATGGCCTGGCTGCTCTACGAAGCCGTAGTCCTGATGGGCTGGGACTGAGCCTGGCTCAGAGCAGGTCGCCGCCGGCGGAGAGCATGCGCTCCATCTGGTCGCCCAGGCCGCCGATCTCGAGCACCAGGCGGTCGACTTCGGCCGCCACGAGGCTGTCGTAGGGTCGGTTCTCGCACAGCTGCAGGTAGGGCACGCCGTCGAGCTCGCCGATGGCCAGGTAGCCCACCGGGCTCTGCCAGTTGAAGGCCAGCATGCGGCGGGCGTCGATGCCGGTCATCGGCGCGATCACGGTGCTCACGCGCAGGTAGGCGCGCCCGTCCTCGCCCATCATTTCCGACAGGAAGATGCTCTGGTGGCGCCGGCCCTGCTCGAGCGACAGCTGCACGCACACCAGGTAGGGCTCGCTGGCGGTGAGCTTGTACTTGCCCTGGAGGTGGGCGCGGATCTGTTCGAAGTTCTGCATGGCGGGTCTGGCGCTGGGGGGACGGGGGTATCCTAGCGCCCATGCCCGCAAAGCCCAAGGAAAGCCCGGCCGAACGCAACCGCCGCCTCGTGCTGGCGGCCGTGCGCGCGCTGGCGCCGGGCGAGGTGGCCGGCTATGGCGAGGTCGCGCGCCGCGCCGGCCTGCCGGGCCGCGCGCGGCTGGTGGCGCGCATCCTCTCGGCCGGCGACGAGCCGGGCCTGCCCTGGCACCGCGTGCTGCGCTCGGACGGTCGCATCGCCTTCCCGCCGGGCTCGCCCGGCTTCGACGAGCAGGTGCAGCGCCTGCGCGCCGAGGGCGTGCGCGTCGAGGCCGGCCGCGTGCGCGGCCAGCGCGCCGCCGCCACCCTCGACGAGATGCTCTGGGCGCCTAAGGGCTGAGGCGCGCGCCGGCGGCGCGGCTGCCGCTATCATGGGGCCGACACCCCGACGGATGCCCGCATGTACGCATTGCCCCCGGTCACCAAGGCGCTGCTGATCGCCCTCGCGGTGGCCTACTTCGCACAGCTGCTCGCGCCCGACATCGCCATCTTCTATTTCGCGCTGTGGCCGCTGGGCGAACACGTGATCGGCAACGGCCCCGACGGCCTGCCGTTCTCGGTCGGCTTCCTGCCCTGGCAGATCCTCAGCTACGGCCTGCTGCACGGCAGCTTCGGCCACCTGTTCTTCAACGCGCTGGCGATCTTCATGTTCGGCGGCTCGCTGGAGCAGACCTGGGGCTCGCGGCGCTTCCTCACCTATTTCGTCGTCTGTGTGGCGGGCGCCGGCCTGATCCAGCTGGTCGTCGTCACCAGCGGCATCACCGGCCAGGGCATCTACCCGACGGTGGGCGCCTCGGGCGGCATCTTCGGCCTGCTGCTGGCCTACGCGATGCTGTTCCCCAACCGCCAGATCATGCTGCTCATCCCGCCGATCCCGATGAAGGCGCGCACCTTCGTCATCGTCTTCGGTGCGATCGAGCTGCTGATGGGCGTGTTCAACACCGCCTCCGGCGTGGCGCACTTCGCGCACCTGGGCGGCATGCTGTTCGGCTGGCTGGTGATCCGCTATTGGCGCGGCCAGCCACCGTTCCGGCCGCGCGGCCCGCGCCTCGTTCGCTGACCCCCCATCCCCCCACCCCCCGGAAAAACAAGATGAAGCGACTGCTCCCGCTGGTGCTGTTGTTCGCCCTTGCCCCTGCCGCCGACGCCCGCGCCGACGATGCGCTGCCGCTGTGCGCCGAGCCCGACGCCTCGGGACTTCCGGAGGATCCGGACGCAGACCCGGCCCGCCGCCTCGAGACGCTGGCGCGCTGGGAGCAGGAAGGCCCCACGACGACCCAGAAGCTCAGGATGGGCGCGCTTTACCGCCTGGGCCGGAAGCATCCGGCCGCGCTGCTCGATGCCGACCTGAAGAAGGCGCGCGAACTGCTGGAGGGCGCGGCGCTCGACGGTGACCTGACCGCAATGGCCTCCCTGGCCGAACTCGAGCTGGCCCATGGCGATCCGATGTCGGGCATGGTCTGGGCCCAGCTCTATGCGCACTATGCGCAGATCAGGAGTCCCAGCAGGCAACGGACCTACCAGGCCGACCTGATCAGGCGCGCCTTCGCGGCGCTTCCTTCCGACCAAAGGACCGACGACAAGGTCACCGGCAGCGTCATGGCGGTGCTCGAGCGTTCCGGGCCGCGCATCGAGGCCGGTTTCGCAGGCCAGGGCAACGACGCGGACACCACCGGCCCGCGCTGCCGGCCCCTGAGCGAGGCGTTCCCGACCGAACTGGTCAGCAGCAAGCGTGTGCGGTTGTCGGGTGGCCACAACACCGTCCGCCGCCACGGTCTTAACCAGCCGGGCATGGCCCTGTTCCGCGTGCACGTCGCGCCTTCGGGCGAGGTGAGCCAGGCGCTGGTGGTCGAGAGCCTGCCCGGGCCGGTCGCCGGCGAGGCGCTGAAGGCGTCGGTGTTGCGCCTGCGCTTCAATGCCGTGGCCGATGACGCACCGACCCGCACGGTGCTGCTGCCGATGATCTACGACGACCATTCGGTGCGCATCCGGAACTGAGCCCGATCAGCGGCGCAGCTGCAGGAAGTCGGGGCTGGAGACCAGGCGCAGGCTGTCCAGGCGCGGGCGCGCGGTGGGCAGGGCGGCGAGCACGGCGTCGCGTTCGGCTTCCAGCGCGGCGATTTCAGACGGGCGCACCGCCGGGTTGACCCGCGCCAGCGCGCGCAGGCGCGCCAGTTCGGCGTCGAAGGAGGCCGTCGCGGCCGCAATCGCCGCGTCGATGCGCTCCTGGGCCGCGGCCTTCGCGGTTTCGCGGGCGCGCTCGAGCATCGGCGGCACCAGCGCCGCCAGCACCTTGCGCTGCGGGCCGAGGTCGAACACGCGGTCGCCGGCGCGATGGCGGGCACGCTCGCCCGGCGCGAAGTCCGGGCGCGGCTGCAGGCGCGTGTCCACCGCCACCGACAGCGGCGCCGGCGGCAGCCAGCGTTCGATGTCGAGCCGGCGCGCGGCCACGCACTCGATCACGTTCACCGCCTCGAGCACCACGGTGCGCGGCGGCAGCGCGTCGTCCACCAGGAAGGCGGCGTTGCCCGATTCGCCCGAGACCAGCAGGTCCAGCGCCGAAAGCACCAGCGGGTGGTCGGGGCGCAGGTAGAGCAGGTCGTCGCGCGAGAGCGCGGTGGCGCGGTCGGTGGTGCAGGCGCGCGGGCCCTGGCGCAGTTCCTCGAAGCCGTCCACGGTCAGGTGCTCCGGATCGAGCAGCCAGGTGTTCGGGCCCAGCGGCTCGTTGTGCACGCCGAAGCTTTCGAGCAGGCGCAGCGGGAAATCGTCGAGCGCGGCGTGGGCATCGTCTTCGGCGAGCGCACGGCGCAGTGCGTCGGCCTCGCCAAGGCCGCGGCTGCCGAGTTCTAGCAGGCGGTCGCGGCCCTCGGCGATCAGGCGCGAGAGTTCGGCGTGCTTGCCGCGGCTGCGTTCGAGCAGCTCGCTGAAGGCCGGCTCGCGCGCGTCGGCGTCCTGGGTGGCCAGGTCCAGCAGCTCGGCGCCGAAGCTGCGCAGCAGCTCGCGGCCATCGGGCAGCACCTGGCGGAAGGCATCGAGGCCCTCGTGCAGCCAGCGCTGCAGCACTTCCTGGGCGCTGCCGGCCACCGCCGCGGCGTGGATGTTCACGTCGCCGCGCTGGCCGATGCGGTCCAGGCGGCCGATGCGCTGCTCGAGCATGTCCGGATGCAGCGGCAGGTCCCACAGCAGCAGGTGCTGGGCGAACTGGAAGTTGCGGCCTTCGGCGCCGATTTCGCTCGACACCAGCAGGCGCGCGCCTTCCGGGTCGGCGAAAAAGGCCGCGTTGCGGTCGCGCTGCAGCAGGTTCATGTCTTCGTGGAAACGGGCCACCTGCAGGCCGCTGCGCAGGCGCAGCGCCTCCTCGATGGCCTGCACCTTGGCGCGCGAGCGGCACAGCAGCAGCACCTTGGCCGGTGCCACCGCCTCGAGCGTTTCGAGCAGCCAGTCCATGCGCGGATCGCGCGCGTAGTCGTGCTCGGGTTCGTCGTCGGTGTCGCCCACGTCGTGCGCGAATTCGGCGCGCAGGCGGCCGAGCACGGTCGGGTCCTGCGGCGCGGGCAGGGTGGCGACGTGCGGCACGCGCACCGGGAACCCGCCCACGGCAGCGCGGCGGTTGCGCACCATCACCCGGCCGGTGCCGTGGCGGTCGACGAGGTCGGCCAGCAGCGCGTCGCGCTCGGCGGCGTCGCCGTTGGCGATGCGGCCCAGGCGCTGGGCGAGGTGGTCGTCCTCGCCGGGGAAAAGTTTCGCCAGCGACTGCAGGTCGTCGGTGGTCAGCGACTCGCCGTCGAGCAGGCGGCCGGCCAGGCCCGAGAGCGCGAGGTAGCCGCGGGTTTCGGCGCGGAAGGCGTCGAGGTCGGTGTAACGCGCCGGGTCGAGCAGGCGCAGGCGCGCGAAGTGGCCGCCCAGGCCCAGTTGCTCCGGCGTGGCGGTGAGCAGCAGCAGGCCGGGCGTGCGCGCCGACAGCGCTTCCACCAGCGCATAACCCGGGCTCGAGAATTCAGGCGTCCACACCAGGTGGTGCGCCTCGTCCACGAGCAAGAGGTCCCAGCCGGCCTCCAGCGCCTGGCGGGCGCGCTTTTCGTGGCTGGCCAGCCAGTCGACCGAGGCGATGACGCACTGCTCGTCCTCGAAGGGATTGGCCTTGGGCTCGGTCATCTCCAGCGATTCGCAGCGCTCCTCGTCGTAGATGGCGAAGGCGAGGTTGAAGCGGCGCAGCAGCTCGACGAACCACTGGTTGACCAGGCTCTCGGGCACCAGCACCAGCACGCGCCGCGCGCGGCCCGAGGCCAGCGCCTGCGCGGTCACCAGGCAGGCCTCGATGGTCTTGCCCAGGCCCACTTCGTCGGCCAGCAGCAGGCGCGGCGGGCGGCGCGCGGCGGCGGCCTCGGCCACCTGCAGCTGGTGCGGCACCAGGTCGATGCGCGCGCCCAGCACGCCCCAGCCGGGATGCGCGCGGGCTTCGGCGCGGCGGCGCAGGCACTCGACCCGGAACTCGAACTGGTCGTTGCGATCGACCCGGCCCGAGAGCAGGCGCGAGTCGGCCTGCGACACCGGCTGTTCGGCATCGAGCTCGCCCTCGGCCAGCCACTCGCCCGCGCACTGGTAGTGCACGAGCACGCCGCGCAGCTCGACGCGCTCGACGTCGAGGTCGCGGCCGGCCACGCGCACGCGCTCGCCCGGCCGGAACACCGCGCGCAGCAGCGGCGCCGAGCCCAGCGCGTACATACGCACCACGCCCGAGCCGGTGAAGACGATCTGCACCTGGCGTCCCGCCAGCCGCAGCACGGTGCCGAGCCCCAGCTCGGGTTCGGCGCTGGAGAACCAGCGTTGGCCGGGGGCGAAGGGGTTTTCCATCAGCGCCAGAACGAAACCTGGTCCTTGGCCGGGCGCTGCATGGCCGCGCGGGCCGGGCAGGCGTGGGCCTTTCCGAAGGCCGGCAGGTTGGCCAGCGGACCGTTCACGCGCCAGCGCGCGGGTGCGTGGTCGGCGGTGGCCTGCGCGTCGGCCAGGGCCTGCGCCTGGTCCTGGCGCGCCCACAGCCCGGCCCAGCCGGCGAAGAAGGCCTGGGCCTGCGGCTGGGCCGGCTCGCCGCCGGCGGCCAGGGCCTGCCAGGCGATCTCGAGGCCGGCCAGGTCGGCCTGGTTCTGCGACAGCGTGCGCGTGCCGTTGACGCGGGTGGCGCCGCCGGTGGCCGAGTAGGCGTTGTACTGCGGCACCAGGGGCGCGGCGCGCTGGTTCCAGGCGGTGGCGTCGGCGCCGTCCCAGGCCTGGAAGGCCAGCATCATCTGCTGCGCCAGCAGGCCGCCGAAGCTGCCGTAGTCGCCGGCGTCGGCGGCATCGCCGATCACCGGCGGCTGCAGCGTGGCCGAAGTCACCAGCAGGCGGTTTTCCTTGGGCAGGTAGGCGACGAGCGGCTGCCACTGCTCGGCCGGCCAGGCGAAGCGGGCGCGCACCAGTGCGTACTTCATCAGCCAGCGGCGCAGGGCCAGCACGTTGCCGGCCAGGTCGTCGCGCTTGAACACGAGGTCGTCGAACACGTTCGAGGGCACGTCCAGGCCCACCTGCACCTGCATCGCGTCCAGCCGCTGGCGGGCGTTGGCCTTGCCGGCGGCGCTGAGCCAGGGGGCGCGGTCGATGGCGGCGGCAGCGGCGGTGCGTACCTGGTCGGCGATTTCCTGGGCGCGGCGCTGGCGCGGCACCGGCAGGAAACGTTCGGTATAGGCGGCGTCCAGGAACTCCGGCACGCGGGCCTCTAGCGCCTGGCGGGCGCGCACGGCGCGCGGGGTGGGCTCGGCCTGGCCGCCCAGGGTCACGTCGTAGAGCCGGGCCCACGGGTCGTGCAGCGACTTGCCCAGCGTCGGTGCCATTTCGCGCAGCACCTGGGCGCGCAGGTAGGCGCGCCACTGCTCGGGCTTGTTGCGGTTGATCATCTGGTCCAGGGCGCGGAAGAAGGCCGGGCCGGTCATGGCCACCTGGCTGGCCTTGAGGCCGTGCGCGGCGAGCAGGCCGTCGACCTGCAGGGCACCGCCCATCTTCCGGGCGTCCTCGATCTTCATCACCTGGAAGGGCGTGCCGGCCGCGGTGGCGTTGGCCAGGATCAGCTCGAACTGCCAGGCGCCTTCGGCCTGCGCGGCCACGTCCTTCGGGGCCACGCCGCCGTGGCGCAGCCACTCGGCCAGGGCGGCCTTGTACTGGGTGCGCACCGCGGCCAGCTCGGGCTCGCCGCCGGTGTAGAAGCCCGCGTCGGGCAGGCCCAGGCCACCGGCGCCCAGCTGGGCGTAGGGCTGGCCCTTGTCGTCGCGCAGCACCTGCACGTCCACCAGCACCGGCATGCCCAGGGCGTGCAGGCGGGCGATGGCGGGAGCGATGTCCTTCTGGCGGCGGATGCCGTCGATGGCGTCCATCAGCGGCTTGAGCGACTTGATGCCGGCCGCCTCGATGGCGGCCTCGTCCTGGGCCGAGGCGAACAGCTGGGCCAGGTGCAGGGAGACGGTGGCGCCCTCGGGCGCGGTGGTGGCGGCCAGCACCTGGTTGCGCTGGGCCAGGCCCAGGGCGGTCAGCTCGTCCCAGCGGCTGTAGGCCTTGGCGCCGGCGGGCAGGGGGTTCCTGGCCAGCCAGTCGTGGTTGGCGTGGGCGTAGAAGTCCACGCAGGCGGCCGGTTTGGCGGGCGCGCGCTGGGCGGCGGCCGGTGCGGCGGCGAGGCTGACGAGCAGGGCGGCAAACAGGGGGGCGGTGCGCAGGGACATCGCGGACTCCTCTTGGGGGACCGCGATTCTACCGCCCGGGCGGGCCGGGCCCCAAAAAAACGATGGCCCGGAAGGTCCCGGGCCATCGTTTCCGCGGTTCAGCCTGTCGGTGTCACCAGATGGCGACCTGCTTGTCGGCCGGGCGCACCATCGGGTCGCCGGCCTGGCAGCCGAAGGCGGCGGCGAAGGCAGGCAGGTTCGAGGGGGCGCCCATGGCGCGGTAGCGGGCCGGGGCGTGCGGGTCGGTCTGCAGGCGGACCTTGAGCTCCTCGGGCTTGTAGTTCACGCGCCACACGGTGGCCCAGTTCATGAAGAAGCGCTGGTCGGGCGTATGGCCGTCGATCTCGGCCACGCGCTTGTTCTCCAGCGACTTCTGCAGCGCGTCGTAGGCCACGGCCAGCCCACCGAGGTCGGCGATGTTCTCGCCCAGGGTGAGGTTGCCGTTGACCTTCATGTCGTCGCCGTAGCCGTATTCGTTGAACTGCTCAACCAGGCGGCCGGTGCGTTCCTGGAAGCCGCTCATGTCGGCCTCGGTCCACCAGTTGCGGAAGTTGCCGGCGGCGTCGAAGCGGCTGCCCTGGTCGTCGTAGCCGTGGATCATCTCGTGGCCGATCACCGCGCCGATGCCGCCGTAGTTCACCGCGTCGTCGGCCCCGAGGTCGAAGAAGGGCGGCTGCAGGATGGCGGCCGGGAACACGATCTCGTTGGCCAGCGGGTTGTAGTAGGCGTTCACCGTCTGCGGGCTCATGGCCCACTCGGTCTTGTCCACCGGCTGGCCGATCTTGGACAGGTTGAACCGGTGGTTGAACTCGCCGGCGGCCATCAGGTTGGCCACGAAGCTGTCGCGCCCGGTCTGCAGGCCGCTCCAGTCGCGCCACTTGTCCGGGTAGCCGATCTTGGGCGTGAACGCGGCCCACTTCACCAGCGCCTGCTCCTTGGTCTCGGCGCCCATCCACTCGAGGTTCTCGATGCGCGTCTTCAGGGCCTCCGACAGGTTGCCCACCAGCTCCTGCATGCGCGCCTTGGCCTCGGGCGGGAAGGCGACGTCCACGTATTCCTTGCCCAGGGCCTCGCCCATCTGGCCGTTGATGGTGTTGAGCACGCGCTTCCAGCGCGGCTGCATCTCGGCCTGGCCGCGCAGGGTCTTGCCGTAGAAGTCGAAGTTCTCCTGCGCGAACTCGTCCGACAGGTAGGGCGAGAGGCCGTCGATGGTCTGGAAGCGCAGGTAGGCCTGCCAGGTGGCGGCCGGCACGTCGGCCAGCATGGCGCTCACTTCCTTGTGGAAGTCGGGCTGGGCCAGCGAGAACATCGCCGGCGCCTCGATGCCCTGGGCGGCGAAGAAGGCCGACCACTTGAAGTTCGGCGTCAGCGCGTCGGCGTCGGCCACGCTCACCGGGTTGTAGTAGAGCGACACGTCGCGCGAGAGCTGCTCGCTCGAGGCCGACACCTTGGCCAGGCGGGTCTCGAAGGCCATCACTTCACCGGCCTGGGCCGCGGCGGTGGCCTCGTCGGCGCCGGCCAGTCGCAGCACGTTGGCGATGTGCTTCACATAGGCCGCGCGCACTTCGGCGTGCTTGTCGTCGAAGTAGTAGTCGCGGTCGGGCAGGCCCAGGCCGGCCTGGGTGGCGTAGGCGATGTTGGTGCTCGAGTCCTGGAAGTCGGCCAGCGGGCCGAAGCCGAACAGGTAGCCCTGGCCCTTGGCATAGCTGGCGGCGACGAAGTCGGCGATCTGCTGCGGGCTCTCGAGCGCGGCGATCTGGTCGAGCAGCGGCTGGATGGGTGCGATGCCGGCGGCGTTCACCGCGGCTTCGTCCATGCCGGTGGCCCAGACGTCGCCGATGAGCTTGGCGGTGCCGCTGGCATCGGTCTGCGCGGCGAGGTTCTCGACCAGCTTGCGCTGGATTTCCAGCGAGCGCTCGGCAAGCACGACGAACGGGCCCCAGGTGGTGCGGTCGGCCGGCACCGGGTTGGCGGCAAGCCACTTGGAGTTCACGAAGCCGTCGAAGTCCTGGCAGGCCGGGATGCCGGGATCGAGGTCGCTGGCCTGCAGCGAGATGGCGGGGATGCTGAGGCTGGCCAGGTCCACGGCCGGCTTGGCGGGTGCCGCCGCGGCGTCGTCCGGCGCCTCGGTCTTCTGGCAGGCGGCGAGGGCGACGGTGACGGCGAGCGCCAGCGTCAGGGGCTTGAGGGTGCGGAAGGGCATGGGGGTCTCCGGAAAAAGGTAGGGGTCGGAGGTGGTTTTGCCGTGCAAAACCACCTCCGACCCCCTGGGTCAGGTCACCAGATGACGACGCGGTCGTCGCCCGAGCGCACCATCTTGTCGCCTTCCTTGCAGCCGAAGGCGGCGGCGAAGGCCGGCTGGTTCGAGGGCGCGCCGATCGCGCGGAACATGCCCGGCGAGTGCGGGCCGACCGTCAGCTGCTGCTTGAGCTGGGCTTCGGTGAAGGCGATGCGCCAGACCGTGGCCCAGTTCATGTAGAAGCGCTGGTCCTGGCTGAAGCCGTCGATCATCGGGTCGGTGTAGCCCTCGCCCTGGGCGCGCTTGAGCGCGTCGTAGGCAACCGTGGTGCCGCCGAGGTCGGCGATGTTCTCGCCCAGGCCCAGGCGGCCGTTCACGAACAGGCCCGGCAGCGCCTCGTAGCCGCTGTACTGGTCGGCCAGCTTCGTGGCGGCGGCCTCGAACTTGGCGCGGTCTTCGTCGGTCCACCAGTTGGCCATGTTGCCGGCCGCGTCGAACTTGCTGCCCTGGTCGTCGAAGCCGTGCAGCATCTCGTGGCCGATCACCGCGCCGATGCCGCCGTAGTTGAGCGCGTCGTCGGCGTTCACGTCGAAGAACGGCGGCTGCAGGATGGCGGCCGGGAACACGATCTCGTTGGCGGTGGCGCGGTAGTAGGCGTTCACCGTCTGCGGGCTCATGCCCCACTCGTTGCGGTCCACCGGCTTGCCGATCTTGTCGAGCATGTAGCGGTAGTTGAAGGCCGCAGCCGCCATCAGGTTGCCGGCGTAGCTGTCGCGCTTGACCTCCAGGCCGCTCCAGTCGCGCCACACGTCCGGGTAGCCGATCTTGGGCGTGAACGACGACCACTTCTCGATCGCCTTGGCCTTGGTTTCCTCGCTCATCCACTCGAGGTTCTCGAGCCGGACCTTGAGCGCGGCCATCAGGTTGGCCACCAGCTCCTCCATCTTCGCCTTCGACTCCGGCGGGAAGGCCTGGGCCACGTACAGCTGGCCGAAACCTTCGCCCATCGAGCCGTTGAGCGCGCCCAGCACCTGCTTCCAGCGCTCCTGCTGCTGCTGCTGGCCGCGCAGGGTCTTGGCGTAGAACTCGAAGTTGCGCTCGACGAAGGCCTTGCTCAGGTAGGGCGCGGCGCCGTCGATGGCGCGGAAGCGCAGCCAGGTCTGCCACTGTTCGAGCGGCACGTCGGCGAGCATGGCGTCGAACTCCTTGAAGAAGTTCGGGTTGGCCAGCGAGAACTTCTCCGGCGCGGCCACGCCCAGGTCGGCGAAGAAGGCCGTCCAGTTGAAGTTCGGCGTCATCGCGTCGGCGTCGGCCAGGGTCACCGGGTTGTAGCGGGTGGCCGGGTCGCGCAGCTCGAGGCGGCCGAGCGAGGCCTTGGCCAGGCGGGTTTCGAAGTCGAGCACGACCTGGGCCTGGGCCTTGGCGGTTTCCTCGTCGGTGCCGGCCAGCACCAGCAGCTTGGTCACGTGGTCGAGGAAGGCGGCGCGGGCCTGCTTGTAGTCCTCGCGGTCTTCCAGGTAATAGGCGCGCTCGGGCAGCGACAGGCCGCCCTGGCCGGCGTAGGCGATGTTGGTGGTCGAGTCGTTGTAGTCGGCCATCGCGAAGAAGCTGAAGAGCATGCCCTGGCCGCTGGCGTAGGCATCGCCGATGAAGCCCGGGATGTCGCTGGTGGCGGTGAGCGCGGCGATGGCGTCGAGCTCGGCCTGGATCGGCGACAGGCCGGCGGCCTCGATCGCGGCTTCGTCCATGCCCGAGGCGAAGAAGTCGCCCACCTTCTGCTCCATCGAGCCCGCCGGCCAGCTGCCGGCGGCGGCGGCCTTGGCGATCTCGTGCTGCACCTGCAGCGAGCGCTCGCCCAGCGCCGGGAAGGCGCCCCAGGTCGTGCGGTCGCCCGGCACCGGGTTGGCGGCGAGCCACTTGGAGTTCACGAAGCCGTTGAAGTCCTGGCAGGCCTCGATCGAGGTGTCGAGGTCGGCGGCGTTGAAGGCGATCGGCTGCTGCGCGACCTGCGACAGATCAACCTGCAGCTTCGGCGCTTCCGGCGCGGTGGCGGCCTGGTCTGCGGCCGGCTGGCAGGCGGCCAGCGCGAAGGAAATCGAAAGGGCGAGGGCAAGGGGCTTGGCGCGGAAGGTCATGGGCGGGTCTCGGGACGGGAAGCGAAGCACGGAGCCTAGGGCTTTTGGGGCGGGGGGGAGTAGGCCATTGGTCATGGAATCCGGGCGTGAAGGGCTGGGCTTTGCTCCGGGCGCGCGGTATCGTGGGGGCGTAGGACTCTGGACTCCCATGCTCATGCAGCCCCGTCTCCAGACCCGCAGTCACGCCGGTGGCGTCGTCCCGCATCGGTTTTCTGAAGGTCACAGCGCAATCGCGCGGTTCGTGCGCCCGTTGGCGGCGAGCTTCCTTGCCCGCGTTCCGGCGCAGCGGCAGACGGTCGGTCTCCTTGGGTACAAGCGCGCCGCTTCGGCGGCCGTTGGCGTGTCCGGGGCCTGAACCCGGGGCTGGCGTGGCCGCCCGCCCGGGCGGCTGGCCGGCCCTCCCCGTCGAGTAGAAGGAGAGTGGCGATGCGCGTGTTGGCCTGTGATGGCATCCATGAGGATGGACTGGCCCTGTTCCGCGAAGCGGGATGGGCGGTGGAAACGAGCGAGCCGGTGAAGGACCCCGCCGTCCTGGCGCAGCGGCTGGCCGGCTTCGATGCCGTGCTGGTGCGTTCGGCCACCCAGGTCCCGGCCGAGGCCCTGGCGGCGGCCGACAAGCTGCGCGTGATCGGCCGCGCCGGCGCCGGCGTGGACACCATCGACGTCGAGGCCGCCACCGCGCGCGGCATCGCGGTGATGAACGCGCCCGACGGCAACACGCTCGCCGCCGCCGAACACGCCATCTCCCTGCTGTTCGCGCTGGCCCGGCACGTACCGCGCGCCGACGCCGGCATGAAGGCCGGTGAATGGCCCAAGGCCGGGCTCACCGGTTTCGAGCTCGAAGGCAAGAAACTGGGCGTGATCGGCCTGGGCCGCATCGGCGCCACCGTGGCGCGCAAGGCCCAGGGCATCGGCATGGAAGTGGCCGCGCACGATCCCTTCCTGCCCGCCGCCGCCGCCGGCAAGGGCAGCGTGCCGCTGATGGCGCTCGAGCAGCTGCTGGCCTGGGCGGATGTCGTCACGCTGCACATCCCGCGCACCAAGGACACCACCAACCTCCTCGATGAAACCCGCCTGCGCGGCATGAAGCAGGGCGCCTTCCTGATCAACGCCGCCCGCGGCGGCCTGGTCGACGAGGCCGCGCTGCTGCAGCTGCTCGACGAAGGCCACCTGGCCGGCGCCGCGCTCGACACCTTCGCCACCGAGCCACTGCCCAAGGAGTCGCCGCTGCGCGGCCATCCGCGCCTGGTGCTCACGCCGCACCTGGGCGCCAGCACCGGCGAGGCGCAGCAGGCGGTGAGCACCATCCTCGCTCGCCAGATCATCGACTTCGTGGCCACCGGCGCGGTGGCCGGCTGCGTCAACCTGCCGCCGCTCACGCCCGAGACCGCGCGCGAAGTGGGCCCGTGGATGCCGCTGATGACCGCGCTCGGCCGCCTGGCCGCGCGCCTGGTGCCAGCGCCGGTGAAGCTGCACGTCACCTATGCCGGCCGCACCGAGGGCCTGGACACCCGCCCGCTGACGCGCCTGCTCGTCGCCGCGCTGCTGGGCCCGGCCTCGGGCCGGGTGACGCCGGTGAACGCGCTGCACGAGGCCGCCGCCCGCGGGCTCGAGGTGGCCGAAACCCTGGGCGGCGACGGCGACGGCTTCGACCGCCTGCTGCGCATCCGCGTCGAGGGCGCCGGCCAGGTGCGCGAACTCGAGGCCACGCTGCACCGCGGTCCGCGCGTGGTGCGCCTGGACGGCGTCGAGCTCGACTTCGACCCGCAGGCGCACATCCTGCTGATGCGCAACGAGGACAAGCCCGGCGTCATCGGCCTGGTCGGTTCGCACCTGGGCGCGGCCGGCGTGAACATCGTCAACTTCTCGCTCGGCGCCACCGGCGACGGCGGCGCGGTGGCGGCGATCACGGTCGACCGCGAAGTGGCGCCGGCGCAGCTGCAGTCGCTGCGCGGCATCCCCGGCATCCTCTCGATGGAGCAGCTCTGATGCGCATCCTGCTAGCCCGCCACGGCGAGACGCCGTGGAACGCCGAAGGCCGCTACCAGGGCCAGCGCGACATCGCGCTCTCGGAAACCGGCGAAGGCCAGGCGCGCGCGCTGGGCGAGCGCCTGCGCGAACTGCCCATCAGCCGCGCGGTGGCCTCGCCGCTGTCGCGGGCGCGCCGCACCGCCGAGCTCGCGCTCGGCGAGTCGCGCGCCGGCCTGCTCACGCTCGATCCGGGCCTGGCGGAAATCGCGCATGGCGACTGGGAGGGCCTGCTGGCCTCGGAAATCCGCGCCCGCGACCCCGAGCGCCTGCGCGCCTGGCGCGAATCACCGGCCACGGTGCAGATGCCCGGCGGCGGCGAGTCGCTGGGGCAGGTGCTCGAACGCGCCTGGCCGGCCTTCGCCGCCGCCTGCGAGGGCCTGGGCGAGGCCGACACGCTGCTGGTGGTGGCGCACGACGCGGTCAACCGCGTGCTGCTGTGCCGCATCCTGGGCCTGCCGCTGGCACGGCTGTGGTCGTTCCGCCAGGCACCCACCACGCTCAACCTGCTCGAGGGTGCCAGCGTGGACGCGCTGGAAGTGGTGCGCCTCAACGACTGCCAGCACCACACCCCGCTGTTCGGCGAGGCGGTGCACCGGGCGCTCTAGGCCCGGCGATAACGCCGCAGCCGCAGGGCCTTTTCGGTCTCGAGCACCAGGAGCAGCAGCACGCCGAGGGCGACCACGCCGACGCCCTCGGCCAGCGGCACGGCGGCCGTGCCGAACACCCGCTGCAGCGCCGGCACGTAGGTGATGGCGAATTGCGCGGCGGTCACCACGGTGATGGTCAGCCAGACCACCGGCGTGCCCTTGAGGGCCTGCAGGTTGAACGAGCTGCCGTGCAGGTTGCGCACGTGGAACAGGTGGAAGATCTCGAGCACCACCAGGGTGTTGAGCGCCAGCGTGCGCGCCAGTTCGATCGAGTGGCCGCGGGCCAGTGCGGCCTCGAACACGCCGAACACCGCCAGCACGAACAGGCCCGCGACCAGGGCGATGTGCCAGGCCAGGCCGCGGTCGAGCAGGGGCTCGTCCGGGCGGCGCGGCGGCCGGCGCATGGTGTTCGCCTCGGTCGGCTCGAAGGCCAGGGCCAGGCCCAGGGTGATGGCCGTGGCCAGGTTCACCCACAGGATCTGCACCGGCGTGACCGGCAGCGCCAGGCCCGCGGCCAGGGCCAGGACGATGGTGCCGGCCTCGCCGGCGTTGGTGGGCAGGGTCCAGCGGATCACCTTGCGCAGGTTGTCGTAGGCCGTGCGGCCCTCGCGCACGGCGGCGGCGATGGAGGCGAAGTTGTCGTCGGCCAGCACCAGTTCCGAGGCTTCCTTGGCCGCCTCGCTGCCCTTGCGGCCCATGGCGATGCCGGCGTCGGCGCGCTTGAGCGCGGGCGCGTCGTTGACGCCGTCGCCGGTCATGGCCACCACGCGGCCGCGCGCCTGCAGCGCCATCACCAGGCGTAGCTTGTGCTCGGGGCTGGTGCGGGCGAACACGTCGGTGCGCTCGACCACGTCGCGCAGCGCCTCGTCGTCGATGCCGTCGAGGTCGGCGCCGGTGAGCACGGCGTCCGGCGCCTCCAGCCCCACCTGCGCGCCGATGGCGGCGGCGGTGCCGGCGTGGTCGCCGGTGATCATCTTCACCCGGATGCCGGCGCGCCGGCATTCGGCGACCGCCTGCACGGCCTCGGGCCGCGGCGGGTCGATCAGGCCCACCAGGCCCAGCAGCACCAGCGGGCCCTCGACATCGGCGAAGGCCAGCGCGTTGCTGCCCGCCGGCATCGTGCGGGCGGCCAGCGCCAGCACGCGCTGGCCCTGGCCGGCGATGGCGTCGGCTGCGCGGCGCCAGGCCACGGCATCGAGCGGCTCGTCGCCGGCCGCGCCGCGCTGCGCCGAACACATCGCGAGGATTCGCTCGGGCGCGCCCTTGGCCACGGCGATCGCGTGGCCCGAATGGTCGTGGTGCAGGCTGGCCATGAAGCGGTGGCGCGCGTCGAAGGGAATCGCGTCCACCCGCGGCCACTGGCCGCCGAGCGCGTCCAGCGCCACGCCGGCCTTGCCGGCCAGGGCCAGCAGCGCGCCTTCCATCGGGTCGCCCTCGACCTGCCACTCGCCGTCGCGCTCGTGCAGCGCCGCGTCGTTGCACAGGGCGCAGGCGCGCGCCAGCTCGGCCAGCGCCGGCGGCACCGGGCCGCCGCCCACGGCGGTGATCGCGCCGAGCGGCGCGTACCCTTCGCCGTCGACGGTCAAGCGCGCGCCGGCCAGCTGCACCGTGGCCACCACCATCTCGTTGCGGGTGAGCGTGCCGGTCTTGTCGGTGCAGATCACCGACACCGCGCCCAGGGTCTCGATCGCCGGCAGCCTGCGCACGATGGCGTTGCGCCGCGCCATGCCCTGCACGCCGACCGCCAGGGTGATGGTCAGCACCGCCGGCAGCCCCTCGGGAATGGCCGAGACCGCCAGGCCGACCACGGCCATGAACACTTCCGCGAACGGCCGGCCGCCCACCACGGAACCCACGAGCAGCAGCAGCGCCGACGCCGCCAGGATGACGAAGGTCAGGCCGCGCGCGAAGCGGTCCATCTGCCGCACCAGCGGCGTTTCAAGCGTTTCGACCCGGGTGAGCAGGCCGCTGATGCGGCCGATCTCGGTGTCGGCGCCGGTGCCCACCACCACGCCGCGGCCCTGTCCGGCGCTGACCAGCGTGCCGCTGAAGGCCAGGCAGTCGCGGTCGCCCAGCGGTGCGTCGGCGGCCACCGGCGCCAGCTGCTTTTCCACCGGCAGCGATTCGCCGGTGAGCAGCGCCTCCTGCACCTGCAGGCCGCGCAGCTGCAGCAGGCGCAGGTCGGCCGGCACGCGGTCGCCGGCCTCGAGCAGCACGATGTCGCCCGGCACCAGCGCGCTGGCGTCCACGCCCACGCGCCGGCCGTCGCGCAACACCGCCGCGCGCGGCGCCAGCAGGCCCCGCAGCGCTTCCATCGCCCGCTCGGCCTTGCCCTCCTGGACGAAGCCGATGATGGCGTTGGCCAGCACCACCGCCAGGATCACCGCCGTGTCCACGGCATGGCCGAGCACGGCGGTCACGGCGGCGGCGCCCAGCAGGACGTAGATCAGGATGTTTTGGAACTGGCGCGCGAAGCGCAGCGCCGGATGCGTGCGCGCTGGCTCGGGCAGGCGGTTGGGGCCGTGCGCCCGGAGCCGGCGGGCGGCCTCGTCGGGGGCCAGGCCCTCGGCCCGGGTGGAAAGCGCCTGCAGGGCGCCCTCGATGTCGCGGGTGTGCCAGTCGCTCATGGCAGGAGGGTAGGCCAGTTCGCATGCCGGGGCCAAACCGCGACTGTGCGACGGGGCGGCGGCGGCGGATAATGCCGCCATGGCGCGCACCCTCGAGCAGTGGCTGGAATACCAGCAGCAGGTCCATCCCCGGTCGATCGACATGGGGCTCGAGCGCGTGGGCGCGGTCGCCCGGCGGCTGGGCATCGGCAAGCCCGGGCGCCGGGTCGTCACCGTCGGCGGCACCAACGGCAAGGGCTCGACCGTGGCCTTCCTGGAGGCCATCGCCCGCGCGGCGGGCCTGCGCACCGGCGCCTACACCTCGCCGCACCTGCTGCGATACAACGAGCGCGTGCGCATCGACGGCAAGCCGGTGGACGACGCGGCGCTGGTGCAGGCCTTCGAGCGCATCGAGGCCGCGCGCGGCGACACGCCGCTGACCTTCTTCGAGTACGGCACGCTCGCCGCGCTGCTGCTGTTCGAACAGGCGGGCCTGGACCTGGCCATCCTCGAGGTCGGCCTCGGCGGCCGCCTCGATGCCACCAATATCGTCGACCCCGACTGCGCGGTGATCACCACGGTCGATCTCGACCACCAGGACTACCTGGGCCCCGACCGCGAGAGCATCGGCGCCGAGAAGGCCGGCATCCTGCGCGCCGGCAAGCCCTGCGTGCTGGGCGAAAAGGACCCGCCCTCGTCGGTGCTGCGGCGCGCCTACGCGATCGGCGCCTTCGCCATCCGCGGCCATTCCGATTACCTGATCGACCCGCTCGAGGCCGGCTGGCGCTGGCGCGAGCCCGGCTACGCCATCGAGCTGCCCGACCCGGCCATGCCGGCCCCGGCCCAGCGCGAGAACGCCGCCGCCGCCATCGCCGCCCTGCGCGCGCTCGACCTGCCGGTGCCTGACGATGCGATCCGCGCCGGCGTCGCCGGCGCGCGCGCGCCCGGCCGCCTGCAGGTGCTTCCCGGCACGCCCGAACGCGTGCTCGACGTGGCCCACAACCCGCAGGGGGCCCGCCAGCTGGCGCGCTGGCTCGAGCTCCATCCCAAGCCCACCGTGGCGGTGTTCAGCGCCCTGGGCGACAAGGACCTGGGCGGCATCTGCGCGCCGCTGGCGCCCTGGCTGCGCGCCTGGCACCTGGGCCCGATCACCGACGCCGGCCCGCGCGGCCTGGCGGTGGACGAGCTGGCGCGGCGCCTGGCCGAGCACCTGCCGGCCGAAATCCTGCACCCGCACCGCAGCCTGGCCGAGGCGTTGGCCGCCGCCACCCTTGCCGCCGGCCCCGGCGGGCGCGTGCTGGTGTTCGGTTCCTTCCACACCGTGGCGGCGGTGATGGCGGCCGGCTGAACCGGCGCGAGGGGCAGACCGGCTATAATTCGCGCCACCCCTCCGGCCGGACCGAAACCCCGATGGATTCCGCCCTGAAACAGCGCCTGATCGGTGCCGCCGTGCTGGTGGCGCTGGCGATGATCTTCCTGCCGATGCTGCTGCAGGGCCCCGACGAAACCACGCCGGACGCCGCCCGGGTGCCGCTGTCCATGCCCGACGCGCCCGACCAGGATTTCGAGACCCGCGAACTGCCGCTGGCGCTGCCGCGGCCCGAAACCACCGGCGAGCCGGTGCTGGGCGCGCCGACACCGGCCAGCGACGACCCCAATGCCGTGGCCACCGTGGACGCCGGCGCCAACGTCGCGCCACGCGTGGACGCGCTGCCGATGGAGCCGATCGACGAAGGCGCGCCGCCGCAGGCGGTGGACGCCGCCACCGGCCAGCCCATCGCGCGCGAATCCACGCCGCCGGCTCCGGTGCCTGCGCCCGTGGCCGAGCCCGCGCCGGTCGCGGCCACGCCCGCCCCGGCGCCGCAGCCGCTGCCGGCCAGCGCCGGCGGTGGCCGCTACGTCGTCAACGTCGGCAGCTTCTCCAACCTGGCCAACGCCCGCGCCCTGGCCGACAAGCTGCGCGCCGCCGGCCTGCCGGTCACCAGCGAGTCGGTGGACGTGGGCGGCAAGCCGGCCATGCGCGTTCGCGTCGGGCCGTATGCCGAGCGTGCCCTTGCCGAAGCCGCGCGCCAGCGCGCCGAGCGCGTCGCCGGCAGCCCCACCGTGGTGATGGCGCTCGATGCCGAGGCGGCGCCGGCGGCGGCGCCGACGCGGCCGGCCGCCGCCGCCAACGTCGGCTTCGCGGTGCAGCTGGGCGCCTTCTCGAATGAGTCCGACGCCAGCGCGCTGCGCGACCGCGCCCGCGCCAGCGGTTTCGTGGCCTTCCACCAGCGCGTGGACACCGAGCGTGGCCCGGTCTGGCGCGTGCGCGTCGGCCCCGAGGCCGACCGCGCCGCCGCCGAGCGCCTGCGCGACAGCGTCGCCGCCAGGCTGGGCCTGCGCGACCTGATCGTCGTCTCTCACCCCTGAACATGCTCAACTGGGCCGACTACGCGCTGCTGACGGTGCTGGCGGTCTCCATGGCCGTCGGCTTGTGGCGCGGCTTCGTGGTCGAAGTGCTGTCGCTCACGGTGTGGATCGCCGCGTTCTGGCTGGCCGTGGCCTTCGGCGCGCGCGCGGCCGAGTCCATGGCCTTCGTCGAGACGCCCTCGGCGCGGCTGTTCCTCGGTTACACCAGCGTGTTCCTCGGCACGCTCGTGGTCGGCGGCCTGGCCACCTGGGCCATCGGCAAGCTCATCGCCAACACCGGCCTGTCGGCCACCGACCGCGTGCTGGGCATCGGCTTCGGGCTGGCGCGCGGCGCGGTGCTGGCCTGCGTGCTGGTGCTGCTGCTGGGCTTCACGCCGGTGCCGCGCGATGCCTGGTGGAGCGAGTCGCGCTTCCTGCCCACGGTGCAGCGCGGCGCCGAGTGGATGGCCGGCTTCCTGCCGCCCGAGGCGCGGGCCGAAATCGAATTCCTGGCGGCGCCGGCGGCGCTCGTCGAACCCTTCAACGGCAATGCGCCCGCCAGCGCACAGCAGCCGACCCCGGAGACCTGAACCATGTGCGGCATCATCGGAATCGCCGGCGCCAGCGACGTCGCGGCGGCCCTTTACGACGGCCTGACGGTGCTCCAGCACCGCGGCCAGGACGCGGCCGGCATCGCCACCGTCGACGGCAACCGGCTGCGCCTGCACAAGGGCAACGGCCTGGTGAAGGAAGTCTTCGACGAGCGCGCGATGCAGCTGCTCACCGGCCAGGTCGGCATCGGCCACTGCCGCTACCCGACCGCGGGCTCGGAAGGCAGCGACGAGGCCCAGCCTTTCTACGTGAACTCGCCCTACGGCATCGCGCTGGCGCACAACGGCAACCTGGTGAACACCGATGCGCTGCGGCGCATGGTGTTCGAGCAGGACAAGCGCAACATCAACACCGAGTCCGACTCGGAAGTGCTGCTCAACGTGTTCGCGCATGAACTGCAGGTGCAGGGCCGGCTCGACCCGCGCGCGGCGATGGCCGCGGTGGCCGGCGTGCATCGCCGCTGCAGCGGCGGCTACGCGGCGGTGGCGATGGTGCTGGGCCTGGGCCTGGTGGCCTTCCGCGACCCGCACGGCATCCGGCCGCTGGTGCTGGGCAAGCGCGAGCGCAACGGCCGCGCCGAGTACGCGGTGGCGTCGGAGTCGGTGGCGCTCGACATACTGGGCTTCGTGCGCGTGCGCGACGTGCTGCCGGGCGAGGCGGTGGTCATCACCCCCGAGGGCGAGCTGCACGCCGAGGCCATCGTGCAGGAGCAGCCGCACGCGCCGTGCATCTTCGAGTTCGTGTACTTCGCGCGCCCGGACTCGATGATCGAGAACATCTCGGTGCACAAGGCGCGCATGCGCATGGGCGTCACGCTCGGCCAGAAGATCCTGCGCCTGCGCCCGGACCACGACATCGACACGGTGATCCCCATCCCCGACACCTCGCGCGACGCGGCGCTGGAGATCGCCAACGTGCTGGGCGTGAAGTACCGCGAGGGTTTCGTCAAGAACCGCTACGTCGGCCGCACCTTCATCATGCCGGGGCAGGGCGAGCGCGTGAAGTCGGTGCGCCGCAAGCTCAACACCATCCCGCTGGAGTTCAAGGACCGGGTGGTGCTGCTGGTGGACGATTCGATCGTGCGCGGCACCACCAGCCAGCAGATCGTGCAGATGGCCCGCGACGCGGGCGCGCGCAAGGTCTACCTGGCCTCGGCGGCGCCGCCGGTGCGCCACCCGAACATCTACGGCATCGACATGCCCTCGGCCGAGGAACTGGTGGCGCATGGCCGCAGCGAGGAAGAGATCGAGAAGCTGCTGGGCTGCGACTGGCTGATCTACCAGGACCTGGCCGACCTCGAGGCCGCGGTCGCCGGTCCGAAGTTCCCGGGCCGCCAGTTCGACAGCTCCTGCTTCAGCGGCGAATACGTCACCGGCATCGAGCCGGGCTACTTCGAACGCATCAAGCAACTGCGCTCCGACGACGCCAAGCGCAAGCGCCGTGGTGCCTGACATCGCCGATCTGCACGACGCCGCCGCGCGCTGCATCGCTGCCCGCGAGCCCGCCGAGAAAGTGCGGCTGACGCGCGAGGCGGCGGCGGCGTTCAGGCGCGGTGAGTTGGCGCCGCGCGAGGAGGCGCCCGCGCCGGCATCGATCGGCGATCCGGGCAGGCCCGAGAAGCCGCGGCTGGTGATGCCGCGCGACGTGCCGCAGCGCGGCCTGGGCAGCGTCGAGGGGCGGGCGGCCTTCCTGCACGCGATCGCCCACATCGAGTTCAATGCCATCAACCTGGCCTGGGACGCGGTGTATCGCTTCCGGGCCATGCCCGATGCCTACTACGCCGACTGGGTCGGCGTGGCCGACGACGAGGCGCGGCATTTCGAGTTGCTCTCGGTGCGGCTGGCTGAACTGGGTTTTGCCTACGGCGACTTCGACGCGCACAACGGCCTGTGGGAGATGGCAGTCAAGACCGCCGATTCCGGCCTGCGCCGCATGGCCCTGGTGCCGCGCGTGCTCGAGGCCCGTGGCCTGGACGTGACGCCGGGCATGATCGCGCGCCTGCGCGGCAATGGCGACGAGGCCTCGGCGCAGATCCTCGAACTCATCCTGCGCGAGGAAGTGGCCCACGTCGCCGCCGGCAGCCGCTGGTACCACTGGCACTGCGAGCGCGAAGGCCTCGCGCCTGGTCGCGAGTTCATCCGTCTGGTGCGCGAGACCGTGCGCGGCGGCGTGCGCGGCCCCTTCAACCGGCCGGCGCGCCTGGCCGCCGGTTTCGACGAGAATGAAATCGCCCAACTCGAATCGCTGGAGTAGCCCGATGCGCCACGCCCTGGTCCGCCGACTCGCCCTGATGCCGCTGCTGCTGACGCTTGCCGCCTGCCAGCCCGAACCGGTGGACCCGGCGAAGGACGAGGTGGCCGGCGCGGCGCTGCTGGCGCAGTACGAAACGGCCCGCGAAACCGGCGACTTCGAGATCGCCGAGATGCACGCCGACGCACTGGCCGACCGCCACGGCCGCACCGAGGCCGCGGCCACGATGCGCAGGACGATAGGCGACGTGCGCGGGCAGGCCGAGGCCATGCGCGAGCAACGCCGCCTGATCGCGCTGTGGGACTACCAGTCGGTCGCCGTCGACGGCGGCACCCAGCACACCGCCGCGCTCTACAGCCGCGTGGACGACGAGTTCCTGGAGGAAGGCATGCCGGCGCCGACGCCCGACGCCCGCCTCGTGCTGCGCCGGCATCCGGCCTGGGGCGTGAGCGCCTACCTGGTGCTGGAAATGGGCGAACTGCGCTGCGGCCCGCCGTGCACGCTCTCCATCCGCTTCGACGACGCGCCGGCGCGCGCCTTCGCCGGCGAGCCGGCCGACACCGGCACCGGCCCGGCGCTGTTCATCCAGGACGAGGCGGCCTTCCGCGAAGCGATGCAGCAGGCCCGCAGAGTGCGCATCGAACTGCCGCGCTCGGGCGCGCTGGTGCCGGTGTTCGAGTTCGAAGTGGCCGGATTCCGGCCGGCGCTGTACCGCGAGGACTGAGCGCAGCCGCTCAGGCGACGGGCAGGGTCGTCAGCACCAGCCCGTCGGCATCCACGCGCAGCACGCTGCCCTGGTCGTACCAGTCGCCCAGCACGACGCGCTGCGCGGGCCGGCCGGCGACCTCCAGCGAGTGGATCGCCGGGCGGTGCGTGTGGCCGTGGATGAGGCGGCCGACGCCGTGCAGCGACATCGTCGCGGCGACCGCGGCGGGATTCACGTCGGTGATGGTTTCCGACAGGCCCTGCTGGTGCTCGCGGCTGGCGGCGCGCGCCTGCGCGGCGAAGGCCTGGCGCGCGGCCAGCGGCTGGGCCAGGAAACCGGCCTGCCATTCCGGGCTGCGCACCTGGCGGCGGAAAGCCTGGTAGGCGGCGTCGTCCGTGCACAGCAGGTCGCCGTGCATCAGCAGCGTGGGCACGCCCTGCAGGTCCAGCACGCAGGGGTCGGGCAGCAGGGTGGCGCCGCAGCGTTCGGCCATGCGCTGGCCATAAAGGAAGTCGCGGTTGCCGCGCATCAGGAACACCGGCACGCCGGACGCCGACAGCGCCTTGAGCGCCGCGCAGACGCTGGCGCCCGGCTCGCCGGGGTCGTCGTCGCCGACCCAGGCCTCGAACAGGTCGCCGAGGATGTACAGGCCATCGCAGTCGCGCGCTTCGCCGGCGAGCAGCGCGAGGAAGGCGGCGGTGGTCGCCGGGCGCGCGGCGTCCAGGTGCAGATCGGAAACCACCAGCTGGCTCATGGCGCGGCGGGGTCGAGCAGGTCCACGCGCTCGATCAGCACCGGCGTGGTCGGCACCCAGCCGGTGAACGGGCCCTGCGCCCCGGTGGGCGTGGCGGCGATGCGGTCGAGCACGTCCATGCCCAGCACCACGCGACCGAACACGGCGTAGCCGGCGGTGTAGGGGCTGTCGCCGGGGCGGGGGTCGAAGTTGGGGTTGTCGCCGAGGTTGATGAAGAACTGGGTGGTGGCCGATTCGCTGACGCCGCGGTCGCGCGCGGCGGCGATGGCGCCGCGGCGGTTGGACAGACCGTTGCCGGCCTCGTTGGGGATGGGGGCGCGGCTGGGCCGGGGCTGCAGGTCGGGCGTGAAGCCGCCGCCCTGCACCAGCAGGCCGGGCACGACGCGATGGAACACGGTGCCGTTGTAGTGGCCCTCGCGCGCATAGGCCAGGAAGTTCTCCACCGTGCGCGGCGCGGCGACCGCATCGAGCTCGAGCACGATCTCGCCCATCGTCGTCACCAGCCGCACCCGCGGCGGCGGCGCCACCTCCACGGCCTCCGCCTCCGCCTCCGGCACGACCGCGGCAGGCGGTGTCGCGCCCGCGGAAAACGGAAGCAGCAGGGCCAGGGCGAGGAAGAGGCGAAAGTCCATCGCGGCAGTTTATCGCAGGGTTGCTTCAGGTGCCGGGATCGGTCCTGGCGACGGGCCACCGCCGAAGAGGGCCGCCCGCGGGGGTTTGGCGTAAAATGCGCGGCTTACCGAACCTGAGCCTGGCCCGATGACCTGCCGCACCCGTTTTGCCCCCAGCCCGACCGGCTTCCTGCACATCGGCGGCGCCCGCACGGCGCTGTACTGCTACCTCGAGGCGCGGCGCCGGGGCGGCCAGTTCATCCTGCGCGTGGAGGACACCGACCGCGAGCGCAGCACCCAGGCCGCCATCGACGCCATCCTCGAGGCCATGGACTGGCTGGGCCTGGAGTACGACGAGGGCCCGATCTTCCAGACCGCGCGCCTGGACCGCTACCGCGAGGTGGCCGAGCAGATGGTCGCCGCCGGCACCGCCTACTACGCCTACGAGACCAAGGAAGAGCTCGAGGCCATGCGCGAGGCCGCCATGGCCGCCAACCTCAAGCCGCGCTACAACGGCCACTACCGCGACCGCAACGAGCCGTACCGCGACGACCCGAATCGCGTCATCCGCTTCAAGAACCCCATCGGCGGCAGCGTGGTGTTCGAGGACAAGATCAAGGGCCGCATCGAGTGGAGCAACGACGAGCTCGACGACCTCGTCATCTTCCGCTCCGACGGTTATCCGACCTACAACTTCGCCGTCGTGGTCGACGACCTGGACATGGGCATCACCGACGTCATCCGCGGCGACGACCACGTCAACAACACCCCGCGCCAGATCAACATCTACAAGGCGCTCGGCGCGCCGGTGCCGCACTTCGCGCACATGCCGATGATCCTCGACCCCGAGGGCGCCAAGCTGTCCAAGCGCTCGGGCGCGGCCAACGTGATGTCGTACAAGGAAGAGGGCTACCTGCCGCATGCGCTGGTGAACTACCTCGCGCGCCTGGGCTGGTCGCACGGCGACCAGGAGATCTTCAGCCGCGACGAGCTCAAGTCGCTGTTCGCCATCGAGGACGTGAACCAGAAGGCCTCGCGCCTGGACCCGGCCAAGCTCGGCTGGCTCAACCAGCACTACCTCAAGACCGACGACCCGGCCGAGGTGGCGAAACACTTCGAACCCCAGCTCCTGGCCGCCGGCTACGACCTGTCCAAGGGCCCGAATCCGGCCGACGTGGTCGTCGCCCTGCGCGACCGCGTGCAGACGCTGAAGGAAATGGCCGAACGCGCCGCGGTCTGGTACCAGCCGCTGACGGCGTACGACGACGCGGCCGTGGCCAAGCACCTGGTCGCCGCCGCGCGCGCGCCGCTCGCCGAGGTGCGCGCCCGCCTGGCCGCGCTGGACGAGTGGAGCGCCGAGTCGGTGCACGGTGCCCTGCAGGCCACCGCCGAGGCCCTGGGCCTGGGCCTGGGCAAGATCGCCCAGCCGCTGCGCGTGGCCATCACCGGCACCCAGGTGAGCCCGTCGATCGACCACACGGTGTTCCTGGCAGGCAAGGACGAGGCGCTGGCGCGCATCGATGCCGCCATCGCCAAACTCAATTGATTTGTGGGGGCCAAGGCCCCAACCTAGGCCCATGCCCCGCAAGCAGCACGCCCACGCCCACGACTGCACCGATCCTTCGCACCACGTGCATTCGGCCGGTGACTACGTGCGCGCGGTCGAGGAGGCCTGCGCCGAGCGCGGCCTGCGCCTGACGCCGCTGCGGGCCCAGGTGCTGGGCCTGATCGCCGACGCCGGCAAGCCCGTGAAGGCCTACGACCTGCTCGACGCGATGAAGGAAGTCAACGGCTCGAGCGCGCCGCCCACGGTGTACCGTGCGCTCGACTTCCTGCTCGAGCAGGGCTTCATCCACCGCCTGGCCTCGGTGAACGCCTTCGTCGGCTGCCACCACCCGAACCAGCGCCACTCCGTGCCCTTCCTGATCTGCGACCAGTGCCAGGCCGCGATCGAGCTCGAGGACGAGCGCATCACCGGCCTGCTCGACGAGCAGGCGCGGGCCCTGGGCTTCACGCCGCGGGCCCAGACGCTGGAGGTGCACGGCCTGTGCAAAGCCTGCGCCTCCACCTGAGGCCGCTGGCGCTGGCGGCGGCCCTGGCCGCCGGCCCGCTGGCCGCCCAGGACTTCCCGATCGAGCCGCCCGGCGGCGACGCGCCCGCGCCACCGGCCGGCCTGGCGCTGCCGGACGATTTCCTCGCACCGCAGGCGCAGCTGGTCACGCCGCTGGCCATCCTCGACCGCCTGGTCGTGCCCGGCACGCGCATGCAGCTCGAGTGGCGCCCGCCCGGCGGCATCAGCACGGCCGAGATCCCCAGCCCGGTGGTGGTCACGCGCGGCGCGCTGGCCGGCCCGGTGCTGTGCCTGGTGGCCGGCGTGCACGGCGACGAGATCAACGGCATCGAGATCGTGCGCCAGCTGTCGCACTCGCTCGATCCCACCCGCCTGTCGGGCACCGTGATCGGCGTGCCCATCGTCAACGTGCACGGCTATTCGCGCGGCTCGCGCTACCTGCCCGACCGCCGCGACCTCAACCGCTTCTTCCCGGGCACGCGCCAGGGCTCGATCGCCTCGCGCATCGCCAACGCCTTCTTCCAGGACGTGGTCAGCCACTGCGACATGCTGGTGGACTTCCACACCGGCTCCTTCGAGCGCAGCAACCTGCCGCAGGTGCGCGCCGACCTCACGCGCCCGGAAGTGCTGGAATTCAGCCGCCACTTCGGCAACACCGTCGTGCTGCACAGCCCGGGCAACAAGGGCATGCTGCGCGTCGCGGCCACCGCGGTCGGCATTCCTTCGGTCACCTTCGAGGCCGGCTCGCCGGGCCGGCTGGAAACCGCCGAGATCGCCCAGGCCGTCGCCGCCATCGAGCGGCTGATGGTGCATACGGGCATGCGCGAGGATCCCGGCGCGGCCAGTGCCGAAGAGGGGCTCGACCCCGAAGTGATCGCCAAGCGACCCGAGCCGGCGCCGATCTTCCTCGACTCGCGCTGGGTGCGCGCCAATTCCGGCGGCCTGCTGATCAGCGAAGTCACGCTCGGCCAGCACGTGCAGGCCGGCCAGCGCCTGGGCCGGGTGATCGACCCGGTGGCGAACGTCGAGCGCTACCTGCTTGCGCCCGTCGCGGGCCGCGTCATCGGCATGTCGCAGAACCAGGTGGTGCTGCCGGGTTATGCCGCCTACCACCTGGGTATCCAGACCAGCGAACAGCGCGCGGTGCAGGATGCGGGCGAGGCCCGCCCGGTGGTCGAAGAGGATCCGGATCCGGGCGAGCGCCCGGAGGCGCCCGACCCGGCCGCCGGCGAGGATTACGAATAATCCCCGCGCGGCGGCCGCGCTCCGTCAGAAGCTGATGCGCACGCCGCTCATCAGGTTGCGGCCCGGCAGCGGGGCGTAGTCCTTCAGGTAGGAGGTGTGCTGGCGCGCCTCGCGGTCGCCGAGGTTGCGGCCTTCGACGAAGACCTCCCAGCCGGCATTGCCCACGTTCCACTGATAGGCCACGCCGGCGTCCACGAGGGTGTAGCCCTCGGTGGCGCTTTCACCCTCGGCCACGTCGTTCTGGGTGGCCACGCGCACGGCGCCCAGGCGCGCGCGCCACGGACCCTGCTGCCAGACCAGGTCGCTGCCGACGCGGCCCGGGGCGATGCGCGGCAGGCGGCCACCGGCGTCGAGCTTGCCGTCCACGCCGTCGGCGAACAGGCGCAGCTGCCAGCGGCCGCTGGCGTTGTCGGCCAGCTCCACGCCCAGCTCGGCTTCCCAGCCGGTGAACACGGCGTCGCCCTGGGTCCACAGGCGCACGGGCAGGTCGTCTTCCTCCTCGTCGGTGTCGGCGAGGTAGATGAAGTCGTCGAACTGCGTCCGGAACACCGACACGCTGCCCTCGAAGCGGCCCTGGTGCAGGTGCAGGCCGAGCTCGGCGCCCAGCGCGACCTCGTTGTCGAGGCCGGCGTCGCCGATCTCGAAGCTGCCGGTGGCGATGTGCGGGCCGTCGGAGAACAGTTCCTCGGCGGTGGGCACGCGCTCGGCGCGGTTGAGGTTCAGGCTCAGGTGCACGGCATCGCTGAAGCGCCACAGGCCGCCGGCGGCGAGGCTGCTGGCCGAACGGCTGACGGCGTCGGCCTCGGCTTCGGGCGTCACGCGCACGCGATCGTGGCGGGCGCCGAACTCGAGCTTGTACTGGCCGAAGTCCTTCTCCTGGAGCGCGAACAGGCCGATGTCGCGGCTCAGCGACGGCGGCACGAAGGCCTCGTCGCCGATGGCCGAGAAGTCGCGCTCGGAGAACTGCAGGCCGAAGGCGCCGCGCCAGCCGTTGCGCTCGCGCTGCACGGCTTCGAAGCGGGCCTCGAGGCCGTCGTTCTGGAAGCGGGTGCCGATCTCGTCGCCCTCGAGCTCGGTGTGCTCGTAGAGGCTGCGCACCACGCGCCAGTTGATTTCCTCGAGCACGCCCAGATCGCGCACGCCACCGCGGGCCTCGAAGCGGTCCTGGCGCAGGTCGAGGCGCACCACTTCCTCCTCGTGCTCGTGGTCGTGGTCCTCGTCCTCGTGCTCGTCTTCCTCCTCGCCGTGCGCGTGCGCACCCGGCGGGATGCCGTAGTCGCTGCGGTAGGTGCTGGCGCCGAAACCGAACCAGGCGCGCTGGCCGAACCAGCTGCCGCCCACGGCGCCGCCCTGGGTGGTGAGCTCGCTGTTGGGCAGGCGGCCGCGGGCGAAGTGGTCGGGGTCCTCGCCTTCCTCGATTTCCTCGGCGATCTTCGCGTCGGAGAAAGCGTAGCCGGGGATGCGGTAGTCGCTGGCGCTGCGGCGGAAGACGTCGACGTGGAAGGTCAGCGGGCCGGCGTCCATGTCGACGCGGGCCATGCCGGTGCCCGAGTCGTCGACGCTGCCGTGGCGGATCTCGGCGCGGCCGGAGAAGGTGCGCCCCACCTGCGCGGTGGGCACGCGGCCGTCGACCACGTTCACCGCGCCGCCGATGGCGCCGCTGCCGTAGAGCAGGGTGGCCGGGCCCTTGAGCACTTCGACCTGGTCGGCCAGGAAAGGCTCGATGCCGATGGCGTGGTCGGCGCTGACCGTGGACACGTCGAGCGCGCTGTTGCCGTTGGCCAGCACCTGCACGCGCGCGCCCTCGAGGCCGCGGATGACCGGGCGGCCGACGCCGGCGCCGAAGCTGGCGTTTTGCACGCCGGGCAGGCGATCGAGGGTTTCACCGAGGTTGCCGGCCTTGCGGTCGTCGAGCTCCTCGCCGGCCAGTACGTCCACCGGGCGGGCCAGGTCGTCGATGCTCTGGCGCAGCGGCGAGGCCGTCACTTCGATGGCTTCCAGGGTGTGCGGGGTCGTCTTCTTTTCTTCCGACCCGGATTGGGCCCAGGCCGGGGAGGCGAGGGCGAACAGGACGGCCAGGGCGAGCGGGGCGGGGCGGAGTGCTGGGGTCATGGGTTTTCGGTTCGGGTGATGGTTGAGGGAATGTTATACTGTTGCATTACGGAATGTTATACCATTCGCCCATGCCCGCAAGCCCCGCCCCCAGGATCGCCCCCGCCATGTCCTCCATTCCCCGCCCGCGCCTGCGACTGCCCGCGTGGGCCGACCGGATGGGCGCCTGGGGCGCCTTCATTTGCGCGCTGCACTGCGCGCTGGTGCCGGTGGCGCTCGCCCTGGTGCCGGCGCTGGGCCTCGGCCTGGTGGCCTGGCACGGCCTGGAGTGGGCTTTCACCAGCCTGGCCACCGTGCTGGCGGTGCTGAGCCTGTGGATGGGCTACCGCGGCCACCGCGCCTACCACGCCTGGCTGCTGGTGGCGCCGGGCCTGGCCCTGGTCTGGACGGCGCTGCTGTACTCGCCGCTGCATACCTCGGGCCTGCCGCACGCGGCGGCCATGGCCGTGGGCGGCGTGCTGATCGGCATCGCCCACATCGTCAACCTGCGCCTGTCCTACGGCCACAGCCACTGAAACATCCGGGCGGCTTGGTGCGGCGGGGGCGCGATGGTAGGCTACGCGCCCCGCGACACACACTTTCAAGGAAACATCATGGGTAGGGGCGACAAGAAGACCACCAAGGGCAAGCGTTACGCCGCCAGCTACGGCAATGCCCGTCCCCAGTCGGCCACCAAGGTGACCGCTGCGAAGGCTCCGGCCGTCAAGGCCCCGGTCGCCAAGGCGCCGGCCAAGAAGGCCACCAAGAAGGCCGCCGCCAAGTAATACCGCGTTACCCAATGGGGTCAGAGCACCTGGGCGTTGCAAACGCCCATGCGCTCTGGCCCCATTTTCATTTGAGGCGGCGGCCGGCGACGTGGATGGCGTGCACGAGGTCGCCGCCGAGCCAATAAGCCAGTTCCGCCGGGTGGCCGACCTGCCACTGCACGAAGTCGGCGCGCTGGCCGGGCACGAGCCGACCGCGATCGTGCAGGCCCAGGGCGAGCGCGGCATGGTGGGTTGCGCCGCGCAGGGCTTCCTCGGGCGTGAGCCGGAAGTGCGTGCAGGCCAGCGACATCGCCAGCCGCAGCGACTGCAGCGGCGAGGTGCCCGGGTTGAGGTCGGTGGCCACGGCCATCGGCACCGCGCGTTCGCGCAGCGCTTCGATCGGCGGCAGCTTCGTTTCGCGCAGCACGTGGAAGGCGCCCGGCAGCAGCACCGCCACGGTGCCGGCCGCGGCCATGGCGCGCACGGCGTCCTCGCCGGTCCATTCGATGTGGTCGGCCGAGAGACCGCCGAAGCCCGCCACCAGCGCGGCGCCGCCGAGGTCGCTGAGCTGGTCGGCGTGAAGTTTCACCGGCAGGCCGAGCTCACGCGCGGCTTCGAACATGCGGCGCGTTTGTTCCGGCGTGAAGCCGATGCCCTCGCAAAAGGCATCCACGGCATCCACCAGGCCCTGTTCGTGCAGTTTCGGCAGCCAGGCGCAGGCGGCTTCGATGTAGTCGTCGGCGCGGCCCGCGAATTCCGGCGGCAGGGCGTGCGCGGCCAGGTACGTGGTGCGCACGGTGACGCCCAGCGCGTCGCCGATGCGCCGCGCCACGCGCAGCATCCGCTGCTCGGATTCGAAGTCCAGGCCGTAGCCGGACTTGATCTCGATGGTCGTCACGCCGTCGGCCAGCAGGGCGCGGGCGCGCGGCAGCGAGGCCGCCAGCAGCGCGTCTTCGTCGAGGGCGCGGGTGGCGCGCACGCTCGAGGCGATGCCGCCGCCTTCGCGGGCGATCTGTTCGTAGGTGGCGCCCTGCAGCCGGCGCTCGAACTCGCGCGCGCGGTCGCCGCCGAACACCAGGTGCGTGTGGCAATCCACCAGGCCCGGCGTGATCCAGCGGCCGGCGGCCGATTCGACCCGCGCCGCCAGCGCGGCCGGCTCGCCGGGCAACCCGGCGGCGGGACCGGCGTAGGCGATCAGCCCGTCCTTCCAGGCGAGCGCGCCGTCCTCGACCACGCCGTAGGCGCCGAGGTCGTCGCGCAGCGTGGCCAGACGCGCGTCGAGCAGCAGCCGGTCCCAGGGAGGGGCGAGCCGCCCGATCACCGGATGGCCCCCGCGGCACGCAGCGCGGCGGCATCGAAGCCGAGCGCGCGGGTGATTTCTTCGCCGTGCTCGCCCAGCTTCGGCGGTGGACGCTCGAGCCGTGGCGGCGAGGCCGAGAGCTTGATCGGGCTGCCCACCATCGGGATGCCGCCGATTTCCACCCGCATTCCCCGCGCCCTGGCCACTTCGTGGTCCAGCGCCTGGGTGACGGTGTTTATCGGCGCAGCCGGGATGCCGGCGTGGTCGAACAGCGCGAGCCAGTGCGCGGCCGGCTGGCCGGCGAACACCGCCGCCAGCGCCTCGCACAGCGGCCCGCGGTTGGCCACGCGCGCCGCGTTGCTGGCGTAGCGCGCGTCGGCCAGCCAGTCCTCGCGGCCCAGCGCGTGGCACAGCTGGCGCCAGAGCTTCTCGCTGGCCACGGCCAGCACGAACGTGCGGTCGCTGGCGCGGAAGGCCTGGTAGGGCACGATGCTCGGGTGGGTGTTGCCGTAGCGCGGCGCGTCGACGCCGGTGAACAAGGCATTGCCGGCCACGTTGGCCAGCATCGCCAGCTGGGTGTCGAACAGCGAGACGTCGATGCGCTGGCCGCGGCCATCCCGCCCGCGCTGCAGCAGCGCGGCCAGGATGGCGGTGGCGGCGTTCTGGCCGGTGGCCAGGTCGGCCACGGCCACGCCCACCTTCGAGGGTTCGCCATCGGCCGGGCCGGTGATCGACATCAGCCCGGCCTCGGCCTGCACCACGTAGTCGTAGCCCGGGCGCGCGGCTTCCGGGCCGCTGCGGCCGTAGCCCGAGATCGAGCAGTACACGAGGCGCGGGTTGATGGCCGCCATGGCCTCGTAGCCTACGCCCAGCGCTTCGGCGCCGCCCGTTCGGAAGTTCTCCACCAGTACGTCGGCGCCGCGCACCAGCGCCTCGAGCAGCGGGCGCGAGGCCGGGTTGCGCAGGTCGATGGCCAGCGAGCGCTTGTTGCGGTTGCAGCAGGCGAAGTAGGCCGACATGCCGTCGAGGAAGGGCGGGCCCAGGCCGCGGGTGTCGTCGCCGTCGAAGGACTCGAGCTTGATGACGTCGGCGCCCAGGTCGGCCAAGGTCATGCCGCACCACGGCCCGGCGAGCACGCGCGAGAGTTCGAGGACCGTGTAGCCGGAAAGGGCGCCCATGCCGGCATTGTATGCGGCGGCTCGGGCGCCATGCGAAACTGCCGCGATGTCGCCTGCAGCCGCTGCCCAGCCCGCCATGCCCCGCCAGTCCGCCGACGGCCACTGGTGGCTGCCCGGGCTGGCCAACCTGCATTCACACGCCTTCCAGCGCGCCATGGCCGGCCTGGCCGAACGCCAGGGCGACCCGAACGACAGCTTCTGGACCTGGCGCGAGCTGATGTACCGCTTCGCCGGCCGCTTCGACCCCGACACCCTGCACGCGGTGGCCTGCCAGCTCTACGCCGAGATGCTCGAGGCCGGTTACACCACCGTCTGCGAGTTCCACTACCTGCACCACCAGCCCGATGGCCGGCCCTATGCCGACCCGGCGGCGATGTCGAAGGCGCTCATCGCCGCCGCGCGCGACACCGGCATCCGGCTCACCTTGCTGCCGGTGCTCTACATGAGCGGCGGCTTCGACGGCCGCGCGCTGTCGGAGCGCCAGCGCCGCTTCGGCCATGCGCCCGACGACTACCTGGCCCTGCTGCAGTCGCTGCGTGCGCTGCGCGACGACACGCTGGACGTGGGCGTGGCCCTGCACAGCCTGCGCGCCGTGCCCCCGGACGCGATGCAGGCGCTGCTGGTGGCCATCGCCGGCGAGCCGATGCCCATCCACATCCATGTCGCCGAACAGCTGCCCGAAGTGGAGGAGTGCGTGGCCCTGCGTGGTTCGCGGCCGGTGCGCTGGCTGCTCGACAACGCCGGCGTGGATGCGCGCTGGACCCTGGTGCACGCCACCCACCTCGACGAGGGCGAAGTGCGCGGCATCGCCGCCAGCGGCGCCACCGTGGCCATCTGCCCGACCACCGAGGCCAACCTCGGCGACGGTTTCTTCCCGCTGGCCGATTACCTCGCCGCGGGCGGGCACTGGGGCGTGGGCAGCGACTCGCACGTGTCGGTGTCGGTGGTCGAAGAGCTGCGCTGGCTCGAGTACGGCCAGCGCCTGCGCACGCACCGTCGCAACGTGGCGGTGTCGCCGGCCCGGCCCAGCACCGGCGCGCTGCTGTTCCAGCAGGCGCACGCCGGCGGCCTGCGTGCCTGCGGCCAGCCGGCTTCGGCCGGGGATCGCATCGTGCTCGACGGCGACGCGCCCGCGCTCGCGGGCGCGACCGCCGACGACCTGCTCGACCGCTTCGTCTTCGCCGGCAACCGCCCGCTGGTGCGCGAAGTGCACGTGGCGGGCGTGGCCCGCGTGCGCGAAGGCCGCCACGCCGGCTCCGACGCCATCGCCGCGCGTTTCGGCCTGGCGATGCGGCGCCTGCTGGCCGGCTGAGACCCCGCTGGGGCCGCTTCGTCCCCCGCGGACGCGGTTTCGTCGCAAACGCCGGCAGGGCGCCCCGGGCCGGGCCAGGCTGCCAACCTGCCCAACCCGGAGGTGCCCGCCATGTCCCTGGTCCCATCCCTTGCCAGCCTCTCGCTCGCCATGATGCTGTCGGCCCCGGCGGCCGCGGTGGACGATGCCGAGCTCGGCCGCAAGCTCGGCGAGCGCCTGCACGGCGACCGCACCGGTGCCTGTTTCGCCGTCGCGGTGATCGAGGCCGGTGGCGTGGCGCGCGCCTACGGCTGCGCCGACCCCGACGCCGCGCCGCGGATCGGTCCGTCCACCGCCTTCGAGATCGGTTCGGTCAGCAAGACGATGGTCGCGGTCCTGCTCGCGCAGGAAATCCAGGCCGGCCGCGCCTCGCTCGACGACACGCTGGCCAGCTGGCTGCCCGAGGGCACGACCGTGCCCGCCTTCGAAGGCGAACCGATCCGGCTGCGGCACCTGGTCACCCACACCAGCGGCCTGCCGGCCCTGCCGCCGGGCGTGGCCATCACCAATCCGACCGACCCCTACGCCGGCATGCGCGCCGCCGACCTGCACGCCGCGCTCGGCCGGGTGACGCTTTCGCGCCCCCCCGGCAGCGCTTTCGAATACTCGAACTTCGCCGTGATGCTGCTTTCCGAGGCCCTGGCGCGGCGCAGCGGCCAGCCGCTGGAAGCGCGGCTCGACGCAGGCCTGTTCACGCCGCTGGGCATGGACGGCGCGTACCTCGACCAGCGCCCGCAGGGCGTGCAGGCGGCACGGGGCCATGCGCCCAACCGCAGCGCCGTGCCGGCCTGGACCTTCCGCGACGACACCGGCGGCGTCGGTGGCGTGCGCGCCACGCTCGACGACATGGTCGCGTACGTGCAGGCCCAGCTCGGCGAGGCGCCGCAGGCGCTGCAGCCGGCGCTCGACCTCACCCAGCAGCCGGCCTGGACCGGCGGCCAGCCAAGGATGGGCATGGGCTGGTTCCTCGCGCCGCTCAACGGCCGCGCGGTGCATGTCCACGAAGGCGGCACGGGCGGTTTCTCCTCGATGGTCGCCTTCGACCGCGAAGGCGGCCGCGGCGTGGTGGTGCTCTCGGACACCGCGCTGCATTCGCTGGGTGGCCTGGGCAGCCTGGGCCTGCACCTGCTCGACCCGACGGTGCCGCTGGGCGCGCCGCGACGCGAGCAGAAGGCGCCGGCGGAACTGCTCGACGCGCTCGCCGGCGACTACCAGCTGCAGGGCGCGATGAAGATGGCGGTGCGCCGCAAGGGCGATGCGCTCGAGATCCAGGCCGAGGGCCAGCCCGCCTTCGCGATGGGCTACGACAGCGCGGGGGACTTCTACCCGCGGGCATTCGACGCCGTGCTGCGCCCGACGCCCCAGCCCGACGGCAGCCTCGGCTTCGTGTGGATCCAGGGCGGCGGCGTCGTGCCGGCCAGGCGCCTGCCCGCGCGTGGCGCGACCCCCTGAGCCCTCGTTATCCTGCGGCGACCATGAGCGAGCCAGGCACGACCTATTCACTGCGCCAACCGCTGCCCGCCGAAGTGCTGGTGGGCGGCGACGCGCCCTGGAACCGCTACCAACGCTATCCGGTATTCAGCCGCCGCTGGCTGGCCGGGCGTGCGCTGGTGTTCGGCATCGCGGTGCTGTGTTTCGCGCTGCTCTCGGGTTTCGGCATCGCCGCGCTCACCGACGACTGGCTGCGCGGCGCACGGGTCACGGCGCTGCAGGGGGGAGCCTTCTTCCTGATGGCCATGGGCGGGCCGGCGCTGGCGACGGCGGTCCGGCACCGGCGCTGGCCGCGCCGGCGCGAAGCGCGCGTGGTGGTGCTGGCGGTGCTGCTGGGCATGGGCGCGAGCTTCGCCATCGACCGCTGGGCTTCGGGCGAGATTGACCGCACCGTGCGGCCGGCGCTGGTCGAGGCCGGCGTGGTGACCGATCGCGAGCCCGAGGTGGCGCGTTCGGTCAAACCCCTGGCCATGGCCATCAACATCGTCGTGCTCGCGGGCATCTACGGCCTGCTCGGTGGCGGCCTGGCGCTGCGCGCCTACTTCCGCGAGCACCAGCGCTGGCAGTCGGCGCAGCGCACCCGCGAGCTGCGCGCCCTGCGCACGCAGAAGCAGCAGGCCGACCTGCGCCTGGGCCTGCTGCAGGCCCAGGTGGAGCCGCATTTCCTGTTCAACACCCTGGCCTCGGTGCGCGCGCTGGTGCGCCAGGACCCGGCCCAGGCCGAGGCCACGCTCGACGCCCTGGTGGCGCACCTTCGCGCCACCATCCCCAAGCTGCGCGACGGCGAGGCGCTGCTTTATTCCACGCTCGGCCAGCAGCTCGACATCTGCGCCAGTTACCTCGAGCTGATGCGCCTGCGCATGGGCGGGCGGCTGGCTTATGCGGTCGAGGCCGAGCCGGCGCTGCGCGAGCGGCCGTTCCCGCCGCTGCTGCTGATCACCCTGGTCGAAAACGCCATCAAGCATGGCATCGAGCCGCAGCCCGGCCCGGGCCGCGTGGAGGTGCGCGCCAGCCTGCGCGGCGAGCGCCTGGTGCTGAGCGTGGTGGACGACGGCGCCGGCCTGCAGCCGGGCCTGGGCAGCGGCATGGGCCTGGCCAACGTGCGCGAGCAGCTGGCCACGCGCTACGGCGGCGCCGCCAGCTTCAGCCTGCGCAACCTCGCCGGCGGCCGCGGCGCGGTGGCCGAAATCATCGTGCCGCTGGACGCGGCCGGGGAGGGTGCATGAGCCAGGTCACCGCCATCGTCGCCGAAGACGAGGCGCCGCAGCGCGCCGCCCTGCTCGACATGCTCGCCGAGGCCTGGCCCGACCTCGAGGTCGTGGCCGCCTGCGAGGACGGCATCGCCGCGCTCGAGGCCGTGGCCGTGCACCGGCCGCGCGTGGCCTTCCTCGACATCCGCATGCCGGGCGTCTCGGGCCTGGACGTGGCGCGGGCGGTGGTGGCCGCGGGCGGCCAGGTGGTGTTCACCACCGCCTACGACGACTACGCCATCCGCGCCTTCGAGGCCGGTGCAGTCGACTACCTGCTCAAGCCGGTGGCGCCGGCGCGCCTGGCCACCGCCATCGAGCGCCTGCGCGAGCGGCTGGCCGCGCCCCGCGGCGACGACCTGCAGGCCCGGCTCGAGCAGCTCGAGGCACGCCTGCGCCCCGAGGGCGAGCGCCGCATCCGCTGGATCAGCGCCAGCATCGGCGACAACGTGCGCATGCTCGGCATCGACGAAGTGCTGTACTTCCAGGCGCAGGACAAATACGTGCGGGTGGTGGCCGGCGAAGACGAGGCGGTGATCCGCACGCCGCTCAAGGAGCTGCTGGCCGGGCTCGACCCCGAGGAGTTCTGGCAGGTGCACCGCGGCGTGGTGGTGCGGGTGTCGGCCATCGACCGCGTGCGCAAGGACGAGCTGGGCAAGGCGCGCCTGAGCCTGCGCGGCCGCGCCGAGACGCTGCCGGTGAGTTCGGCCTTCCTGCATCGTTTCCGCGGCATGTAGGCGCCTCGCCGTGGGGGGCGATTTATACTGGGCAAATCCCCAGGGAGCCTCCGATGACCGCCAGCCGCCGCAACGACCCGTCCCGCAAGATCGCCGCCCCGCGCGGCAACCAGCTCAGCTGCCGCTCCTGGCTCACCGAAGCCGCGTACCGGATGATCCAGAACAACCTCGACCCCGAGGTGGCCGAGAACCCGGCCGAGCTGGTGGTCTATGGCGGCATCGGCCGCGCCGCGCGCGACTGGCCCAGCTACGACAAGATCCTCGAGACCCTGCGCACGCTGCGCGACGACCAGACCCTGCTGGTGCAGTCGGGCAAGCCGGTGGGCGTGTTCCCCACGCATCCCGACGCGCCGCGCGTGCTGATCGCCAACTCCAACCTGGTGCCGCACTGGGCCAGCTGGGAGCACTTCAACGAGCTCGATGCCAAGGGCCTGATGATGTACGGCCAGATGACGGCCGGCAGCTGGATCTACATCGGTTCGCAGGGCATCGTGCAGGGCACCTACGAAACCTTCGTCGAGATGGGCCGCCAGCACTACGGCGGCGACCTCACCGGCCGCTGGATCCTCACCGCCGGCCTGGGCGGCATGGGCGGCGCGCAGCCGCTGGCGGCCTCGCTGGCCGGCGCCTGCTCGCTCAACATCGAATGCCAGCAGTCGCGCATCGACATGCGCCTGCGCACCCGGTACGTGGACGAACAGGCCAGGGACCTCGACGACGCGCTCGCGCGCATCGAGAAGTACACCGCCGAAGGCAAGGCCATCTCGATCGCACTGCTGGGCAATGCCGCCGAAATCCTGCCCGAGCTCGTGCGCCGCGGCGTGCGCCCCGACGCCGTCACCGACCAGACCAGCGCCCACGACCCGCTGCACGGCTACCTGCCGGCCGGCTGGTCGCTGGAGGAGTGGTTCAGCGAGCAGAAGAACAACCCCGCGCGGGTCATCAGCGCCGCCAAGCATTCGATGCGCATCCACGTCGAGGCGATGCTCAACTTCGAGGACATGGGCGTGCCCACCTTCGACTACGGCAACAACATCCGCCAGATGGCCTTCGACGTGGGCTGCGAGGACGCCTTCGACTTCCCGGGCTTCGTGCCGGCCTACGTGCGGCCGCTGTTCTGCCGCGGCATCGGCCCCTTCCGCTGGGTGGCGCTGAGCGGCGACCCCGAGGACATCTACAAGACCGACGCCAAGGTCAAGGAACTGATTCCCGACAACCCGCACCTGCACCGCTGGCTGGACATGGCGCGCGAGCGCATCAGCTTCCAGGGCCTGCCGGCGCGCATCTGCTGGGTGGGCCTGGGTGATCGCCACCGCCTCGCGCTGGCCTTCAATGAAATGGTGAAGAGCGGCGAAGTGAGCGCGCCGATCGTGATCGGCCGCGACCACCTCGACTCCGGCTCGGTCGCCAGCCCCAATCGCGAAACGGAAGCCATGCTCGACGGTTCCGACGCCGTCTCCGACTGGCCGCTGCTCAACGCCATGCTCAACGTCGCCGGCGGCGCCACCTGGGTGTCGCTGCACCACGGCGGCGGCGTCGGCATGGGCTACAGCCAGCACAGCGGCGTGGTCATCGTCGCCGACGGCACCGAGGCCGCCGCCGCGCGCCTCGGTCGCGTGCTCTGGAACGACCCCGGCACCGGCGTGATGCGCCACGCCGACGCCGGCTACGACATCGCCAAGGCCTGCGCCCGCGAGCAGGGGCTGCAGCTGCCCATGCTCTGAGGCCAGATCGGACGGTCCTGGCGGCGATGCCCCTCGCCCCGGCCGGCGTACCCGGCCAGACTGCCGGGACACACCACGGAGGATTGCCAATGATCGGCTACGTCACCCTCGGCACCAACGACATGGCGCGTGCCTGCGCCTTCTACGACGCCCTGCTGGGCGAGCTGGGCGCCAGGCGCATCATGGAGGGCGATCGCTTCGTCGCCTGGGGAACCGGCATGCAGTCGCCGAGCGTCGGCGTGATCAGGCCCTTCGACGGCCAGGCCGCGACGCCGGGCAACGGCACGATGGTCGCGCTGGCGGTGCGCACGCCGGCCCAGGTCGATGCGCTGCATGCCCGGGCGCTCGCGCTCGGCGGCCGCGACGAGGGTGCGCCGGGCGAGCGTTTCAAGGGCTTCTACGCCGCTTATTTCCGCGACCCCGACGGCAACAAGCTCAATTTCTTCTGCATGGGGTAACGTGGCGGGGTGTTCTGGGAAACCATCAGCGCCGCGCGTGACCTGGGCCGCCTGCAGGAGGTGGCCTCGGTGTTCATGCGCTACGGCTTCGGCGACCTGGTGCGGCGCGTGGGGCTTTCCGGCGCGCTCGAGCGGGCCGGGCGGCTGGTGCGCTCCGAACACGTGGCCGAGCTGGCCACGCTGGCGCCGCCCGAGCGCGTGCGCCGCGCCTTCGAGGAAATGGGTCCGAGTTTCGTCAAGCTCGGCCAGCTGCTGGCCACGCGCGTGGACCTGTTCGCGCCCGAGTGGATCGCCGAGTTCGAGAAGCTGCAGAACCAGGTGCCGGCCGTGCCCTTCGACGAGGTGCGCGGCCAGCTCGAGGAAGACCTCGGCGGACCGGTCGATGCGGTGTTCGCCGCGTTCGACGAAACGCCCATCGCCGCCGCCTCCATCGCCCAGGTCTACCGCGCGCGCCTGAAGGACGGCAGCGAGGTGGCGGTGAAGGTGCGCCGCCCCGGCATCCGCCCGCTGGTGGAGGCCGACATGCGCCTGCTGCAGCGGCTGGCGCGCATCCTCGAGGCCGAGTCGCCCGAGCTGCGCCGCTACCAGCCCCAGGCCCTGGTGCGCCAGCTGCAGGCCTCGCTCTCGCGCGAGCTCGACCTGGCCGCCGAGTGCCGCCACGCCGAGCGCATCGCCGCCAACCTGGCCGACGAGCCGGCCGTGGTGGTGCCGCGGGTGCACTGGCCGCACACCTGCGAGCGCATGAACGTGCAGCAGTTCATCGACGGCATCCCGCTGGGCGACGAGGCCGCGCTGCGCGCCGCCGGCGCCGACCTGCACCGGCTGGCCCGCATCGGTGCGCGCGCCGGCATGAAGATGCTGTTCGAGGACGGCTTCTTCCACGCCGACCCGCACCCCGGCAACGTCATCCGGCTCGAGGGCGACCGGCTGGCGCTGCTCGACTTCGGCATGGTCGGGCGCCTGTCGGAGGCGCGCCGGCACCAGGTGCTCGACCTGTTCGATGGCCTGGTGCGCCGCGACGCCGGCCAGGTGGCCGAGGTGATGCTCGACTGGGCCGGCGAGGAGCGCGTGGACGAAGCGGCGCTGCAAACCGAAGTGGACGCCTTCATCGACCACTACCACGGCGTGCCGCTGGGCGAGCTGCGCCTGGGCAACATGCTCACCGAGATCGCCGCGATGCTGCGCGAGCACGCGGTGGTGCTGCCGGCCGACCTGGCGATGATGGTGAAGGTGCTGGTGACGCTCGAGGGCGTGGGCCGGCGCCTGGACCCGGACTTCGACATGGCCTCGGAAGCGGCGCCCTACCTGCGCCGCGCCATGCTGGCGCGCTATTCGCCGCGCGCGATCGCCCGCCGCGGGCGGCGCGCCGCCGGCGATACGCTGGAGCTGCTCTCCTCGCTGCCCGGCCAGCTGCGCCAGGCGCTGCGTGCGCTGCGGCAGGGCCGGATGAACGTCAACCTCGACGTCGAACGCCTCCAGGCCTTCGGCGACCAGGTGGCGCATTCGGCCAATCGCCTTACCGTGGGCATCGTGGTGGCGGCGCTGATCATCGGTTCGTCGATCGTGATGACGGTCGAGGGCGGCCCGACCTTGCTGGGCCTGCCGGTGTTCGGCCTGCTGGGTTTCCTCGGCGCCGCCGTGGGCGGCGTGTGGCTGGTGTGGACGATCTGGCGCAGCGGCGGCGGCCGCTGAGGCTCAGTCCGCGCCGCGCACCCTGATTTCGGCGTCGCCCCAGCGCACCACCTGGCCGGCGCGGATCTTGGCGGTCTTGCGCAGTTCGACCTCGCCGTCCACCGTCACCTCGCCGCTGGCGACGATGGCCTTGCCCATGCCGCCGCTGTCGCACAGCCCGGCCAGGCGCAACAAGTCATTGAGCGCCACAAACTCCCGATCCAAAACAAATTCAACCAGGTTCATTTTAGGTCAGCCATCTGATCAGTCTTGGTCATCTTTTTCCTACCTAAAATCAACCTGGTTCATTTGGGGTGGTGGGTTAGCCAGCGGTCGAGGGCGTTGGCGAAGGCTTGTACGTCGCGTGGGTGCAGGGCTGGCGGGCCGCCGGTGTTGACGCCGGCGCCGCGCAGTTCGTCCATGAAGTTGCGCATCGACAGGCGCTGGGCGATCGAGTCGGCGGTGTAGAGCTCGCCGCGCGGGTTGAGGGCCAGCGCGCCCTGGTCGAGCGCACGCGCGGCCAGGGGGATGTCGGCGGTCACCACCAGGTCGCCGGCGGTGCAGCGTTCGGCGATGGCGTCGTCGGCCACGTCCGGTCCGCCGGCCACCTGCATCGAGCGGATGAAGGGCGAGGGCGGGGTGCGGATCCAGCTGTTGGCCACCAGCACCACCGCCACCTTCGCGCGCCCGGCGGCGCGGAAGAGGATGTCCTTGATGAGGTTCGGACAGGCGTCGGCGTCAACCCAGATCGTCATGCGCGGCCGCTGCGTGGAGGGCCTGCAGTTTACGCGCCGCGGACAAAAAGAAGGCAGGGCCAACTGTCCCGAAACAGTTGAGTACCCTGCCGAAGGAGGTCAACGCCAGGGGGCGGTTGACTGCAATTCCGGTGGCCCGGGCTCCCCGACGAGGGTGGGTTGCGGGCGGGCAGGGACAGGGGAACATTCGCCGCCGCGGCCGGCAAGCGGGGCGGCCGGCGACAGGCCGGCTGGACAGGGAAGCATCGCTAACACCGCCTCGCCATGTGCCTGATGCACAAGGCCTGCGTCAGCGATTACCAGCAAATCCGGACAAGCTTTCGCTAGTTGTCCTTACCGGGTTAGAAACGCTAACCGGGCCGGCCCGCCGGGGCCGTCGCGGCGGCCTCGCGGCGCCCCTGGGCCCGGGCCAGCCCGAAGCCCGTGCCGGCCCAGGCCAGCGCCACCATTGCGCCGAGCACGCCCACCACCGCCGGGCTGGAGGCGATGGCATCGATGCCGGCCTTCACCCAGCCGCTGACGGCGTCGGCGCCGCGGTAGACGGCGGTGTCGATGACGTTCTTGGCCTTGTACTTCTGGTCCGGCGCGACCACGGTGAACAGCATCTCCCGGCCCGGCCGCGCCAGCGCGTACTCGCCGGCGCGCCGGGTGACCATCACGATCGCCAGCACCGCGAAGGTGGGCGCCATCGCCAGCCACAGGAAGCCGCCGACCATCACCACCGGCACCGTCGTCAGCAGCACCACCAGGCCCAGCCGGCGCACGATGCGGCCGGTGAGGAAGAGCTGGGTGAGGATGGCCAGGGTCTGCACCAGCGCATCGAGCAGGCCGAACACGCGGGTCTGGTCGATCGGGTCGGGGAAATGCATCTCCACCAGCCGCGCCTGCTCGAAGTACAGGAAGGTGGTCACCGTCGCCAGCAGCACCACGAAGGTGGCGATGCCCAGCAGGTAGGGCGAGCGCAGCACGGTGCCGATGCCGGCGAAGGGGTTGCCGCCCAGCGGCGCCCGCCGCGCCGGGGCGTCCGCGGCATCGAGCGGGTGCGCATCGCGCCAGCGCTGCAGCCACATCGCCGCCGCGGCCGAGCCCACCAGCAGCGCCGTGGCCACGGCCATCAGCCCGCCGTGTCCCAGCGGCCCGACCAGCACCAGGCCCATCGCCGGGCCCGCGAGGCCACCGGCGCTGGCGCCGGCGGCCACCAGGGCAAACAGGCGCTTGGCCTGGGAGGACGGCATCAGGTCGGCCAGCACGCTCCAGGCCACCGAGATCGCCAGCAGGTTGAACACCGACAGCCAGATGTAGAAGCCGCGCGCCAGCCAGGCATTGTCGGGCGCGGCGCTGATCGCCACCGCGAAGCCCAGCAGGTTGGTGGCGAAGAAGCCATACGTCCAGGGCAGGATGCGCCGGCGCGCCACGCGGCTGGCGATGGTGCCGAACAGCGGGATCGCCACCAGGGTGGCGATGAAGGTGCCGGTGAACAGCCACTGCAGGTTGCGCACGCCGCCGGCGATGCCCATGGTCTCGCGCACGGGCCGCAGCATGAAGTAGCCCGCGAACAGCAGGAAGAACATCAGCATGCCCGCCGCCACCGGCGGTAGTTCGTCTTCCTCGACGCCGAGGACCCGGGTCAGCAGGCGCCTGGCGAAGCCCGCGGCGTCGGTCATGTCAGCGGAACATCGCCACGAGTTCGGCGCGCTGCGCCTCGGTCAGGCGCGGGCCGCTGCCGGCCAGCAGGTTGTCGCTCTGGCGCTCGGGCTTGCCGGTGGCCGGGATGACCACCGTCACCGCCGGGTGGCTGGTGGCGAAGCGCAGGAACAGCTGCGCCCAGCTGCTGATGCCCACCTCGGCGGCCCAGCCCGGCAGGGCCTGGCCGGCCACGCGCGAGAACAGGCGGCCGTCGTCGAAGGCGCGGTTGATCATCACCGCCACGCCGCTGTCGGCGGCCACCGGCAGCACGCGCTTTTCTGCGTTCACCGCCGACACCGAGTAGTTGATCTGCACGAAGTCGGGCTTCTCGGCGGCGACGATGTCGGCCAGCTGGTCGTGGGCTTCGTCGCGGAAGTGGGTGAGGCCGATGTACTTCACCTTGCCCTGGGCCTTGAGCTCGCGCGCCAGCGCCAGCTGGGTGCGCCAGTCGCGCAGGTTGTGCACGGCCAGCAGCTCGACGCGGTCGGTGCGCAGGCGCCGCAGCGAGTCGGCGAACTGCGCCTCGCCGGCCGCGCGGTCGTCGGCGGCGAGCTTGGTGGCCAGCCAGATCCGGTCGCGCAGGCCCAGCTCGGCCAGCAGGTCGCCCAGCACGTCCTCGGCGTTGGAATAGTTGGGCGACGTGTCGATGACGCTGGCGCCGCCGGCGACGAAACGCCGCAGCACTTCCTTGAGCGGCTCGCGGCCGGCCACGTCCACTTCGAAGCTGCCCGAGGTGCCCATGCCGATCACCGGGATCTTCTCGCCGGTGGACGGGATGGCGCGCAGCTCGATGGCGCCGGTGGCCGGCGGCGTGAGTGCGAAGGCGGGCCGCAGCGCGGCGGCGGTGGCGACGGCGATGGCGGCGGACAGGAACTCGCGGCGGCTGGCCATGGCGATACCTCGTTGTTCACGGAAGCCCGGATGGTGTCCCAGCCTATGCGAAACTTCCGTTCAGCGGCCCCTGCCGTTGGTCAGGGCTCAGATCGCGCCGCCCGGCGGATCGTCGCGGAAGCTGCGCGCCGCGAGGCTGCGGGTGAAGCGGAACACGCCCTCGCGCACGACGCGGTGCAGCACGATGTCGATGATCGTGGTCTGGTTGGGTTCGATGACGCCGAGCAGGTCGGCGAGGCCCGCGCCCAGCCGCGTCGGCCAGTGTTCGACCAGCCGCTCCGGCCCGCGCGGCTGCAGCTTCAGGCCGTAGGGCGGCCGCGCGATACGTTCGGGCCGCAGCAGCTTGCCGCGTTCGTCGAGGATGGGCTCGCAGCCCGCGAGCGCGGCGTGGTTGAGGAAGAAGCTCACGTGCCCGGCCGCGCGCCGGTTGCCCTGGCGGTCGGTGAGGAAGCCCTCGGGCAGCTGGTTCGGGTCCCCCTTCGGACCGGCGGTGAGCAGCAGGTCGACGTCGCCCACGCGCGCGCCGGCGTCGTCGAGCAGGCGGAAGACCACCATCGCGTGCGGGTCGTGGATGTAGCGACGGTCGGGCAGCACCGGGATTTTTTCGAGCTCGACCCGCCGCGCCGGCGCCTGGTGCAACGCGTTGGCGGCCTCGAACTCGTCGCAGGCGCGCTGGTATCCGGCGTCGTCGGCCACCGCCAGGCAGCGCAGCACGGCGTCCACGGTCGGATGCGGCGCATCGTCGTCGCGCACGCTGGCGAGGATGCCCATGTCGGTGCCGCTGTGCGACAGCCCGGGCAGGATGCGAAACGCCGTGCGCGCCGAGCGCACGTTGGCGCGCAGCGACAGTTCGCCCAGCCGCTTGCGCGCCGAGGGCAGGGTTTCCCCGGCCGGTGCCGGCGGCTGCTCGAGCACGACGTGGCGGGCGTTGAGATTGGCCGCGGCCAGCCGCACTACGCCGTCGCCGCCGGTTTCGCCGGTGTAGGCATTGATGTGGTCGTAGAGCTTGCGGTCGATGGCGTCGCCGCACAGCACGAAGGGGAACACCGGGTTGGTGCCGCGGGTGAGGCCGAGCGCGGGGTATTCGTGGATCCATCGCAGGTTGAGCGCCAGCGACTCGGGGCTGGCGAGTTCGAGCCAGTCGAGCACGCCCTGGCCGGGCTCGACCCCGTTGAACCAGGCCTTGATGCCGGCCAGGCGGCCCTTGCCCAGCTGGGCCAGGGCCGAGCCGAAATTGGCCGGGGCCAGCATCACCAAGTGCGAGAGCGGGCAGTCGGCCAGGCGGCCGGTGCGCACGTAGTGGCGGTCGAGCCATTCGCGCACCACCGGCGCCCCGGTGCTGTGGGTGATGCAGGCGAAGCGCCGGCGCCCGCCGGCTTCGGCCAGCACCCGGCCGATGGCGTGTTCGAAGGCCCGGGCGATGTCCTCCACCCGCACCTCGTCGCGGAAGCTCACGTACTGGCCCAGGTGCACGTGGGCCACGTCGAGCCCCGGCCCCCCGCGGCGCCCGGCCTCGCGCCTGAGCCGGGCGGGCAGCTGGCCATAGGTGGCGGTGCTGGTCACCGACCAGCCGTGGACGAAAACGAGCAGGGGCTTGGCCATGGCGGGGTTTGCCGGGGGGGTCTCCGTGGTAACGTAACCGCCGGAACGGGAGGGACAATCGGTGAAGTTTCTGGAAGAGCGGCAGATGCTCGTCGGTCTGCTGGAGAAGGGGATGTACGTCAGTCGCCTCGACCGCGACTGGGTGGGTACGCCCTTTCCGTTCCAGGGCTTCGAGATTTCCTCCGACGACGACATCGAGCTGCTCTCGGCCTACTGCACCAGCGTCTTCATCGACGTCGAGAAGAGCGTTTCCCCCTCGCGGCCCTCGCTGCGGGTCTCGGCCGGCCCGCGCAACGTCTTCCCGCCGCGTGGCCCCGAGTACCACAACACCGTCGGGCTGGCCGAGGAGATCCCGCACGCCCGCGAAGCCCACGGCGGGCTGAGGGCCCTGGCGCAGCGCATCGCCGACGACGTGCGCAACGGCCGCCGGCTCGAGCCCGGCGTGGTGCAGGAAGCCATCGAACCGATGGTGGAAAGCCTGATCCGCAATGCCGATGCGCTGTTCTGGCTGATGGCGCTGATGAAGCGCGACGACTACGCCTACAGCCACGCCGTCAACTGCAGTGCCCTGGCGGCCGCCTTCGGCCGCCACCTGGCGCTGCCCCGCGAGGTGCTGGTCGAGCTGGCCACCGGCGGCTTCCTGCTCGATGCGGGCATGTCCAGCGTGCCGGCCGAACTCACCCACCACGACGGCACGCTCGACCCGGAGGCCATGGCGCTGATGCGCGGCCACGTCGGGCGCAGCATGGAATTGCTCGACCAGGCCGGCGTCACCGGCAAGTGGGCGCGCGAGCTGGTGGCCGGCCACCACGAGCGCCACGACGGCAGCGGCTACCCGCAGGGCCTGGCCGGCGACAAGATCCCGCTCGCCGGCCGCATCGGCGGCGTGGTGGACACCTACGACGCGCTGCGCAGCGACCGCCCGCACCGCAACGGCGAATCGCGCCACGGCGCCCTGCAGGCGCTCTACCGCGCCCGCGACCGGCTCTTCCAGTCCGAGGTGGTCGAGCAGTTCCTGCAGTGCCTGGGCGTCTATCCCACCGGCTCGCTGGTCGAGCTCAGCACCGGCGAGGTGGGCGTGGTGATGGCGCAGAACCAGGTGCGCCGCCTGCGCCCGCGCCTGATGCTGCTGCTCGACAAGGACAAGCAGCCCTACAGCCCGTTCCGCGACGTCGACCTGATGAACTACGGCGCCGACCTGGGCGACAACGCGGTCAAGATCACCCAGGCGCTGGAACCCGGCGCCTTCGGCCTCGACCCCGCCGAGCTGTTCCTCGCGTGAGGCGGGTGCCGCGATGATGATGCGCAACGGCGGACTGCCCGAACGCCTGGCCTCGCACCTCGAGGACAGCCGCGTCTCCGGCAGGCCGCTGGGCGTGCTGTGCCTGGGCATGCAGGGGCTGCGCCAGCTGCGCATCCGCGCCGGCTACCAGGCCATGGACGCCCTGCTGGCCGAAGCCGCCTCCCGCGTGCGCGGGGTGCTGCGCCCCGGCGACGAGCTGGTGGAGCTCGGCTCGGGCGACTTCGCCCTGGTGCTGCCCGGGCTGCGCGACGGCAGCCACGCGATGCTGGCGGCCTCCAAGCTGCTGCGGCAGTTCGAGGCGCCGATCATCGCCGACGGCCAGCCGGTGCTGGCGGCGGTGGCGGTGGGCATCGCGATGTATCCCGAGCACGGCGACAGCGCCGAGACCCTGTGCCGCCAGGCCGAGCAGGCGATGATGCAGGCGCGGCAGCTGCCCGACCGGATGCTGCTCGGGGGCACGCCGGTGCAGTCCACCAGCATCGACGCGGCCGAACTGCTGCAGGCCATCAACGCCGGCCAGCTGCTGATGCACCTGCAGCCGATCATGGACGTGCGCCAGCGCAAGGTGATCGGCGCCGAGGCGCTGGCGCGCTGGGAACATCCGTCCAAGGGCACGATCAGCCCCGCGGTGTTCATCCCCGTGGCCGAGTCTTCGGGAATGATCAGCCAGTTCACCCGCTGGTCCATCAATGCCTGCCTGCAGACGGTGGCCGAGGCGCGCGCCGCCGGCCTGCCGCTGGTGGTGTCGATGAACCTCTCGGCCACCGCCTTCGCCGAGCGCGGCCTGGTCGAGCAGCTCCTGGGCGGGCTCAGGCTCTGGAACGCCGAGCCGCGCGACCTGGTGCTGGAGGTGACCGAGACCGCCATCGTTTCCGACATCCAGCGCGGCGCCACGCAGCTGCGCCAGCTCAATGCGGCCGGCATCCGCGTCTCGATCGACGACTTCGGCGTGGGCAATGCCTCGGTGGCCTACCTCAAGGAATTCCCGGCCACGGAGATGAAGATCGACCAGTCCTTCGTCACCGGCATGCTCGGCGACCTGCGCTCGCTGCAGATGGTCAAGGCGATGATCGCCTTCGCCAGGCAGATGGGCATGCGCGTGGTGGCCGAGGGCGTCGAGGACGCCAACACGCTCGAGGCGCTGGGTGACCTGGGCTGCAACCTCGTGCAGGGCTGGGCGGTGGGCCGGCCCGAACCGGCCGGGGAGCTCATCGCCCGGCTGGCCCGCGGCGGCTGACGCCCGCGCGGTTCAGGACGAGGCGGCCGCCTCGTCCTCGCCGGCGTCCGCGGCCTGGGCGCCACCCTGGGGCAGGCGGCGGGGCACGCGGTTGGCGTCGAGCAGGCGCTCGATGCGGGCGAACACCTCGGCGCGCGAGAAGGGCTTTTTCATGAAGTCGTCGGCGCCGATGCGGTGCACGTAGAACTGCTCGGTGGCCTGTTCGTTGCCGCTGATCATGATCACCGGGATGTCGCGCGTGTACGGGTCCTTGCGCAGCTGGCGCAGCGCGGCGAAACCGTCCATGCCCGGCAGCACGATGTCCAGGAAGATCAGCTCCGGCGCCTGGGCGCGGGCGATCTCCAGGCCCTGCTCGGCGTCGGCCGCCTCGAGCACCTGGTAGTCGTTCTGGCGCAGCATGCGCGAGAGAAGGGCGACGATGGTCGGCGAGTCGTCGATCACCAGCATGCGGGTGCCGCTGCGGGCATTGGTGCGCGGCTTGCCCCGGCGCTCGGGGCCGGACGGCTGGGCCTCGGCGACCTCGGCCGGGCCCGCGGGCGTGGTCGCCCGCGCGGGCTTGCCGCCCCAGCCGAACAGGCGCTTGATCTTCTCGTAAACGTCCACGTGGCGTGGCTCCCCTGTTTTCCCCGCGCACAGTGTCCACGCCCCGGGCCCGGCTGGCAAACGCCCGGGCTGGACAGCGGCGGCGGCCTGGGCCAGTCTGCCGGCCCCAACCCGAGATGGAACCGCGATGGCCCCCAAGTCCACCGTGCACAAGGCCAGCCTGCAGGTCAGCGACATGGACCGGCACTACTACGCCGCCCACGAGCTGGTGCTGGCCCAGCACCCGTCGGAAACCGACGAGCGCGTGATGCTGCGGCTGCTGGCCTTCGCCCTGCACGCGCACGAAACCCTGGCCTTCGGCCGCGGCATCAGCACCGAGGACGAACCCGACCTGTGGCGCAAGGACCTCACCGGCGCGGTCGAGCAGTGGATCGAGCTCGGCCAGCCCGATGAATCGCGGGTGCGCCGCGCCTGCGGCCGCGCCGGCGAGGTGGTGGTGATCACCTACGGCGGCCGCGCCGCCGACCTATGGTGGGAGAAGAACGAGGCCGCGCTGGCGCGCTGCGCCAACCTGGTGGTGCTCGACGTCGCGCCGGAGGAATCGAAGGCCCTGGGCGCGCGCCTGGCCCGCGGCATGGACGTGCAGGTGATGGTGCAGGACGGCGTGCTGCAGTGGGTGGACGCCGCCGGCACGCTGGAGATCACGCCGCGGCTGCGGCGCGGGCGCGGCTAGTCGAGGCCCTTGGCCTCGGCGGTGCCGAGGTTGGCCGGCTCGGGCTTGTGCGCCGGCCCCGGCGAGAGCAGCGGGTGCAGGAACACGCCGGCCAGGATCACCACCACGCCCAGGTAGAACAGCCCGCCCAGCTCGCGCTGCTCGCCCAGCAGCACGATCGCCAGCACGATGGCGTAGATGGGCTCGAGGTTCACCGCCAGCTGCGCCGAGAACGCGCTCAGGTGCCGCAGCGCCACCAGCGACAGCGCGAACGGCAGCAGGGTGCAGGCCAGGGCCAGCACCAGCAGCAGGCCCAGGTCGCTCGCGCCCGGCAGCACCCAGGGCGTGCCGAACCAGGGCAGCACGGGCGTGAGCAGCGCCAGCGCGAGGCCACCCACGCCCAGCTCCACGCCGGTGACGGTGAGCGGGTCGGCCTCGTGCACGAAGCGCTTGTTGAGCGCGCCGAAAAAAGCCACCAGCAGCGCCGAGAGCGTGCCCACCACGATGCCCAGGTGCATGTCGGCCGGCACGCCGCCCACCACCAGGGCCACGCCCGGCACCACCGCCACGCCCAGCAGCAGTTCGCGCGGCGCGAAGCGCCGGCCGGTGATCCAGGGTTCCACCACGGGCACGAACACCGTGGCCAGCGCGATGCAGGTCACCGCGACCGAGGCGTTGGCCAGCTTGATCGCGCCGTAGAAGGTGAGCCAGTGCAGCGCCACCAGCAGCCCGATGCCCGAGTAGATGCCCCACAGCCGCGCCGGCAGCGCCCGCAGGCCTCGCCAGACCCGCGGCACCAGCATCAGCGCGGTGGCCACCAGGGCCATGCGCCAGACCACCAGCGCCATCGCGCCGAGGGTGATCAGCTTGCCGAGGATGGCGGTGAAGCCCCACAGCAGCACGCAGAAGTGCATCTGCAGGTGGGCCTTGCGGGTCGGATTCATGCGGGGTTGGCGAGGGCGCGTTTTTCAGCCGCGCTGAGCCGCTTGATGGCGTGTTCGGCCTTCAGCGCGCTTGAGCGGTCGGGGTGGGGGAAGCTGGCGAGCAGGCGCGCCGGCGGGTGCGAGCGGGTGTAGCGGGCGCCCTTGCCGGCCGCGTGCTGGGCGTAGCGGCGCGCCACGTCCACCGCCACGCCCGTGTACACGCTGCCGTCGGTGCATTCGATCAGGTAGACGAACCAGGCCATTCAGCCCTTGGGCGCGGCGATCGGCCGCACCGGCACCGACAGGTTGCACACGTCCACGTGGCCGGCCGGATGCACGTACCACTCGTCGCGGCGGTTGCGGCGCGATTCGACGTAGGCGTCCCAGGTGGCGGTGTCGGTGCGCATCACCTCGATGCGTGCGCGCGCCTCCTCGGGCACGTCCGTGGCCAGTCGCGCGGCCAGGATCGGCACGCGCTGCGCGGCGTCGGCGTAGAAGCCCAGCGGCCCGCTGCCGCGCGGCAGCACGCTCAGGCGTTCCATGCCCACGACCACGCGGCCGACGGTGGTGATGTTGAGGTCCAGCTGGCGCGGCGACTGGCCGATGACGACATACAGCTCGCTGCCGTTGCTGCTGTCGGGCGCGGCGGCGCGGCCGGCGCCGACGGTCCCGTAGCAGTGCGTGAGCCAGGCCTTGCCGGCCTTCGGGTCGCGCGCGGCGGCGAAGCCCCCGGCGAAGCCCACCTGCGGCGCCCAGCCATCCGGGTCGGGCAGGGCATTGAAGGCCAGGCCTTCGGCCGGGCGCGAGAACTCGGCCGGCAGCGCGGCCCTGGCTTCGCCCAGCGGACGGCGCAGCACCACCTCGTCGCCGGCCGGGTCGCCCCACTGCACCACGAAGTTGTCCTGCGAGCGGTTGATCGACAGGCCGTCGAAATAGTGGCCGCGGGCCAGCGCCTGGATGTTGGCCACGTGCTCGGGCGCGAACTGCGGCGCCAGCTCGACCACCACCATGCCCGAGGGCAGCTGCAGGTAGAGCGTGTTGGCCGGGTCGAGCGGGCGCCAGTCGGCCGGCGTCGAGGCGTCGATCACCTCCTGCGTGGTCAGGGCCTTGGCGGGCGCGGCGGCGGGCGCATGCGCGCAGGCGGCCACGGCCAGGGCCAGCAGCGGGGCGGTGAGGGCGGGGCGCAGGCGCATCGTTGGATCCTTGGCGGTGTGGTTCGTGGGCCGAAGGTTAGCGCAGCGCGGGCTCAGCGTGGGTCGGGCGGAGGTTCGTGCAGGGCGGCGAGCTGCTCCTGCATCTGGGTGATCACCGACTCCCAGTGCCGCGGCGCCTCGAACCAGGGGAAGGCCGGCGGGAAGGCCGGGTCGGACCAGCGCCGTGCGATCCAGGCGTTGTGGTGCAGCAGGCGCAGCGTGCGCAGGGCCTCGACCAGGTGCAGCTCGCGGCGGTCGAAGGCGCGGAACTGCTCGTAGCCCTCGAGCAGCCACTGCCAGCCGCGCGGGCCGTCTTCGCGGCGGCCGGCCAGCATCCACAGGTCCTGCACCGCCGGGCCCGAGAGGCAGTCGTCGAGGTCGACGAAGTGCGCCTGGCCCTCGCGCCACAGGATGTTGCCCGGGTGGCAATCGCCGTGCAGGCGCAGCGTGGCGATGGCGCCGGCGCGCTCCCAGGCCGCGTCCATCGCATCGAGCAGGGCTTCGGCCAGGGTTTCGAAGTTGGCCTCGAGTTCGGGCGGCAGCCAGCCGCCCTCGAGCAGGAAGTGCACCGGGTCTTCGCCGTGGCTTTCAATGCCGATGGCGCCGCGGTGCACGAAGGGCCGCGCCGCGCCGACGGCGTGCAGGCGGCCGAGCACGCGGCCCAGGTGGGCCAGGGTGTCGCGGTCGCCCAGCTCGGGCGCGTGGCCGCCGCGGAGCGGGAACAGCGCGAAGCGGTGGCCGCCGGCGTGGTGCAGGGTGCGGCCGGCGAAAGCCAGCGGCGCCACCACCGACAGCTCGGCGGCCACGAGTTCGGCGGCGAAGGCGTGCTCTTCCTCTATCGCCTCGTCGCTCCAGCGCCCGGGGCGGTAGAACTTGGCCACCAGCGGCGCGCCGTCTTCGATGCCGATGCGGTAGACGCGGTTCTCGTAGCTGTTGAGCGCCAGCACGCGGCCGTCGGCGTGCAGGCCGAGCGATTCGACGGCGTCGAGGATGCGGTCGGGGTCGAGGTTGGCGTACGGTGTGCCGGCGTCGCTCACCGGCCGGGCAGCTCGAGCGCGGTGGCGCGCGCCGCCAGCGCGGCGCTGAGGTAGGCGTGCGAGCCGGCCGCGCTGAAGCCGGCGCGGGCGAAGGCCTTGCGGTACCAGGCCGCGGGCCTGCGCTGCAGCCCGACCAGGTCGCCGACGATCTCGTCGCCCTCGGCGAACACTTCCAGGAAGGCGACGCCGTGGCACAGGCGCGAAAACTCCTTCAGGCCGCGCAGCAGCTCGTCGTCGGGCAGGTAGTGCATCACGTCCGAGCACACCAGCAGGTCCACCGATTCCGACAGCGGCAGCGCAGCCAGGTCGCCGAAGGGCATCCAGTGCAGGTTGCGGCGCGCGCCGTAGCGTTCGATGGCGTAGTCGCTGTTGTCCACGCCCAGGTAGCGCAGCTTCGGCCGCAGCCTGAGCAGCGGCGCGCGCCAGGCGCCTTCGCCGCAGCCGACGTCGAGCACCGACTTGAGCGGCCGGCCCAGGTGGTATTCGGCCACCGACACCGCCAGCGCCACCTTGCGCGCCAGCGCCGCGCCGCCGCCGAGGTCGCGCTTGCGGTACCAGCCGTCGAAGTACCTCTTGTCGTAGACCTTGCTCACGCCGCCGCCTTGCGCCGGTGCAGCAGCCAGGCGGCGAAGATGGCGCCGGTGAGGTACATGCTCAGCGCGTAGATCGCCGGGGCGATCGAGGCCTGGGCGCGGCCCAGCACCTCGATGGCGATGAAGATGGCCAGGGTGCCGTTGTGGATGCCGATCTCGAAGGCGATGGCGATCGCCTGCGGCTCGCCCAGGCGCACGCCTCGCGCCACGAAGTAGCCCGAGAGCAGGCTGACGAGGTTGAACAGCACCGCCGCCACGCCCACCACCGGCGCGTAGGCGCGCACGATCTCCCACTCGGAGGCGAAGGCGATGACGATCAGCGCGCCCAGCAGCAGCGAGGACAGGTGGCGCACGGGCTTTTCGGCCGCGGCCGCCAGCGCCGGGCGCCAGGCGCGCAGCGCCATGCCCAGCGCGACCGGGCCGACGATGAGCAGCGCCACTTCGACCACCTTGCGGGTGGGCGGCGGCACGCTGGCCTCGGCGCCGAGGAAGACCGACAGCGCCAGCGCCGTCCACAGCGGCAGCGTCACCAGGGCCAGCAGGCTGTTGATGGCGGTGAGGCTGATGTTGAGCGCCACGTCGCCGCGGGCGAGGTGGCTGAAGAGGTTGGCGGTGACGCCGCCGGGCGAGGCCGCCAGCAGCACCAGGCCCAGGGCCAGTTCACCGGGCAGGTCGAAGGCGCGCGCCAGCCCGAAGGCCACCGGCGGCAGCAGCAGGACCTGCACCGCCAGCGCCACGGCCATGGCCTTGGGCAGGGCCACCACGCGGCGGAAGTCGGCCAGGGTCAGGTGCAGGCCGAGGCCGGCCATCACCACGGCCAGGGCCAGCGGCAGGAACAGCACGAGGACCGGGTTGTCGGCCATCAGGCGGGCATCCCGATCAGCACCGAGCGCATCGAGATGGGCCCGACCACGTCGGCGTTGATGAATTCGACGCTGTCCTCGTCGCGCTGCAGGCCCAGCGCGTACAGCAGCGGCAGGTAGTGCTCGGGCGTCGGGATGGCGAGCAGGGCGTCGGGGCCGAGGGTTTCATAGCCCATCATGCCCTCGTGGTGGCCCTCGGCGATGCGCTCGGCGATGTCCTCGTCGAAGCGCTGCGCCCAGTCCAGCGGCTCGGTCTGGCCCAGGCGCCAGTAGCGCAGGTTGTGCACGATGTTGCCGCTGCCCACCACCAGCACGCCTTCGTCGCGCAGCGGGTCGAGCTGGCGCGCCAGGTCGTAGTGCCAGGCGCCGGGCTGCAGGCTCGACAGGCTCAGCGGCACCACCGGGATGTCGGCCTCGGGGAACATGGGCTGCAGCACGCTCCACACGCCGTGGTCGAGGCCGCGGTGGGAGTCGAGGTGCACGCGCGGACTGGTGACCAGTTCAGCCACCCGGTGCGCCAGCTCCGGGCTGCCCGGGGCCGGGTAGCGCACGTCGAACAGGGCCTTGGGGAAGCCGCGGAAGTCGTGGATGGTGTCCGGCTTCTCGGCCGAACCCACGTAAACGCCCTGGGTTTCCCAGTGCGCCGAGATGCACAGGATGGCCTTCGGGCGCGGCAACCGGCGGCCCAGGGCCTGCCAGGCCCGCCGCCAGGCGTTGTCCTCGATGGCGTTCATGGGCGAACCGTGCCCGAGGAACAGCACGGGCATCGGACCTGGCATGGACGCGGCGCTCATCGAAGCAGACTCCGGGGGGCTGGGACTGCCCCCCAAGTTACCCAAGGCGGCGAGGGATGCAAGACGCAGGCACCCCGCGGGCCCATGACTTGCGGCACTGCCGGGCCAGGGGCGGCTAGGTATTATTGAGTCCACACTATCCGCAACCAGCGGGTATGACTCACACCGGGACAGGCCATGGTCGACACCGAGACCCACCAGAAGAAGTTCCAGAAGGAGCTCAGCGCCGGCACCGTCTCGTTGGTGCTGCTGGCGGTGCTGGCGCGGTCGGACGAGCCGCTGTACGGCTACCAGATCGCCAAGCGCCTCGAGCAGACCGGCGATCCGCTGCTGGGCGGCAAGCAGAGCGCGCTCTACCCCGTGCTGCGAAACCTCAGCGGCGCCGGGCTGGCCGAGAGCCACGTCGAGCCCTCGGTCAGCGGCCCGCCGCGCCGCTACTACCGCATCACCACGCTGGGCAGGCAGGTGCTGGCCGAATGGGCCGGCAGCTGGCGCACCACCCGCGACTCCGTCGATTCCGTGCTGGAAGGAAACCTCACATGACCGCCGTGCTCCCGCGTTCCATCCCCGAATACCTCGAGCAGCTGCGTGCCGCCCTGCGCGGCGCCGACCCGGCCCTGGTGCAGGACGCGCTCTACGACGCCGAGGAATACCTGCGTTCCGAGCTGGCCGCCAACCCCGGCATGGCCGAGGCCGAGCTGATCGCCTCGGTGGCCTCGAGCTATGGCGCGCCCGAGGAAGTGGCCGACATCTACCGCGACACCGAGGTCAAGGTGACGCGCGCCCTGCGCGCGCCGCCGGCGCCGCCGCGCGCCAGCACCTCGGGCCGCTTCTTCGGCGTGGCCTCCGACCCGCGGGCGTGGACGGCGCTGTTCTACATGCTGCTCTCGCTGGCCACCGGCATCGTCTACTTCACCGCGGTGGTGACCGGCGCGAGCCTCTCGGGCGGCCTGGCGCTGACCATCATCGGCATCCCGGTGGTGATCCTGTTCGTGGGCCTGGTGCGGGTGCTGTCGCTGGTGGAAGGACGCATCGTCGAAGTGCTGCTGGGCGAGCGCATGCCGCGCCGGCCGGTGTACGCCAGCCGCGAGCTGCCCTGGCTCGAGCGCATCGCCGCCATGTTCACCGACCCGCGCACCTGGAGCACCATGCTCTACCAGCTGCTGATGCTGCCGCTGGGCGTCCTGTACTTCACGGTCGCGGTGACCCTGGGCGCGCTCTCGCTGGGCCTGGGCCTGGGCGGGCTGGCCGCGCTGCTGCAGGGTTTCGGCCTGCCGATGGGCGAGCTCGAGTTCAACGACGGCGTCATCAACGGCCCCGGCGGCGCTGCGATCGTCATGCTGGTGGGCACGCTGCTGTTCTTCGTCACCCTGCACCTGGCGCGCGGCATCGGCCGCCTGCACGGTGCGCTGGCCAAGCAGCTGCTGGTCAAGACCTCGCAGCAGTGAGCGCTCCGCGACGGCCGGTCCGCCGGCCGTCGCTTGAAGCCAACGGGCTTTGCAGTAAGGTGTCGGCCTGAGCGCGACACCGGAGCCCGTGATGTCAGACCCCCTGGCCCAGCCGCTGCGGCTGCCCTGCGGTGCCACCCTCGGCAACCGCCTGTGCAAGGCGGCCATGACCGAAGGCCTGGGCGATTCGCGCCTGCGTGCCACCGAGCGCCTCGACCGCCTCTACGCCGCCTGGAGCGAGGGCGGCGCCGGCCTGCTGATCACCGGCAACGTGATGATCGACAAGCGCGTGCTCGAGCGCCCCGGCAACGTCGCCATCGACCCCACCTTCGCGCCGAGCGTGGACGCCGAGGCCCGCGCGCGCCTGCGCCGCTGGGCCGCCGCCGGCACCCGCGCCGGCAACCACCTGTGGATGCAGGTCTCCCACGCTGGCCGGCAGTCGCCGCGCTATGTCACCCGCCAGCCACTGGCGCCCTCGGACGTGCAGCTCGACCTGATGGGCAACTACGCCCGCCCGCGCGCCCTGCGAGAGGACGAGATCGTGGCGCTGGCGGCGCGCTTCGGGGAGGTGGCCGCCATCGCCCGCGACACCGGCTTCACTGGCGTGCAGGTGCACGGCGCGCACGGCTACCTGATTTCCAGCTTCCTCTCGCCGGTCACCAACCGCCGCACCGACGCCTGGGGCGGCCCGCTGGCCAATCGCGCGCGTTTCCTGCTCGAAGCCGTGCGCGCGGCGCGCAAGGCGGTGGGGCCGGATTTCCCGGTGTCGGTGAAGCTCAATTCCGACGACTTCCGCAAGGGCGGCTTCAGCCACGCCGACTGCCTGGGCGTGGTGGAGCTGCTCAGCGGCGAGTCGGTGGACCTGCTGGAGATCTCCGGCGGCAACTACGAACAGCCGCGCCTGCTGGGCGTCAGCGGCCGCGACGGCGACGCGGTGCAGGTGCGCGCCAGCACCCGCGTGCGCGAGGCCTACTTCCTCGAATACGCCGCCGCCATCCGGCGCGTGGCGCGCATGCCGCTCATGGTGACGGGCGGCTTCCGCACCCGCGCCGGCATGGAGGCCGCGCTGGCCAGCGGCGACACCGACGTGATCGGCCTGGCCCGCCCGTTCTGCACCCACCCCGACGTGGCGCGGCGCCTCCTGGCCGGCGAGATCGACGAACTGCCGGCCTTCGAGCACCGCCTGCACCTGCGCCCGCGCGGCCGGCTCTCGCCGGCCAGCCCCTGGCTGCTGGCCAAGATGGTGAACGTGCTCGGCGCGCAGGGCTGGTACTACCAGCAGATGGAGCGCCTGGCCGACGGCCGCCCTTTCGATCCGGGCCGCGGCGTGATGCGCTCCTTCGCCCGTTATTGGTGGAACGACCTGACCCGCGCCGCCGCGCTGCGCAGGAAGGAGTAAGGACATGACCCACGATCCCCTGCACGGCGACGAGCCGCTGACCGACGACGCCGTCATCGCCGCGATGCGCGAGTGGCTGGAGAAGGCCGTGATCGGCCTCAACCTGTGCCCCTTCGCCAAGGCGGTGCACGCCAAGCGCCAGATCCGCTACGTGGTCAGCCAGGCCACCGACGAGGAAGGCCTGCTCGAGGACCTGCTGCACGAGCTGCAGCTGCTGGCCGCGGCCGACGCCGCCGACATCGAGACGACGCTGCTCATCCACCCCTTCGTGCTGGGCGATTTCCTCGGCTACAACGATTTCCTCGACATCGCCGACGCCGCCGTCGAGGAGCTCTCGCTCGAGGGCGTGCTGCAGGTGGCCAGCTTCCACCCGCGCTACCAGTTCGCCGATGCCGACCCGGACGACATGGGGAACTTCAGCAACCGCGCGCCGTATCCCACGCTGCACCTGCTGCGCGAGGACAGCGTGGACAAGGCGGTGGCGGCCTTCCCGGACGCCGACCGCATCTACGAAGCCAACATCGAGGCCCTGCGCAAGCTGGGCCCCGAGGGTTGGAAGGCGCTCTGGCGCAAGTAGCTCAGAAGGCGTCGGCGGGCAAGGCCATCAGCGTCGGCGCGCCGGCGCGGGCTTCGCGGAAACGCTGTTCGACCTCGGGCAACAGCCAGGCGAAGTAGAAGCGCGCGGTCGCCAGCTTGGCGGCATGGAATTCGTCGTCCTTGCCCACCGACAGCGCCGCCATGCGCGCCCACAGCCAGGCGAAGCACAGGTGGCCGACGATGCGCAGGTAGGGCACCGAGGCGGCGCCGACTTCGTTCGGGTCGGCCTTGGCCCTGGCGCCGATTTCCTGCGTCAGGGCCACGGTGTCGGCCAGCAGTTTTCCCAGCGGCGCGGTGAACTCGGCCAGTTCCGGGCGTCCCTGCAGTTCGGCCAGCGTGGCCTGCACAAGCGCGGCAAAGCGGCCGAACTTCGCGCCGCCGTCCATCAGCACCTTGCGGCCCAGCAGGTCCAGTGCCTGGATGCCGTTGGTGCCCTCGTAGATCATGTTGATGCGCGCGTCGCGCACGAACTGGTCCATGCCCCACTCGGCGATGTAGCCGTGGCCGCCCAGCACCTGCTGGCACAGCGTGGTGGTCTCCCAGCCGTTGTCGGTGAGGAAGGCCTTGACCACCGGGGTGAGCAGGGCCATCAGCTCGCTGGCCTCCTCGCGCACGGCCGCGTCGGGATGCGAGTGCTCGCGGTCGAGCAGCAGTGCGCTCCAGGCGGCCAGGGCGCGGCCGCCTTCGTTGTAGGCGCGGGCGGTGAGCAGCATGCGGCGCACGTCCGGGTGCACCAGGATCGAATCGGCCGGCTTGCCCGGCGATGCCGGGCCGGTGGCGGCGCGGCCCTGCAGGCGGTCCTTCGCGTAGGCGGCGGCGTTCTGGTAGGCCACTTCGGCCTGGCCCAGCGACTGCATGCCCACGCCCAGGCGCGCCGAGTTCATCATCACGAACATCGCCGCCAAGCCCTTGTTGGCCTCGCCGATCAGCCAGCCGCGGGCGCCGTCGAGGTTCATCACGCAGGTGGCGTTGCCGTGGATGCCCATCTTGTGTTCGATCGAGCCGGCCCGGATGGTGTTGCGCGCGCCGACGCCGCCGTTCGCGTCCGGGATGAACTTGGGCACCAGGAACAGCGAGATGCCCTTGGTGCCGGCCGGCGCGTCGGGCAGGCGGGCGAGCACGAGGTGCAGGATGTTCCCGGCCAGGTCGTGCTCGCCGGCGCTGATGAAGATCTTGGTGCCCGTGAGCGCGTAGCTGCCGTCGCCGTTCGGCTCGGCCCGGGTCTTGAGCAGGCCCAGGTCGGTGCCGCAGTGCGGCTCGGTCAGGCACATGGTGCCGGTCCATTCGCCCGAGACGATCTTGGTCAGGTAGACCTGCTTCTGCTCGTCGCTGCCGAAGGCCAGCAGGCATTCGTAGGCGCTGTGCGAGAGGCCCGCGTACATCAGCCAGGCCTGGTTGGCCGAGTTCCACATTTCGTACAGGCGGTTGTTGACCAGCGTCGGCAGGCCCTGGCCGCCGAAGTCCGGCTCGCAGGCCAGCGAGGGCCAGCCGGCGTCCACGAACTGCCGGTAGGCCTCCTTGAAGCCCGGCGGCGCGGTGACCACGCCGTCGCCGTGCCAGGTGCAGCCCTCGCGGTCGCCCGCGGCGTTGAGCGGCTGGATGACCTGGCTGGCGAACTTCGCGCCTTCCTCCAGCACCGCCTCGATGGTTTCGCGGTCCAGGCCGGCGTGGCGGGGCAGGGCGGCGAGCTCGGCCTCGGCCTGCAGCAGGTCGAACATCACGAAGCGCATGTCGCGCAGCGGGGCGGTGTAGTGGGGCATGGCTTATTCCACGGTGAAGGGCTGGCTGTGCAGGACGGCGCTGTTGTCGCCGTTGTAGTAGCGCAATTGATACTTGCCCGGCTGTAGGGGCAGGGTGAGCGTGGCCTGGCGCGCGGCCTGGCCCGGGTCGGACTGCACCCGGCGGTTGGCCAGCACCTTGCCGCGGCCGCCGTTGCCGGCCGGGTCGAAGACCTGGATCTCGTCGTAACGCGCGCCCGGGCCGGTCCAGCCGACGGTGAGTTTCTGGCCGGCCGCGCCGCTGGCCGGGGCGTCGAGGCGCACCTCGATGGCGCTGACCGCCAGCGGGCGTTCGAGCAGTACGCTGGCGTTGTCGCCGTTGTAGTAGCGCAGCCGGTAGGCGCCGGCGGCGGCCGGGGCGACCAGCGTGACCTCGCGCTTTGCCGCGCCGGGGCCGTCGATCACGCGCTTCTTGTCCACCACCCGTCCGCGGCCGGCATTGCCCGCCGGATCGAAGACCTGGATCTCGTCGTAGCGCGCGCCGGGGCCGGTCCAGCCGACGGTGAAGGACGACGCGGCCGGCACGGAGTCCGGCGCGGCGAGCGCGACTTCGGCGGCCACCACCTTCAGCGGGCGCGCGAGCAGCACCTGGGCGTTGTCGCCGTTGTAGTAGCGCAGCTGGTAGTCGCCGGGCGTGGCCGGGGCGACGACGGTGACCTCGCGCTTCGCGGCGCCGGGGCCATCATTGACGCGCTTGTTGTCCACCACCTTGCCGCGGCCGCCGTTGCCGGCGGGGTCGAAGACCTGCACTTCGTCATAGCGCGCGCCCGGGCCGGTCCAGCCGACCACGATGCTCGATGCGATGGCGACTTCGTCCGGCGCGCGCAGCGCGACCTCGGCTTCGGTGACGGCGACCGGGCGGGTGGCGATCACCCGCGCCTGCGCGCCGTGGTAATAGCGCAGCACGTAGTCGCCCGGCGTGGCCGGCGCCACCAGCTCGACACGCCGGTCGCCGGCGCGGCGGTCGCCCAGCACGCGCTGGTTGTCGATGACCTTGCCGCGGCCGCCGTTGCCGGCCGGGTCGAAGACCTGCACCTCGTCGTAGCGGTCGGCCGGGCCGGTCCAGGCGACCTCGAAGCGCGAGGACATCGGCACCGCGTCCGGCGCCTGCAGGCTGGCCTCGGGCAGCGGCGGCGCCGGTGGGGCCTCGACCACGGTCTCGGTGAGCGCCGCGGCCAGGCCGGCGGCGTCATTGGCGGCGAGGTAGCGCCCGCCGGTGTTCTCGGCCAGGCAGGCCACCTGCTTGCCTTCCTCGGCGCTCAGGCCAAAGCCCACCACGTGCGCGGTGAAGTCCACGCCGGCGGACTCGAGCTCCTTGCCCAGCGCGCAGGGATCGGCCTTGCAGGTTTCCAGGCCGTCGGTGATCAGGATGACGGTGGCCTTTCGTTCGGTGTAGCGCAGCTCGGTGGCGGCGCGGGCGACGGCGTCGGAGAGCGGCGTCATGCCCAGGAACTTCATCTTCGCGGCGGCGCCGGCGATGTCGCCGGCGCTGCCGGTGCGCACCGGCACCACCAGTTCGATGTCGCCGCAGTTGCCCTTCTCGCGGTGGCCGTAGGCGACCAGGCCCAGGGCCATGTCCGGCGGCGTGTCGCGCAGCACCGTGGCCAGGGTCTCGCGGGCGATCTCGAGCTTGGGCTTGCCGCCGATCTGGCCCCACATCGAGCCCGAGGCGTCGAGCACGATGATGGCCTGCTCGCCGGCGTGGGCGAAACCGCCGGCGAGGGCGAGCAGGGCAAGGGCAGGCAGGGCGCGGCTGCGCGTCGGGCGGGTCATGGCATCACTCCGGGGCGTTGGGGCCTGGCAAAAGTAACGCGAAACGGCGCCGCGGCGCGCCTTCAGGCGGCGCTGCCGGCGGCGTGGCCGCTGGCCCAGGCCCACTGGAAGTTGTAGCCGCCCAGCCAGCCGGTCACGTCCAGCACCTCGCCGATGAAATACAGGCCCGGCTGGTGCTTCGATTCCATGGTCGAGGACGACACGCCCCGGGTGTCCACGCCGCCCAGCGTCACCTCGGCGGTACGGTAGCCCTCGGTGCCGCTGGCGACGATGGGCCAGTTCGCCAGCTGGCGGGCCAGGTCGGGCAACTGGCGGTGGGTGAACTGCCGCATCGGCTTGCTCGGGAACCAGGCCTCGCACAGGCGCTCGGCGAATCGCCGCGGCAGCACGTCGGCCAGCACGGTGCGCAGTTCGGCGGCGGGCTGGGTGCGCTGGCGCTCGAGCAGGAAGGCCTCGGCGTCGAGCCCGGGCAGCAGGTCGAGCAGCAGCTCCCTGCCGGGCTCCCAGTAGTTCGAGACCTGCAGGATGGCCGGGCCGCTGAGGCCGCGGTGGGTGATGAGCAGGGCGTTGTCGAAGCGCGCCTTGCCGCAGCGCGCCGAGACCGGGAAGGCCACGCCGGCGAGGTCGGCGTAATGCGCCTGGTGCTTGCCGCTGAGCGTGAGCGGCACCAGGCCGGCGCGGGTGGGCAGCACCTCGTGGCCGAACCGCCGCGCCAGCTCGTAGCCAAAGCCGGTGGCGCCCATGGACGGGATCGACAGGCCGCCGGTGGCCACCACCAGCGAAGGTGCGCGCCACGTGCCGCGCGAGGTGGCCAGCTCGTAGCCGCCACCGGGCAGGGTCCCGAGCGATTCGACGCTGCAGCTGGTCTCCACCGTCACGCCGGCGTCGGCGCATTCGGCCAGCAGCATGGCCACGATCTGCTTCGAGGACTCATCGCAGAACAGCTGGCCGAGTTCCTTTTCGTGGTACGCGATGCCATGCGCCTCGACCATGGCGATGAAGTGTTCGGGCCGGTAGCGCGCCAGCGCCGACTTGCAAAAGTGCGGGTTGGCCGAAAGGAAGTTCGCCGGCGTGGTGCCGGTGTTGGTGAAATTGCAGCGTCCGCCACCCGACATCAGGATCTTCTTGCCGCAGCGGTTGGCGTGCTCGATGACGCGCACGCGCCGGCCGCGACGCCCCGCGGTGAGCGCGCACATCAGGCCCGCGGCGCCGCCGCCGATCACCAGTACGTCGTGTTCCATGGCCGCGACTGTAGCCGCTCGCGGGGGCGCCGGACTATCCTCGGGCGAACGAGGCGACGAGGAGCGGGCGATGGCGATCAAAAAGGTCCTGGCGGGCTGCCTGGTGGTGGTGCTGCTGGCCATCGTCGGTGCCGTGGCCGGCTGGTGGTTCATCCTGCGGCCGATGTGGAACGCCGGGCTCGAGGGCGCGAAGGAGTGGGTGAGCGCGGTCGACCTGGGCAGCGACATCGCCAACCAGTCGCCCTACGCGCCGCCGGCGGACGGCCGCATGACGCCGGCGCAGGTGGAGGCCTTCGTGCGCGTGCAAAAGCGCATCGCCGCCGACATGGGTCCGGACCTGGCGCGCCTGGCCCGGCAGGCCAACGAGCGCGCGCAGGGCGGCGCCGCGCCTTCGCTGGCCGACCTGGGCAGCGCCTACGGCGAGCTGGCCGGCTCGGTGTCGAAGCTGCGCGCCGCGCAGGCCGCGGGCGTGAACGAGGTGGGGCTTTCGCGCGAGGAATACGCCTGGATCCGCCGGCAGTCGCTGGCGGCGATGTCGCAGCTGGTGCCGATGCCGAACGCCGGCGACGTGGCCGGCCTGGCCGGCTTGCCGGGCCTGCCGGATTTCGCCGCGCCGGAGGACGCGGCCGCGCTGGAGGCGGCGCGTCACAATGCGGAGTTGCTGCGGCCGCATTTGCCGCTGCTCCGGGAGACGCTGGGCGCGATGCGCTGAAGAGCGTCGGGCCTGAAGGCCCTCCTACAAAACGCTTGGGGCCATCCCGGGGCGGGATGGCCCCGGTATTGCCGGCGGCTTAGTCGGGGCGCGGGCCCTTGCGGTGGGGCTTCTTCGGGCCGAAGTCCTTCTTCGGGCCGTAGGATTTGCGCTCGCCGAAATCCTTCTTCGGACCAAACGGCTTCTTGCCCGCGAAGGGCTTCTTGCCCGGCACCTTGCCGGCGGTGTCCGGCGGCTCGCCGTCGCGGGTGATGCGCAGCTGCTGGCCGGCGCACCAGACCGTCTTGAGGTGGTTCATCACGTCGGCCGGCATGCCCTCGGGCAGGTCGAGCAGGGTGTGGTCCTCGAAGATCTCGATGCGGCCGATGTGCTTGGCGTCCAGGCCCGCCTCGTTGGCGATGGCGCCGACGATGTTGCCCGGCTTCACGCCGTGGTCGTAGCCGACCTCGATGCGGAAGGTCTGCTTGCCTTCGTCGGGCGTGCGCGCCTCGCGCACCTTCTTCGGGAAGGCCGCGCGCTCGGTGCGCTCCGGGCGATCGCCGCGCTCGAATCGCGAGGGCTTGGCGAAGCGGTCGGTGGCGGCCTGCACGTCGCGCTCGAAGGCGCGTTTCCTGGCCTCGAACTTCGGCGGCTCCATCAGCAGCGGCACGTCGCCGCGGGCCATCTTGGCCAGGGCGGTGGCGATCTCGATGGCCGGCACGTTCATCTCGCGCTCGTAGTCCTCGATCAGCTTGCGGAACTCGGCGAGTTCGCCGGCCGCCAGCGTGTCGGAGATCTGCTGCTTGAACTTGGCGATGCGCACGTCGTTGACGGCCGCCACGGTGGGCAGCTCCATCGGCGTGATCGGCTGGCGGGTGGCGCGCTCGATCGCGCGCAGCATGCTGCGCTCGCGCGGGGCGATGAACAGGATCGCCTCGCCGCTGCGGCCGGCGCGGCCGGTGCGGCCGATGCGGTGCACGTAGCTCTCGGTGTCGTAGGGCACGTCGTAGTTCACGACGTGGCTGATGCGGTCGACGTCCAGGCCGCGGGCGGCCACGTCGGTGGCCACCAGGATGTCGATCTTGCCGGCCTTGAGCTGCTCGATGGTGCGCTCGCGCTGCGCCTGCGCCACGTCGCCGTTGATGGCGGCGGCGGAGAAGCCGCGCGCCTGCAGCTTCTCGGCCAGCTCGTCGGTGGCCTGCTTGGTGCGGGCGAAGACGATCATGGCGTCGAAGGGCTCGGCCTCGAGGATGCGGGTGAGCGCGTCGAGCTTGTGCAGGCCGCTGACCTCCCAGCTGCGCTGGCGGATGTTGTCGGCCGTGCGGGTCTTGGCCTCGATCGTGACCTCGACCGGGTCCTTGAGGTAGGTCTGGGCGATGCGGCGGATGGCGTGCGGCATGGTGGCCGAGAACAGCGCCGTCTGGCGCACGGCCGGCATCTTCTTGAGGATGGCCTCGACGTCGTCGATGAAGCCCATGCGCAGCATCTCGTCGGCCTCGTCGAGCACCAGGGTGCGCAGGGCCGAGAGGTCGAGCGAGCCCTTCTCGAGGTGGTCGATGATGCGGCCCGGGGTGCCCACCACCACGTGCACGCCGCGGCGCAGGGCCTGCAACTGCGGGCCGTAGCCCTGGCCACCGTAGATCGGCAGCACGCGGAAGCCCGGCAGGTGGGCGGCGTACTTCTGGAAGGCCTCGGCCACCTGGATGCCCAGCTCGCGGGTGGGGCAGAGCACCAGCGCCTGCGGCGTGGCCTGGGCCGGGTCGAGGCGGGCCAGCACGGGCAGGGCGAAGGCGGCGGTCTTGCCGGTGCCGGTCTGGGCCTGGCCCAGGACGTCCTTGCCGGCCAGCAGGTGCGGGATGGTCGCGGCCTGGATGGGCGAGGGCGACTCGTAGCCAACGTCGGCCAGGGCCTTGAGCAGGCTTTCGCCGAGGTCAAGGTCGCGGAAAAGCAGGGGCGCGTTCGGCGCCACGTTCGTGGGGTCGGTCATGGGAAGTCCGGGATGGGCGGGGAGCTTCGCATTCCGGCACACCACGGACACGAAGGAGACCGGCGCATTATAGCGCAAGGCCGGCGCAAGCGCCTGAACCGCTTCGCTATTGCGGCTTCTGGCCATTGCCGGAATCATGGGGCCCCATCCGCGACGGAGGACGACGATGCGAAACCCGCGCTCGAAGCTGCTCCCAATGCTCCTCGCCGGCCTGCTGGCGGCCTGTGCCACCGCGCCCACCGGCCGCAGCCAGCTGATCCTGGTGTCCGATGCCGACATGGACCGCATGGGCGCCAGCGCCTTCACCCAGATCAAGTCCGGCGGCAAGGTGGCCAACGACCCGGCCCGCCTGCGCCAGGCCCGCTGCATCGCCGACGCGCTCGTCGCGGTGCTGCCCGCCAACCAGCGCGGCACGGCCTGGGAGGTGGTGCTGATCCAGGACGACAACCCCAACGCCTTCGCCCTGCCGGGCGGCAAGATCGGCATCCACACCGGCCTGTTCAAGGTGGCCACCGACCAGGACCAGCTGGCCGCCGTGGTCGGCCACGAGATGGGCCACGTGGTCTCGCGCCACGCCGCCGAGCGTGTTTCCCAGCGCTTCGCCGCCGACACCGCGCTGCAGGTGCTCAACGCCGCCACCGGCGGCGAGCGCCAGCAGCTGCTGGGGCTGCTCGGCGTGGGCGCCCAGGCCGGCGTGCTGCTGCCGTTCTCGCGCCAGCACGAGTCCGAGGCCGACCTGCTGGGCCAGCGCTACATGGCCCAGGCCGGCTTCGACCCGGCCGCCGCGGCCACCGTCTGGGAAAACATGGTGCGCGCCACCGGCGGCAGCCGCGCACCGACCTTCCTGTCCACCCATCCCGACCCGCAGGCGCGCATCCAGTCGCTGCGCGCCTCGGCCCCCGGCCTCAAGGCCACCCAGGAACAGGCCCGCGCCGCGGGCCGCCGCCCCAACTGCCGCTGACGCGGCCAAGGACGACCGACCGATGTACCTCTGGACCAAACTCTTCCACGTGCTGTTCGTGATCGCGTGGATGGCCTGCGTGTTCTACCTGCCGCGCATCCTCGTCAACCTCGCCGAGGCCGGCGCCGAGCCGGCCGTGCGCGACCGCCTGGCACTGATGGGCCGGCGGCTCTACCGCTTCGGCCACGTGATGTTCGGCATCGCCCTGCTGCTGGGGCTCACGCTGTGGATGCACTTCGACCGCAGCGGCGGCTGGCTGCACGCCAAGCTGCTGCTGGTGGTGATGCTGCTGGTGCACTTCGTGTTCACGGGCCGCTGGATCAAGCGCGCGGCCGGCGGGGCGTCGCTGCCCTCGCCGACGGCGCTGCGCTGGTTCAACGAGATCCCGCTGGTGCTGGCGATCCCGGTGCTCTGGCTGGTTTATTTCAAGCCGTTCTGAACCTCAGGCCGGCCGGCGCGGGCGAAGCTCGCGCCAGGCGACCACGGCCATCGTCACCACCGTGAGCGGGATCACCACCGTCGTCATCACCAGCGAGTAGCTGTCGAGGGCGTCGTGGTCCTGGGCGAAGAGCACCAGGTAGGTGACGTAGAAGATGTAATAAGCCAGGAACAGCGCGCCTTCCCAGCGCGCGATCAGGTGACCGGTGAACAGAACCGGCACGCAGGCGATCGCCACGGCGATCATCACCGGCAGGTCGAAGGCCAGCAGGGCAGGCGCCACGGACAGCCCGTCCGCCGGGATCAGCGCCGAGATGCCCAGCACCGCCGCCAGGTTGAAGATGTTGCTGCCGATGACGTTGCCCACGGCGATCTCGCGCTCGCCGCGCGCGGCCGCCACCACCGAGGTGGCGACCTCGGGCAGCGAGGTGCCGGCCGAGACGATGGTCAGGCCGATCACCAGCGGGCTGACGCCAAAGGCGGTGGCCATCTCGATGGCCGCCGTCACCAGCCAGCGCGAGCCAAGCACCAGCAGCGCCAGCCCCACCACGATCAGCAGCAACTGCACCCACAGCTTCGAAAGCCAGGGCGACTCGGCGCCCACCACCAGCGGGTCCTCGACGGCGGCCGGCGCCGCGCGGCGGCCGGACCAGTAGAGCAGGCCGGTGTAGGCGACCAGCAGCAGCACCAGCACCAGGCCGTCGCCGCGCGAGATGTCCCGGTCCAGCGCCATCCAGCCCACCAGCAGGCTCAGGCCGATGAGGATGGGCACGTCCTGGCCGATCAGCTGGCGGTCGACCACCAGCGGCGCCACCAGGGCCGACAGGCCCAGGATGAAGAGCACGTTGAAGATGTTGCTTCCCACCACGTTGCCCAGCGCCAGGTCGGCCTGGCCGTCGAGGGCGGACTTCACCGAGATGGCCAGCTCCGGCGCGCTGGTGCCGAAGGACACCACCGTCAGGCCGACCACGAGCGGGGCGATGCCGAGCGAGAGCGAGAGGCGGGAGGCGCCGCGCACCATCAGGTCGGCGCCAAGGATCAGCAGGGCCAGGCCGGCCAGGAAAAGCAGCAGGGTCATGGGATCTCCGGGAAGTTCGGCCATTATCGCGCAACGGTGTGTTTCCCCCCCGTGACGAAGCGCGTGACCGGGCGGGCCGGGGCCGTTATCGTCGGCAATCGTTCAGCTTGAGAGCGCCGGCATGGCCCTGGTTTCCGCCTGGTTCCGCATCCCCTTCTGGCAGCGCGTGCTGGCCGGTTTCGCCCTGGGCGCCCTGGCCGGCTGGCTGATGGGACCGGCCGCGGCCACCTGGTTCCAGCCGCTGGGCACGCTCTACGTCACCCTGATCAAGATGATCGCCACGCCCCTGGTGTTCTTCGCGGTCATCGCCGCGGTGTCGGGCCTGGCCGGGCAGAAATCGATCGCCGCGCTCGGCGGGCGCACCTTCCTGTGGTTCGCCATCACCGCCGTGCTGGCGGTGGGCGTGGGCCTGGGCGTGGGCCTGGTGTTCAAGCCCGGCAGCGGCGTCGGCGAGCTGGCGATGGCCGCCGACTACCAGGTGCGCGAGGTGCCCGGCCCGGTGCAGGTGCTGCTGGACGTGGTGCCGGCCAACCCCTTCAAGGCCCTGGCCGAGGGCCGCATCCTGCAGGTGATCTTCTTCGCCGGCCTGCTCGGCTTCGCGCTGGTCAAGCTGGGCGAGAAGACCGCCAGGCTGCGCGCGCTGGCCGGCGAGGCCAGCGAAGTGATGATCCAGGTCACCCGCTTCGTGCTCGAGTTCACGCCCATCGGCACCTTCGGCCTGATCGCCGCGCTGGTGGGCACCTACGGCTTCGAGCGGCTGCTGCCGCTGGGCGGCTTCGTGGGCGCGCTGTTCCTGGCCTGCGCGCTGCACATCGTCTTCGTCTACGGCGGCCTGTTGCTGGCGCACGGCCTGAACCCGATCAAGTTCTTCCGCGGCGCGGCGCCGGCGATGCAGGTGGCCTTCGCCACTTCGTCTAGCTTCGGCGCGCTGCCGGTGTCGCTGCGCGCGGCCACGCACAACCTCGGCGTGCGCCAGGAATACGCCGCGTTCGCGGTGCCGCTGGGCGCGAGCATCAAGATGGACGGCTGCGGCGCCATCTATCCGGCGCTGGCCTCGCTGTTCATCGCCCAGTACTTCGGCATCGAACTGACGATGGCGCAGTACATCGCCATCCTGCTGGCCTCGGTGCTCGGCAGCTTCGGCACCGCCGGCGTGCCCGGCACCGCGGTGGTGATGGCGACGGTGGTGCTCAGCGCCGCCGGCCTGCCGCTCGAGGGCCTGGGCTACCTGCTGGCCATCGACCGCATCCTGGACATGATGCGCACCATGACCAACGTCACCGGCCAGGTGCTGGTGCCGGTGCTGGTGGCGCGCCAGACCGGCCTGCTCGACCAGGCCACCTACGACTCGGCCACCAGCAACGTCGGCCTGGAGCCCGGGGACACGCGCGGATGACGCCGCGCACGCGCGCCACCGCCGCCGGCTTCGGCGCGGTGCTGCTGTGGTCCTCGCTGGCGGTGCTGACCACGGCCACGCCGGGCATCCCGCCGTTCCAGCTGCTGGCGATGGGCTTCGGCATCGCCGGCCTCGCCGGCTGCGCGCTGCTGCTGCGGCCGGGCGGCCCGGGCCTGGCGGCGCTGCGCCAGCCGGCGGCGGCCGGCCTGCTGTGCATCGGTGCGCTGTTTGGCTACCACGCGCTGTATTTCCTCGCGCTCAAGCGGGCGCCGGTGGTCGAGGCCAACCTGCTCAACTACCTGTGGCCGCTGCTGATCGTGGTGTTCGCCGCGCTGCTGGGCGGCACCCGCGTGCGCGCCGGGCAGTGGCTGGGCACGGCCCTGGGCCTGGCGGCGGCGGTGCTGGTGGTGGGGCGCGGCGGCATGCCGAGGCTTGAGCCGCAGCATGCGCTCGGTTACGCGGCTGCGCTCGGCGCGGCGGTCACGTGGGGGCTGTATTCGGTGCTCAACCGGCGCTTCGGCGAGGTGCCGAGCAGCGCCATGGCCGGCGCCTGCCTGGCGGTGGGCGTGCTGGGCGGGCTGGCCCACCTGGCCTTCGAGGCCACGGTGGCGCCGACGCCGGGGCAGTGGCTGGCGATCGTGGCGTTGGGCCTGGGGCCCACCGGCGCGGCTTTCTGGCTCTGGGACATCGGCACCAAGCGCGGCGACATCGCCACGCTGGGCACCCTGTCCTACGCCGCGCCCCTGCTGTCGACCGGCTGGCTGCTGCTGGCCGGGCAGGCAAGTCCGCACTGGAGCCAGGCGGTGGCGCTCGCGCTGCTGGTCGGCGGGGCCTGGCTCGGGGTGCGCGGCGGCCGCGGGGCGTGACCTTCGCCACGGTGCGGCGGGTGGTGCGGGCGGGGTAGGCTCGCCGGGTCCCCTGCCACGAGCGAACCCATGAAGACCCAATTGCGACGCCTGCTTCCGCTGGGCCTGCTGCTGGCCCTGCCAGCCCTGGGCCAGGCCTCCGACCGCTGGGAGATCCCGGTGGCGGTCAAGACCCTCGACAACGGCCTGACGGTGGTCGTGTCCCCCGACGACAGCGCGCCGGTGGTCGGCGTGAGCGTGGTCTACAGGGTCGGCATGCGCCAGGAGCCGCGCAACCGCACCGGCTTCGCCCACCTGTTCGAGCACCTGATGTTCGAGGGCACGCCGAAGGCGGGCGAGGGCGTGTTCGACAAGGTCATCACTTCCGGCGGCGGCCGCAACAACGGTTCGACCCGCCCGGACTTCACCAACTACATCGAGGTCGCGCCGGCCTCGGCGCTCGAGCCGATCCTGTGGCTCGAGGCCGACCGCATGACCACGCTGGACTTCAACGAGCGCACGCTCAAGAACCAGCAGGACGTGGTGAAGGAGGAGATCCGCGTCAACGTGAAGAACCAGCCCTACGGCGGCTTCATGTGGCTCGACATCAACCAGCAGGCCTTCCAGAAGTGGGAGAACAACCACGACGGCTACGGCAGCTTCGAGGACCTCGAGGGGGCCACGGTCGAGGACGTGGCGGCCTTCCACCGCGACTACTACGGCCCCAACAACGCCGTGCTGTCGATCGCCGGCGACCTGACGGCGGAGGAGGGCTTCGCGCTGGCCGAAAAGTATTTCGGCGGCATCGCCGCGCGGCCGACGCCGGCGCGCCCGGACGTGTCCGAGCCGATCAACACCGGCGAGAAGCGCATCACCCAGCCCGACGCCCTGGCCCAGGTGCCGGCGCTGGCGGTGGGCTGGAAGATCGCCGAGCGCGGCAGCCCCGATCACGCGCCCACGGCGGTGCTGGCCGAGGTGCTGGCCGGCGGCGACGCCTCGCGCGCCTACCAGGGCCTGGTCAAGGGTCGCGAGATGGCCATAAACGGCCAGTACCTGTTCGGCCTCACCAGCCCGTGGGAGTTCGACGGCCCGACGCTGCTGACCTTCTTCGCGCTCTACAAGCCGCAGTTCACCGCCGACCAGCTGCTGGCGGCGCTGGACGAGGAAATCGCCCGCATCGCCGAGGAGGGCGTGGGCGACGAGGAGCTGGCGCGCGTGAAGACGCGCATGCTCGCCGACTGGAACAACGGCATGGAGAGCTTCCTCGGCCGCGCCGACACCCTGGCGCGCCTGCAGGCGATCTGGGGGGACGCCGCGGTGGCCAACCAGATCCCCGGCTGGATCGACGCCGTGGATTCGCAGGACCTCCAGCGCGTCGCCCGCACCTACCTCACGGCGCAGAATCGCACCGTGATCGACCGCAAGCCCGCCGCCATGCTCGAAGCGGCCGCCAACGCCGCCGGCCAGGAGTAAACCCATGACCCTTCGACTGAACCTGGCCACGCTTTTCATCGCCGCCGTGCTCGCCCCGGCGGCCTTCGCCGCCGCGCCCGTGGCGATGCCGGCCGAGCTGCCGGCTTTCGCCCCCGACCGCCCGCTGCCGGTGCCCGAGGTCACGCGCCACGCGCTCGACAACGGCCTGCAGGTCTGGGTGGTTCCGCGTGACGGCGTGCCGCGCGTGGACTTCGTGCTGGTGTTCCGCAATGCCGGCCTCGCCGCCGACGCCCCGGAAACACCCGCGTTCGCCTCGATGCTCGCGGGCCTGCTGTCCGAAGGCACGCAGCAGCGCGATTCGCGCGCCATCGCCGAGGCCGCCCAGGGCATGGGCGGCAGCGTCGGCGGCTACGCCAGCAACGACGGCCTGGTGGTCAGCGCCAATGCGCTCTCCTCCAGGTCCGCCGACATGCTGGCGCTGCTGGCCGAGGTGGCGCGCAGGCCGAGCTTCCCGCAGGCCGAGATCGACCTGGCCAAGGCCAATGCGCTCCAGGGCCTGAAGGCGGCCGAGGCGCAGCCCGGATTCCGCGCCGAGCGGGCCATGCTGGCGGCGCTGTACGGGGATCATCCCTACGCCCGCACCCAGGCGACGGAACCTGGCATCGCCGCGGTCGACCGCGACCGCCTGGTGGCCGAGCACGCCCGGCGCCTGCGTCCCGACAACGCCCTGCTGGTGATCGCCGGTCGCATCGACCCGGCGCAGGCGCTCGAACTCGCGCGCCGCCACTTCGGCGACTGGCAGGCCACCGGCGCGCCGCCGGCCGACCTGGCGATGGCGCGCAACGGGGCGGTGCCCACGCGCACCCTGCTGCGCCGCGAGGGCAGCGTGCAGTCGACGGTGCGCATCGGCCGCCCGGCCGTGCGCGCCACGCATCCCGACAGCGTGCCGCTGCAGCTGGCGTCCACCGTGCTGGGCGGCAGCTTCTCGAGCCGGCTGATGCAGAACCTGCGCGAGGACAAGGGCTACACCTACGGCGCGCGCCTGGGCCAGCGCAGCCTGGCCGCAGGCGGCGCCCTGGTGTCGAGCGCGGACGTGCGCAACGAAGTCACCGGCGCGGCCGTGGGCGAGTTCTTCGCCGAGTTCGAGCGCCTGGCGCGCGAGCCGGTGCCGGTCGCCGAGCTCGAGATGAACAAGCGATACGTCGCCGGCAGCTACCTGATCTCCAACCAGCTGCAGGGTTCGGTGGCCGGCACGCTGGCCTCGAACTGGCTGGCCGGGCTGCCGCCGGAGTACATCGGCGAGTTCGTGCCGCGCATCCGCGAGGTCACCGCCGAGCAGGTGCAGGCCATGGGCCGCAAGTACTTCCAGCCGGCCCAGCAGTCGATCGTGGTGGTGGGCGACGAGGCCGTGCTCGACCAGCTCAAGGGGGCAGGTCCACCCAGGTGGACCTGCCCCGCTTCGTTTATTGCACCCGTCCCCGGGCCGTTGGCGCCGTGGTGGCGCTCAGTCGCCGACGCGCTGGCGGCGCTCGCCGCCGCCGCGCGGGCCGTGGCCCTTGGGCCCGGCGTGGGCGTGGCGCTCGCCACCGCCCGCGTGCGGACGGCGGCCGCGCGGGGCGGCACCGTCGCGACGCGGCGGACGCTGGCCCGAGGGACGACCGCGCGAGGCATTGTCGTTGCCCATGCGGATGCCGGTGCTGGGCACGTAGCCCTCGACTTCCTGCATGGCGATGTCGGCCTTGAGCAGGCGCTGGATGGCGCGCAGCAGGCCGCCCTCGTCCGGGGCCACCAGCGACACGGCTTCGCCGCTGGCGCCGGCGCGGCCGGTGCGGCCGATGCGGTGCACGTAGTCCTCGGCCACCATCGGCAGGTCGAAGTTGATCACCAGCGGCAGCAGCGGGATGTCCAGGCCGCGCGCGGCCACGTCGGTGGCCACGAGCACGCGCGCCTCGCCCGACTTGAAGTCGCGCAGGGCCTTCAGGCGCTGGGACTGGCTCTTGTTGCCGTGGATGGCCACGGCCGGGATGCCGGACTTCTCGATCTGCTCGGCCAGGCGGTTGCAGCCGTGCTTGGTGCGGCCGAAGACCAGGATCTGGTCGGTGTGGCGCTTGCTGAGGATGTCGATCAGCAGGTCGCGCTTGCGCGAGCTGTCGACCGGGTGCACGACGTGGGTGACCGAGGCCGCCGTGGCGTTCTGCGGCGTCACCTGCACCTGGCGCGGGTCCTTGAGCAGCTCGAGCGCGAGCTTCTTGATGCTCTCCTCGAAGGTGGCCGAGAACAGCATGGTCTGGCGCGCCTTGGGCAGGGCCGAGAGCACGCGCTTGATGGCCGGCAGGAAGCCCATGTCGAGCATGCGGTCGGCTTCGTCGAGCACGAGCACTTCGATGCCCGACAGGTCGACGCTGCGATGCTGCAGGTGGTCGAGCAGGCGGCCCGGGCAGGCCACCAGGATGTCGACGCCGCGGCGCAGGGCCTCGATCTGCGGCTGCATGCCGACGCCGCCGTAGACGGTGGCCGTGTTCATGCGCAGGTGCTTGCCGTAGCTGCGCAGGCTGTCGTTGACCTGCACCGCCAGCTCGCGGGTCGGCGTGAGCACCAGGGCGCGCGGCTTGCGCGGGCCGCGCTTCGGGCCGTCCTGGGCCAGGCGGTGCAGCACCGGCAGCGCGAAGGCCGCGGTCTTGCCGGTGCCGGTCTGGGCGCCGCCCATCAGGTCGTGGCCGGCCAGGGCCAGCGGGATGGCTTCGGCCTGGATCGGGGTGGGGATGGTGTAGCCGACGTCCGACAGCGCGCGGACGAGCTCGGGCGCGAGCCCAAGGGATTCGAAATTCATGATTGCTCCGTGGTGTAACCCGGAGCGTTCCCTGAAACCGCGCTGCGAGTCCTGCTTCAGTTTTTTGCGCCGGGCCATCATGGCCTGGCGAGTTTGCGCAACGAAAGGCGTGCGGAGTGGGGCCTGGCGCAGGACCCGAGCTTGGCTCGGCCTGGCGGCGGGGCATACCGGGGGAAAACGGTCAGCCGGTGCAGCAAACGCCGCGAACTCTACGCTATGCGGGCCGCCACGGCCATCCCCGGGGCTCGTGGCATGTGAACGCGACGTTCAGGCTGGCGTAGGATGGCGGCATGAAGATCAGCTTCGAACTCGAGCCCGCCGACATCGAGCGCTTCCACGAGGCCCCGGCCCGCGCCGAGCGCCGCGTGGCCTGCGCCGACGAGTGCGACATCATCGAGGCGGCCCGCCACGGCCTGCAGACCCTGCCCATCGAATGCGCGCCCGGCTACATCCGCCGGCGCCTGCTGCAGGTGGTGGAGCTGGTGGACATGCTCGAGGACGAGGCCTGGGCGCTGCCGCAGCCCGAGCGCTCGGAGGTGCTCAAGCTGCTGGCCTACTTCAGCGACCCGGAGGACATGATCCCGGACGACGTCGAGGTGATCGGCCTGCTCGACGACGCCATCATGCTCGAGCTGCTGCTGCGGCAGATCCGCCACGTGGTGGTGGCCTACGACGATTTCCGCGCCGCGCGCGAGGCGCTGGGCGAACCCGCCGACGCCGACGCCCGGCTGGCTCAGGCGCGCGAGCTGGCGCGCCGGCGCGGGCAGCTGCAGGCGCGCATGCGCCGTCGCCGCGTGCGCGACGCCCTGGCCCGCGCCGCCGGATCGGCTGGCGCCTGAGCCCCTGCCCCGGATGAGCCCCGTCCACCACGTCAAGCGCTGGATGTGGCTGCTGGCGGCCTACCTGGCCCTGGGACTGGGCATCCTGGGCGCGTTCCTGCCGGGCCTGCCCACCACGCCCTTCGTGCTGCTGTCGGCCTTCTGCGCCGCGCGTGGTTCCAAGCGCCTGCACGCCTGGCTGCTGGCGCACCGCACCTTCGGCCCGATGATCCGGGACTGGCAGGCCACCGGCTCGGTGACGCGTCGGGCGAAGTGGTGGGCCATCGGCACGATGGCACTGAGCGCGGTCATCATGTTCGCCACCGCGCCCAAGTGGTGGATGGCCGCCACCGGCACCGCGATCATGGCGGTCACCGGCACCTGGCTGTGGCTGCGGCCCGAGCCGCCCGCGCGCGACGGCGCTCAGTAGAGGATGCGGCGCGCGCCGGCGTAGTGCCGGCCCCAGTAGGGCCCGTCGATGCGGTCGAGCCGCACGGTGCCGCCGGTGCTGGGGGCGTGCACGAAGCGACCCTCGCCAACGTAGATGCCCACGTGGAAGACCGTGCCCTTGTCTGAAAACAGCACCAGGTCGCCGGCGGCCAGGCGGTCATCCGGCGGCACGTGGGCCTTGAACTTGGCGATCTCGCGGGTGGTGCGCGGCAGGTAGACCTTGGCCGCATCGAGGAAAACGTAGCCCACCAGGCCGCTGCAGTCGAAGCCGCCGGCCGGGGTGTTGCCGCCATAGCGGTAGGGCGTGCCGACCAGGCCGAGCGCGCGCATCAGCACTTCGTTGGCGCGGGCCGGGTCCTCGGGCGCCACGTCAACCACCTTCGGGGCTGCCGCGGCGGGCGCGGGCCCGCGCTTGGGCGCCGTGCCGCAGGCGGCCAGGACCAGCACCAGGACGAGGGGAAGCAGCCGGGCCCAGGCCGGAACTGGCGCCGGGCGGGGGTGGCCGGGATAATGCGCGCTCGCTTTCACGGGCCCAGTGTGCCCCATCCCCGCCGGTGCAGTCACCGGCCCCAGCCCAGGTCGAACATGAAGATCCAGAAGAACAGCGTCGTGCGTTTCCACTACACCGTCTCCGAGGCCGGCCAGCCGCCGGTCGAGAGCTCGCGCGACCGCGAGCCGCTGGCCATCCTGGTCGGCCACGGCAACATCATCCCGGGCCTCGAGGCCGCGATGATGGACAAGGCCGAGGGCGACCGCTTCGAGGTCACCGTCGCGCCTGACCAGGCCTACGGCGAGCGCCGCGAGAACTACGTGCAGCGCGTGCCCAAGAAGCACTTCCGCAACGCCCGCCTCAAGCCGGGCCAGCAGGTGGTGCTCGAGACCTCGATGGGTCCGCGCGCGGTCACCGTCGCCAAGGTCGGCGCCACCGTGGTGGACGTGGACCTCAACCACCCGATGGCCGGCAAGACCCTGCAGTTCGACGTCGAGATCGTCGGCGTACGCGAGGCCGAGGCGGTCGAGGTCGAGCACGGCCACGTGCACGGCGACGGCGGCGTCGAGCACTAAGCCGCCCGCGACATCGGTTATAGTGGCGCCGGGGCGGGGAGGCTCCGCGCCATGACCCAGGACCATACCCTCGCGCCCGTCGGCGCCAACGACCGCATCCAGGCGCTCGACGCGCTGCGCGGCTTCGCTCTGCTGGGCATCCTGCTGATGAACATCGAGGCCTTCGTCGGGCCGCTGATGAACTCGATGACCGGCCTCGACCCCAGCCTGCAAGGGGCAGACCGCACGATGGACGCGGCCATCTACCTGCTGGTGCAGGGCAAGTTCTTCCCGCTGTTCTCGATGCTCTTCGGCATGGGCTTCGCAGTGATGCTGATGCGCGCCGATGCCGCCGGCCGTCCCTTCCTGGGCCTCTATCTGCGCCGGATCGGCACGCTGCTCGTGCTGGGCCTGGCGCACGCGGTGCTGCTGTGGCCGGGCGACATCCTGGTGACCTACGCCCTGATGGGCCTGCTGCTGGGCCTGTGCTTCCGCGGCACGCCGCAGTCGCGCCTGCCCAAGTGGGGCGTGGCGCTGATGCTGCTGCCGGTGGGGCTCACGCTGCTGATGGGCCTGCTGGGATCGGCCATGCAGGCGATGCCGGAAGAAGCGCGCGCCGGCTTCGAGCAGGCCATGGCCGCGCAGGGCGCGCAGATCGACGCCCAGGTCGAGGCCCAGCGCCTGGCCTATGGCAGCGGCAGCTACGCCGAGGCCACGGCCCAGCGCGCGTCGGACTTCCTGAGCATGCTCGGCTTCATCTTCATCTTCGGCGCCTTCATCCTGGGCCTGTTCCTGGTCGGCGCCTGGTTCACCCGCAGCGGCGCCATCGCCCGCCCCGAGCAGCACGCGCGGCTGTTCTGGCGGCTGCGCTGGGTGGCGCTGCCGGTGGGCCTGGCGATGGTGCTGGTCTCGTACTGGATGCTGCCGACCATGGATTTCGGCCGCCTGGACCTGACCGCCTCGACCGCCCAGTCGCTGCAGATGCTCGGCGGCGCGGTGATGGCCCTGGCCTACCTGGCCTGGTTCGTGCGCGGCCTGCAGTCGCCGGTGCTCGGCCGCTGGCTGGGCCTGCTGGCCCCGGCCGGGCGCATGGCGCTGACCAACTACCTGATGCAGTCGCTGGTGTGCACCACGATCTTCTACGGCTACGGCCTGGGCTACTTCGAGCAGCTGCCGCGGGCCTGGCAGCCGCTGTTCGTGCTCACGCTGTTCGGCCTGCAGGTGGCGCTGAGCCACTGGTGGCTGGCGCGCTTCCGCTTCGGGCCGATGGAGTGGCTGTGGCGGGCCGCCACCTACCTGCAGCTGCCGCCGATGCGCCGCTGAGCCGGCGCCCCGCCGGCCCGGCCGCCGGGTAAACTGCCGCGCATGAGCCATGATGCGGATGTGCTGGTGCTGGGCGGGGGCGTGATCGGCCTGGCCTGTGCGCATTACCTGCTGGCCGAGGGTCGCTCGGTGCGCGTGCTGGAGGCCGGCAAGGTCGGCGGCGGCAGCTCCTGGGGCAATTGCGGCACCCTCACGCCCAGCCACGCCGCGCCGCTGGCGGCGCCGGGCATGGTGGCCCAGGGCCTGCGCTGGATGCTGCGCCCCGACGCGCCGCTGTACATCAAGCCGCGCTGGGACCCGGCGCTGATGCGCTGGCTGGCCCGCGCCGCCGGCCGCTGCAACGCCCGCGACTGGCGGGCCAGCGGCCTGGCCAAGGGCGCGCTGCTCAAGTACTCGCGCGCCCTGGTCGAGGACCTGGTCTATGGCCAGGACCTCGACTGCGGCTTCGAGGCCAGTGGCCTGCACTACGTGTTCCGCAGCGCGCGCGCGCTCGAGCGCCAGCAGCGCGAACTGCCGTTGCTGGCCGAGCTGGGCGTGGCCGCGCGCGTGCTCGACGCCGCCGCGCTGGCCGCCGACGAGCCGGCGCTCAAGCCCGGCCTGGCCGGCGCCATCCATTTCCCCGGCGACGCCCAGCTGCGCCCCGACCGCTACACGGCCGAACTGGCGCGCATCGTGCGCGAGGCCGGCGGCGTGATCGAGGAGGGCGTGGGCGTGCTCGGCTTCGAGCGCGGCCGCAACGGCATCGAGGCCGTGCAGACCAGCGAGGGCAAGCGCAGCGGCGCGCGCGTGCTGCTGGCGATGGGCGCCTGGTCCGCGGGTTTCGCCGACAACCTCGGGTTGTCCATCCCGGTGCAGCCGGGCAAGGGCTATTCGATCACCTACGACCGCCCGGCCACGGTGCCGCGCCGGCCGCTGGTGCTCAAGGAGCGCAGCGTCTGCGTCACCACCTGGGCCGACGGCTTCCGGCTGGGCAGCACGATGGAGTTCAGCGGCTTCGACGACAGCCTCAACCCGCGCCGGCTCGGCGCGCTCGAGCGCGGCGCCGCCGAATACCTGCTCGAGCCGGCCGGCCCGGCCCGGCGCGAGCAATGGTGCGGCTGGCGCCCGATGATGCACGACGACCTGCCGCTGCTGGGCCGCGCACCCGGCTACAACAACCTGTTCCTGGCCACCGGCCACGGCATGATGGGCATGGGCATGAGCGCCGGCACCGGCCGCCTGCTGGCCGACCTGATGACCGGCCGCGCGACGGCCATCGACCCCGCGCCGTATTCGCCGGCGCGCCTGGCGGGCTGAGGCCTTCGATGAGCGACGTGTTCGAACTCCACCGCGGCCGCCTGCCCCTGCTGGTGAGCCTGCCGCACGACGGCACCGCGCTGCCGGACGACATCGCCGCGCGGCTCACGGCCACCGCGCGCGGCGTGCCCGACACCGACTGGTTCGTCAGCCGGCTCTACGATTTCGCGCTCGCGATGGGCGCCTCGGTGCTGGTGCCGAGGTACTCGCGCTACGTGGTCGACCTCAACCGCCCGCCGGACGATGTCTCGCTTTATCCGGGCCAGAACACCACCGGCCTGTGCCCGGCCACGGGCTTCGACGGCGAACCGATCTACCTGCCGGGCCAGGCACCGTCGCCCGACGAGGTGCAGGCCCGCGTACAGCGCTACTGGCGCCCCTACCACGAGGCGCTGGCCGGCGAGCTCGAACGGCTGCGCGCCGCGCACGGGCGCGCGCTGCTGTGGGAAGGCCACTCGATCCGCAGCCTCGTGCCCTTCCTTTTCGAGGGGCGGCTGCCCGACCTCAACCTCGGCACCGCCGCCGGCGCGAGCTGCACGGCGGCCACGCAGGCGCGGCTCGAGGCCGTGCTGGCGGGGCAGGGCGACTACACCTGGGTGTCGAACGGGCGCTTCAAGGGCGGCCACATCACGCGCCACTACGGCCAGCCGGCGCGGGGCGTGGAGGCCATCCAGCTCGAGATCGCCCAGTGCTGCTACATGGACGAAGCCGCCGCGCGCTACGAGCCGGCGCTGGCCTCGCGGCTGCAGCCGCTGCTGGGCGACTTGCTGCGGTCGGCGCTGGCCTGAGACTCGGCCGGCACGGCCTTGCCGACGGCGGGATGCGTCAGCAGCGAAGGCGCGTGCGCCTCGCCGCAGACGGGCGGCGCGGCGGTCTCCTGGACAGCCGGCGCCGATCGCGGGCCATGGCCCGGCGAGGCGCCGGCGCCGGCCTGCAGGAACACGGCCATGGCCGCCGCGGTGACCAGCACCGCCAGGCGCATCATCAGGGCGCGGGGACGGGGCGCGGACTTCATCGCTGCCTCCGGGCGCCGATGTCCACGCGTTCACTGTCGCGCACCCGCACCTCGACGGCGCGGCGCTCGCTGCCTTCGTCGATGAACCAGGGCAGCGGCAGGTTGTCGGGCACCACCTCGATGGTGTGCGCGCCGACGGCGACGCGGGGGAATTCGAAGTTGCCGTTGCTGTCGGTTCGCACCGAGTAGCGGCCGTCGAGGATGACGGTGACGTTGGCCGCGGGCAGTTCCGAGGCCGAGCGCACGCCATCGCCGTTGTCGTCGAGGAAGACGCTGCCCGCGATGCTGCCGGCCGCCGTGCCCGGCATGCCGCCCAGCACCATCGCCGCCGTGCCCGACTGGCGCTCGTAGCGCAGGCTGAGGAACACCGAGCGCTCGCGCGGGATGCGCAGGAACACGTCCGGCGGCGCCAGCGGGTCGAGCTGGAAGGGCGAGCGCTGCTCGCCGCGGTTGTTGTAGGCCGTCGCGGTGAGCCACCAGTGGCTGGCGACGCGCCAGTTCAGGCTCAGGTTGATGTCGGTGCCCCGGTAGGCATTCGGGCCGTCGCCGTGCAGCCAGCGCACGTTGCCGTCCAGGCTGAGCCGGTCGGTCAGTTCGATGCCGCCCAGGGCGGCCAGCGAAAAGGTGTCGGTGCGGCCAATGCCGTCCTGGTCCTCGACGCCATAGCTGCCGGACACGGTCAGGCGCGAGCCGGTCTTCATCGGCAGGTCCTGGTCGAGCGAGAGCTGCCAGTCGTCGCGGTCGCTCGTGTGGGCCTGGTCGAGCTGCAGGCGGGTGACGCCCCAGCGCGCACGGCGGTCGGCGAACCAGCGGGTGGAGAAGTCGGTGGCCGTCTGCGAGCGACGCACGTTCAGGCCGCCGCCCACGCCGAAGTTGGCGCGCGCCTGGTAGCGCAGGAAGGCGTTGGCGTAGGTGCCCTCGAAGCTGCTGCCGCTGACCGAGTCGATCTGGTCGATGGCGGCGGACCAGGTCCATCGCGGATGGCTGTAGCTGGTGCGCCAGTACGCGCCCTGGGCATCGTTGTTGATCGGCAGCGCGCCCCAGGCCAGGCCCGGCTCGAGCCGGAACAGGCCGTAGCTGTGCGTATAGCGCCCGCGCCGCGATTCGGCATCGGCCCAGGCACCGCTGGCGTCGCCCAGGAAGCCACGGCTGGTGTGCAGGTGCAGCTTGAGCTTGTCGCGAGTGCCGCTCCAGGCCGAACTGAGCAGGGCGGCTTCGGTGCGACCGTCCTGGTACTGGCCGGATCCTAGGTCGTCGGGCACGATCCGGCCGTCGGTGGCGAGCACGGTGGCGGCGCCGGACCACGAGGGCGACCAGCGCCACTGTGCGCCCAGCGTGCCGACCTGTCCCTCGGCCTGGTCGAAACCGACCACGCGCGCGCCGGTGAACACGCCCGCCTGGCCGAAGCCGCCGAAGAAGTGCCGGCCCTTGCCGGCGTTGTCCCACTGGGTCACCAGGCCCGAGTAGGGCGCACTGGGCAGGAAGAAGCGGTACTGGTCGCGCTGCAGCGGCGTCAGCGGGGTGTTGAGCACGCCCAGGCCGTTTTCGGCGCGCCACCCGCCGTCGAAGCGCAGGTTGCGCTGCCAGAGCGTGGCGGTGCCGATCCAGCGGCTGCCCAGGCCACGGCCCTGGTCGCTCCGGAAAACGGTGGCGTCGAGCGAGAAGTTGCCCCAGTCCTCGGTTTCCCAGAGGCCGCCAAAGCTGGCGCCGGTCTCGCCGAAGCGATCGTCGCCGCGCTCGACCTGGCTGGTCACCAGCTCAAGGCGCCAGCTGCGCGGCAGTCCCGAGGGGTCGTAGGTTTCTTCGTCGTCCGGGGGAAGCGGGGCGAGCTTGTCCGGATCGATCAGGCGATCCTGGAAGGCCGGCGGTTCCGGCGGCGGCTCGTCCCAGGCCTGGACGGGCGCAACCAGGGCGCAAGTGGTGAGCAGCCATCCGATCGAGGCCGCGAGCGGCCGGCGCGCAGGCGGCGTCATCGGGCTGCCGCGCCTTCAACCGGGACGCGCTGGCTTCCCCAGTCGAACTGGCCACGCAGCTGCATCGGGAAGGCCAGCGTCGGCGGGGGCTCGCCCTCGTCGACCACCGGCTGCAGCGGCACCTGCCGCGTCGTGCCGGGCAGGATCGGGTGCGAGACGGGCACCAGGGTCCAGCGGCGGCCCTGGGCGTCGAGTCCGTTCACGAAGCCCTGCAGCCGGCCATGGGCATTGCCGTCGTTGCGGACGCTGACCACCGGCAGGTCCCGGCCATCGATGGCCTCGACCCGGAGGTCGGTGACCGACAGGCGGGCGGCGCCATCGCCGATGGTGAGGTAGACGATGATGCCGATGCGCCCGGACACGGACATGCCGCTTTCGGTCTGCTGGGGCTGGCCCTCGACCATGATCGCGAAGCGGCACTGGCCCGAGGGGGCATCCTGCGGGACGGCGACCTCGAAGCGGAGCCGGCGGCGGCCGTTGCCCTCCACGACGACTTCGTTGGCTTCCAGGCCAAGCCACGGCCGGCAGCTGCCGGGCGCGAGGGCATAGTCGAAAACCGCGTCGCCAGCGGCGTCGAGGGTCCAGTCGGCGCTGCGGATGTTGAAGCGCGTGGGATTGGGCGAGGCGCTCTGGATCTCGAGCACGTTGCGATAGACGCTGCCCTGGCGGGCGCTGTCCTCGAAGCGTGGCGGCAGCACGAGGGCGTCGAAACCCTGCGCCTTCGCGGTGCCGGCGGCGCAGGCCAGCAGGGCGGCCGTGGCCAGGAGGAGTTGGCGAATCATCACAGCGGCTCCGCCTCGATTTCAAAGTCGAATTCCAGGCGCTCCGTGCGCTCGAGGCGGTCGCCGTCGGCGCGGATCGTCAGCCGGAAGGTTTCTTGCAGGAAGTCGGAGTTGACCGGGCCGGCATAGACGAGCGCCCGCTCGCCGCTGCGCATCTGGCCCGGCAGCAGCACGCCCTGGGTGGACCACTGGGCCTGCACGTCGACGCCGGCGTTGGCGGGAATGACCTGGTAGATGCGGGCGTTGCGGCCGCGCCAGGCGCGCACGTCCAGGCGCACCAGCACGGTGATGGTGCCCGAGAGGGTGCCGGCGCGGCCGTCGCGCGGCGCGGCCTGGTCCCAGCGCAGCTGCAGCGTGCTGCCGAGCACCTGGCTCTGGCTGTCGTCCAGGCGCTGGGCCTGGGCGTGGGCGGACGGCGCCATGCCCAGGCCGGACAGCAGCAGGAGCGCGGCAAGGACGGCGGCGCGACTCATGGCTGCGCCAGGGTGAAGGTGACGGTGGCGGTGTAGGTGCCGGCCGCCACGAGGTTCTGGTTGGCGTAGCGGAAGGTCATGCAGGTCTCGCGCCACTGGTTGCGGTTGATGGTGGTCAGCGGACCGCTGGTGGAGGAGAAACTGCCCGCCGCGATGGGCTGGGCGCCGGTGTCGCCGTTGCCGCTGGTGGTCCAGCTGATCTGGGACATCGGGATGGTCTGGCCGGTGCCGTTCTGGAGGAAGGCGGGGGCGCTGTAGGTAAGGCGGGCGGTGTTGCCGGTGCTGGCATTGGTCGCGCGGTAGAAACCGCCGACGTACACCTGGCCCGAGTTGCAGAACTGGTAGTTGTCCCAGTCGCTGGTGGTACGGGGATTGTTCGGGGTGGTCATCAGCACCGGGGTGCCGTTGCCGACCTGGTTGGCCGCCACGGTGGCGCGGATGATGGGCACCGCCCCACCGACGCCCGGGGTGGGCAGGGGGTTGGTGGTGCGGTTGTAGGGGCCGTTGCTCATCAGGCCGTCGCCCACCCGCAGGTAGACCGCGCGCGGGTCGCGGGCGGTGATGTTGACGTCGAACGCGGTGGCCAGCTGCGGAAGCAGGACCAGCACGGCGACGACAACGAGGCGGGCGAGGGGGGCGGAAATCATCATGCGCTCCGGAGTCCCGGGGCCGGCACGGTGGCCGGCCCCGGTGTCCTGGGAAGCGGTGCCTTACGGCGCCGAGGCGGTGTAGGTGACCGTGCCGGTGTAGGTACCGGCGCCGACCACGGCGCTGTTGGCGTAGGTGAAGGTCCAGTCGGCGCTGCGGTTGATCACGCCATTGGTGGCGGTCAACGAGGTGGCGCCGGCGCCGATGCCCGGGACGGGCAGGTTGGCGGCGTCGGAGCTGGTGCCGGCGATCTCGGTCCAGGCGATGGTGTTGCCGCCATTGACCAGGCCCGCGCCCGAGCCGGTGGCCGACAGGTTGACGTTGCCGACGTTGCTCAGCAGGGCCACGCCGACCGGCGCGCCGGCGGCATTGGTGCGCGACACCGGGCTGTTGTTGCCGACGTTGGCGGCCGCCACGGTGAACTCGACGGTGTCGACGGTGGCGCCGGTGCTGCCGACGCGGAAGCTGATGAAGCGCGGGATGATGACCTGGAAGTCCAGGTCGGCATTGGCCGCCAGGGCGCCGGGGCCGGTCTGGAAATCGGACTCGGCCATGGCCGGGGTCATCGCGATCAGGCCGAGGGCCGCCACGCCGGTGAGGGCGAGGCCTCGGATGCTACGGACAGTCTTCATGTGCATGGTTCCTTTGGGTTTGCTGTAGGTGAAGCGACTGGATTGTTGGGTCGACATTCCGGGCCGGATCACCGACCGGGGGCTCGCAAACTGCGGGCTCGGGAGAGTGGAAGCAGGAACCGTGCCAACCCATTCACGCTGTCGTCAGGAAACGACAAATGTGAACGGGTTCACAATATTGCAGGGGCTGGCGACACGCAAGCCGGCGCCCGGGCCGGCCAGCAGGCCGACGAACGGCGGGTTTTGGGCGGGCAGGGGTGCCGAAATGTGACGCGATGCGTCACATTTCCGGGAGGTGCGTCACGCTTTCCGTCGCGCGGTGGCGACCGCCTCAGACTTCCAGCGAAGCCAGGTCGCCCTTGGCCTCCAGCCAGGCCTTGCGGTCGGGGGCGCGCTTCTTGGCCAGCAGCAGGTCCATCAGGCCGCGGGTGGCTTCGGCATCGTCCACCGTCAGCTGCACCAGGCGGCGCGTGTCGGGGTGGATGGTGGACTCGCGCAGCTGCGAGGGGTTCATCTCGCCCAGGCCCTTGAAGCGGGTCACGCTGACCTGGCCGCGGATCTTCTCGCGCTCGATCTTGTCGAGCAGCAGGCGCTTTTCCTCTTCGTCCAGCGCGTAGAACACCTGCTTGCCCACGTCCACGCGGAACAGCGGCGGCATGGCCACGAACACGTGGCCGGCGCGCACCAGGGGCGGGAAGTGGCGCAGGAACAGCGCCGAGAGCAGGGTGGCGATGTGCAGGCCGTCGGAGTCGGCGTCGGCCAGGATGATCACCTTGCCGTAGCGCAGCCCGCCGATGTCCTGCACGCCCGGGTCGCAGCCGATGGCCACGGCCAGGTCGTGCACCTCGTTGGAGGCCAGCACGCCGGAGGACTCGACCTCCCAGGTGTTGAGGATCTTGCCGCGCAGCGGAAGGATGGCCTGGAAGTCCTTGTCGCGCGCCTGCTTGGCGCTGCCGCCGGCCGAGTCGCCCTCGACCAGGAACAGCTCGGTGCGGCCCAGGTCCTGGCTGATGCAGTCGGCCAGCTTGCCGGGCAGGGCCGGGCCCTGGGTGATCTTCTTGCGCACCACCTGCTTTTCCGACTTCAGGCGCGCCGCGGCCCGGTCGATGGCCAGCTGGGCGATCTGGGTGCCGAGCTCGACGTGCTGGTTGAGCCACAGCGAGAAGGCGTCGTGGGACGCGCCCTCGACGAAGGCCGCGGCCTGGCGCGAGCTCAGGCGCTCCTTGGTCTGGCCGCTGAACTGCGGGTCGGTCATCTTCACGCTCAGCACGAAGCTGACCCGGTCCCAGACATCCTCGGGGGCCAGCTTGACGCCGCGCGGCAGCAGGTTGCGGAAGTCGCAGAACTCGCGCAGGGCATCGGTGAAGCCACTGCGCAGGCCGTTCACATGGGTGCCGTGCTGGGCGGTGGGGATGAGGTTGACGTAGCTTTCCTGCACCAGCTCGCCCTCGGGCACCCAGGCCACGGCCCAGTCGGCCACCTCGGTGTCCTTGGCCAGGCGGCCGACGAAGAGTTCGGCCGGCAGCAGCTCGCGGCCCTGCAGCTCGCCCAGCAGGTAGTCGCGCAGGCCGTCCTGGTAGCACCACTCGTGCTTCTCGCCGGTGGCTTCGTCGGTCAGCCGGACGGTGAGGCCAGGGCAGAGCACGGCCTTGGCCCGCAGCAGGTGCCGCAGCGGGCGCAGGGCGATCTTCGGGGTATCGAAGTACTTCGGGTCGGGCCAGAAGCGCAGCCGGGTGCCGGTGTTGCGCTTGCCCACCGTGCCCACGACCTCCAGGGCCGAGGCGCGGTCGCCGTCGCGGAACTCCATGCGGTGTTCCTGGCCCTCGCGCCGGATGAAGACCTCGACCTTCTTCGACAGGGCGTTCACCACGCTCACGCCCACGCCGTGCAGGCCGCCGGAGAAGGTGTAGTTCTTGCCGCTGAACTTGCCGCCCGCGTGCAGGCGCGTGAGGATCAGCTCCACGCCCGGGATGCCCTCGTCGGGGTGCACGTCCACGGGCATGCCGCGGCCGTCGTCGGCCACCTCGACGCTGCCGTCGGCGAAAACGGTCACTTCCACCAGCTTCGCGTGCCCGCCCAGGGCCTCGTCCACCGAGTTGTCGATGACCTCCTGGGCCAGGTGGTTGGGCCGGGTGGTGTCGGTATACATGCCCGGCCGGCGCTTGACCGGGTCCAGGCCCGACAGGACTTCGATGTCGGCGGCGTTGTAGCGGGTGTTCATGCGGAAGCGGGACGTCCCTGTGGCGGTGCACGCAAGGCGGGCAGGATGGGGGCGGCCCCCGGGGCGGTCAAGTTAGCCCTCGGCGGGTCGAACCGGTAGAATACGGTTTTCCAGCGCCCCCACTTCCCATGACCCGTCTAGTCTTCGTAACCGGTGGCGTGGTGTCCTCGCTTGGCAAGGGCATCGCCGCGGCCTCGCTGGCGGCCATCCTGGAGGCCCGCGGACTGCGGGTCACCATGATGAAGCTCGACCCCTACATCAACGTCGACCCGGGCACCATGAGCCCGTTCCAGCACGGCGAGGTCTACGTCACCGACGACGGGGCCGAGACCGACCTCGACCTCGGCCACTACGAGCGCTTCCTGCGCGTGCGCCTGAGCCGCAAGAACTCGGTCACCACCGGCCGCATCTACGAGAACGTGATCCGCAAGGAGCGCCGCGGCGACTACCTGGGCGGCACCGTGCAGGTCATCCCGCACATCACCGACGAGATCAAGCGCTGCATCTTCGAGGCCACCGACGGCTTCGACGTGGGCCTGGTCGAGATCGGCGGCACCGTGGGCGACATCGAGTCGCTGCCCTTCCTCGAGGCCATCCGCCAGATCCGCACCGAGCGCGGCCCCGACCAGGCCATCTTCATGCACCTGACCCTGGTGCCCTGGATCGCCGCGGCCGGCGAGCTCAAGACCAAGCCCACCCAGCACTCGGTCAAGGAGCTGCGCTCGATCGGCATCCAGCCCGACATCCTGGTCTGCCGCAGCGAGAAGCCGCTGCCGGACGGCGAGCGCCGCAAGATCGCCCTGTTCACCAACGTGCCCGAGAAGGCCGTCATCAGCTGCGTGGACGTGGACAACATCTACAAGCTGCCGCTGTGGCTGCACAGCCAGCAGCTCGACGAGATCGTGGTCGAGCGCCTGCGGCTGGAGGACAAGGCCGGGCGCGCCGACCTGCAGGAGTGGGAAGCCGTGGTCGACGCGGTCGAGCACCCGGTGGACGAAGTCACCGTGGCCGTGGTGGGCAAGTACATCGACCACCAGGACGCCTACAAGTCGCTGTCGGAGGCGCTCAAGCACGGCGGCCTGCGCCAGCGCACGCGCGTCAGGCTGCGCTGGCTCGAGTCCGAGCAGGTCGAGAAGGAGGGCGAGCAGGTGCTCGACGGCGTCGACGCCATCCTCGTGCCCGGCGGCTTCGGCGACCGCGGCTTCGAGGGCAAGGTGCGCACCGCCCGGCACGCCCGCGAGAAGGGCATCCCGTACTTCGGCATCTGCTACGGCATGCAGGCCGCGGTGGTGGACTACGCCCGCCACGTGGCCGGCCTGGCCGGCGCCAACAGCACCGAGAACGACCGCAACTGCCCGCACCCGGTCATCGGCCTGATCACCGAGTGGCGCACCGCCACCGGCGAGATCGAGCGCCGCGACGAGCACTCCGACCTGGGTGGCACGATGCGCCTGGGCCTGCAGGAGCAGCGCCTCAAGCCCGGCACGAAGGCGCGCGAGCTCTACGGCAAGGACGTGGTCGGCGAGCGCCACCGCCACCGCTACGAGTTCAACAACCGCTACCGCACCCAGCTCGAGGACGCGGGCCTGGTGATCAGCGCCAAGTCCATGGACGACCTGCTGGTGGAGATGGTGGAACTGCCGGGCCACCCGTGGTTCGTGGCCTGCCAGGCCCACCCCGAATTCCTTTCCACGCCGCGTGACGGCCACCCGCTGTTCATCGGCTTCATCCGCGCCGCCCGCGAACACAAGGCCGGCGGCCGGCTGCTCAAGGAGGCCCAGGCCTGATGGAACTGTGCGGATTCAAGGTTGGCCTCGACCAGCCCTTCTTCCTGATCGCCGGCCCCTGCGTTATCGAGTCGCTCGAATTGCAGATGGAAACGGCCGGGCGCCTGAAGGAGATCACCGGCAAGCTCGGCATCCCCTTCATCTTCAAGTCCAGCTTCGACAAGGCCAACCGCACCTCGGGCACCAGCTTCCGCGGCCCGGGCCTCGAGGCCGGCCTGAAGGTGCTGGCGGAAGTGAAGCGCCAGCTCGGCGTGCCGGTGCTCACCGACGTGCACGAGTACACGCCGATGGACGAGGTCGCCTCGGTGGTGGACGTGCTGCAGACGCCGGCCTTCCTGTGCCGGCAGACCGACTTCATCCAGCGCGTGGCCTCGGCCGGCAAGCCGGTGAACATCAAGAAGGGCCAGTTCCTCTCGCCCTGGGAAATGAAGCACGTCACCGACAAGGCGCGCGCCACCGGCAACCAGCAGATCATGGCCTGCGAACGCGGCGCCAGCTTCGGCTACAACAACCTGGTCTCGGACATGCGCTCGCTGAGCGTGATGCGCGACACCGGCTGCCCGGTGGTGTTCGACGCCACCCACAGCGTGCAGCTGCCCGGCGGCGCCGGCGGCAAGAGCGGCGGCCAGCGCGAGTTCGTGCCGGTGCTCTCGCGCGCGGCCGTGGCCGTGGGCATCAGCGGCCTGTTCATGGAAACCCACCCCGACCCGGACAAGGCCCTGTCCGACGGACCCAACGCCTGGCCGCTGCCCAAGATGGCGGCGCTGCTGGAAACGCTGGTCGAACTCGACCGCATCACCAAGAAGAACGGATTTCTCGAGGAGCAGGCATGAACACGATTTCCACCCCGCTTAAGCACTCCGGCCTGGGCATCGCGTCCACGGTCATCGCCGTGTTCGCCGGCCTGGCCATGCTGGCCGTGTTCGTCTATGCCGGCTACATCGGCATGAACGAGCCCGGCGGCCAGCTATCGGAGACCGACCCGCGCGCCATGATGATCGGTTTCGGCGTGATCGCCGCGCTGGCCGTGCTCGCCCTGGGCGCCATCCTGGGCATCGCCGGCCTGTTCGTGGGCGAGCGCAAGCGCGTGTTCGCCTGGGTCGGCCTGGTGCTCAACGCCCTGCCGATCGTGGGCGGCATCGCCCTGATCATCCTCGGCCTGGCGATGTCCTGAGCCCAGACGACTGAATAAAGAAACGACATGACCACGATCAGCAAAGTCCACGCCCGCGAAATCCTCGATTCCCGCGGCAATCCCACCCTCGAGGCGGAAGTCACCCTGTCCTCGGGCCACGTCGGCCGCGCGGCCGTGCCCTCGGGCGCGTCCACCGGCACCAAGGAGGCGGTGGAGCTGCGCGACGGCGACAAGAGCCGTTACCTCGGCAAGGGCGTGCGCAAGGCGGTGGCCAACGTCAACACGACGATCGCCGAGGCCCTGAAGGGCTTTGATGGCGCCGACCAGGCGGGCCTGGACAGCAAGCTGGTCAACCTCGACGGCACCGAGAACAAGGGCCGCCTGGGCGCGAACGCGCTGCTGGGCGTGTCGATGGCCAACGCCCACGCGGTGGCGGCGGCGCGCGGCCTGCCGCTGTGGAAGCACCTGGCCGGCAGCCGCCAGCCGGTGCTGCCGGTGCCGATGATGAACATCATCAACGGCGGCGCGCATGCCGACAACAACGTCGACATGCAGGAATTCATGGTGCTGCCGGTCGGCTTCGACCGCTTCTCCGAGGCCCTGCGCGCCGGCACCGAGGTCTTCCATGCCCTCAAGGCCGTGCTCAAGGCCAAGGGCCTGGGCACCGCGGTGGGCGACGAGGGCGGCTTCGCGCCCGACCTGCGCTCGAACGAGGAAGCCATCGAGGTCATCCTCGAGGCCATCGGCAAGGCCGGCTACCGCGCCGGCGAGGACATCCTGCTGGGCCTGGACGTGGCCAGCTCGGAGTTCTTCGACAACGGCAAGTACAACCTGGTCGGCGAGGGCAAGCGCCTGACCCCCGAACAGTTCGTCGACTTCCTGGCCGGCTGGAGCGCGCAGTACCCGATCATCACCATCGAGGACGGCATGGCCGAGCACGACTGGGAGGGCTGGAAGCTGCTCACCCAGCGCCTGTCGGGCAAGGTGCAGCTGGTCGGCGACGACCTGTTCGTGACCAACCCGAAGATCTTCCGCGACGGCATCGCCCAGGGCGTGGCCAACGCCATCCTGATCAAGGTCAACCAGATCGGCACGCTCAGCGAGACGCTCGAGGCCATCGCCATGGCCGACGCGGCCCGTTACGCCGCCGTCGTTTCGCACCGTTCGGGCGAGACCGAGGACACCACCATCGCCGACATCGCGGTGGCCACCACCGCCACGCAGATCAAGACCGGCTCGCTGTGCCGCTCCGACCGCGTGGCCAAGTACAACCAGCTGCTGCGCATCGAGGAGGCGCTGGGCGACGCCGCCCGCTACGCCGGCCGCGACGCGTTCACCAGCCTCAAGCGCTGAGCCCGCGCCCTTGCGCCGCTGGCTGATCCCCGCCTTGCTGCTGCTGGCCCTCGCGGGCCTGCAGGCCAAGTTCTGGTGGGGCGGCGGCGGCGTGCGCGAGGTGCGCGGCCTGGAGGCGCGGGTCGAGGTGCAGCGGCGCGAGAACGCGCGCCTGCAGCTGCGCAACGACGCACTCTCGGCCGAGGTCGACGACCTCAAGTCGGGCGAGGCGGCCGTCGAGGACCGCGCCCGCAGCGAGCTGGGCATGATCAAGCCCGGCGAAACCTTCTACCGCGTGGTCGACCCCGCCACGCCCCGCGCCGCCGAGGCGGAGCAGGAATGACCTGGGCGGTGGTGGCGGCCGCGGGCCGGGGCACGCGCTTCGGCGCGCCGCTGCCCAAGCAGTACCTGCCGCTGGCCGGGCGGCGGGTGATCGAGCACAGCCTGCGCGCCGTGCTCGACCATCCCGACGTGGATGGCGTGGTGGTGGCCCTGGCCGCCGGCGACGCCGACTGGCCGGGCTGGCGCGAGCTGGGCGGCAAGCCGGTGCTCACCTGCACCGGCGGCGCCGAGCGCGCCGACTCGGTGCTGGCCGCGCTGCACGCGCTGCCGGCCAGCGTCAGCGAGGACCAGTGGGTCCTGGTGCACGACGCCGCGCGCCCCTGCCTGCATCGCGACGACCTGGCGCGCCTGCTCTTCGAGGGCGGCGCCGACCCGGTGGGTGCGCTGCTGGCCGCGCCGGTGCGCGACACGCTCAAGCGCGCCGACGAACAGGGTCGTGCCGCCGCCACCGAGCCGCGCGAGCGGCTGTGGCGGGCGCTGACCCCGCAGCTGTTCCGCCGCGGCAGCCTGGTGCGCGCGCTCGAAGCCGCCGTCCGCGCCGGCGTGCGCGTCACCGACGAAGCAATGGCCATCGAGCGCCTGGGCCTCAAGCCGCGCCTGGTCGAAGGCCGCGACGACAACCTCAAGATCACCACCCCCGCCGACCTCGCGCTGGCCGAATTCATCCTCTCCCGCAGGCAAGCAAATGACTGACATCCGCATCGGCCAGGGCTACGACGTGCATGCGTTCGGCGAGGGCGACCACGTCGTTCTCGGCGGCGTGCGCATCGCGCACGAGCGCGGCGTGCTGGCGCATTCCGACGGCGACGTGGTGATCCACGCCCTGTGCGATGCGCTGCTGGGCGCGCTGGCCCTGGGCGACATCGGCGTGCACTTCCCGCCGTCCGACCCGCGCTGGAAGGATTGCGACAGCCGCCACTTCCTGCGCCAATGTCGTGCGCTGCTGGCCGAGCGCGGCTGGCGCGCCGGCAACGTCGACGTCACCGTCGTCTGCGAGCGCCCCAAGGTGGCCGCGCATGCACCGGCCATGCGCGCCAACCTGGCCGAAGACCTCGGCATCGACGTCGATGCGGTGAGCGTCAAGGCCACCACCTCCGAGAAACTCGGTTTCACCGGCCGCGGCGAAGGCCTGGCGGCGATGGCGGTGGCCCTGGTCGTGCGCGCGTGAGCGCGCTGCCCGGCGGCCACGGCGGCCCGGTGCTGCAGGCGGCTTTCCGCAGCCAGCCCGAGGATTTCATCGTCGAGGAGCTGCCCGGCTTCGAGGCCTCGGGGCAGGGCGAGCACCTGCTGCTGACGATCGAGAAGCGCGGCATGAACACCGTGCACGCCGCCCGCTGCCTGGCGCGCTGGGCCGGCGTGGCCGAACACGCGGTGGGCTATGCCGGCCTCAAGGACCGCCACGCCGTCACCCGCCAGCGCTTCACCGTGCACCTGCCCAAGCGCGTGGCGCCCGACCTGGCCGCGCTCGAAGCGATGGAGCTGCGCGTGCTCGAAAGCGCCTGGCACCAGCGCAAGCTGCCGCGCGGCGCGCTGCGCGGCAATCGCTTCGGGCTGCAGCTGCGCGACGTGCAGGGCGACCACGCCGCGATCGAGGCGCGCCTGCAGGCGATCGCCCGCGACGGCCTGCCCAATTATTTCGGCGAGCAGCGCTTCGGTCGCGAGGGCGACAACGTCGAGTCGGCCCGGCGCATGTTCGCCGGCGCCCGCGTGCACCGCGACAAGCGCTCCATCTACCTGTCGGCCGCGCGTTCGGAGCTCTTCAACGCCGTGCTTGCCGCGCGCGTGCAGGCTGGCGACTGGGCCTCTGGCCGCGAGGGCGAGGTCTGGATGCTCGACGGCAGCCAAAGCGTGTTCGGCCCCGAGCCGGCCACGGCCGAGCTGGCCGCCCGCGCCGCCCGCCTGGACATCCACCCCACCGGCCCGATGTGGGGCCTGGGCGAGCTGCGCAGCGCCGGCGCCGCCCGCGAACTCGAGCTGGCGGCGGTCGAGCCCTTCGCCGACCTGCGGGCCGGGCTTGAAGCCGCCGGCCTGAAGCAGGAGCGGCGCGCGCTGCGGGTGCGCGTGGACGGGCTGGCCTGGCATTGGCCGGCGCCGGACGCGCTGTCGCTGGCCTTCGGCCTGCCGCCGGGCGCCTACGCCACCGGCCTGCTGGCCGAGCTCGGCGAGGTGCGCGACGCCTCCCGCGGGGGCACTTGCGCGCCCGAACCGGCGGAGTAGGCTGGAGCCGCGGTTTTCTTGCCTATGAGGAGGTCGCCGTGAACACCGCCCGCAAGAGCTTGATGCTGTCGATGTCGTGCCTGCTGCTGGCCGCCTGCGCCAGCACGGGCGATACCGCCCAGGCCCGCAGTTCGGGCTGGGAGCGCGACGAGGGCTACATCTCGGCCGTCGAACGCGTCGCCAAGATCAACGGTGCCCAGGTGCACTGGGTCAATCCGCCGTATCGCCGCAAGGACGACTGAGTTCAGCCGCCCGGCGGGCCCAGCTCGCCGGGACGGCGTCGCGCCAGCAGCACCAGCACGGCCCCGGTACCGCCCATCGCCTCCGGTGCGGAGGCGAAGGCGAGCACGTCCGCGCGCTGGCGCAGCATCCGGTCCACCAACGCCTTGAGCACCGAGCCGCCGGCGGCGGCCCGCAGGCCCTTGCCGTGGATGACGCGCACGCAGGACTGGCCCTCGGCGCGCGATTCGGCCAGGAAGGCACGCAGCCAGCGCTCGGCCTCGGGGGCGCGCAGCAGGTGCAGGTCGAGCTCGGCGCCCACGCTGTATTGCCCGCGCTTGAGCGCCTTGAGCACTTTCTCCGGCACTTCGTCGCGGCGGTAGGCCAGCGCCTCGGCGGCGTCGATGGTGGCCTCGAACCAGCCGGCGCTGCGCGACTGCGCCAGCGCCTCGGCCTCGTCGAGCGCGCGCATGCGCGGCTTCGGCGCCGGGCGCGGTCGTTCGGGCGGCGGGGGCGGCGCGGGCAGCGGGCGCACTTCGCCGATCGCCTCCCGGAACAGGGCGGCGTCGTCCTCGCTCACGTGCACCACCGGTGGCTTGCGCTTGGCCATGCCGGAAGCCTACCGCAGGCCGGGGTGAAACCGGGGTGGGCGCTTCCGCTATCATGGACGCCTTCCTGCGGAATTCCCGATGCGCGTACTGGTAAGCAATGACGATGGCGTGGAAGCCCCCGGCATCCGCGTCCTGGCGGGGGCGCTGCGCGCCGCCGGCCATGAGGTGACGGTGGTCGCGCCCGACCGCGACCGATCCGGCGCCAGCAACTCCCTCACCCTCGACCGCCCGATCCGCGTCAAGCAGCTCGAGGACGCGGTCTGGCGCGTCGCCGGCACGCCCACCGACTGCGTGCACCTGGCCCTCACCGGCCTGCTCGAGCGCGACCCGGACATCGTGCTTTCGGGCATCAATACCGCCGCCAACCTCGGCGACGACGTGATCTACTCGGGCACCGTCGCCGCGGCGATGGAAGGCCGCTTCCTCGGCCACCCGGCCATCGCGATGTCGCTGGTCACCGACGAAAACTCGGGCCGGCACTACGACAGCGCCGCGCGCGCCGCGATCGAGATCACCGCGCGCCTGCTGGTCGATCCGCTGCCGGCCGACACCATCCTCAACGTCAACGTGCCCGACCTGCCGTGGGAGCAGCTGCGCGGCTACGAGGTCACGCGCCTGGGCCACCGCCATCGCGCCGAGCCCTGCATCGAGCAGGTCGATCCGCGCGGGCGGCCGATGTGGTGGATCGGCCCCGCCGGCCCCGAGCAGGACGCCGGCCCGGGCACGGACTTCCACGCCGTTCGCACCGGCTACGTCTCCATCACGCCCATCCATGTCGACCTCACGCGCTACCAGGCGCTGGAGAAGGTCGCCAGCTGGGTCACCGGCCTGGCCGAAGGCATGAAGGCCCGGCCATGATGCCGCGCTACCACCTCCAGCCCGAGGCCAAGGGCCTGGGCATGACCTCGCAGCGCGCCCGCGACCGCATGGTCGAGCGCCTGCGCGGCGAGGGCGGCATCCGCGACGAGCGCGTGCTCACCGCCATGCGCACCGTGCCGCGGCACGTGTTCATCGACGAGGCGCTGGCCAGTCGCGCCTACGAAGACACCGCGCTGCCGATCGGCAACGGCCAGACCATCTCCCAGCCCTGGGTGGTGGCGCGCATGACCGAGGCGCTGATCGAACACGGCCTGCCCGCGCGCGTGCTCGAAGTGGGCACCGGCTCGGGCTACCAGGCCTCGGTGCTGGCCACTCTGGGCCTGGAAACCTACAGCGTCGAGCGCATCGAGGAACTGCTGCGCATCGCCCGCCGCCGCTTCCGCCACCAGGGCCTGAACGTGCGCACCCGCCACGATGACGGCCGCGCCGGCTGGCCCGAATACGCGCCCTTCGGCGGCATCATCGTCACCGCCGGCGCCGCCGCGATCGAGCCGGGCCTGCTGGCCCAGCTCGACGAGGGCGGCACCCTGGTCGCGCCCGTGGGCAGCGCCACCGGCCAGCGCCTGCTGCGCATCCGCCGCCTCGACGGCCAGTTCGTGCAGGACGACCTGGGCGCCGTGGTCTTCGTCCCCCTGTTGCCTGGAACGCTTTGATGAAGCTGTTCGGACCGCTGTACGACCGCTGCCGCCAGCTCGCCGCCCATCGCCACGCGCCCTGGTACCTGGGTTTCACCAGTGCCATCGAATCGATCTTCTTCCCGGTGCCGCCGGACGTGATGCTGGCGCCGATGGCGCTGGCGCGCCCGCGGGCCTGGTGGCGCTACGCCCTGCTGACCACGCTCACCTCGGTGCTCGGCGGCGTGGTGGGCTACCTGCTGGGCTATTTCGCCATCGAGGCGGTGATGCCCTGGATCGAGCGGGCGGGGCACGCCGACACGTACTCGGAGGTGCAGGGCCTGTTCGACCGCTACGGCGTGTGGATCATGTTCGTGGCGGCGTTCACGCCCATTCCCTTCAAGGTGTTCACCGTCGCCGGCGGCGCGGCGGCCATGCCGCTGCTGCCTTTCGTGGTGGCGTGCCTGGTCGGCCGTGGTATCCGCTTCTTCCTGGTCGCGGGCGTGGCGGCCTGGGGCGGGCCGCGGGTGGAGCCGGTGTTCCGTCGCTACATCGAGATCGTCGGCTGGATTATGGCGGTGGTCATCCTCGGCGCCGTCGTCTGGTTGAATATGCGCTCATGAAGTCCCCTGCCGCGCGCATCCTGCTTGCCGTGCTGGTGGTCACCGTGGTGGCCGCCTGCGGCAATGCGCGCGTGGTCAAGCGCGAAGGCGGCCGGCCTTCGTCGGCGCCGGCGGCCGCGCCGGCCGGCAGCGCCATCCCGCGCGATGGCCGCTACGAGGTGCGCCAGGGCGACACGCTCTACGGCATCGCCTTCCGCCACGGCCTGGACTACCGCGAAGTGGCGCGCTGGAACGGCATCGCCCCGCCTTACACCATCTATCCGGGCCAGCGCCTGCGCCTGCGCAGCGACGCCGGCCCCGCCGCCGGCGGCACCAGCGTGACCGGCATGCCGGCACCGCGCCCGGCCACGGGCACCGTCGCCACGGCGCCGCCCCGCGGGCCGGCCACGCCGGCAACGACGCCGGCCACCCGTCCGCCGGGGGCACCCACCAACCCGCCGGTAGCCGCCAATCCGCCGGCCACCACGCCGGTACCGCCCGCCACGCCTTCGCCGCCGCTGCCTTCCACGCCCGCCACGGGCGTGCAGGGTGCCTGGCGATGGCCGGCCAACGGCCAGGTCATCGGCCGCTTCGTCGCCGGCGACCCCAAGCGCCAGGGCCTGGACATCGCCGGCAACGCCGGCGACCCGGTCCTGGCCGCGGCCGATGGCGTGGTGGTGTATTCGGGCGCCGGCCTGGTCGGCTACGGCGAGCTGATCATCGTCAAGCACAGCGACGAGTGGCTCTCGGCCTACGCCCACAACCGCCGCCGTCTGGTGGGCGAAGGTGCCCAGGTCAGGGCCGGCCAGCAGATCGCCGAGCTGGGCCGCACCGGCACCAGCCGCGACATGCTGCACTTCGAGGTCCGCCGCAACGGCAAGCCCGTCGACCCCCTGCAGGTCCTTCCTCCGCGCTGACGGCCCCTGTTGGAGCGCCTTCAGGCGCGAATCGTCCGGGGTCAGCCGGGGACGAGGAAGGCGGCGACGACGGCGCGGCCTTCGGTGGCGAGCACGTTGAAGGTGCGGGCCGCGGCGGCGCTGTCCATCACCTCCATGCCGAAGCCGCGCTGGAGCACCGTGGCCATGATCGCCGCGCTGGGGAAGCGCTGGCGCAGGCCGGTGCCGAGGATCACCACCGAGGGCTTGAGCTCGAGCACGGCCTGCAGGTCGTCCGGCGTGAGTTCGTCCACCGAGGCCGGGCGCCAGTCTTCGACCAGCTGGAAGGGAGCGAGCACGAAGCTGCGGGTGAGCAACTGCTGGTTGACCCGCACGCCGTCCGGGCCGGCGCCGCGAAGGACGTAGGAGAACTCCGGGTTTTCCTGGAACAGCTGCATCGCGTGCTGCCTGGTCAGCCCTTGGGCAGCACGATCATCGGCTTGTCGGCGCTGCGGCGGTAGAGCACCGCCACGTTGCCGATGCGGGTGACCAGGGCGGCGCCGGTGCGCTCGCACAGCTCGGCCACCCAGGCGTCGCGGAGCTCGCGGTCGCCCGCGTGCACCTTCACCTTCACCAGCTCGTGCTGCTCGAGCACCAGGCCGGCTTCGGCCACCAGCGGCTCGGTAATGCCCTTGGCGCCGACGATCAGCACCGCCTTGAGGTCGTGCGCCAGGCCGCGCAGGTAACGCTTCTGGGAGTTGCTGAGGGCGGCGGCCATGGGCTCGGGGCGGGTCGTGAGGGGGCGCTAGGGTATCATGGTGGCCACTTCCCCCGCCCCGACCCCATGGCCCGCAGCCGCAGCAGCCAACGCTGGCTCAAGGAACACTTCGACGACCCCTTCGTGAAGAAGGCCCAGGCGGAGGGCATGCGTTCGCGCGCGGCCTACAAGCTCGAGGAACTGATCGAGCGCGACCGCCTGCTCAAGCCCGGCATGGTGGTCGTCGACCTCGGCGCCGCCCCCGGCGGCTGGTCGCAGGTGGTGCGCCGTGAACTGGGCGACCGGGGCCGCGTGCTGGCCCTGGACATCCTCGACATGCCCCCCATCGCCGGCGTCGAATTCATTCACGGCGATTTCAGAGAGGACGGGCCATTGTCCGAGCTGGAGTCCCTCCTGGGCGGCGATGCGGTGGACCTTGTGCTTTCCGACATGGCCCCCAATATGTCCGGGGTGGACACCGTGGACCAGGCCCGGGCGATGTACCTCTCGGAGCTGGCCCGCGATTTCGCGGATCGCCACCTGCGGCCGGGCGGTAACTTCCTGATCAAGCTGTTCCAGGGCGAAGGCTTCGACGCCTACGTCAAGGACCTCAGGACCCGCTACGACAAGCTGGTGGTCCGCAAGCCCGCGGCGTCACGGCGCCGCTCGAACGAAGTTTATGCGCTGGCCACCGGCAAGCGCCGAGGAACGAAGTGATGAACGACCTGGCAAAAAACCTCCTGCTCTGGCTGGTCATCGCCGTCGTGCTGATGGCGGTGTTCAACAGCTTCTCGGCGCCGGGGGCCGGCAGCGGCCCGCTGACCTACAACCAGTTCATCGACGAGGTGAAGGGCGGCCGCGTGGCCGAGGTCAACATCAAGGCCAACGGCCTGGAGATCGAGGGCAAGCGCCGCGACGGCAGCCGGTTCACCACCGCCAACCCGCGCGACGACCGCCTGATCGACACGCTGCTCGAGAACAACGTCAGCACCGTGCAGGCCAAGCCCGAGGGCCTCTCGCTGGTGTCGATCCTGCTCAACTTCCTGCCGGTGCTGCTCATCATCGGCTTCTGGTTCTGGATGATGCGCAACATGCAGCAGGGCGGCGGCAAGGGCGCCATGTCCTTCGGCAAGTCGCGCGCCAAGCTGCAGGGCGAGAACGACGTCAAGGTGACCCTGGCCGACGTGGCCGGCTGCGACGAGGCCAAGGAAGAAGTCGGCGAGCTGGTCGAGTTCCTGCGCGACCCGGGCAAGTTCCAGAAGCTCGGCGGCAAGATCCCGCGCGGCGTGCTGATGGTCGGCCCGCCGGGCACCGGCAAGACCCTGCTGGCCCGCGCCATCGCCGGCGAGGCCAAGGTGCCGTTCTTCTCGATCTCGGGTTCGGATTTCGTCGAGATGTTCGTCGGCGTCGGCGCGAGCCGCGTGCGCGACATGTTCGAGACCGCCAAGAAGCACGCCCCCTGCATCATCTTCATCGACGAGATCGACGCCGTCGGCCGCCATCGTGGCGCCGGCCTGGGCGGTGGCCACGACGAGCGCGAGCAGACCCTCAACCAGCTGCTGGTCGAGATGGACGGCTTCGAGGGGGGCGAGGGCGTGATCGTCATTGCCGCCACCAACCGCCCCGACGTGCTCGACCCGGCGCTGCTGCGCCCGGGCCGCTTCGACCGCCAGGTCACCGTGGGCCTGCCGGACGTGCGCGGCCGCGAGCAGATCCTGAAGGTGCACATGCGCAAGGTGCCGATTGATTCCGACGTCGAGCCGGGCACCATCGCCCGCGGCACGCCGGGCTTCAGCGGCGCCGACCTGGCCAACCTGGTCAACGAGGCCGCGCTGTTCGCCGCCCGCGAGAACGCCAAGTCGGTGCGCCAGGAGCACTTCGACAAGGCGCGCGACAAGATCATCATGGGCACCGAGCGCCGCTCGATGATCATGAGCGAGGACGAGAAGAAGCTCACCGCCTACCACGAGGCCGGCCATGCCATCGTTGGCCGCGTGGTGCCAGAGCACGACCCGGTCTACAAGGTCACCATCATCCCGCGCGGCCGCGCGCTGGGCGTGACCATGTACCTGCCCGAGGGCGACAAGTACAGCTACAACCGCATCGCGATCGAATCGCGCCTGGCCACGCTGTACGGCGGCCGCGTCGCCGAGGAGCTGATCTTCGGCGCCGACAAGGTCACCACCGGTGCGTCCAACGACATCGAGCGCGCCACCAAGATGGCCCGCAACATGGCCACCAAGTGGGGCCTGTCCGAGGAGCTCGGCCCGATCGCCTACGGCGAGGAGGAGGACGAGGTGTTCCTGGGTCGTTCGGTCACCCAGCACAAGAACGTCTCGGACGACACGGCGCGCAAGATCGACGAGGTCGTGCGCAGCATCCTCGACCGCGCCTACGCGCGCACCACCCAGATCCTGACGGAGAATCTCGACAAGCTGCACATCATGGCCGAGGCCCTGCTCACGTACGAAACCATCGACGCGCAGCAGATCGACGCCATCATGGAAGGCCGTCGCCCGGGTCCGCCGGCCGACTGGGCCAAGACGGGCCGCATTTCCAAGGACGACCCGGGCCCGGCCGCGCCGCTGGGCGGCCCCGCGCCCCAGACCTGATCCGGGGGATGTTCGACACCACCCCCCAGCTCGACTGCGCCGGGCGCCTCCTCAGGCTCGACGTGCCGCGGGTGATGGGCATCGTCAACGTCACGCCGGACTCCTTCTCGGACGGCGGCGCGCACGACACGGTCGAAGCGGCCGTCGCGCACGGCCTGCGGCTGGCGGAGGAGGGCGCGGACGTCCTCGACGTGGGCGGCGAATCCACCCGCCCCGGCGCCGGCGAGGTGCCGGTGGAGGAAGAGCTGCGCCGCGTCATCCCCGTGATCGAGCGGCTGGCGAAGGAAACGTCGCTGCCCATTTCGGTGGATACCTCCAAGCCCGAAGTGATGCGTGCGGCGGTCGCCGCCGGTGCCGGCCTGATCAACGACGTCTACGCCCTGCGCCGCGAGGGCGCGCTCGAGGCCGCCGCCGCGGCCGGCGTGCCGGTGGTGCTGATGCACATGCAGGGCGAACCGCGATCGATGCAGGACGCGCCCGCCTATGACGACGTCGTGGCCGAGGTGCACCGCTTCCTGGCCGAGCGCATCTTCGCCTGCGAGATGGCCGGCATCCCCAAGAAGCGCCTGGTGCTCGACCCGGGCTACGGCTTCGGGAAGAACACGCAGCACAACCTGCGCCTGCTGCGCCAGCAGGCGCGCCTGCTCGACCTGGGCCCGCCGCTGCTGGCCGGCCTGAGCCGCAAGCGCAGCCTGGGCGAAATCACTGGCCGCGCCACCGGCGAGCGCGTGTTCGCCTCCGTCGCCGCGGCGGTGTTGGCGGCGGAACACGGTGCCCGCATCCTGCGCGTGCACGATGTCGCCGCCACGGTCGATGCGCTCAAGGTCTGGGCGGCCGTGGCGGCGCAGCCGGCGCACAAACCGGCCGCGTCGCCGGCCGCCGGCATCCGCTGGCCGGACGAGGACTGAGTCCACCACTGGTCATGGATTGACCAGCCTGGCCACGGGCCGCGCCCCGCCTCGCGCTCCGCGTTTCATCCACATGGCTTGCCCCAGGCTTGTCCACAGGCTCTGTGGAAAGCTGCCATCGGCTGGTCAGAATTTCGCCAAACTTGCTGCAGCCCGCGCCGCGACAGGCTGTGGGACTTCTGCCCACAGGCTTTTCCCGACGGCTATCCACAGGCCCTGTGGACAGCGCGATCAGGCCGCGTCGGCTTGCGCCCGGAAGGCCTGCACGCGCGGGTCGATCACCCGTCGCCACAGCGGCGGCACCAGCGCCAGCACGAACATCGCCGCGTAGCCGCCCGGCAGCTGCGGGCTGTCGGCGTGGTGGCGCAGGATGGCGTAGCGGCGCTTGGGGAAGGCGTGGTGGTCGGAGTGGCGCTGGAGCTGGAACAGGATCAGGTTCGACAGCGCGTAGTCCGAGTTCCAGCTGTGCAGGTGGGTGGTGCGCTCGTAGCGGCCGTCCGCGCCGCGCCGGCGCTCGAGGCCGTAGTGCTCGATGTAGTTGATGACTTCCAGCGAGCCGGCCGCCAGCAGGCCCTGGGCCAGGAAAAAGGCCAGCCCCACCGGCCCCAGCCAGAGCGCGAAGGCCGCGGCCAGGCCCAGCCAGGCGGCGGTCCAGCCGATCATTTCGTTGCGCCAGTGCAGGGCCGGCAAGCCCAGGCCCTGCAGCCGCCGCGCCTCGAGCCGCCAGGCATTGAGCGAGTTGAGCAGCAGCGCGCGCGGCACGAACCACCACGACCAGGCGCCGAGCGGCGCGCTCGAGGCGTCCTCCGGCGTGGACACGTGCACGTGGTGGCCGCGCAGGTGCTCGATCTTGAAGCCGTGGTAGCCCACGCTGGCCAGCAGCAGCCCGCCCACCGCCGGTTCGAGCCGGCCGTCCTTGTGCACCAGCTCGTGTGCGGTGTTGATGGCCAGGATGCCCCCGACCACGCCCTGCGAGAGCAGCCAGCCGGCCGCGCCCACGGGCCCGAAGCCGGCCTGCACGAACCAGTGCGCCGACCAGGCCAGCAGCGCCAGCTGCACCGGCAGGCAGGCGAGCGTGAGCAGGCGGAACCAGGCCGCGTTCGCCACCTCGCGCTCGCGCGCTACCGGCACGTTCACCGGGTCGTGCCCCAGCGCGTAATCGGCCAGCGGCAGCAGCACGAACAGGAAGGCCAGCGGGAACCAGGCCATCGCGTCGGGATGCCCGCTGCGCTGGCCGAGCCAGGCCGCCGCCGGCATCAGCGCGGGCACCACGAACACGAGCAGGAAGGCGAGGGCTTTCAGTCGCGGCACGGGCGCTCTCCCGGTGGCTTGGGCCCAGCTTACCGGGACGGGCGCCGGCGGCAAGCGATAGACTGGCCTGCCTCCTCCGTCAGCCTGCCCATGCGCGACACGCGACCCCTGGCCATCGCCCTGATGGGCCCGACGGCCTCGGGCAAGACCGCCCTGGCCGTGGACTGGTGCCAGCGCCTGGACACCGAGGTGATCTCGGTGGATTCGGCCCTGGTCTACCGCGGTCTGGACATCGGCGCGGCCAAGCCCGACGCCGCCACCCGCGCGCTGGCGCCGCACCACCTGGTGGATGTCCGCGACCCGCACGAGGTGTTCTCGGCCGCGGATTTCGCCCGCGAGGCGCTGCCGCCGATGCAGGCCCTGGCGGGACGCGGCCGGGTGCCGCTGCTGGTGGGGGGTACCGGACTGTATTTCTCGGCGCTGCTCGACGGCCTGTCCGAGCTGCCCGAAGCCGACCCGGCCGTGCGCGCGGCCATCGCCGCCGAGGCGGCCGAACGCGGCTGGCCGGCCCTGCATGCCGAGATGGCGGCGGTCGACCCGGCGGCCGGAAAGCGCATCAAGCCCGGCGACAGCCAACGCATCACCCGTGCACTCGAGGTCTGGCGCCTGAGTGGACGGCCGATCAGCGAGTGGCAGCAGGCCGGCGCGCCGCGCCGTTTCCCGTTCCGCGTGCTGCGCCTGGTGCTGGCCCCGTCCGACCGCGCGGTGCTGCATGAACGCATCGAACGCCGCTTCGACCAGATGCTGGCCGGGGGCTTCCTGGACGAGGTGCGGCGCCTGCGCGCCGACCCGCGCCTGCATCCGGACCTGCCCTCGATGCGCGCCGTCGGCTACCGCCAGGCCTGGGCCCACCTTGAAGGCCGGACAGACGCCTCCACCTTCAGGGAACAGGCCATCGCCGCCACTCGCCAGCTCGCCAAGCGGCAGCTGACCTGGCTGCGGGCGCGGCACGAGGCGCTGTGGTTCGACCCGGCCAGCGACCGGGCCCGGCTGGAGCAGGCGCTCGACGCCTTCCTCACCCGCCCGCCCGCGGACTAGCTGCTAGACTGGGTTACTTCGCGGCCCGGACCCATTGGCCGCAAATCGCGCCGGCGTGGCGCGCCACAATAAGAAGACGGAGTCCACTGCATGTCCAAAGGCCAGTCCCTCCAGGATCCCTTCCTGAACGCCCTGCGCCGCGAGCGCATCCCCGTGTCGATCTACCTGGTCAACGGCATCAAGCTGCAGGGCACGATCGAGAGCTTCGACCAGTTCGTCGTGCTCCTGCGCAACACCGTCAGCCAGATGGTCTACAAGCACGCCATCTCCACCGTCGTGCCGGCGCGCAACGTGCGCATCGGCCCGGGCGGCGGCCAGGTGGCCAGCGCCAACGGCGACGAGGAAGAGGCGGGCGAAGAGGTTTGAACGCTGCGGTGACCGATGTTTGAGCGCGCCCGCAAGGGCGAACGCGCCCTGCTGGTGCAGCCGCACCCGCCGGGCCAGCAGGACCCGTCCCGGCTCGAGGAATTCACCGAACTGGCCCGCTCGGCCGGCGCCACCGTGGTCGGCTCGATGCTGGCCCGCGTCGAGCGGCCGCACCCGGCCTACTACGTCGGCACCGGCAAGCTCGAGGAAGTGAAGTCCGCCTGCGAGGCCACCGAGGCCGACCTGGTGCTGGTCAACGAACTGCTCACGCCCGGCCAGGAGCGCAACCTCGAGCGCGCGCTCAAGCGCCGCGTGGTCGACCGCACCGGGCTGATCCTGGACATCTTCGCCCAGCGCGCCGCCAGCCACGAAGGCAAGCTGCAGGTCGAACTGGCCCAGCTCAAGCACTGGGCCACGCGCCTGGTGCGCGGCTGGACCCACCTCGAGCGCCAGCGCGGCGGCGCCATCGGCCTGCGCGGCCCGGGCGAGACCCAGCTCGAGCTCGACAAGCGCATGCTGCAAAAGAAGATCGAATCGGTGCGCGCGCGCCTGGACAAGGTCGAGGTGCAGCGCACCCAGATGCGCCGCGCCCGCCTGCGCAACGACGTGCCGCGCGTGGCCCTGGTGGGCTACACCAACGCCGGCAAGTCCACGCTGTTCAACCTGCTCACGCACGCCGGCGTCTATGCCGACGACCGCCTGTTCGCCACGCTCGACCCGACCACCCGTCGCATCGAGGGCGTGGCGCCGCTGGTGCTGTCGGACACGGTCGGTTTCGTGCGCGACCTGCCGCACGAGCTGGTCGCCGCCTTCCGCTCGACCCTGTCGGAGGCGCGCGACGCCGACCTGCTGCTGCACGTGGTCGATGCCGCCGACGAGCTGCGCGACGAGCGCATCGGCCAGGTGGACGAGGTGCTGGCCGAGATCGGCGCCGGCGACATCCCGCAGGTGCTGGTGTTCAACAAGATCGACCGCATCGAGGGCGCCGCGCCGCGCCGCGACCCGCCGGTGGAAGGGCGCGAGCGGGTCTGGCTGTCGGCCCGGACGGGCGAGGGCATCGAGGGCCTGCGCGAGCTGCTGGCCGACCGTTTCCTCGACCGCCGCCTGCACGCCGAGCTGCGCCTGGGGCCGGCCGAGGGCCGCCTGCGCGCCCGCCTGCACGAGGCCGGTGCCGTGAAGGCCGAATCAACGGACGACCAGGGCTGGCGCCTTGACCTCGACTTGCCACGCGCCGTGGCAGAAAGGCTGGCGGCCGAACCGGGCGGCCATCCGCTGGCGACGGTCTTGCTTGTGACGCCCGACGCCCCTACCTACAATCCCGAGACTGACTGAAAGCGCTTAGACGCGGAGCAAGCGATGGCCTGGAACCAGCCCGGCAAAGGCAACCAAGATCCCTGGAAGGGAAAAGACCCCGGCAACGAGGTCGAGGCCTTCGTGAACCGGCTCAAGGGCATGTTCGGTGGCGGCGGCGGTGGCCGCGGCGGCCGCTCGTCCTCGCCGCAGGGCAGCTTCAACCCGCTACCCTGGCTGCTGGGCCTGTTCGCGATCTGGCTGGTCTTCAACAGCTTCCGCCTGATGGACGAGCGCCAGCGCGGCGTGGTGCTGCGCTTCGGCGAGTTCAACCGCATCATGACCCCGGGCCCGAACTTCAAGTGGCCCTGGCCGATCGAGTCGGTCTACATCGTCGACGCCACCCAGGTGGTCGAGATCAGCGACCAGGTGCGCGTGCTGACCCAGGACGAGAACCTGATCGACATCAAGTTCAACGCCCAGTACCGCCGCGACGACCCGCGCCTGTTCCTGTTCGGTTCGGTCAATCCGGAGCAGACCCTGCGCGATTCGGCCGAGAGCGCCGTGCGCGAGGTGGTCGGCCGCAGCACCATGGACACGGTGCTGTTCGACCGCGCCGCGCTGGTGATCGCCTCGCAGGAGCGCCTGCAGGAGTCGCTGAACTTCTACCAGACCGGCCTGACGGTGGTGAACTTCAACCTGCAGGACGCGCGTCCGCCGGAGGAAGTGAAGGAAGCCTTCGACGACGCCATCGCCGCGCGCGAGGACAAGAACCGCATCGAGAACGAGGCGCGTGCCTACGCCAGCAAGGTGGTGCCGGAGGCGCGAGGCATCGCCGCCCGCCTGCGCACCGAGGCCGAGGGCTACCGCGCCTCCGCCATCGCCCGCGCCGAGGGTGACGCCGAGCGCTTCAGCCTGCTGGCCGCCGAGTACCGCAAGGCGCCCGAGGTCACCCGCAAGCGCCTCTACCTCGAGACGATGCAGCACGTGCTGGCCGCCAACCCCAAGGTGATGGCCGGCGACGACAACAACATCCTTTACCTGCCGCTGGGCGGCAGCACGGGCAACACCGGCCGCGGCGTTCCGGCCGAGGCGCCGGTGCTGCGCCTGCCGGCCACGCAGGCGGCACCGGAGCCCACGCCCGAGCCGCGCGACAACCGCCGCCAGGGAGGCCGCTGACATGGTCCGTGGATTCACCGCCATCGCGTTCGCCGCGATCATCGCCCTGCTCGCCGCGACGGGCTCGGTCTACGTCGTGAACGAAAGCCAGACCGCCATCGTGCTCAACCTCGGTCGCGTCGTGCGCTCCGACATCCAGCCCGGCCTGCACGTCAAGTGGCCGCTGGTGGAGGAGGTGCGCAAGTTCGACCAGCGCATCCTCTCGCTCGACGACGCCCCGGAGCGCTACCTGACGTCCGAGAAGAAGGACGTGAGCGTGGACTTCTTCGTCAAGTGGCGCATCAAGGACGTGGCCACCTACTACCGCGCCGCCAACGGCGGCAACGAGGACGCGGCCCGCCAGCGCCTGACCCCGATCGTCAAGAACGCACTGCGCAACGAGATCAACCAGCGCACGCTGCAGCAGGTGGTCTCGGCCGGTCGCGCCGAGCTGTCGGGCAGCTTCCTGGCCGCGGTCAACCGCGGCGCCGAGTCGCTGGGCGTGGAAGTGGTGGACGTGCGCATCAAGCGCATCAACCTGCCCGAGGACAGCAACATCCTCACCACGGTCTACAGCCGCATGCGCACCGAGCGCACCCAGGTGGCCAACCAGCTGCGCGCCGAGGGCGTGGAGCTCAGCGAGACCATCCGCTCCGAGGCCGATCGCCAGCAGCAGGTGACCGTGGCCGAGGCCGAGCGCGACGCCCAGAAGCTGCGAGGCGAGGGCGACGCCCGCGCCGCCGAGATCGCCGCGGCCGCCTACGGCAAGGACGCGGAGTTCTACGCCTTCTACCGCAGCCTCGAGGCCTACCGGAACGCCATGGCCGACGGCCAGACCGTGCTGGTGCTCGACCCGCAGTCCGAGTTCCTGCGCTACTTCGGCAACGACAAGCGCTGAGCCATGGCCACGGGCCCGGGGCAGGCCGCCCCGGGCCGGCCCGGGGCCTCGGGCGGCCGGGGTAGCCCCGGCCGGCGAAAACGCGGATAATTTCCCAAAGCCGGGGCGACCTCCGGCTTTTTCCGTGTCTGGGCCCCTGTCAGCGGCCCGGCGCCGTCGCCCCGCCGCCAATCTTCTTTCCGGAGTTCAGGGTCATGGGTCAGTCGGTCGTGGTGTTGGGTGCCCAGTGGGGCGACGAGGGCAAGGGCAAGATCGTCGACCTGCTCACCGAGGAAATCGGCGCGGTCGTGCGCTTCCAGGGCGGCCACAATGCCGGCCACACCCTGGTCATCGGCGGCAAGAAGACCGTGCTGCACCTGATCCCCTCGGGCATCCTGCGCGAAGGCGCGCTGTGCCTGATCGGCAACGGCGTGGTGCTCAGCCCGGCGGCGCTGAAGAAGGAAATCACCCAGCTCGAGGAGAACGGCGTCGAGGTTCGCTCGCGCCTGAAGATCAGCCCGGCCACGCCGCTGATCATGCCGTACCACATCGCGCTGGATCAGGCCCGCGAAAAGGCCGCCGGCGGCAAGGCCATCGGCACCACCGGCCGCGGCATCGGCCCGGCCTACGAGGACAAGGTGGCGCGCCGCGGCGTGCGCGTGGCCGACCTGGCCTACCCGAAGGAGCTGGCCGAGAAGCTGCGCAGCACGCTCGATTACCACAACTTCGTGCTCACCCAGTACCTGGGCGTCGAGGCCGTGGACTTCCAGCAGACCCTCGACGAGGCCCTGGCCTTCGGCGAATACGTCGACCCGATGAAGGCCGACGTGGCCGGCATCCTGCACGAGCTGCGCAAGCAGGGTAAGCGCGTGATGTTCGAGGGTGCGCAGGGCTCGCTGCTCGACATCGACCACGGCACCTATCCCTACGTCACCTCGTCCAACACCACGGTGGGCGGCGCGATGGCCGGCACCGGCGTGGGCGCCGACGCCATCGACTACGTGCTGGGCATCGCCAAGGCCTATGCCACGCGCGTGGGCGGCGGCCCGTTCCCGACCGAGCTCAACGACGAGGTGGGGCAGGGCATCCGCGACCGCGGCCAGGAGTACGGCGCCACCACCGGCCGCCCGCGCCGCTGCGGCTGGATGGACATCGTCGCGCTCAAGCGCGCCGTGGCCATCAACGGCATCACCGGCCTGTGCATCACCAAGCTCGACATCCTCGACGGGATGGAGAAGCTCAAGATCTGCATCGCCTACGAATACCGCGGCAAGCGCACCGAGTACGCGCCGCTCGACGCCGCCGGCTGGGACGAGTGCACGCCGGTCTACCTCGAGTTCCCGGGGTGGAGCGAGTCCACCGCCGGGATCACCGAGTGGGAGAAGCTGCCCCCGGCCGCGCGCGCCTACCTGCGCGCGCTCGAGGAGCTGGCGGGCTGCCCGCTGGCCATCGTCTCCACCGGCCCGGGCCGCGAGTCGACCATCGTGCTGCAGGATCCGTTTGCCTGAGCGAATCCTTCGCCGGCGCTGCATGAGGGAAGCCCCGCCGAAGCGGGGCTTCCTTTTTGGTGGCGGACTCAGCCTGCCGGGGTGGCCGGGGCCGCGCCCGTGGCGGGCGCGCCGCGGGTCTTCCACAGCGAGAACAGCACGCCGCCGGCCAGCAGCGCCGCGGTCACGCCCAGGCTCAGCTCGGCCGGCATCTTGCCGTCCCAGAGCCAGTCACCCAGGAAGATCTTGCTGCCGATGAACACCAGCACCAGGGCCAGGGCGTACTTGAGGTAGTGGAAGCGGTGCACCATCGCCGCCAGCGCGAAGTAGAGCGCGCGCAGGCCGAGGATGGCGAAGATGTTCGAGGTGTAGACGATGAAAGGGTCGGGCGTGATCGCGAAGATCGCCGGCACCGAATCGATGGCGAACACCACGTCGGCGATCTCCACCAGCACCAGGCACAGGAACAGCGGCGTGGCGAACCACAGCAGCCTGCCGGTGGCCGGGTCGGGCTGGCGCACCCAGAAGCGCTGGCCGTGCAGTCCTTCGGTGACGCGCAGGCGGCGCTTGAGGAAGGCCAGCACGCGGTTGTTGCCGATGTCGGGCGTGTCGTCCACCGACAGCAGCATCTTCACGCCGGTCGCGATGAGGATGACCGCGAAGACGTAGAGGATCCACGAGAAGTTCATCACCAGGGTCGCACCCAGGCCGATCATGACCGCGCGCAGCACGATCACGCCCAGGATGCCCCAGAACAGCACGCGGTGCTGGTGGATCCGCGGCACCGCGAAGTAGGCGAAGATCATCGAGATGATGAAGACGTTGTCCATCGCCAGCGTCTTCTCGACCAGGTAGCCGGTGATGTAGAGCGTCACCGCTTCCCAGGCCCTGGCCTCGGGCGTGGGCAGCGCCGCGATCTGCGGGTCGATGGCCTGCTCGCCGCCGTAGGTGTAGTAGATCCACCACACCGCCACGGCCCACAGCAGGCCCAGGCCGATGTAGAACGCGGACATCCAGAGGCTTTCACGCACCTCGATCTCGTGCGGCGTGCGATGCAGCACGCCCAGGTCGAAGACGAGGATGGCCAGCACGGCCGCGACGAAGGCCAGCCACACCCAGATGGGCATGCCCAGCCACAAATCACCAAGTAGTTCCATGACGTTCACCGGTCGGGATTGGGTTTACGCCGACGCCATGGCTCGAGCCAGGAGGGGAAACGCGGGCCATGGGTCGGAATCTCGACTCCGACATCGCCGTGCATTGCACACAGCCAGAGGGGCCCGCAGTCGCGATGCGAATGCTGGGAAGGCGACGGTCAAGGCCGCGTGAAGGGCTCTCGCCCGCCGGGCGGGCAAAGAAAAAGCCCCGCCGGAGCGGGGCTTTCGTATCTTGGTGCCCAGGAGAGGACTCGAACCTCCACGGTTTTACCCGCTAGTACCTGAAACTAGTGCGTCTACCAATTCCGCCACCTGGGCAGGTGTCTTGGCGCAGGGCGACAAGAGCCGCGTAATCTAAGACCGCGGCGTTGTTTTGTCAACGCCCGGCGGGCGCGGCCCGAGGGCCGGTGGGCCGGGGTGCAGCAGCCCGGGTGTACCATGGCCGGATGACACAACCCCCGAAGAGCAAGAAAAAGAGCACGGGCGCCAAGCTCCCGCCCTGGATGCCCGAGAGCCTGCGCAGCACCGGAACCAGCAAATCCTCCCCTTCCGGCAAGCCCGCCAAGGCAGGCAAGCCCGGAAAGCCCTCGAAACCCGCCCGCGGCGCCGAAGCCGCCCGTCCCGGCAAGCCGGGCAAACCCGGCGGCAAGCCGGGACGCGCCGCGCCCCCGGCCGCACCCGCCCCGGCGCGTCCGCCGCGCAGCCGCGCCGCGCCGCCCGCCGCGTCCGGCCGGCACGATCCGATGGCCGCCCGCGAGGCCGCCCGCTACGAAAACCCCATCGCCAGCCGCGAGGCCATCACCGAGCTGCTGCTCGATGCGCCCGGTCCGCTGTCGCTGCGAGAAATCGCCGAGGCGCTCGACCTGCTCGCCGACGACCGCTTCGAGCCGCTCTCGCGCCGCCTGGCGGCGATGGTCCGCGACGGCCAGCTGCTGCTCAACCGACGCGGCGGCTATGCGGTGGCGCGCAAGCTCGACCTGGTCGCCGGCACCGTCATCGCCAATCCCGACGGCTTCGGCTTCCTCAAGTGCGACGACGGCGGCGAGGACCTGTTCCTGCCGCCGGGTGAGCTGCGCAAGGCCCTGCACGGCGACCGCGTGCTCGCCTCGATCACCGGCGTCGACCGCCGCGGCCGCCGCGAGGGCGCCATCGTCGAGGTGCTCGAACATCGCCTCACGCGCCTGACCGGCCGCTACAGCGAGCGCGCCCGCATCGGCATGGTGGTGCCGGACGACCGCCGCGTGCTCACCGAAGTCCTCATCCCGGCCGGCGACCACAACGGCGCCCGCGAAGGCCAGCTGGTGGTGGTGGAAGTGACCGAGCCGCCCCAGGGCGGCCGCCCGCCGGTGGGCCGCGTCCTGCTGGTGCTGGGTGACCGACTGACGCCTTCGCTGGTGGTGCAGGCCGCCATCCACGGCCACGACCTGCCGCACGAGTTCCCGCGCGAGGCCCTGGCCGAGGCGGCCGAGGTGCCGCTGGACGTGCCCGCCGCCGAGCTGCGCCGCCGCGTCGACCTGCGCAAGCTGCCGCTGGTGACCATCGACGGCGAGGACGCCAAGGACTTCGACGACGCCGTCTGGTGCGAGCCCAACGCCGAGGGCTTCCGCCTGGTGGTGGCCATCGCCGACGTCTCGCATTACGTGCGCCCGGGCACCTCGCTCGACGACGAAGCGACCAAGCGCGCCACCTCGGTGTACTTCCCGGGCTTCGTGGTGCCGATGCTGCCCGAGACCCTGTCCAACGGCATCTGCTCGCTGATGCCCAAGGTCGAGCGCCTGTGCTTCGTCTGCGACATGCAGGTGGACTTCGAGGGCGACGTCACGCGCTCGAAGTTCTACGAGGCGGTGATGCGTTCGCACGCGCGCCTGACCTACACCCAGGTCTGGAAGGCCGTGGGCGAGGCCGACACCGAGGCCGGCCAGGAAGCCCTGGCCCAGGTCGGCTCGCTGATGCCGCAGGTGCAGCGCCTGCACCAGCTCTACAAGGTGCTCGCCAAGGCCCGCACCCGCCGCGGTGCGATCGAGTTCGAATCGTCCGAGGTGCGCTTCGTGCTCGACAACACCGGCGAGGTGGTGCAGGCCGGCATGCTCGAGCGCAACGACGCGCACAAGCTGATCGAGGAGTGCATGATCGCCGCCAATGTCGAGGCGGCGAAGTTCGTCTCGGGCGCCCGCGTGCCCGCGCCCTACCGCGTGCATCCGCGCCCGCCGGAAGCCAAGTACGCCGACCTGCTCGAATACCTCTCCGAGTTCGGCCTGAGCCTGCCGGCCTGGGGCCGGGTCGAGCCGCGCGATTTCACCCGCCTGCTCAAGAAGGTGCGCGAGCGTCCCGACGCCGCCCTGCTCGAGACCGTGCTGCTGCGCTCGCAGAGCCTGGCCGTGTACCAGACCGACAACCAGGGCCACTTCGGCCTGGCACTGGAGGCCTACGCGCACTTCACTTCGCCCATCCGCCGCTACCCGGACCTGCTGCTGCACCGGGCCATCAAGCATGCGCTCGACGTCCAGGACAGTGGCTTCGTGTATTCGGCCAAGGAAATGGCCGCGCTGTCGCTGCACTGCTCGGAGAAGGAGCGCAAGGCCGACGAGGTCGAGCGCGAGGTGGACGAGCGCTACCGCAGCGCCTGGATGGAAAAACACGTCGGCGACGAGTTCGACGGCGTGGTCAGCGGCGTCACCAACTTCGGCCTGTTCGTCGAACTGGCCGGGTCCAAGGTCAACGGCCTGGTGCACGTGACCCAGCTGCCGCACGACTACTATCATTTCGATCCGCTGCGGCGCAGCCTGGCCGGCGAACGCACCGGCCTGCGCTGGCGGCTGGGCGATCCGGTGCGGGTGCTGGTGCTCAAGGCCAGCGTCGAGGACCGCCGCATCGACTTCCGGCTCGTCGAGCCCGAGGGCTCGCGCGGCGGCGTGGCGAAAAAGAAGAAGGCCTGGGCCGACTGAGCCCGGGCACGAGGAACGACGATGGCAAACCGCAAGGACAACTGGGTCGCCGGCATCAATGCCGTGGCCTCGGCGCTGGAGCATGACCTCGAGCACGTGCGCGAGGTGCTGCTCGAGGCCGGCAGCAAGAACCCGCGCATCACCGAGATCGAGGAGACCGCGCGCCGCCGCGACGTGCCGGTGCGGCGCGTGCCGCTGCAGTCGCTCGAGGGCATCGCCGGCGGCCTGCGCCACCAGGGCGCGGTGGCGCGTTACGAGGCGGCCAAGGCCACCGACGAGAAGGAGCTGCCGGCGCTGGTCGAGGCCGCCAACGGCCAGGCGCTGGTGCTGGTGCTCGATGGCGTGCAGGACCCGCACAACCTCGGCGCCTGCCTGCGCACGGCCGCGGCGGCCGGCGTCACCGCGGTGCTGATCCCCAAGGACAAGGCCGCGCCGGTGAACGCCACCGTGCGCAAGACCTCGGCCGGCGCCGCCGACCGCATCCCGGTGGTGAGCGTGACCAACCTCGCACGCGCGCTGCGCGGGCTGCAGGAGCTGGGCGTGTGGATCTACGGCCTCGACGGCGAGGCGCCCGCGACCATCCACGCCACCGACCTCAAGGGCAACGTGGCCCTGGTGATGGGCGGCGAGGGCGAGGGCATGCGCCGGCTGACGCGCGAGACCTGCGACGGCCTGGTGCGCATCCCGATGCCGGGCGAGATGGAAAGCCTGAACGTATCGGTGGCCACCGGCATCGCCCTCTTCGAGGTGGTGCGCCAGCGCGGGGGTGGGGCATGAGCCTGCAGTGGTACGACTTCGTCGGCCTGGCCGGCGTGGCCTTCGTGCTCGGCTCGTTCTTCCTGCTGCAGGCGGGCCGGCTGGGCGGTGATTCGCTGGGCTACCAGCTGGCCAACCTGTTCGGCGCGGTCTTCATCCTGGTCTCGATCTTCGGGCCAGGACCGGATTTCCGCGACGTCATTTCCACCACCATCATGCAGCTGGCCTGGATCGCCATCAGCCTCTACGGCCTCTGGCGCGGCCTCAAGGCCCGCGCGGCGCGCCTGCGCCGCCCCAGCCCCTAGAGGCTGGCGAGCCAGTCGTCGTCGCTGCCTTCGTTGATGCCTTCGAAGAGGAAGGTGCTCAGGTAGCGTTCGCCGGTGTCGGGGATCATGGCCAGCACCACGCTGCCCGGATCCAGGCCGCGGGCCACCTCCAGCGCCGCCGCGAAGGTGGCACCGCCGGAGATGCCGCAGAAGATGCCCTCGCGCTGCGCCAGGGCCCGGGCCGTGTCGCGGGCCAGCACGTCGTCCACCGGCACGATCAGGTCGAAGATGTCGCGGTTGAGCACCTCGGGGATGAAGTCCGGCGTCCAGCCCTGGATCTTGTGCGGCTGCCACTCCTTGCCCGACAGCAGCGCCGCGCCCGCCGGCTCGGTGGCGGCGATCTTCAGGTCGGGTCGGGCCAGCTTGAGCACTTCGCCGGCACCGGTCATCGTGCCGCCGGTGCCATAGCCGGTGACGAACCAGTCCAGGCGCTTACCCGCGAAGTCGCGCAGGATCTCCGGGCCCGTCGTGGCGCGGTGCCAGGCCGGGTTGGCCGGGTTCTCGAACTGGCGCGCCAGGAAGGCGCCGTGCTTCTCGGCGAACTCGCGCGCGCGCTTGACCATGCCGCTGCCGCGTTCGGCCGCCGGCGTCAGGATCACCTTCGCGCCCAGCGCCCGCATCAGCTTGCGGCGCTCGACCGAGAAGGTCTCGGTCATGAAGGCCACGAAGGGATAGCCGCGCGCCGCGCACACCATCGCCAGCGCCACGCCGGTGTTGCCCGAGGTGGCCTCGACCACCATCTGCCCCGGCTTGAGCGCGCCCGAGGCCTCGGCGTCGAGGATGATGGCGGTGGCCAGCCGGTCCTTCACCGACGACATCGGGTTGAAGTACTCGAGCTTGGCGTACATCGTGACGCCCTGCGGCGCCAGCTGGTTGATGCGGACGATCGGCGTGTCGCCGACGGTGCCGAGGATCGAATCGTGGATCATCGCGTTCTCCCGTGGGTTGGGGCGCGTGTTCAGTCCTGGTGGCTGGTGGCGAGGTCCTGTGCGCAGAACTGGCGCCATCGGTTGAGCACTGCGCAGAACAGCTGCGCCGTGCGCTCGGTGTCGTACACCGCCGAATGGGCCTGGTCGCCATCCCATGGCAATCCCGCCGCCTGCACCGCGCGACTGAGCACGGTCTGGCCATAGGCCATGCCCGCTAGCGTAACCGTATCGAAGGTGCTGAAAGGGTGGAAAGGATTGCGTTTGTGTCCCGTCCGCGTCACCGCAGCGTTCAGGAAACCGAGGTCGAAGTGGGCGTTGTGGCCCACGAGGATGGCCCGCTGGCAGCCGTTGCGCTTCACCGCGGCCCGCACCTTGGCGAACACGTGGTCCAGCGCCTCGCGCTCGTGCAGGGCGCCGCGCAGGGCGGTATCGAGCCGGATGCCGGTGACCTCGAGCGAGCGCGGGTCGATCTCGCTGCCCGGGAAGGGCTCGACGTGGCTGCTGACCGTTTCGCCGGGCACGTAGAAACCGTCGCCGTCGAGCTCGATCGGCACCGCGGCGATCTCGAGCAGGGCGTGGCGGCTGCAGTCGAAGCCGCCGGTCTCGACATCCACGACCACGGGCAGGTAGCCGCGGAAGCGCTCGGCCATGCGCGGCAGGGGCGTGTTTTCCATGCCGCGCAGGATAACAGGCCTCAGGTGGCCAACAGTCTCCGTGCGACGAGCAGCAGCACCGACAGCGCCAGCAGCACGAGGCCGACGGCCGGCACCAGCAGCAGCGCAGGCAGGCCCAGCACGGCCAGGCCCAGGGCCCAGGCGACGGGGTCGGCCAGCGGCCGCTCGGGCAGCGCGTCGTTGCCGGCGGCGAGCAGCGCATCCAGGCTCAGTCGTCCCGCGCCGTGGAAGACCAGCGGCAGCAGCATGGCCGCGAACAACAGCGGCAGCTTGAAGTTGCCAAAGCCCTTGTCGCTGATCGCGTAGCCGCGCCACAGCTCCTGCAGGCTGGCCCAGTCGGCCGGCCAGTGCACCGAAAACGTGGCCACCGCGGTGAGCACCAGCAGCACGAAGGCGAACAGTCGCGTGCCCAGGCCCAGCAGCAGCGCCACCGCGCCGACCAGCTCGGCCCAGGTGGCCAGCTGCCAGCTCAATCCCACCGGCAGCACGTCCAGCGGCGGCGGGAACTTGTCCTGGATGGCGGCGAACCAGTTCTCGCCGCGCAACTTCTGCATGCCGGCTTCCCAGAACTCCCAGGCCAGCAGCAGGCGCAGGCCCAGCGGTGCCAGCCAGCGCCCGCTGCCTTCGAGGCGTTCGGTGAGTCCGAGCCAGAGCCCGGTGGGTGACTTGTCCATCGTGGTTTCCTCAGTCCGTCAGGGTGCCCAGCAGCACGCCGTCGTGGCGAAGCTGGGCGAGCATGCGTTGGCCGTCGGCGACGAAGGCCTCGGGGTCGGGGGCGTTGGCTTCGGCGGCCAGGGCGAGCAACTGCTCGCGACCGCTCAGGCCGGGCGCCTCTGAAAGCCGCTGCAGGAGCCGGAAAGTCAGCGGACTGAGCGCGTGGAAGCGGACGTTGAACCCCGCGTCGCGCCGCACCAGCAGCAGCGTGGGCGCGGCCGGCGGCGTTTCCGGCACGCGCCCCGGCGCGAGCTGGTGCACGGGCCAGGCGTAGGCAAGCGGCCAGGCCAGCGGCGAAGCCGCGGGCACGCCGGCGAGCAGGTCGCCGGCGGGGTCGTGCGGCACGTCCTCGTCGCGCTCCTCGCTCAGGTCCAGCGCCAGTTCCACCCATTCGTAATGCGCCAGTTCCAGCCACCACGGCGGATCGCCGGCACCGGCCTCGGCGCGGGCCTGCAGGTACTGCAGGAACTCGCGCGGCAGCTCCGGGAACAGCGGCGTCGCGCTGCGGTGGTCGCGGTAGAAGGCGCGCAGCAGCTCCGGCCAGGCCGGCTCGCCGAGGATCTGGCGCAACACCGGGAAGTTGCTGGAAAGGATGCCGCGCACGCTGTTGAAGAACAGGTCGCGGTAAACCTGCAGCCGGCGCTCCTCGATGCCCGGCGGCGGCGCTTCGCCGTCCGGGTCGCGCACGTGCGCGGCCAGGCGGGCCTGCTGCGCGGCGAGTTGCTCAGGCGCGGGCATGCTGGTTCGCCGCCGGCGCGTGCCGCGCCAGCACCTCGCGCACTTGCCCCAGCTCGGCCACGAGCTCGGCGTAGGGCGGGATGTTGAAGTCGCGTTCGAGCAGGGTGGGCCGCGGGCCGAAGCGTGCGCAGGCGGCGTCGAGCAGGGCGAACACGTCGGGTTTCACCGGCGCGCCGTGGGTGTCCACCTTCAGGTCGTCGGCTTCGTCGTAATGGCCGGCGATGTGGAAATAGGCGATGCGCGCGCCGGGCAGGCGGTGCAGGAATTCATGCGGGTCGTAGCGGTGGTTGACCGCGTTGACGAAGACGTTGTTGACGTCGAGCAGCAGGTCGCAGTCGGCCTCTTCGAGCACCGCCGTGACGAAGTCGATCTCGGCCATCGCCTGGTACGGCGCGGCGTAGTAGCTGATGTTCTCGACCGCGATGCGCCGGCCCAGCGCGTCCTGCACCCGCCGGATGCGGGACGAGACATGCCGCACCGCTTCCTCGGTGAAGGGGATGGGCAGCAGGTCGTAGAGCTGGCCGCCGTCGCTGCAGTAGCTCAGGTGCTCGCTGAACAGCGGTACGCGATGTTCGTCCAGGAATCGGCGCAGGCGCGCCAGGTAGGTATCGTCGAGCGGATCGGTGGCGCCGAGCGACAGCGACAGGCCGTGGCAAACCAGCGGATGCCGCGCACTGAGCTCGCGCAGGGCGGCGCCGAAGCGTCCGCCCACGCCGATCCAGTTGTCCGGCGCGCACTCGAGGAAATCGAAGTCGCCCGGCGCCGCGTCCCGCAGCGGGCCCAGGAGGGCCCGCCGCAGGCCGAGGCCGGCCGCCGTCGATGGGAGCGGGCGCGCAGCCGGATTCACCGCGTCAGCCCTGGCCGCCGCACTTGCCTTCGCCACACTTGCCTTCGCCGCACTTGCCCTCGGCGTCCTTGGCTCCGCCGGCCTTGGCCTCGTCGGCCTTGTGCTCGCCGCACTTGCCCTCGCCGCACTTGCCTTCGCCGTCCTTGTGCTCGCCGGCCTTATGCTCGCCGCACTTGCCCTCGCCGCACTTGCCTTCGCCATCCTTGTGCTCGCCGCACTTGCCTTCGCCACACTTGCCTTCCTCGGCCTTGGCGTCGCCGGCCGCCAGCAGGTAGCCCTGCGACAGGCTGTCCATGGCGAAGCTCGTGCCGGCCAGGGCCATCGAGCCGAGCATGACGGCGCCGGCGGCCAGGACGACGGGTTTCAGGGTTTTCTTGGACATGGTTTGCTCCCTCCAGGGATGTTGCGTGGGTGCGGGTCGCCCCGCGGTGGTTAATCGTGCAGGTATTCGCGGGCCAGCGCACGCGCGCGGTGCAGGCGGGCCTTGGTGGCCTCGCGGGTCAGGCCGAGGTGCGCGGCCAGCTCGCTGATGGTCAGTCCCTCGATGTCGCGCAGCAGCACCACCTCGCGGTAGTGCGCGGGCAGCGACTCGAGCGCGGCCGCCACGTCGCGCGACAGGTCGTTGCCGAGCAATGCGCAGGGCGCGGCGATGTCCTCGGTGACCTGTTCCTGTAGCAGCCGTCGCCAGCCGCGCTTCATGCGGTTGCACTCGCGCTTGACGATGCGGAACAGCCAGGACGTGAAGGATTCGAGCTGGCGCAGGTCGGCCAGCCGGCGCGAGGCGGTGAACAGCGACTCCTGCACCGCGTCTTCGACGTCGTTCACCACGCAGTGGTGCTCGGCGTAGCGGCGCAGGTCCTGGCGCGAGCGCGCCAGCACGCGCTCGAGCGCCGCGCAGTCGCCGGCGCGGGCGGCTTGCAGGTCGGCGCCCCAGGCGGGGGCGGGAGGAGGGGTCGGGGCCATGGTTGCCGGGCGTCGGGCCAACGAAGTGGTCATACCCCCTCAAGTGGCCGGCGGGGCGGCGAAGGGTGCGCGGCCCCCGCGAAGCGTTCAGCCCGCGTTTAGTTTCGCGCCGGCCCGGTGCCGGAGGCGTGCCGGGGCAGGGCCAGGGACACCATCGCGGCCAGCGCCAGCATCAGCGACGAGGCCGCCAGGCAGGCGGCCAGGCCCCAGGCCTGGTAGATGGCGCCCGAAAGCAGGGTGCCCAGCAGGCGCCCGCCGGCGTTGGCCATGTAGTAGAAGCCCACGTCCAGCGACACGCCGTCCTCGCGGGCGTAGCTGACGATCAGGTAGCTGTGCAGGGCCGAATTGAGCGCGAACAGCACGCCGAAGGCCAGCAGCCCCGACACGAGCACCGCCTGCGCCGGCCAGCCTGCCCAGAGCGCCGCCGCCATGCCGGCGGCCAGGGCGACCAGCGGGAGCGCCCAGCCGAAGGCATCGCGGCCGTCGGGCAGGGCCCGGCGGCGCAGGCCGGTGATGGCGGGCGCCGCCGCCTGCACCGCGCCGTAGCCGATGATCCACAGTGCCAGGAAGGCGCCGATATGCGCATGCTGCCAGCCCAGCGCTTCGGCCAGGAACACCGGCAGCGCCACCACGAACCACACGTCGCGGGCGCCGAACAGGAACAGGCGCGCCGCCGAGAGCCGGTTGATGGCCGCGCTCTTGGACAGCAGTTCGCGGAACTTCGGCTTGGCCTTGGCCTTGCCCAGGTCGGCCTGCAGTAACACCAGGCTGCCGACCCACACCAGCGCCAGCGCACCGGCCATGGCCAGCACCGCGCCGTCGAAACCCAGCGTGGCCAGCAGCAGCGCGCCGAGGAAAAAACCCACGCCCTTGAGCGCGTTCTTCGAGCCGGTGAGCAGGGCGACCCAGCGGTAGAGCCGGCCCTGGGCGTCGTCGGGCACCAGGGCCTTGAGGCTGCCCTTGGCGCTCATCTTGTTGAGGTCCTTGGCGATGCCGCTGAGCGCCTGCGCGGCCATCACCCAGGGCACGGTGAGCATCGCCGCCGGCACCGCCAGCATGGCCAGCGCGCCCACCTGCAGCACGAGGCCGATGTTCATCGTGCGGTTCAGGCCCAGGCGCGCGCCCAGCCAGCCGCCGACGAGGTTGGTGACCACGCCGAAGAACTCGTAGAACACGAACAGCATCGCCACCTGCAGCGGCGTGTAGCCCAGCTGGTGGAAGTGCAGCACCACCAGCATGCGCAGGGCGCCGTCGGTGAGGGTGAAGGCCCAGTAGTTGCCCGTCACCAGCAGGTACTGGCGGACGGCGGAGCTCACGCGAGGCCCACCTTGCGCGCCAGTTCGACGGTGCGGTTGGCGTAGCCCCACTCGTTGTCGTACCAGGCGAAGACCTTCACCTGGGTGCCGGCGACGACCATCGTGAACGCGGCATCGACGATGCTGCTGCGCGGGTCGGTGCGGTAGTCGATCGACACCAGCGGCCGCGTCTCGAAGCCCAGGATGCCCTTGAGCGGACCGTCGGCGGCGGCCTTGAGCAGCGCATTGACCTCCTCGACGGTGGTCTCGCGCTGCACTTCGAACACCGCGTCGGTGAGCGAGGCATTGGCCAGCGGCACGCGCACCGCGTGGCCGTTCAGGCGGCCCTTGAGCTCGGGGAAGATCTCGGTGATGGCGGTGGCCGAGCCGGTGGTGGTGGGGATCAGGCTCATGCCGCAGGCGCGGGCGCGGCGCAGGTCCTTGTGCGGCTGGTCGAGGATGGACTGGGTGTTGGTGAGGTCGTGCACGGTGGTGATCGAGCCGTGGCGGATGCCCAGGCCTTCGTGGATCACCTTGACGATGGGCGCCAGGCAGTTGGTGGTGCAGCTGGCGGCGGTGACGATGCGGTGCCTGGCCGGATCGTAGAGATGGTCGTTGACGCCCATCACCACGTTGAGCACGCCGGCCTCCTTCACCGGCGCGGTCACGACCACGCGCTTGACGCCCTGGTCGAGGTAGGCCTGCAGCGCGGCGGTGGTCTTCATCTTGCCGCTGGCTTCGATGACCACGTCGCAGCCCGACCAGTCGGTGTCGGCGATGGCCTTGTTGCGCGTCACCGGGATGCGCTGGCCGTCGATGAGCATGGCCTCGCCGTCGTGGTGGGCCTCGTGCGTCCAGCGCCCGTGCACGGAATCGAAATTGAGCAGGTGGGCGAGGGTGGCGGCATCGCCGGCCGGGTCGTTGACGTGCACGAACTGCACGTCCTTCCAACCGAAGGCGGCGCGCAGCGCCAGTCGTCCGATGCGGCCGAAGCCGTTGATGCCGATTCGAAGGGTCATGAGCAGGGTTTTCCGCCGCAGCAGTTTTCGGTGAGGTAGGCCACCAGGCCGCGTACGGTGTCGAGCGCGGCGCGGTAGCGGATATGGCGGCCCTCGGGCTCGGCCCGCACCAGGCCGGCGGCCTGCAGGGCCTTGAGGTGGAAGGACAGGGTGGCGGCGGGCAGTCCGAGGTGCTCGGCGATCTCGCCGGCGAAGGCGCCTTCCGGGGCGCGCCCGACCAGCCAGCGGTGCACCGCGAGCCGGTGCGGCTGGGCCAGGGCAGAGAGGGCGTCGAGGGCCTGCTTCGTTTTCATGCTTCCAGAATAGTCGAAACGTGTGACGGAAACATGGCAGCCGCGCGCGCCGGCTAGACTTTGTCCATGCACCTTCGGATCTTCCTGGTCTTCCTGCGCCTGGGCCTCACCAGCTTCGGCGGCCCGATCGCCCACCTGGGCTATTTCCGCGAGGAATTCGTCGTCCGCCGGCGCTGGCTGTCGGAGGAGGAGTACGCGCAGCTGCTGGCGATCTGCCAGGCGCTGCCCGGGCCCGCCAGCAGCCAGCTGGGCTTCGCAGTGGGCCTGCTGCGCGGCGGCTGGCGCGGCGGCGTGGCGGCGTTCCTGGGCTTCACGCTGCCGTCGGCGCTGCTGATGCTGGGCCTGGCGCTGCTGGCGCCGCGGCTCGATGGCCCGCTGGCGCAATCGGTGGTGCACGGCCTGAAGCTGGTGGCGGTGGTGGTGGTCGCGCACGGCCTGTGGGGCATGGCGCGCAGCCTGGTGCCCGACGGCCCGCGGGCGCTGCTGGGCGTGCTGGCCTTCGCGGCGATGACGTTCTCGGGCGCCGCCTGGCTGCAGCTGGCGCTGATCGCTGCAGGCGGCCTGCTCGGCCTGGTGCTGTGCCGCCACGTGCCGGCGCTGCCGGTCGCGGGGCTGGCGGTCCGGCACGGGCGTGGCGCAGGCCTCGTGTTGCTGTCGCTGTTCGCCGCCCTGCTGGTGGCGGCGCTGTTGCTGGCGGGCGGCGAGGCCACGCCGCTGTCGCTCGCCGCGGCCTTCTACGAGGCCGGCGCGCTGGTCTTCGGCGGCGGCCACGTGGTGCTGCCCCTGCTCGAGCAGTCCACCGTGGCCAGCGGCTGGCTGGCGCGCGACGACTTCCTGGCCGGCTACGGCGCGGCGCAGGTGCTGCCGGGTCCGATGTTCTCGCTCGCGGCCTACCTCGGCGCGCTGGCGCCCACCGGCGACGCGCCGGCGCTGGGCGCGGCGATCGCGCTGCTGGCGATGTTCCTGCCGGGCCTGCTGCTGGTGGCGGCGCTGCTGCCGCTGTGGGGCGGCCTGGCGCGGCTGCGCGGGGCCTCGCCGGCCATCGCCGGCATCAATGCGGTCGTGGTGGGCCTGCTGGCGGCGGCCCTGGCCGGCACCGTCGCGCCGGCCGGGCTGCAGGGCCCGGCCGACGTGGCCATCGCGCTGGGCGCCCTGGCGGCGCTGCTGTGGAAGCGGGTGAACCTGCCGTGGGTGGTGGCCGCGATCGTGGCCACCACCGTCGCGGTTCAGGCCTCCGCCGGCTCCTTGTAGGCGTCGACCGGGATGCAGGCGCACATCACGTTCTTGTCGCCGTAGACGTTGTCCACGCGCGCCACCGGCGGCCAGTACTTCTGGCGGCGCAGGCTGGCCAGCGGGAAAGCCGCCAGTTCGCGCGGGTAGGCGCGGGTCCACTCGCTGGCCGACACCACGTTGGCGGTGTGCGGCGCGTGCTTGAGCGGGTTGTCCTCGCGGTCGAGCTTGCCTTCCTCGATGGCGCGGATCTCGTCGCGGATCTGGATCATCGCGTCGATGAAGCGGTCGAGCTCGTGCAGCGATTCGCTCTCGGTCGGCTCGACCATCAGCGTGCCGGCGACCGGGAAGCTCAGGGTCGGCGCGTGGAAGCCGAAGTCGATCAGGCGCTTGGCCACGTCCTCGGCGCTGATGCCGGTGGCGTCCTTGAGCGGGCGCAGGTCGAGGATGCACTCGTGCGCCACCAGACCGTTGCGGCCGGTGTAGAGCGTCTTGTAGTGCGGCGCCAGGCGCGTGGCGATGTAGTTGGCGTTGAGCAGGGCCACCTGGGTGGCCTTGCGCAGGCCCTCGGCGCCCATCATCACGATGTACATCCAGCTGATCGGCAGGATCGAGGCGCTGCCGAAGCTGGCGGCGCTGACCATGCCCACGTCGCCCTCGCCACCGAAGGTGCGCGGCAGGAAGGGCGCCAGGTGCGACTTCACCGCGCAGGGGCCCACGCCCGGGCCGCCGCCGCCGTGCGGGATGCAGAAGGTCTTGTGCAGGTTGAGGTGCGAGACGTCCGAGCCCCACTTGCCGGGCTTGGCCACGCCGACCAGGGCGTTCATGTTGGCGCCGTCGGTGTACACCTGGCCGCCGTGCCGGTGCACGATCTCGCAGATCTCGACGATGTCCTCCTCGAACACGCCGTGCGTGGACGGGTAGGTGACCATCAGCGCGGCCAGGCGGTCGGAATACTTCTCGGCGGCGCGGCGCAGGTCCTCCACGTCCACGTTGCCGTTGGCGTCGGTCTTGGTGACCACCACGGTCATGCCGCACATCTGCGCGCTGGCCGGGTTGGTGCCGTGGGCCGAGTCGGGGATCAGGCAGATGTCGCGATGGCCCTCGCCGCGGCTGCGGTGGTAGGCGCGGATGGCCAGCAGGCCGGCGTACTCGCCCTGGGCGCCGGAGTTGGGCTGCAGGCTGACGGCGTCGTAGCCGGTGCATTCGACCAGCATGGCCTCGAGCGTTTCGATCAGTTCGCGGTAGCCGGCGGCCTGGTCGGCCGGGGCCAGCGGGTGCAGGTTGCCGAACTCGGGCCAGGTCACCGGGATCATCTCGGCGGTGGCGTTGAGCTTCATGGTGCAGCTGCCCAGCGGGATCATGGTGCGATCCATCGCCAGGTCCTTGTCGGCCAGCGAGCGCATGTAGCGCAGCAGTTCGTGCTCGCTGTGGTGGGTGTTGAACACCGGGTGCTGCATGAACTGCGACCGGCGCACCAGGCCGGCGGGCAGGGCGTCGGCGGTGGCGGCGTCGAGCGCGTCGATGTCGTCGATGCGCGCGCCGAACAGGCCGGCCAGCGCCACCACGTCCTCGCGGGTGGTGGTCTCGTCGAGGCTGATGCCGAGGCGACGGCCGTCGATGCGGCGCAGGTTCATGCCGGCCGCGACGGCCCTGGCATGCACGGCGTCGGCATCCACGCCGGAGACGAGCAGGGTGTCGAAGAAGTCCTTGCCCACCTCGACGCCGGCCTGGCGCAGCGCCGTGGCGAGGATGGCGGCCAGGCGGTGGGTGCGGGCGGCGATGCGGCGCAGGCCGTCCGGGCCGTGGTAGACCGCGTACATCGAGGCCATCACCGCCAGCAGCACCTGCGCGGTGCAGATGTTGGAGGTGGCCTTCTCGCGGCGGATGTGCTGCTCGCGGGTCTGCAGGGTGAGGCGGTAGGCCGGGTTGCCCTCGGCGTCGATGGACACGCCGATCAGGCGGCCCGGCATCGAGCGCTTGAAGGCGTCGCGGCAGGCCATGAAGGCCGCGTGCGGGCCGCCGAAGCCGAAGGGCACGCCGAAGCGCTGGGTGTTGCCCACCACGATGTCGGCGCCCCACTCGCCCGGCGGGGTGAGCAGGGTGAGCGCCAGCAGGTCGGTGGCCACGCAGACCAGGCCGCCGCGGGCATGCACGGCCTCGGCGACGGCGCGGTAGTCGCCGGCCTGGCCGAAGGTGTCGGGGTACTGCAGCAGCACGCCGAAGGCGTCGGCGGCGGCGAGTTCGGCGTCGGCCAGCACGGCCAGCTCGATGCCCATCGGCTCGGCGCGGGTGCGCAGCACCTCCAGCGTCTGCGGGTGCACGCCGGCGGAGACGGCGAAGAGGTTGGACTTGCTCTTGCCCGAGCGCTTGGCCAGCGTCATGGCCTCGGCCGCCGCGGTGGCCTCGTCGAGCAGGGAGGCGTTGGCGATCTCCATGCCGGTCAGGTCGGCGCACATCGTCTGGAAGTTGATCAGCGCTTCCATGCGGCCCTGGGAGATCTCCGCCTGGTAGGGCGTGTAGGCCGTGTACCAGGCCGGGTTCTCGAGGATGTTGCGCAGGATGACGTTCGGCGTGTGGGTGCCGTAGTAGCCCTGGCCGATGAAGCTGCGCAGGACCTTGTTCTTCGAGGCGACGGCGCGGATCTTGGCCAGGGCCTCGACCTCGGTCACCGGCGCGGGCAGGGCCAGCGGGGCGGCGGACTTGATGCCGGCCGGCACGATGGCGTCGGTGAGCGCATCGAGCGAGTCGTGGCCGACCACGCGCAGCATGTGCGCGATCTCGGCGTCGTTGGGGCCGATATGGCGTTCGAGGAAGGCGTCGTGGTTCTCGAGCTGGCGCAGGCTGTCGCGATTCATGGCGGATCCGGACATGGGGAGGGGCCGTGCGAACCCGCACGGGGGTGCCCCTCTGTCCTTTTGCCTGAGAGTTTTGGCCCGCAATCCCTGCGGCCATGCCCCTTCGGCGCCGGCTGGTTCCGGTCTCTCCAGAGTCGCTCGCGCGGAGGCGGTTCGGGGTCCTGAGCGATTACGGGCGTTACGCCTTCGGCGCTGGCCGTGGCCAGCCTCTCCCGCTCCGCGCATCGAGCGCTACCATTCTACCCGTTGGAGGCGTGAAAGGCAGGGGACGGAGCTGGTTTTTGGGCCCGGTCCGGCCCTTCGGGCCCGGACCGGGCCCAAAAACCAGCTCCGTCGCCCTTCAGGAGGACGAGGTCAGGTCGGCCTTGGCCCGGTCGCCTTCCGGCAGCTCGCCGTGCACCAGGAACCAGGTGTTCTCGGCGATGTTGGTGGCGTGGTCGCCGATGCGCTCGATGTTCTTGGCGATGAACAGCAGGTGGGTGCAGGCCGTGATCTGGCGGGGGTCCTCGGCCATGTAGGTCAGCAGCTCGCGGAACAGGCCGGTGTACTCGGCGTCGAGCTCGGCGTCGCGGCCGCGCACGTGCAGGGCCTTGTCGGCGTCGCGCAGGCGGTAGGCGGCCAGGGCTTCGGTGACCAGGTTGTTGGCCAGGCGGGCCAGGGCCGGCAGGCCGTGGGCGACGGTGACCGGCGCGCTCTGGTTGAGCACCATGCTGCGCTTGGCGACGTTGGCGGCGTAGTCGCCGATGCGCTCGATGTCCGAGGAGATGCGCAGGGCCGCGTACACCTCGCGCAGGTCGCGGGCCATGGGCTGGCGCAAGGCCAGCAGGCGCAGCACGTCGTGGCTGACTTCATGCTCGAGCGCGTCGATGGCCTCGTCGTTGGCCACCACGCGCATCGCGGCCTGGGTGTCGCGGCGCTGGAGCGCGTCGATGGCGGCGTCGAGCTGGGCCACGGCGATCTCGCCCATGCGCTGGATCTCGCCGTCGAGGCGCTTGAGCTCGTTGTCGTAGCTCTTGACGATATGGTCGTTGGAGGAGGGCATGGGGGTTCCTTAGCCGAAACGGCCGGTGATGTAGTCTTCGGTCTGCTGCTTGGTCGGCTTGGTGAAGATGGTGCTCGTGGCGCCGTGTTCGATCAGCTCGCCCAGGTACATGAAGGCGGTGAAGTCGGAGCAGCGCGCCGCCTGCTGCATGTTGTGGGTGACGATCAGGATCGTGAACTGCTGCTTGAGCTCGGCGAAGAGCTGCTCGATCTTGCCGGTGGCGATCGGGTCGAGCGCCGAGGTCGGCTCGTCGAACAGGATCACCTGCGGCTTGAGCGCCACGGCGCGGGCGATGCACAGGCGCTGCTGCTGGCCGCCCGACAGGCCCAGGGCGCTCTGGCGCAGCTTGTCCTTCACCTCGTCCCACAGCGCCGCCTGGCGCAGCGCTTCCTCGACGCGGTCGGCCATGTCGGCCTTCGAGAGCTTCTCGTAGTGGCCGATGCCGTAGGCGATGTTGTCGTAGATCGACATCGGGAACGGCACCGGCTTCTGGAACACCATGCCGATCTTGCTGCGCAGGCGGTTGAGCGGGTACTTCGGGTCGAGCACGTCCTCGCCGTCGAGCAGCACCTGGCCCGAGGCGCGCTGGCCCGGGTAGATCGAGTAGATGCGGTTGAAGATGCGCAGCAGGGTGGACTTGCCGCAGCCCGAGGGGCCGATCAGCGCGGTCACCTTGTTCTGCGGCACGTCGAGGTTGATGTCCTTGAGCGCGGTGAAGTCGCCGTAGTGGAAGGCGAGGTTGCGCGCGGCGAGCTTGACCGGCGTCCGCGCCGCCTCGGCCCCGGTGGGCGCGCTGCGGACGGCGGTGGCGAAGGTGATCGGGGCGTCAGTCATGGTCGGTCTTCTTGCGCAGCAGGAGGGTGCGGGCGATGAGCGAGACGGCCAGCACGAACAGGGTGATCAGGAAGGCGCCGGCCCAGGCCAGCTGGTTCCAGTAGGCGAAGGGGCTCATGGCGAACTGGAAGATGGTCACCGGCAGGTTCGGCATGGCGCCGCCCATGTCGGTGCTCCAGTACTGGTTGTTGAAGGCCGTGAACAGCAGCGGCGCGGTTTCGCCGGCGATGCGCGCCAGCGCCAGCAGCACGCCGGTGACGATACCGGGCAGGGCGGCGCGGTAGAGAATCTGCGTGGTCACCTTCCACTGCGGGATGCCCAGCGACAGCGCCGCCTCGCGCATCTGGCTGGGCACCAGGCGCAGCATCTCGTCGGTGGTGCGCACCACCACCGGCAGCACGATGAAGGCCATCGCGATCGAGCCCGCGTAGCCGGAGAAAGTGCCGGTGGTGCGCACGACCAGGGTGTAGACGAACAGGCCCAGCACGATCGACGGCGCCGAGAGCAGGATGTCGTTGACGAAGCGGATCACCTCGCCGATCTTGCGCGCCCGGGCGTACTCGCTCAGGAAGGTGCCCGCGGCGATGCCCACCGGGGCGCCCATCGCCACCGCCAGCGAACTGAGCATCAGCGAACCGACGATGGCGTTCTTCAGGCCGCCGGTGTCCTGGCCCGGGGGCGGGGTCATCTCGGTGAACAGGTGCAGGCTCATCGCGTCGATGCCCTTGCTGATGGTCACCCAGAGGATCCACACCAGCCAGAACAGGCCGAACAGGGTGGCGGCGCCCGAGAGCACCAGCGACACCGCGTTGACCAGGCGGCGACGGAAATACAGGCGGTCGGCCATGGCGGTCATCAGTTGCCCTCCCGCTTGGCCAGCTGCATGAGCATGAGCTTGGCGATGGCCAGGACCACGAAGGTGACGATGAACAGCACGAAGCCCAGGGCCAGCAGGGCCGACTGGTACATCGGCGTCGTGGCCTCGGCGAACTCGTTGGCGATGGACGCAGCGATCGAGTTGCCCGGCATCAGCAGCGAGGCGTGGATGTTGTGCGAGTTGCCCAGCACGAAGGTGACGGCCATCGTCTCGCCGAGCGCGCGGCCCATGCCCAGGAAGATGCCGCCGATCACGGCCGAGCGGGTGTAGGGCAGCACGATGTCCCAGACCACCTCGAAGGTGGTCGAGCCCAGCGCGTAGGCCGATTCCTTCAGGCGGTTGGGCACGGTCATGAAGACGTCGCGCATCACCGAGGAGATGAAGGGGATGACCATGATCGCCAGCACGATGCCGGCGGTGAGCATGCCGATGCCCAGCGGCGGGCCGGCGAAGAGCATGCCCACCAGGGGGATCTGGCCCAGGTTCGCGTCGACCCACGGGTAGACGTGGTTGGACAGGAAGGGCGCCAGCACGAACAGGCCCCACATGCCGTAGATGATCGAGGGGATGCCCGCGAGCAGCTCGATCGCCGTGCCCAGCGGGCGGCGGATCCAGGCCGGTGCGACCTCGGTGAGGAACAGGGCGATGCCGAAACTGACCGGCACCGCGATGATCATGGCGATGATGGTGCTGACGACGGTGCCGTAGATCGCCACGGCGGCGCCGTATTCCTCGGTGACGGGGTTCCAGGCGGTCGAGGTGAGGAAGCCCGGGCCGAAGGCCATGAAGGCTTCGCGGCCGCCCCAGGCCATCGACAGCGCGGCCAGGCCCAGCGCGAGCAGCACGAACCAGCCGGCGATGGTGACGAGGTTGCGGAAGAACCAGTCGGCGAAGGCATCGAGGCGATGCGATCGTTCGGCGGGGCTCGGGGCGGAAGTGGCTTGCATGCGCGGCGCTCTCTTCTGGGGTGCCTGCGTCGGAAAAAGGCCCGCGCGCCGGTGGGGCGCGCGGACCCGGTTCGGGAATTACCTTACTTCAGGTTCGCGGCCCAGTAGGCCTTGATCTGCTCGACCAGCGCGTCCGGCAGCGGCACGTAGCCCAGCTGCGTGGCCGACTCGTCGCCGTTGGCGTAGACCCAGGTGAAGAACTCGCGGGCCTGGCGGTTGCCCTCGGCGTTCTTCGGGCGCTTGGACATCAGGATGAAGTTGGTGGCGGCGATCGGCCAGGAATCGGCGCCCGGGGCGTCGGTCACGACCAGGAAGAAGTCCTTGGCCTTGCCCCACTCGGCGCTGGCGGCCGCGGCCTGGATCGAGGCGTTGGAAGCCTGCACGTAGTTGCCCGCGGCGTTCTTCATCTGGGCATAGGCGACCTTGTTGGTCAGCGCGTACGACAGCTCGATGTAGCCGATGCCGCCGCGGATCTGCTTGACGTAGGCGGTCACGCCTTCGTTGCCCTTGCCGCCCACGCCGGTCGGCCAGCGCACGGCGGTGCCCTCACCGACCTTCTGCTTCCACTCCGGCGACACCTTCGAGAGGTAGTTGACGAAGTTGAAGGTGGTGCCCGAGCCGTCCGAGCGGTGCACGACGGTGATGCGCAGGTCCGGCAGGGCCAGGCCCGGGTTGAGCGCGACGATGGCCGGGTCGTTCCACTTGGTGATCTTGCCCAGGTAGATGTCGGCCAGGGTCGGGCCGTCGAGCTTGAGCTGGTTGGCGGTGATGCCCGGCACGTTGAAGGCCGGCACGATGCCGCCCATCACCGACGGGAACTGCACGAGGTTGGACAGGGCCAGCTCCTCGGGCTTGAGCGGGGCGTCGGACGAGCCGAAGTCCACGGTGTTGGCCTTGATCTGGGCGATGCCGCCGCCCGAGCCGATCGACTGGTAGTTGATGCGGTGGCCGGTGGCGGCGTTGTAGTCCGCCGACCACCTGGACATGGTCGGGAACACGAAGGACGCGCCGGCGCCGGTGATCTCCGCCGCCTGGGCGGCGGTGGTGAGGCTGGCGGCCAGGGCGATCGTGGCCAGGCTGCGCTTGAGGGACTTGAGCACGGGGTGACTCCTCGGGTGGTTGGGTGCGACTTCCGGGAGGGGTCCCCGGATGCCGGGCCATTACAGGCCGACCCGGTGACAAGCCTGTTGCTTGTTCGTTACACCCGTATGACAGTTCGCCCGGGCCGCCGGGGACGGGCTGTCACCGCGCTGTCATCAAAAGCACAACTGGCTGTCACGGGACGGGAGCAGCCTGTGCTCGCTTAACGGCCGGCTAACGGCCCCTTCACGGCTTTCCATCCTCCAAGGAGTCCATGTCATGCGCTTGACCATCCTGGCCGCTTCGCTCGCGGTCGCCCTCACCGGCTTCGCCCCGGATACCGCCCATGCCCAGCAGGCCAGCGAGCAGGAGCTGGCCGAACTCAAGGCCCAGGTGGCCGCCCTGATGGGCCGCATCGAGGAGCTCGAGGCGCGTGACGACGCCCAGTCGGCCGTGAACCTCGACACCGCCGAGGCGCTCAAGAACATCCAGACCGTGCAGCCCAAGGTCGAGACCAAGGGCGGCCTGAAGGTCACCTCCGGCGACGGCCAGTTCTCGATGTCTGTCGGCGGCCGAATCCACTTCGACGGTTATGCCTTCAACGACGACATCGCCACCCCGACCGACACGACCGAATTCCGCCGCGGCCGCCTGACCCTGTCGGGCACGGCGCTGGGCTGGGAATACAAGATGGAGCAGGACTTCGCCGCCGGCACCAACCTCGACGGCCTGCGCGACCTGTTCATCGCCCGGTCCTTCGGCAAGGGCAAGCTCACCATCGGCCAGTTCAAGCCCTATCGCTCGATGGAGGAGCTGACCAGCTCCAACGAGATCCTGATGATGGAGCGTCCCTACGCTTCGGCCACCGGCCTGTTCAACGGCCGCCAGTTCCAGCAGGGCCTGGGCTACCTGTACGCCGGCCCGAACTGGACCGCGGGCGCCAGCGTGTTCAACATGCGCAACGCCGCCACCGCGCGCAACGAGGGCATGGGCTTCTCCGGCCGCGCCACCTGGGCGCCGCTGATGGGTACCGAGGAAGTGCTGCACCTGGGCGGCTGGTACAGCTACGAGGACACCGCCACCGGCACCCCGAACCTGAGCGCCGTGGCCAACTACGCCGGCCGCCGCGGCCCCTCGCTGACCATCGCCAACACCCCGGGCATCAGCGGCGACCAGGTCACCAGCTACGGCCTCGAGCTCGCCGGCCTCTACGGCCCCGCCTTCTTCCAGTCCGAGTACGTGCGCGCCCAGTTCGGCCAGCTCGCCGGCCCCGACCAGGACGTGGAGACCTTCTACCTGCAGGGCAGCGTGATGCTCAACGGCGGCCGCAAGGCCTACAAGCCGGCCACCGGCGTGTTTGGTTCGCCCCGCGTCGCCGACACCGGCCTGTGGGAGCTGACCGCGCGCTACGACCAGATCGAGAACAAGGATGTCTCCGGCCTCGAGGCTTCGTCCTGGCTGCTGGGCGTGAATTACTACATCAACCCGAACCTGCGCCTGATGTTCAACTACACCCAGGGCGACAACGAGCTGACCGGCGACGAGACCGGCCAGTACGCGGTGCGCACGCAGTTCAGCTTCTGATCCGGCGGTAAATCGGGGACGGGTGCAATTTGGCTCCACCAAATTGCACCCGTCCCCCTATTTTTTGGCTCTTCACCCAAGTCCGGGGAAGGCCGCCCGGATCTTCAAGAAGAAGTAGGCGTCATCGCGGTAGCCGTAGGCCACCCGTTTGATGACCTT